>NZ_VYIX01000001.1:0-601977 GCF_009755885.1 Brachyspira sp. SAP_772 | reverse complement strand
TCGAGAAAATCTTCAAGAGAACAATCAAATTTTATGATAGCTTTTTCACTTCTTTCTACAAGAATATCATACCAGCTAAGATATTCTTTATCATTTTGTTTATTATCATCAAAATCATAAATAGCAATATAATTATCCATAAAATTACTAAGTATATTATAATATCCTTTTAGCTTATCATTATTTATAAATATATTTCCCAAAAAACCACGCATTACAGATACTACTCCGCCATAATTAGCATAACAGTAAATATACATATTATTTACTTTATCTTTAAAAGTTATAAACATTGACATCTCTGGATAAATACTAGGAATATATCTTCTTTTATACATATAAATAATAGCTATAAGAACACCTATAAGAACAACTATAAGAATTAAATATTTACCAAATACCAATTTAAAATAATATAAAAAATTATCAGTTTTAGCTCCGTTTAAAACTAATATAGCTGCTATATCTTCATTACCTTTATCAAATGCTATTTCAAGCCCTTTGTCTAAATTCATTTTGAATTTATTTCCAAAGAATAAAAATTTCTTTTTCAATAGCCTTTTTAATATAGGTTTACTTTCTTTATTAACTGCCAACAAAAACTCATCATTTATATCATCATCGTTTTTATAATGTTTCAAGATAATTTCAACAGCATCAAAAGAATAATCATCTACAGCACTGTAAAGAGCCGTCTTAGCATTAATAGATTTTTTATAAACATCAGCATTATTTTCAAGTAAGAACTCTACTATATCAKTTTTACCGCCATATCCTGAATAAGTATAAAGCAAAGTATAGCCATCATACACTCCGTTTATATCATATTTTTGTACAAACTTCTTAACATCTTCTAAATCACCAAAACCTTCTGCAGTATTTTGATATTCATCTTCTAAACTATCTATTTCTATAACATTATATTTTTTATAAAGTTCTATTTTCTCTTTTGATAATTTTTCTGCTTCGTTTTTAACAAAGATTTCACTTTCAATAACGATTTTCATATCTCCTTGATGGTCTTTTAGCATTTCTTTTAATTCATTTGAAACCATTTCATCAAAAAGATTTTTAAAGTAATTAGTATCATAATCCTGAGAATATAGAAATAAAGATGTTATTATTAAAAAAATAAAAGATACAATTATTCTGAAAATATTTTTATTTTTTAACATATTTTACCCTCATAAAATATTATAGGAATAATATACTATAAGATGTATATGTCAATATAAAATAATAAATGCATTTAAGGCATAAAACTTACATTTTTTATAAGTTTATCTGTTATTTTTTAACTATATTTTATAATAAAATAGTTATGGATAGTAAATTTATTTATCTTACTTTATATAATTGTTTAGCCATAAACTAAAAATTAATTAAATAAATAAGATAAATAATGCTCCTTGTTTATATTATACTTTATATCATCTAAAGAAATAAATAGTTTTTGCTCTCCGCTTTCTCTCATCAATATAATACCTGCTTCTGTTATAAGAAAAATTAAATTATCTGTATCATTATAAAAGTTTTTAGGAACATTATATCTTTTTAATATATCATCAGCATTATTAACAAAATCTTTCAAATAAGGACTTATTAATTTTTCATTATCTAAATCAATTATGAGCGATATATTATTTACCAAAAGATTATTATCAGAGCCTATTTTAGCAAATCTTTTGTATACGCATATTGTTTTTTCATCAAAATAAACTATATTATCAGCATTATAAAAATCTTTAAGTTTGTCATAATATTTAATTTTTATATCATTAAATAAAACTTTATCATGTTTCTTTAAAATCTGTTCAACATTTATCTTCAATTCATTTTTTTTCTCGTTATATGGTTTATTATCTGCGTTTATATATGAATTAATTTTATCATTGTTTTTTATATTGAAATGATAGAGATCAAATAAATAGCGAAGAATATTTATAAAATGTTTATATTTTGCTATCTTTTTAAATATTAATTTAAAATATTTTACCTTAATATCAGGATTTCTATTTACTTCAAAAACTCCATTCATAATTTTAGAATCAGATACTTCCATAATATAGTTAATTTCATTTTTATCACCATTTATAAAATCATAAAGAGAACAATCAAATTTTATACTGGCTTTTTCATTTCTTTCTTCAAGAATATCATACCAATTTATATATTCTTTATCATTTTGTTTATTATCATCAAAATCATAAATAGCAATATAATTATCCAAAAAATTACTTACTATATTATAATATCCTTTTAGATTATCATTATTTATAAATATATTTCCCCGAAAACCCTTCTTTACAGATAATAGTCCGTCAAATAGTTTGCCATAATAAACATAACAGTAAATATACATATTATTTACTTTATCTTTAAAAGTTATAAACATTGAACTCTCTTCATAAATAGTAGGAATATATCTTCTTTTATATACATAAATAAGAGAAGAAAATAAAGCAATCATAATAACTATAAGAATTAAATATTTACCAAATACCAATTTAAAAGAATATAAAAAATTATCAGTTTTAGCTCCGTTTAAAACTAATATAGCTGCTATATCTTCATTGCCTTTATCAAGTGCTATTTCAAGACCTTTGTCTAAATTCATTTTGAATTTATTTCCAAAGAATAAAAATTTCTTTTTTAATAGACTTTTTAAGATTAACTCATTTTCTTTATTAACAGCTAATAAAAACTCATCATTTATATCATCATCGTTTTTATAATGTTTCAAAATAATTTCAACAACATCATAAAAATAATCATCTACAGCACTGTAAAGGGCTGTTTTACCATTAATAGATTTTTGATAAACATCAGCATTATTTTCAAGTAAGAACTCTACTATATCAGTGCTGCCTCTATATCCTGAATAAGTATAAAGCAAAGTATATCCGTCATATACTCCATTTATATCATATTTTTCTACAAATTTCTTAACATCTTCTAAATCACCATAACCTTCTGCAGTGTTTTGATATTCATCTTCTAAACTATCTATCTCTATAACATTATATTTTTCATAAAGTTCTATTTTTTCTTTTAATGCTTTTTCGAGAAGATTATCTATATATCCCTGAGGGTCTTTTGCCATTTCTTTTAATTTATCTTTATTTGTAAACATTTCATAAAAAATATTTTTATAGTAATTAGTATCATAATCCTGAGAATATAGAAATAAAGATGTTATTATTAAAAAAATAAAAGATACAATTATTATGCAAACATTTTTATTTTTTAACATGTTTTTCCCTCATAAATATTAAAAAGGTTTTATATTATACTATAGGAATGTATATGTCAATATAAAAGAATAAATGCACTTAAGGCATAAAACTTACATTTACATTTCTTATTATGTCTATTTTTTGAGCTTCAGGCTTTGAATATTTAGCTGATGCTTTTTGTGAATTAGCTTGATTTCCTACATTTATAACCGAAGTATAAAGCACATTATTATCCTGATATATAGTAGCTTCAACAACTATTCTGTAAGTACCGTCTTTTACTATATTTCCTTGATTGTCTTTGCAGTCCCAAGTTATATTAACTTTTCCTTGTTTTGGTGTAGGTTTTGATACAGCATCAATTATTTTTTTATCAATACTTTTTACATTAGCTTTTTTTTGCCAATTGTTTAAAGACTGTTCTCTATATGTCCAGCCTTCTCTTCTTCCTGAAAAATCTGTAACATATATTGTAGCTATATAATTGCCGTTATTATCTTCTGCCCAAATAGCTATTTGATTGCTTGAATACCCCGGTCTTTTTGTGTAATCGAAACTTATATTAACTTTTTTACTATTACTCTGAGCATAATTTTCATTGATGTATGATATAGCAAAAATAACAAATATTATAATAAAAAGTTTTCTCATAAAAACCTCCAATTATATAGTTATATATTATCAAACAATTATATATTATACTAAACCGGAATATTTTTCAAAGAAAGATTGCAATTTTTCTACAACAATTTGTTTCTTCTCAATTTTATTGCCTTCCTTGCTAAATCTTGATACCGGAGGAAGTATTTTATCAATATCTATTCCTGAAGTTATTATCTCTCCATATTCAAAACAGTTTGCTATAAACTCATTCGTTTCTTTTTCTTTTAAATTTTCTTCTTCGATTATTTTCTTTAAATCCTTCTCTTTCTCTTCTCTCACATATTTATAAAACTCTTCTTGTATATCTGTTTCTGAAGTATTCATTTGATTAATAAAGTTTTCAATTAATTCCCTCTTGCTTCTTAATTCAATACCTGCATTAATTAATTTTCTAACATATTCTATTATAGTAGGTTTGTCTTTGTTCTCTTTTTTATATTTTGCAACTATTATAAGTATATAGTCGATATTTACTTCAACTTGTTTAATTAACTCTATCTCAAATACAACATCATCTTGAATATTTTCCATTTCAGGGTTATTTTTAGTAATCTCTGCATATAAATCATTATATTTTCCACTGTAATCCTGAAAATCTATATCTGACATTATTTTCTCTCTGTCTTCTCTAAATCTATCAAAAGCAGAAAGTGTA
This sequence comes from Brachyspira sp. SAP_772, assembly GCF_009755885.1. Classification (NCBI taxonomy): domain Bacteria; kingdom Pseudomonadati; phylum Spirochaetota; class Spirochaetia; order Brachyspirales; family Brachyspiraceae; genus Brachyspira; species Brachyspira sp. SAP_772. Next base: position 597,423 of record NZ_VYIX01000001.1, on the reverse strand, counting down.
TTTCTGATTTTTAATAAATCTCCAAATAATTTTATAAATTCTTTTTTCTTTTCTTCTGTAACAATAGGCTCGTTAATAGGAAAGTGAGTTTTAAGTAAATCAGCAATTTCTGTATATCCTAAAACATGCTCGCCGTTCTCATTATAACCGCCCATGTAATCTTGATAACTTCTGAGCAATGCTATAGACTTGGCCTCCTTATCTCCAAAAACCGCAAGTGCTTTGTTTGTGTTTTCTTCTAAGTTCATAAAAGAAACTATATTTCCAAAAGTCTTAACAGAGTTTAAAATTCTGTTAGTCCTTGAAAAAGCCTGTATAAGTCCATGCATTCTTAATCGCTTGTCAACCCATAAAGTGTTTAATGTAGGAGCATCAAAACCTGTTAAAAACATATTCACTACTATTAAAATATCTATTTGATTATTCTTCATTTTCATTGAAACATCTTTATAATAATTTTCAAACTTATCATCAGATGTATCATAATTCGTATTAAACATTTTATTATAATCTTTTATGGCATTCTCAAGAAACTCCTTCGAATCCTTATCAAGATTTTTTGTTTCAAACTCTTCATCTTGAATTATTTCATTATTCTCATTTTGTACAAAACTAAATATTGTAGCTACTTTTAAATCGCTTTTAGTTTCTCCTATTTGTTTTTGAAACTCTTTATAATATTTTTTAGCAGCTTTTATAGATGATACCGCAAAAATAGAATTAAAGCCTTTAACTGTCTTTTTCTCTTTTATCTCTGCAACAGTGTTATACTTTGATTTAGCCATCGCCTCTACATTCATAATAACATCATAACTATAACTTGAATCAGAAGCATTCCTATAAGTTTTTTGCTCAAAATGTTCTAATATATATTTTACTATTAGTTTTATTCTATCATCATGTAAAAGTATATCATCAGTATTTATGCCCGGCACCTTCTTATCTTCAAAATCTTTAACCTCTTTTACAGTATTAATATAATCCACACGGAAAGGCAAAACATTTTTATCACGAATAGCATCCACTATTGTGTAGGTGTGAAGCTTTTCTCCGAAAGAATTTTCAGTGGTTTTGAGATTTGGATATTTTTCGTAGTCTTCTTCTTTTTTAAAAATAGGTGTGCCTGTAAAACCAAATATATTATAATTTTTGAAAGCCTTTTTTATTGCTTCATTCATATCGCCAAATTGAGAACGATGACATTCATCAAAAATCATTACAACATGCTTTTTATAAACTTCATGATTCTCATTTTTCTGAATAAACCTTGATAATTTTTGAATGGTAGTAATAATTATTTTTGCACCATTGTCTTCTAATTGCGATTTTAATATTTTTGTTGAAGTGTTGCTGTTTGCTGCCCCTTTTTGGTATTTATCATATTCTTTCATTGTCTGATAATCAAGGTCTTTTCTATCAACTACAAAAAGCACTTTATCTACAAAAGGAAGTCCTTTAGCAAGAGTGGCTGTTTTAAAACTTGTAAGGGTCTTTCCGCTTCCTGTGGTATGCCAAATATAACCGCCTGATTCTTTTTTAGACCTTATTTTATGATTTTCAGATATTATAATTTTGTTTATAATCTTCTCTGCTGCTGCAATCTGATATGGACGCATAACCAATAATTTTTTATCTGAAGTAAATACACAATATTTAGTTATTATATTTAATAGAGTGTGCTTTGCAAAAAAAGTCCTTGTAAAATCAACTAAGTCTGGAATAATCTTGTTTTCAGCATCTGCCCAAAAATTAGTAAACTCAAAAGTATTTGATGTTTTTACTTGATTCTTAGTATTACGCACATGCAGGTCTCTTGTGGTGTTTGAATAATATTTTGTATTAGTGCCGTTTGATATCACAAATAATTGCACATATTCATAAAGTCCGCATCCAGCCCAGAAATTTTCTTCCCCATATTTGTTTATTTGATTAAAAGCCTCTCTTATATTAACGCCCCTTCTTTTTAGCTCAATATGAACCATAGGAAAACCGTTTATTAAAATAGTAACGTCATATCTCGCTCTTTTTTCTGAGTGCGTTTCTGTGTATTGATTAATAACCTGCAGATGATTATTATATATATTATCAGCATCTATTATAAAAATATTCTTAGGCTCTCCATTATCCAAGTCTAATGAAAATATACGCTCTTCATGCATTTTATAAGTTTTATCAACAGCCTTTTCATTACCATTTACTATAATAGAATTAAAAAGATTATTCCATTCATTATCTGTAAAATTATAATCATTTAATTTTTCTAATTGAGTTCTAAGGTTTTTAATTAAATCATTTTCATTTTTTATATTTACGTATTCGTAGCCTTGTTCGGTGAGCTGTTTAATAAATTCTTCTTCGAGTTCTGCTTCAGATTGATATTTAGTTCTAGTTCTTTCAATAGGAGTATATTTAGCGACAACAGTACTTTCCTCAGACATTTTGATGACGTCAATTTTCTCATTGTTTTTCATACAAACGACTCCTTATTTTTATACTTGCCGTATCGGCTTGCCGCACAACACCGCCCTGTTTTAATCATAGCCCTTTAGGCGTGCGGGGGAGTGCTTTCTAATGTACGATTAAATTATAAAATTTATCATAAAAATGCAGTTCTTTTGGTTCTTTTATACCAATAAAAGAACTGGGGTGCGGGGCAAAGCCCTGCAAATACTTTTTTATATTAATATATATTTTTATTTTACTCAACTTTTTCCCGCGTACGAGCTGTACCACCTTTCCGCACGACAACGCTCTGTTTTAATTATAGCTTTTCAGGCGTGCGGGGGTATTGCTTTTTAATACACTACTAGCCGTAGGGGCTTTCCGCACGGTAATACTTTGCTTTAATCATAGCCTTTCAGGCGTGCGGGGATATTGCTTTTTAATACACAATTATTTATTCTTCTCCTTAAAAGTAAGTAATTTATCTCTGTAGTATTCGTACTGCTTTTTACGCAATTCAATCTCAGCGGGCAGTCCCCTAGTGATGTCATTGCATAGCGTGTCGAATTGGTCAAGTATTTTAACGATACGTTCCTGCTCCTCTAATGGTGGAAGAGGTATTATTATATCAAGTACTTTTGACATATCAGGGTGCTTAATTCCTGAACCTCTATAAAATGTATCTATAAGTTTTCCTTTAGACATTACAATATAATATAAAAATTTATTATTGAGTTTACTTTTATCTTTTGATGTCATTATACGATTATCAGCTGTAACAAATTTTCCTTTATAATATTTTATACAATCTATAACTGCCCTAGATTTACCCCAAGGTATAGTTACTACTTCACCATTGCATAAATTATTACCTGCTATTTTTTCAGTTGTCCAACCTGTTTTTTCTCCTGTAGATAATAAAAATACATCTCCACTATCTTGTTCCATAGCAAATAGATCACTGGCTAATAGATAAGGATAATTTATTACTTCAGGTTGTTTTTTTCTATCAACTGAATTAAATTTTTTATCCCATATTGTAACTGACCACAAAGGTACATATTCAACCTCGTCGCCGAAAGTCAGCAACTTGTCCCTATAATACTCATACTGCTTTTTTCTTAATTCTAATTCTCTATTTAATAAATCTTGATATTTTGTAAAAGTGTCTAATATACGAACTATCTCTTTTTGTACTTCTATTGGCGGTATTGGTATAAAAATTTTTCCCATTTTCTTTTTAGATACATTAAACCTCGTTACTCCGCTTGCTGTTTTTATTATTTTTTTTCTTAATTCTGTTGAACGAAAAAGATATTTGGAAAAATCTGGAAGCATTATTTCTGGCTCGTTAAATCTAAAACCAAAACAGAAACTATTTAAATATAGTTTTTCATTTAATTCGTTAGTAACAACCGAAGACATTCCGCATTCTTCTATTGTTTCCGATGAACCTGTAAATATTATATCTCCATATTTAACAATATTTTGTTTTTCTTTTTCTCCTATTTGTACAGTATCATTTATATTTGTGTTTACTGATAAGTTTGAAAATACATTCATATAGGTTATATATTTTGCATTACCGTCTTTAAAATCATCTTTCTTTTTTCCATTTAAACCTGCATAAAAACTTCCAAGTTCCGATAATGTTTTATACTCCACGCCGTCGGGGCAGTGTTTCTTTAAAAACTCTTTTAGCGTGCTCATAATATTTTTTAGGCCTCTATTTCCTTGATTATCTTATCTATATTCTTACGAAGCTTACTCTCTTCTAAAACTATCTCCTCCAAATCTTTATTTAACACTTTTATATCTACTTTCTCCCTTGTGTCTTTCTGCTCTACATAAGTGGATACTGACAAATTATAATCCTGTGCCTCTATCTCTTCCTTGCTTGCTAAATAGCATTTATGGGCTTTACTCTCCCTAGACTTAAAATAAGACAAAATATCTTCTATATTCTTATCGCTTAATTTATTATTGTTCGTTGCCTTTTCATAATCTTCGCTTGCATCTATAAATAAAGTCTTGCTGTCTATTTTTGATTTTGATAACACCATGATACAAGTAGCTATTGATGTGCCGTAAAATAAATTGTCTGGAAGCTGTATTATGCATTCTATATAGTTATTGTCTATCAAATATTTTCTTATTTTCTGCTCGGCGCCTCCTCTGTACATTATACCCGGAAAACATACTATTGCTGCAAGTGCTGCAGTATCGAGCCAAGAGAGTGAATGAAGAATAAATGCAAAGTCGGCTTTTGATTTTGGTGCTAATATTCCTGCAGGAGAATAGCGGGGGTCATTTATTAAAATAGTATTATCTTCACCTTCCCATTTTATAGAGTATGGCGGATTAGAAACTATTGCATCAAAAGGTTCATCGCTTAGATGTTTAGGTTCTGTCAAAGTATCTCCGTGTGCCATATTAAATTTTCTATAATTTATGCCATGCAAAAACATATTTATTCTGCATAGGTTGTAGGTAGTGATATTTATTTCCTGACCGAAGTAATATATTTCGTCTTTATCTTCATGTAATATTTTTTGGAATTTTAAAAGCAAAGAACCGCTTCCGCATGCAGGGTCATATACTCTTTTAATTTCACTTTTTCCAGTAACTGCAATTCTTGTAAGAAGCTCCGAAACCTCTTGAGGAGTAAAAAACTCTCCTCCGCTTTTTCCCGCACTTGATGCATACATACCCATCAAATACTCATAAGCATCACCGAATGCATCAATTGAATGGTCTTTAAAATCTCCAAGCTCTATATCAGCAATGCCGTTTATAAGTTTTCTTAATCTCTCATTTCTTTTAATTACAGTAGGTCCTAATTTATTACTATTTACATCTATATCATCAAAGAGCCCTGCAATTTTAGCTTCGCTTTCAGTTCCTTTAGCGGAGTTTTCTATATCTTTAAATATTTTCTGAAGTTTTTCATTTAGGTTATGTTTTTCTTTGCTGTCTTTTTTGCTATTTTGATTATTAGCTTCTTTTCTTATATTTTCAAAGAGTTCGCTCGGATATATAAAAAATCCTTGTTCATTTATAATATCAGCTTTTACATTTTCAACATCTTCATCTTTTAAACTTGCATAATTAAAATCTTCATAACCTGCATTCCATTCATTTTGATTTAAATAGTTTGCAAGATATTCAGAAATATACCTATAGAAAAGCATTCCAAGCACATACTGTTTAAAATCCCAACCGTCAACACTTCCCCTCAAATCATCAGCTATTTTCCATATTTTGCTATGAAGTTCATCACGTTCCATTATGCTTTTATTGTCTGCCATTTGCTCTGCTCCCAATTATATAGATTTACATAATTATAAAATTATTTAATGATTTTTTCAACATTATTAAAAATTAACACATTAGAAAATTAATTATTTTATAGGAATATACCCGCTTTCTTTAACTAAATACTGCCCATCTTTAGAAAGAATAAAATCTATTAATTTTTTAATATTAGGATTTTTGTCTATAGCTTCTTTAGTTGTTGCAGCATAAAATGTGCTTTATAGACTATAAGAGTCGTTTTGTATATTTTCTTTATTTGGTTTTATATTATCTATAGAGAGAATTTTTAATAATAATTTTTTTGCGAATGATATCATAAAACTAAAATAACAAACTATATAAAAAATATATTTATTTAAGCTATTGAATTTTTTTATATTTTTTATATAATTAAGTATACATATATAGGGTATATTAAAAATGAGCAATACATTATCATTAATTATATTATTAATAGCAGTTTTTATAATAATAACTTTTGTGAAGAAAATAATATTTGCTATCATGAGTAAAGGTAAATATAAAAACATAAAACTTAGTGAAGCTATAGAATTATATAAAAATAATAAAAATATAGGTTTAATTGATGTGAGAAGTTATCAGGAAGTGCAATATAGCGGATACATAAAAAACAGTGTAAATATAGCTTTAGATGATAGCAATTTTAATAACAAAATGTCTAAACTAGATAAAGATAAAGAATATATAGTTTATTGTGCAAGCGGTTCTAGGTCTTCTATGGCTTGTATGCGTATGTATAAATTGGGTTTTACTAAAATAAATAACCTTACATATGCTGGATATTATGCTCTTAATAATGCTTTAAAAAAATAGTTTTCAGTTCTTTTTTATTTTAACTATTTTAGCTTATAATAAAAAATAAAAAAACAATGTTTAAATAATTAAAATTCATTTCTTAGCAAATTATCTTATATTAATATTTTTTAAATATATAAAATTCTAAAATATCGATTGACAGATAAAAAAAATAAATATAGAATTTATAGCTAATTAATAAAAAAATAGGAGATTATTAAAAATGCCTTTTGCTATATTTATGCTTACTTTTTCAGCATTTGGTATTGGTACAAGCGAATACGTTATAATGGGGCTTCTTTCTGAAGTTGCCAAAGATTTAAATATAAGCATACCCAAAGCAGGAACTTTAGTTTCAATGTATGCTATGGGGGTTGTTGTAGGTGCTCCTTTGCTTGCAATACTAACAATGAAGCTTTCAAGAAAAATTACTTTAATTTCTTTGATGATTATGTTTATAATAGGAAATATTTTATGTGCTATAGCTCCAAATTATAATTTTTTAATGGTTGCCAGAGTTCTTGCAGCATTATGTCATGGAACTTTCTTTGGAATAGCATCTGTTGTTGCTTCAGATATGGCTGGAGAAAATAGGAGATCTCAGGCTATAGCAATAGTATTTATGGGCGTAAGTTTGGCAAATATTTTGGGCGTTCCTATAGGTACTCATATAGGAGAACAATTTGGATGGAGAGCTACTTTTTATCTTGTCAGTGCAATAGGAGTGATTGCAATATTAGCATTGATTATATCAATTCCTTCAAAATTACCTATGCCTAGCGGAGATGTTATCAGTGAATTTAAAATATTAAGACATAGAAGAGTTTTTATACCTTTATTATTATCAGTATTAACATCAGCTAGTTTATTTACAATATTTACTTATATAGATCCTATACTTCAAAAAGTTACTATGGTAAATAAAGAAACTGTTATAAAGATACTATTTTATATAGGTGCTGGACTTACTACAGGAACATTTTTAGGAGGAAAACTTGGAGATAGGAGTTTGATGAAATCTTTAATTTCAATAATGATTTTAATGATAATTATTCAAATTGTAATGTTATATGTAAATACAAAACTTATACCTATGATAATAGATTTGATAGCTTGGAGCATAGGGGGATTTGCAATATGTCCTATGCTGCAGTCTTTGGTTGTAGAGCAGGCTAAAGGGGCACCGAATTTAGCTTCTACATTTAATCAAAGTTCTTTCAATTTAGGAAATGCTATAGGTGCTAAATACGGAGGAATATTAATTTCATTTGGAGTGCAGTATAAAGATTTATCTATATATGCTGCTATAATAATGATTATAGCAATAACTATTACTTTGTATTTTAGGCATTATATTAAACATAGAGTAAGTAATAATTAGATATAAGTCAATTTTGTAAATCTATTATTAACTTTTTTGCTACAGGAAAGCTTTGAGAAAAAGTGATTACTGTAGCTTTACAAATATATAAATTTAAAAAACTAATTTTTTGAAAAACTATAGTTATTTGGTATGTAATAATCAAAATAATTTTTTAGAAACTCTATTATAAAGATAACTATTAAAAATAATATTTTTTAACAAAATACTAAAATAAATGTTATAATATACAAACAAAATATATGGTAAATATGATAAAAAGAGGTACATCAATGAATATAAATCAATTTAAGTATTTTAAATATATTATAATTTTTATTTTTACTTTAGCATGTATTTCTTTTGCTCAGAATAATAATTTAATCAATTTAAACCAGTTCGACTATTTAAATAAAAACCCTGAAATTAATTTTACTTTAGAAACTAATGATAATAAAATTACAGTAAAAGCAAATATTCCAAATGGTTATTATGCTTATTTAGAATCTAAAATAGCAAATAAAATATTATTTTTTGCAGACAATAAAGAAATAAATACAACATATCCAGAAGGTGAAAAGTATCATGATGATATAATAATAAAAGGAGAACAAGAGTTCATATTAAACGATGTTGATATAAATAAAATTAACTTTATAAAAGTAACTTATCAATTATGCTCAGCAAAAGACAATATATGCTTACAGCCTCAAAGCAAAGTAATATATGGAGAAGAAGTTGATATATCAAATAATAACATAACAGATGAAAAACCAGAGAATGCTACTTCTATAGAAAGCTATATAAAAGGAAGCAATAATATATTTATAACATTAATTTTAATATTCGTAGCAGGGCTTGCATCTGTGCTTTTACCTTGTACTTATCCCCTACTCTCAATTACAGTATCTATTTTGGGCACAACAACAGACGAAAAAAACAATAAAAAATCAAGTGTATTAGCTTCACTATTATTTGCATTAGGGGTAATAACAACATACACTCTTTTGGGTGCTATAGTTTCTGTGGCTGGATTTGCTTTTCATAAAACTATACTCTTTGGAAGCATTGGGTATAACCCTATTATTTTAACTATATTAGTGCTGCTATTTTTATACTTTACTTTTTCAATGGCTGGCTTTTACGAAATTAAAGCTCCTAGTTTTTTACAGTCTGCTAAAACAAATGCCTATGCTAAAAAAAATCAATCAATATTTCATAAATATATAATGGGGCTTCTTGCAGGAATAGTTGCAACTCCTTGTGCTGCTCCAATAATAGCAGTTATATTAGAAATAGGTTTTCTTAATCCTGTATTCGCTACTCTTTATATGGCTGTTTATGCTTTGGGATTTGCTTCTGTATTATTTGTTCTTGGTACATTCGCTTCAATACTTACAAAAATGCCTAAGGCTGGAACTTGGATGGTGTATGTTAAATATATTTTCACTTTCCTAATGATGATAATAAGTTTCTATTATGCTAATATACTCTTTGGTGTTTTAGGCTTTAATAAAATAAGTTATATATTAGCATCTGCTACGATATTAATATTTGCTGTCTTAGTTTACATAATAAAAAATAAAACTGCAATGTTGAGTGCATTAGAGAAAAAAATATTTGTTTCTGTACTTATAATATCTATAGCATTAGGAAGCACTTACGGATTTATAAAACAAAAAAATGAAGTTTCAAATATGATATCATATACTGAAGCATTAGAACTTTCAAAACAAAATAAAAAACCTATACTAATAGATTTCTCTGCTGTTTGGTGTGCAAATTGTTATGAGCTTAAAGAGAAAGTATTTGTAAATGAAGCGCTAAAAAAGTTTATAGATGATAATTTAATTTTCACTGAAGTAGATGTTGATAAATACAAAAATATTTCTGATGAATATAATGTTAAATGGCTTCCTTGGATAATAGTTATTGACAGTGACAAAAACATATTATACACAAAGAATTCGTTTTCAAGTTTTGATGATGATATGGCTTTGAATATAAAAGAAGATTTAGAGAAAATAATTAATAAATAAATTTGATATATACTGAAATTTTTTTAATTTTATTTTTAAATTTGTTATTTGTGGAGGCGTTTCCCCCTGCGAAGCGTGCCCTTAGGGTACACCCCCCACTTCTTTTGGCGACCAAAGGGAGTCCTTCAGGGCGACTGTAGGAAGTGCCTGTAGGTATGACTCAAAGAATCAAAAGGACTGCATTGTACGAAGTCCAGATCACGAAACGTATATGATTTTATTGAAGACAAGATTCTGGTTATAGGTACATTACGTAAGGTACTGAAACACATTATAAATTTAATATGAGTTTAGTCAGCTTAGCTGTGCATCGATAAAGTCTAGCTATGGTGCAGTAATGCGAATGTAGCAAAAAGAACGACATAAAAATTGACAATTCAAAAATATGTTAGTATAATGCCTTCAATATTCTAAAAATATTTAAGGAAGTTTTATGAAAAAAATTATATTGATAACAGCTTTAAGCATTCTAATAAGCTGCAATAATAATAATTCTGACAACACACAAATAAATAACAATGCATCAAATAACAATATACAAAATACAAATCAAGATGCAAGCCATCAAACAAATACAATAAAAAAGAAAAAGATAGAATTCAAAAATAAATATCCAATTCAAAACTATACAGAAGCAGAAGTTGATGAAATATTATACAAAACTATTGACAACGAATTAGCCAATTATGGAATAGTTGACTCTGCTAAAAAAGAAAGAAGGGAAGAAGAAAAACAAAGATTAGAACCTATAAAAGATTTGCTCTTAAAAGGCATAAACAGTAAAGATGAAAATGGGGACGGCATATTAATTCTAATGCATGAACTTGGTTATAGGAATTATACTTATAATGATTTAATAAAGTGGCTTGTTGAACATGGTATTAGTTTAGATGATACTAGAATACTAAATTATAATTATACTGATGAGATAATAGATTATTTATTAGATAGCGGAGTTAATTTTGATTATCAAACAGTATATAATAAAATTAACTCAGAAAATAATAATTATAATTTAATATCAAAATTGATTAGAAAATTAGAATCTGCCAATTATTATTTTTCTGATATAGATTATCAATTACAAAGCGACTTATTATTTGAAGCGATTTTAAACGACAATTTAGATTTAGTAAGATTATTTTTAAAACTTGGTGCTGATATTAATTCCATAAACAGAATGAGCGATGGTTATGTGGGAACTCCTTTGATGTATAGTGCCTATTATGAAAAGTATAATATTATGGATTATTTAAAAGAGAACCATGCTGATATTACTATTCACTGCTTTCAAGATAGAGAAGAATTAGAAAGTATTCATACTTATGATAGTCATATATCTTTTGTATTGATGGAAAATTTTCCTCTCTTAAGTCCTACCAATTTAATTAATACTGTTATCACTGGAAACAACAATGAAGATTTAATGATAAGAATATTAAATAAAATATCTCAAACTTTTAAATTTGCAGATACTAGTTATATTTATTCTCCTGCATCACAAATTGAATTTACAAACAATAATGAAAAATATATTTTAATACAAAGTCATATATTAAATGAAGAATATTTACAAAATCTTATATTAATGGAAAAATATGCATATGATTTTGAAATAAACGATAAATATTTTAATTATGTAACTATATGGAAAAGAGATAAAAACGATGAAAATAAAGCACAGTTTATAACAGGTTTTTATCCAATGCAAAATGATGACTACTCACAAACTTATGATATTGCTTCATCAGTAAATTATATGACAATAGAAGCAACAGATGACGGCACATATTATTATACATTCATAATAGAAAACAATGATTTTTATTTAGATAAATTTTCTTTATCTAAGTATAATCGATCAGATCTTAAAAAAAAAGAAGAAGAACATTATTATAATTATAAAACAGATGCTAGTAAATTTAATCACACAAGCAGAATAAAAGCTATTGATTTAGAAATAGGTTTCTTTAGTAAGTTAATAGAAGAATACAATAAATAAAATAAAGGGCTTTAAGTTTTTTAATTAACTTTAAGCCCTTTATTTTTGTAAATCAATAATAATTTATAAAAAATTAAATTTCCTCGCCGTTCTCTATTTTTGTAATAAGTCCAACCCTTTTAGCATGTCTTCCGCCTTCAAACTCAGCATCAATCCATTCCTTAACAATCATCTTAGCCAAGTCAACACCTACTACCCTAGCTCCAAAAGCTATTATATTAGAATTGTTATGCAATTTAGAAAGTTTAGCAGAATAAGGCTCACTGCAAACTGCCGCCCTTATTCCTTTTACCTTATTAGCAGCAAGTGAAATACCTATACCTGTACCGCATATTAAAACTCCGCCATCAAAATTTCCATTAGCAACTTCTTCAGCAACCTTTTTTCCATATATAGGATAGTCAACACTTTCTGTAGTATGCGTACCAAAATCAGTAACACTATGTCCTAATTCTTCTAAATATTTTATTATCTCTTTTTTTAATTCAATAGCTGAATGATCACAGCCTATAGCAATTTTCATAATATTAATTCCTTTTTATTTTTATATGATATATTATACTATAAACTATAAGAAAATTCTATTATAGCATAAGTTTTATTATCTTCACTATCAAACTTAAGTAAAACTTTATCATTAATTAAAGCTTTCTTTACAACTATAGTATCTCCCAAAGCAGCAGGTACTCTATATTCTATTCTTATTCTTTTATAATTATCTTCTACATAATCTATTGCCATATCAATATATCTTGCATTATTTACATGATTATTGTCATCTATAAAATATTTTTTTACTTTAAATCTATCAACTTCTTTTAAACTTTCATTATCAACTTTTATCTTTCTAGGCAAATAATGCATTTCTTGCTTTTCATCAAATTTAATTTTTTTAATAAAATCAGAAGGCACTCTAATTAAATTACCATTAGATAAATCAACAAATCCTCCTATAGCATAACAAATAACAAGTTCATTATAATTTTCATCATATATTACAGTATTTCTATAACCATAAGCCTCATTACATTCATACACATAAGTACGTACTATAACTTTGTCGCTATATTTTGGAAGTTTATATATATCAACTTGCCTAGATACCAAAAACATACTAACATTATTTTCATGGAAATATTTTGTAAGTTCTTCCTCAGAATCTAATTGAAAAAATGAACAATCCTGCATTAAATCAAATATTGATGAAGTTTTTAAAAGTCCATCTTTATCAATCTGACTAGTACCTACAATAGCCTTCATTTCATACATAAATAATAAAACCTTTTTTAATTAAAATAATTTCAAATATTATAATACTAAAATAATAATTGTCAAAGCAATTAGACTTTCAATTTCATACAGCCGCACGGTTAGCTGATTTCTTATATAATAAAAATTGCTATAATTAAAATATTTATTTTTATATAAAAAGTTCATCGTGCGGTTAATAAAACTTTAAATTTAAAAAAACTCTAGGGTGGGAAGCTATGAATTCAGATAAAAGTTATTAAAATAAATAAAATTATAATTTAAAAAAACAAGCATAAAATATTGAGGGTGGGGAGTGAGAATAAAATTTTTTTTACATACCCCGCCCTTTTACATATTTTGCTTAATTTAGTAAATATAGTTTTTTATTTTTTTAATACTAAAAAAGAAAAAGCATGCCCGCCCAAGTTTATATTAGATTAAATGCTAAATTTGCCGCACGGTTAACAATATTTTATAAATAGAATAAATTAAAAAATAGAAATTGATATAAGTTATAAAATCTATTTAGCGTGCGGTTAAAATAAAAAAATAAAATTATAACAATACCCCAAGAGTAAGTATTCTTCCAACTTGAACACCATCTCGTCTGTATGAGTAAAACTCTTTATCATAAGTATTAAACTGAGAAATTTCTATATTATCTTCTAAAACCCCTAAATTAAGCATTTGCTCTCTTATCTCAAGCCCATTATCAAAATGCCATCTATTATTAATCATAACCTTATTTTTGAAATGAACTGCTACTTCATCACCTACCTCATAATCTTTTAAAGCTATGTAAGGAGCAATATAAACATACATTTCTGAAGGCTCAGCATTATATTCTTTTATCATTAACTCAATAGTTTTAGGTACTATCTTATCACGCGTTCCTTTCCAACTAGAGTGAATAGCTGCCATTGATTTTGTCTTGCTGCAATATATAATAACAGGGGCACAGTCAGCAGTTTGAACAACTAAAGGTACATTCTTAAGATTTGTTATCAAAGCATCAGTATTTTCTACAACTTTCTCCCTTCCTCCAAATGAAGCTATATTATTTTCATCTATTTTTACTATATTTACTTGATGAACCTGATGCATAAAAATGGATTTATTTATATCAAGATTAATATATTGAAAAAAATCATCTTCTCTTTTTCTTCTATATTCAATCGTTACATCTTTAGCATTAATATCTTTTTCTTTAGGAAGCACAGCTATATATATTTTATTATTATTATTTTTCAAAGGATAAATAATATTAAGCATTTTTTAATCTTTTAATTTCAGCTTCTAATTCTTTTACTTTATTAGTAAGGTCTTTAGTTTCGCTTCTAGATTGTTCCATAATGTTTTCATACAAAACAAAAAACTTCTGTGCATATTCTAGTTTTTGTTTTAATTCATTTATCTCTTCTTTATAGATGTCTATCTTAGAAGAGAGAAGTTTATTATCTTCCTGCAATTCTAGAATAGTTTCTTTATCATTATATTCCACTTATACAAATCCTAATTTTTTCTATATAATATAATTATGTACATTAAAATTAAATTGTCAAGTTAAATTACATAATTATATTATCATAATCAAGTAAATATGAACTATAATACAAATAATTATTTAACTATTAATTTTTTATATATTAGATACAATAATATCTGCCATTTCAGAACATTTTACTAATTTGTATAAATTATATATATTTTTATCTTTAGGCATAATATCTATAGTTCTATAACCCTCTTCTATAGTTTTATAAACAGCTTTCTCTATATTATCTGCTTCTTTATCTAAATTAAAAGAATGTCTAAACATCATAGCAAGAGAAAGTATAGTACCAATAGGATTAACCAAATCTTTACCTGCAATATCAGGAGCAGAACCATGAATAGGCTCATATAATCCAAGAGTACTATCAGCAAGACTTGCAGAAGGAGCCATACCAATAGAACCAGTTATAACGCTAGCCTCATCAGAGAGAATATCGCCAAACATGTTTTCTGTAACTATAATACCGAACTGAGAAGGATTAGCAATAATCTGCATAGCAGCATTGTCTACATACATATCATTATATTTAATGTCGCTATACTCTTTTGATAAATTATTCATAACCTCACGCCACAACTTAGAAGTATGAAGTACATTAGCTTTATCAACAGAAGTTAAAGGCTTTTTTAGTTTTCTAGCCATCTCAAAAGCAACCTTACCTATTCTTTTTATTTCGTTTTCATCATAAGGCATAATGTCTGTTGCTTTTTTTGTGTTATTAGTGTTTTCAAATTTATGCTCTCCAAAATACACTCCTCCTGTAAGCTCTCTTACTATAACAAAATCTATATCATTTTTAGTGATAATCTCTTTTAGAGGTGAAGCATATTCTAATGATTTAAGCATTTTTATAGGTCTAATATTAGCATAAAGCCCCATACCTTTTCTTAATTTAAGAAGCCCCTTCTCTGGTCTATTCTCAGGAAGCACATTGTCCCATTTAGGACCGCCAACAGCACCCAAAAGCACAGAATCAGAAGATTTGCATTTTTCTAAATTTTCATCAGTTAAAGGAACTCCATATTTATCTATAGAAGCTCCCCCCATATCAACATATTCTAAATTGAATTTATGAGAATATTTTTGCTCTATTTGTTTTAATATATCAATAGCCTTAGAAATAATTTCAGGACCAACACCATCCCCTTCAATAACAACAATATTTTTTTCCATAAATAATTATCCCTTAAATTAATTTTTTAAAGAGTTTAAAAGCCCATTAGAGTTAATGATATTTTTTATAAACTCTGGAAAAGGCTCTGCCTTGTAGCTTTCATTTTTTGTAATGTTTGTAATAATGCCGCTGTCAAAATCAACTTCAACTTCATCCCCTGCATTTATTTTTTTGCTAGCCTCATCGCATTCTAATATAGCAAGCCCTATGTTAATAGAGTTTCTATAAAATATTCTAGCAAAAGATGAAGCTATAACGCAAGATATACCAGATTCTTTAATGGCAATAGGAGCATGCTCTCTTGAAGAACCGCATCCAAAATTCTCTCCTCCCACCATTATATCACCTGCTTTAACCTTGCCTACAAAATCTTTATCAATATCTTCCATACAGTGGGAAGCTAACTCTTTATGATTAGCAGTATTTAAATATCTTGCAGGAATAATAACATCAGTATCAACATTATCCCCATATTTATGAACGAAACCTTTAGCTTTCATATTATCTCCTATAATAAAGTAATTATTTTTTATCTATGGTCCTGTCCACCGCTATACATGTTTTGTAATTCTACTATTCTTTTGAAGTACAAACATAGATTTGCTAAGTATACTTATATCAAATTAAATACTATATAATTAGTATAACTTAATTTGCACTTTTTGGTTCTTTTTGCGGCGGGAAAAAGAACAACAAAATTTACAAATTTAATTTTTTACTTAGGCTCTGTTATGTATCCTGTCAAAGCACTGTATGCTGCTGTAGCAGGACTAGCCAAATATACTTTTGAAGTTTTATCCCCCATTCTTCCAACAAAGTTTCTATTAGTTGTAGTAACAGCAACCTCATCATGTGCAAGTATTCCCATATATCCGCCCAAACAAGGTCCGCATGTAGGAGTTGATACCGCACAACCAGCGTCAATAAATATATCCATATAACCTAATTTTATGCACTCTTTATAAACTTTTTGTGTAGCAGGAATAATTATGCATCTTACATTCTTAGCTACTTTTTTGCCTTTTAAAATATTTGCAGCAATAGCCATGTCAGATAATCTTCCATTTGTGCAAGAGCCTATAACAACCTGATCAACTTTTATGTCTTTTAATTCTTTAGCTTCTTTTGTATTTTCTGGTAAATGAGGACAAGCAACTGTAGGCTCAATTGCAGATAAATCAATATCATACTCTTTTTCATAAACTGCATCATCATCAGCTTTAAAAATAGTATAATCTCTTTTTACTATGTCTTTTAAAAATTCTATAGTTTTGTCATCAACTTCAAATATTCCGTTTTTTGCACCTGCCTCAATAGCCATATTAGAAATACAAGCCCTATCGTCCATAGTAAGAGATGAAACACCCTCTCCCCTAAACTCCATAGATTTGTATAATGCTCCATCAACGCCTATCATACCTATAATATGAAGTATAACATCTTTTCCAGATACATTTGGCTTTAACTTTCCTTTAAGATTAAACTTAATAGCAGAAGGCACCTTAAACCAAACCTTTCCAGTAGCCATAGCAGCAGCCATATCAGTGCTTCCAACACCAGTAGAAAAAGCACCAAAAGCCCCATAAGTACAAGTATGAGAATCAGCACCAATTATAACTTCACCGGGAGCAACTAAACCCTTTTCTGGTAAAAGTGCATGCTCAACACCCATATCACCCACATCATAATAATGAGTAATATCATGCTTATTAGCAAAATCTCTGCATTGTTTGCACTGCTCTGCAGCTTTAATATCTTTGTTTGGAGCAAAATGGTCCATAACCAAAGCTATTTTTTCTTTGTCAAAAACTTTATTAAAACCGTATTTCTCAAATTCATTTATAGCAACAGGGCTTGTTATGTCATTGCCTAAAACTAAATCGGTTTTAACCATTATAAGCTCACCTGCTTCAACCTTATCAACTCCAGCATGTGCAGCTAAAATCTTTTGTGTGATAGTCATGTTCATATCCTTAAATTAATTTATACTAAAAATTATTTTTTATTATTTGCAGGGCTTTGCCCCGCACCCCACTTCTTTTGCTGCCGCAAAGAAGCAAAAAGGCTGCATTTTTAGCTAAAACTTAAACTTTACAATACATTTTTAAAATATATTATAATTAATATATCATATAAAAAGGGCTTTTACAATCTATTAAAAATTGCATAAGCCCTATATAAAAATTATAATTTATTCAAACCATTAATATAAGCCATCAAACTTGCCTGTATAATATCAGTACTTACAGCTCTTCCAATAACTGTTTTGTCATCAGAAGCAAGTCTTACAATAACCTCTCCCAAAGCATCTTCGCCTTCAGTAATAGCATTAATAGTATATGTAACCAATTTAGCTCTATTTGATGTTACAGAGTCAATAGCTCCAAATGCCGCATCAATAGGTCCGTTTCCTTTACCTATAGCCTCAACAACATTGTCTTTATTGTCAATTATAGATACAGAAGCAAAAGAAGATATTGAATCACTGTCATTAACCATAAAGCTTTTTAATGTGTATGTAGGGTTTTCTATATTTGTGTTTCCTATCAATAATGCTTCAATGTCAGAATCTGTAACTACTTTTTTCTTGTCTGCCAAAGCTTTAAACTCTACAAACTTATCTTCTAAAGCTTTATCATCAATGTCATAACCCAAAGATTCAATTCTATCTTTAAAAGCATGTTTACCAGAATGTTTACCTAATACCATTTTATTTTGAGGTATTCCTATATCTTCAACATTCATAATCTCATAAGTAGAACGTTCTTTTAATACACCATGTTGGTGAATACCAGCCTCATGTGCAAAAGCATTAGCACCCACTATAGCCTTATTAGGAGCAACCACCATACCAGAAATTGTAGATAATAATTTTGACACTTTATAAATGCGTTTAGTGTTAATATCAGTGTATGCATTATAAAAATCTTTTCTTGTTTTTATGCCCATTACAATCTCTTCTAAACTAGCATTACCAGCACGCTCACCTATACCGTTAATAGTACATTCTACCTGAGTAGCACCAGCCAACACTGCAGACAAAGAATTAGCAGTACCAAGTCCTAAATCATCATGACAATGCACAGATATATCAACATTCTCTATGCCCTTAACATTCTCTTTTAAATATTTTATTAAGTCAGCCATTTCAAGAGGAGTAGTATATCCAACAGTATCAGGAACATTTATAGTAGTAGCACCGTTTTCTATAGCAACAGAATAAGCCTTAGCTAAAAACTCTCTATCGCTTCTTGATGCATCTTCAGCAGAAAACTCTATAAACTCAAATTTGGTTTTAGCATAAGAAACAGATTCTTTTATAGTTTCTAATACTTGCTCTCTGGTCATCTCTAATTTATGCTTTAAGTGTATATCACTTGTAGCTATAAATGTATGAAGCATAGGGTGTTTTGCCTCAGCAAGAGATTCATAAGCTCTGTCTATATCTTTTTTGTTGCATCTTGCCAAACTAGCCAATTTAGCATTTTCTACAACCTTGCTTACTTCTCTTATAGCATTGAAATCATCATCAGAACATATAGCAAAACCTGCTTCTATTATATCAACGCCTAATTTATCTAATTCAGCTGCCATCTCTAATTTTTCAGCCAAATTCATAGTACAACCGGGAGACTGCTCTCCATCTCTTAAAGTAGTATCAAAAATTTTAATCTTTCTCATTGTTAAAACCTTTTTATAAAATAACCATTGTATAATTAAATATTTTTATTGTTTGTATAAAAATTGTTTATTTTTTCTTGTTCTTTTTCCCGCAGCAAAAAGAACCAAAAAGTGCAAAATAGTATATATAAATAATATAAATTATCTTTTATATATAATATGATTTATTAAATTATTATCAAATGCAGTTCTTTTGGTTCTTTTATACCAATACCACAGGCACTTCCTTCGGTCGTAAAAGAACTGGGGTGCGGGGCAAAGCCCTGCAAATATTCTTATAAAAAAACTGACTTTTGATAAACTTTAATTTTTTTATTGTATAAACAAAAACTCCTATATAAAAATATTTAATTATAACACTGAGTCTAGATAAAAATTACTTTTTAATCCAGCTCATCATCTTTCTTAACTCTGCACCGACTTTCTCTAATTTATGCTCACTCTCTAATCTCTTAGTAGCATTAAATTTAGCCTTGCGTCCTGCACTAAACTCTTGAATAAACTCACTAGCAAAAGTTCCGTCTTGTATCTCTCTCAATACTTTTTTCATCTCTTTTCTAGTTTCATCTGTTATCATTCTTCTGCCAGTTCTGTAATCGCCATATTCAGCAGTGTTTGAAATAGAATATCTCATCATAGCAAAACCGCCTGAATATATCAAATCAACGATTAATTTCATTTCATGTATACATTCAAAATAAGCCATTTCTGGTTCATAACCTGCTTCTACTAAAGTGTCAAAACCAGCTTTCATTAACTCTGTAACACCTCCGCATAATACTGCTTGCTCACCGAATAAATCAGTTTCAGTTTCTTCTCTGAAAGTAGTTTCTAATATACCAGCACGTCCTGCACCTATTCCAGAAGCATAAGCTAATGCATAATCTTTAGCCCTTCCGCTTTTATCTTGATAAACAGCTATTAAACTAGGAACTCCTCTTCCTTCTAAATACTGACTTCTTACAGTGTGTCCGGGTCCTTTTGGAGCTACCATTATAACATCTATATCTTTAGCAGGCACTACAAATTGAAAATGAATATTAAATCCATGAGCAAACATTAACACATTACCCTCTTTCATATATGGAGCTACCTGACTATTATAAATATCAGCAGCAACCTCATCTGGTACAAGCATCATAACTATATCAGCAGTCTTAGCAGCCTCTGCTACTTCCATTACTTTAAATCCAGCTTCCTCTGCCTTTTTGCAATTAGCACTGTCTTTTCTAAGTCCTACTATAACATTCATTCCGCTGTCTTTTAGGTTCTGTGCATGAGCATGACCTTGACTGCCGTATCCCATTATAGCTATAGTTTTTCCATCTAATAATCCTAGATTACAATCAGCATCATAATATTTTTTTATCATTTTATTTCTCCTTAAAATATTTGTTTTTTAGTTTATTAAAATATTTATTATAAATTATTTAAAATTATCAAAACTCAAAATTGTTTATTATATTCATATCAGGAACATCATCGCCCAGCTGTATAGATGTTACTCCCGTTCTTGAAAGCTCTAATATATTGAAATCTTTTAAAGCCTCTAAATAACCGTCTATTATAGAAGCAGAAGCTGTAATTTCAACTATCATACTCCTACTTCCTATATCAAGTATAAGACCATTATGTGCATTAGTGATATCGCAAACTCTGCGTTTATTAGAATCATCTATTTCTATTTTTACTAATAATAAATCTCTTATTATACTATTACAATGATCTATCAAATGAACAGAATGAACCTCTATAAGTTTAGAAGTTTGCTTCATAATCTGTGTAATATGTAAATCATCTCCCTCTGTAACTATAGTCATTCTTGATATGCTAGGCACACAAGTTACAGAACAAGTAATAGTTTCTATATTAAAACCCTTTTGACTAAATAATAAAGTTATTCTGTTTAATACCCCAGAACTATTATCTACAAATAAAACTAAAACCCTTCTTTGTTTATTATTCATATTTTTTGCTCCTACTATTTTTTAATCTACTATTATATCATCTACTGTTCCGCCTGCTGGTATCATAGGTAAAACTCTCAAATCTTTATCTATAACACATTCTATCCAAACAGGACATTTACATTTTAATGCCTCTTCAAAAGCACTCTCAAATTCGCTTATAGTTTCACACCTAAAACCTTTAGCTCCAAAACCTTCAGCTACTTTCACATAATCCATTTTTTTATTTATATCAGTGCTTGAATATCTAGATTCATAAAATATAGTTTGCCATTGTCTTACCATACCCAATGTGCTGTTATTAAGTATTATGCTTATAATAGGTAAATTATATTCAACAGCAGTAGACACTTCATTTAAATTCATATAAAAAGAACCATCACCTGTTATATGAATTACTCTTCTATCTGGCTTAGCAACCTGAACACCTAAAGAAGCACCATATCCAAATCCCATAGTTCCCAAGCCTCCACTAGTTATAAAGCTCCTTGGCTTAGTATGGCGTATATATTGAACAGCCCACATCTGATGCTGACCTACATCGGTAACATATATAGCAGCATCTTTAGTTTTTTCGCCTATTATATTCATAACTCTACTAGGATAAATGCCGTCTTTATTTGTGTTTCTCTTAATATCTTCCTCTTTTTCTTTTGATATTAAATCAGATAAATATTTTACCCATTCATCATCTTTCACTCTTTTTACAAGTTTATTAAATCTATCTAATACATCATTCAAATCGCCTATTATACTATAATCAACATTAACGTTTTTATTAATCTCACTTCTGTCAATATCTATATGCACCTTTTTAGCTCCACCACCAAATTTGGAAGTGTTCAAAGCAACTCTGTCGCTAAATCTTGTGCCTATAGCAAGTATTAAATCAGCTTCATTCATAACCTTATTAGCAGTAGCAGAGCCATGCATTCCGAGTAAGCCAATATTCAATTTTTCATTATAGCCCAATACACCAGCCCCCATTAATGTATGAACCGATGGTATATTAGAGTTAATCATAAACTCTCTTAATTTATCGCTTGAATCTTTAGCTCCGCCCCCAAAATATATAATAGGCTTTTTAGACTCATTTATTAATTTTGCTACTTCTTTTATTGTGTTTTCATCTTCAGAACTTATTTGAACTGGTTTTGGAGTAATTTTTTGTTTGCTTACAAATTCTGTTTCTGCTATAGTTATATTTTTTGGTATATCTATTAAAACAGGTCCCTTTCTTCCAGTATTTGCTATATAAAAAGCTTTTCTAATTGTATTAGCCAAATCATTAATATCTCTAACAACAAAATTATGTTTTGTTATGGTCATTGTTATTCCGGCAATATAAACCTCTTGGAAAGAATCTTTACCTATCAAACTTGTAGGTACATTTGCTGTAATAGCAATCAAAGGCACACTGTCCATATATGCTGTAGCTAATGGTGTTACTAAGTTGGTTGCTCCCGGTCCGCTTGTTGCAATTACAACGCCTGTTTTTCCGCTGGCTCTTGCATATCCATCAGCAGCATGACAAGCACCTGCCTCATCAACAGGCATTATATGCTTTATTTTATCTCTATATTTATAAATAGCATCGTATATGTTTAAAGCAGCTCCGCCCGGATAACCAAATACAGTGTCAACCCCCTCCTCTATTAAAACTTCAATTAAAATATCTGAACCATTCAATTGCATAAAAATCTCCTAAAATCTACTGAAATATAGTATTGCAAAAATATATACAAATATAACAGAATATAATTTATTATTTTTTTGTTTTATTTTTTGTGTGTGTAATTTGTTATGATAAAAACTTTACAGGATAATAATGAGAGATAGGAGAATAATAGATATGCTAATTTGATTGAAATGTGTGAAAAATGACTTCATTATTCATCTTCTCCTTATCTTATTTTTATAGTATTATATAATACTTCTAATAATATTGCAATAGCAAAAGCAAATATTTTTTATAAAAAAATATACAATAAAATATAATCAAAAAAAATACTTATATATAATTTGAGAGTGTTGACTTTTTATTAAAAAAAAAGATAATAAAATAAATTAATAATTTCCTAAGGAGGAATAACTATGGGAATTTCTGATGAAATAAAATCTGGTATTTATACTGGTATAGGATTTATGCTTAAAGGAAAAGAAAAAGTAGAAGAGGCTGCAAAAGAGTTTATAAAAGATAAAAACATGAGCACAGAAGAAGGTGAGAAATTTGTAAAAGAAATGGTTAGTAAGGCTAATGAAACCAAAGAAGAAATAACTCAATATTTGGATGAAAGAATACAACACACTATGGATAAAGCTGGTTACGTAAAAAAAGAAGAATATGATGCTATAAAAAAAGAATTAGAAGAATTAAAAAGCAAAATAAATAATCAGCAATAATTTACAAACAAAAAATTATAATATTATTATCTTTAATAATAAATAAATATTTTGGGGCATATCGTGATGAAGGGGAAAAAATCTTTAAATAGGACAAAAGAAATTGTATCAGTTATAATGGCATATGGTTTTAAAGATATAATTGCTGTTACTCCTATATTAAAATTAGTAAAAAATCCAATACAAAAATTTAATGTAAAATATAAAGGAGTGGATTTAAGAAGCTACACACGAGGCCAGAGAATAAGAATGGCTTGTGAAGAACTCGGGACTACATTTATAAAGCTAGGACAAATACTTTCAAACAGAAGCGATATACTTCCTAAAGACATTATTGATGAATTAAAAAAACTTCAAAATAATGTTAAGCCTTTCGATGAAAAAGAGGCTGTAGCAATAGTAGAACAGGAATTACAAAAACCTATAAGTGAAGCTTTAGAGTCTTTTGACACTACCCCTAAAGCAAGTGCCTCAATTTCCCAAGTACATATTGCTGTATTAAAAACAGGTGAAAAAGTTGCTATAAAAGTAAAAAGACCAAACATAGAAGAGAATATACTTAATGATATTGAGATAATTACTTGGCTTTCTTCTATATTAGAAAAATATAATGAAGAGTTTGCTTTAATAAGACCAGAGAAGTTAATAAAGGCTTTTAAAAATCAGCTCTTACAAGAATTGGATTTTAATTTTGAAAAAAACAACACTATAAAATTTCAAAAATATTTCAAAAATAATAAAAATATAAAAATAGCAAAAATCTATGAAGAATATAGTACAAAAAATATATTGACAATGGAATATATAGAAGGAATTAAAATCTCTGATATTAGTCCTGATGATACAAGATATGACAAAAAAAAATTAGTTTCTATTGGTGTTGATTGTGTATTGGAGCAGATATTTAAATTAGGTTTCTTCCATGCTGACCCTCACCCCGGTAATTTAATGGCTTTGGATAATAATGTATTATGTTTTTTAGATTTCGGTATGATAGGTTTTATTCCTCCAACTTCAAAAGAGGCTTTCTCTTCTCTTATAATGAGTATTAATAATGCTGATTATATTAATCTTTCTAAAGCCGTATTAGATTTATGCGACCATAGTGAAATACAAAACATGGAAGATTTTAATATGGCTATATTTATGCTTATAAACAAATACATAGATATGCCATTAGAAAACATTAACATAGAAGATATATTCAATGAACTTATATCTATAATAAGAGAGTTTAGGCTAATGCTCTCTGGAAATATAATGCTTCTTATAAAATCATTAATAGTATTAGAAGGCGTTGGAAGAGATTTGGATAAAGACCTTAAATTAGTAGAACATATAAAGCCTTTTGCTTTCAAATATGTTAAAGAACAATTAAAACCTGATAATCTATTAAAACAATCTAGAAATGTAATTAGTGATTATTTTCATGTTTTAAAAAATGTGCCTTCTGATTTGGGTGAAGTTATAAACCTAATGAGAAAAGGCAATATTAGAATACAGCTTGAACATAAAAAACTTGACACTCTTGCAAATACTTTGGATAGCTTGGGAGACAGATTAAGTTATTCTATAGTATTAGCTTCATTAATTATTTCAAGCGGACTTATAATAGCTACCAAAATGCCGCCTCTAATACATGGTATATCATTAGTTGGGCTTGTGGGATTTTTATTATCTGGAATAATGGGATTTATTATGATTATAAGCAGATTTATAAGAAAGTATGTAAAGAAAAAATAATTATATCTTTTCAAAGTACTCTTTGTTAATCCAGCCTTTTGATATCCCATTAACATAATACCAATTAGAAGACTCTTTTATCACTCTAAATTTCTCACCCTCATATA
This sequence comes from Brachyspira sp. SAP_772, assembly GCF_009755885.1. Classification (NCBI taxonomy): domain Bacteria; kingdom Pseudomonadati; phylum Spirochaetota; class Spirochaetia; order Brachyspirales; family Brachyspiraceae; genus Brachyspira; species Brachyspira sp. SAP_772. Next base: position 571,568 of record NZ_VYIX01000001.1, on the reverse strand, counting down.
CACTAGAAACTATATCAGACTTTAAACTGCTCCCGCTATATATGTTGGTATTTTTAACTATTATAATATAATCTGATTTTATAGTGTTATATGAGTATATAGAAAAAACAAGTAAAATAACAGATAAAATTAATAATAACCAATTTGTGTGTTTCTTTTTCATAAACGATACAAATAAAAACACTGTAAAAAATACGAACAAAACCAAACTTACATAAAAACCAATTATATAAAAAGAATCATAATCTTTTCTCTCTGTTATTTTATTTATATTGTTTTTAATATCTTTGTCGAAAGGTGCTATATTCAAAGCTCTCTCATACCATAACACAGCATAACCATTACTATTAATCTCATAATATGAAGAAGCTAAATTATAATACAAATCTTTAGAAACAACATTAGAGCTTACTAAATTAAGATATAAATTATTGGCTTCTATATACATTCCTTGATTATATAAATCATTTGCATTTTTAAATATATTATTGATGTTCTCTAAATCATTTTGAGCAAAAAGGAAATTGCATCCAAATATTAAAAACATTATAATAATTTTTTTAATACTCATAAATAAAAGTCACTTCTTTTTATTAATACTAGTAATTATTTCAATAGCCTTACTATGATAATCTATATTTTCACTCGATTTACTTCCAGAATAAAGCTCCCTCTCACAAGAATCTATTATAGATTTTATTTCTTTTATTTTCTCTTCTTCTGCTATGCCATTTAATTCCAAATAAATATTTCTAGAGTTCGTATTTAATTTCTTTTTAATCTCTTTTTCAATATAAGAAATAACACTCTTACAATACTCTTCCCTATTTCCTTCGTTATAATTTGTGATCATAACACTAATACCAGATTCTTTATTGTTATTTGAAGAAGCTAAAGCTAATGTTTTAAGCTTTTTCGAAAAAACTATAATAAAAGAAAATACTATTAAAATAAGTATATAAATATAAACAATATTAATATTCAATAAATTAAAAGGCTTTTCATTTTTAATATAAGTGTCTTTAATATTGATGATATTAGGTTCATTATTATTATCAACAAAATGAGAAGAGCCAATATTTCCGCCCATCATAGAAAAAGATATATTGCCTGAATAAACATTACTATAGCTTTTAGCATCTGGAGAAAAATAACAAAAAGCTATATTTGACAAACTAAACTCTCCGCTATTAGTTGCCACCATCACATATTGTTTTGTCTTTTTAGCCATCATTTTATCATCTTCAAACCAATTAGTTTCATAAGTTTTAGGCTGATAAACAGAAAAATATTTATTGATATTTGTATCAATGCTAGGCATATTTATAATAGAAGTATTACCCTCTCCAAAAACCTCTAAACTAACAACAACCTCTTCACCTATTTTCAAATTAGTTTTGTTAGCCTTAACTGTAAAATCAAACTCTCCAACACCGCCAGAAAAGTTTTTGTACCCAGTGTTATCAGGAAGAGGAAGCACCTTTATGTTATATTCTTCTTCCCCATAAAGCACCCTATCAAAAAACATATTATTCTTTTCAAAAACAAACTCAGTAGTGATGATGTTTTTATTTCCATCTTTTAGAGCGTATAACACCTCTTTTTTTAATGGTATAACACTTACTCTCTTTCCGTCAATTATCTCTGTAAAAGAATTGTACTCTGAAGAATCTGTATAAGAAATAAAATCTGTTCTGTCAGCTATTTTAGATATGCCAACCACATTAACAGGAACATGAGTGTAGGCTTTTTGTGTAATATATATAGGCTCATACAAATATACTTCTGTTTTGTTTATAGTGTTTTCAACATGTATATCTTCAGAATAATTCATAAATCTGTCAAAAGAATCAGAATCAGGAGCATCGCTTTCTCTTTCTCTAACAGGCTCATCTACAACTTCTAAAGTAAGGGGATTTGCTTTGTAAGTTGTATTATCTATCTTTACAGTGATATTATCTATATTATATATTCCAACCCTATTTGCCACATAAGTATAACTATATGTTTGAATGGATTTAAAAGTTCCCCCGCTTAATGTCATATTTCTTGTCTGCGAAGTTCCTCTCAATAATAAACCATCTATATTTGGTATGGTAACTTTTCCTTTTGTATTATTAATAGTTACAGATAAACTAAAAACTTCACCGATACCTATTTTTTCATCAGAGAGTTTAGCTGTAATTGTAGTTTGAGAAAATAAGGCAGAAACATTTAATAAAAATAATAGAATAATTATTACTTTACCAGTCTTTATCAATTCTTCCTCCGCCATAATATTGATCATCATTTTCTTTATCTTTTCTATATTGTCTTAATGAATCTAAGAGCCTATCAATATCAGTTTGAGTGTTTTTCTCTTCATCATCTCCGTTGTCGTTGCCATTATTATTATTTTGATTATTGTCTTGATTATTGTTTTGGTTATCATTATTATTTTGATTATTCTGCTCATCATCATTATTTTGATTGTCTTGATTATTCTGATTGTTGTCTTGGTTATTTTGATTATTGCCATTATTATTTTGATTGTTGTTATTATCCTGATTATCCTCACTATTTTGATTAGAGTTAGCATCATCTTGATTATCATTATTATTATTTTGAGCACTCTCGCCGCTATTTTTTTTCTGCTCTTCTAATTTCTTTTTTGCATATTCTAAAGCACTCTTTGCATTATTATCATCAGGCTTATTTACCAAAGCTTCTATTAACTCTTCTATAGCTCCCGCATAATCTTCTATTTCTATTTTGCTTATACCAGCATTATAATAAGTTGAGTTTTTTATATCTTTAGAAGTTTTTTCTGTAAAGTTTTTTTTAGCCATATCAAAGGCTTGAATAGCAGAGTCCATCTCTCCCATAGAAGATAAAGTAGTGCCCATATTATAATAAATTTCTGGAGATGTAGGCATCTTACTTAAAGCCTTCTCATACAAGCTTATAGCGTTATCATAATCGCCTTTTCTTAATAACCTATTAGCTCTATCAACATCAATCTTCGCTGTAAACTCATTTAAAGACAAAGCATAGGAGCTTGAAAATAATATTAAAAATAGTAACAATACTTTTACTCTAAACAACACAAATCACCTATTTATTATTTAGTATCTTTAATGATACTACTTTTATTATTTTTGTAAAGAACTCTTTTTTGAGTTAATATATTTAATATGCTGGCAACTATAATTAAAATAGTAGAAGCAAACAAGAATATCTGAAATCTATCTTTATAGCTTCTATTATTTTTTATTGTAGAGACACTATCCATATTATTTTTTATATTATTAAATATAGTTTTTAAAGATACATTATCTGCAATATAAGATTTTCCGCCTGTAGAGTTTGCTATTAATTGCAATGTTTTATCATCTCTTTTTGATATAACAGTTTTTTCAGAATAGCCAATATCACTGCTTATGCTAGCTCCAAGTTCAGAACCCACACCAACAGTATAAACACTAATATCATTGTCTTTTAATTCTTTTAATATATTATCAAAATACCCCGCATGGTCCTCACCGTCTGTTATAAGTATGATAGATTTTTTTCCCGGTATATTAACATTAAAAGTGTTTTTAGCAGTAACTAAAGCATCTGCAATTCTAGTGCCCTGCAAAGTTACAGATTTAGTGTTTAATTCATTTAATATATAAGAAAAAGTTTCCATATCCTGAGTAAAAGGCGAAGCCACAAAACTAGTGCCCGCAAACCCAACCAAAGCTACAGAAAGATTATCCGTGTTTTTTACAAAATCTTCTATTTCTAATTTTGCCCTTTCTAATCTTGAAGGCCATACATCATCACCCTCCATAGAACGAGATAAATCTAATAATATAGTTATCATATAATTATTAGTTCTTATTTTTTGCTCTATTATACCCCACTTAGGCTGCATCAATGCAAATATTGATAAAGATAATGCAAGTATTAAAAATGAAGCAGAAAATATTCTTAGTTTGGATATTCTTTTATAATTTTTATCGTTTTTAAAATTTGCATTTTTAGTAAATACAGATAATACCTTATTTACCTTAAAACGAGAAGTCACTAAAAAAAATATTAGTACAGGTATAATTATAAAAAGAAATACAAACTTAAAATCTTCAATAAACATAATACAATAATAATATATTAATTTATTATTTAATCAATAAGAAAATCAATTATCTCTGCTGTATACAATATCCCCATCAATAATAGTTTTTAATACTTTAATATCTTTTATTTCTTTTTTATCCACTTCAAAAATATCTCTATCTAATACAATAAAATCTGCTAATTTATCTTCTTTTATGCTACCTTTGAGTTTATCTTCAGAAGACAAATAAGCACTTCCCATAGTATATAAATAAACTGCCTCTTTAACAGTAAGCTTCTCTTCAGGCATCCAACCGCCCTCTGGCCAACCATTTAAATCTTCTCTATTAACGGCACAGTGAATACCTTCCATTATGTTAATTCCGCCAGCAGGACCAGCAGTACCAAAACCTATATGAATACCCATATCCATAGCAGTTTTGTAAGCATAGCTTGTTTGAGCTCTCTCCTTACCAACACGCTCTTCAACTATATGCATATCATAATTCAAAAATATAGGGTGATAATATATACAAACATTTAACTCTTTTATTCTCTCTAATAATTTTTTATCTGTTATCTGACAATTTATCAAACCGTTTCTTCTATATTTAAAATCTTTAGTATCTTTAATTTTCTCTATTGAGTTTAATGCCATTTCTATAGCAGCGTCCCCAGTAGCCTGTATTATAACAGAATAATCTAAACTATTAGCATATTTTACTAATTCATCAAGCTCTTCTTGCTTGTACTGACTAACTCCCCTAACACCTTGAGCATCATTATAATCTTCTCTAAGTAAAGCAGTTCTTGAGCCTATACCTCCATCTATAACAAGTTTTATACGAGCAACTTTAAATCTATTATCATTAATATATTGATAGTAGTAGTATTGTCTAAAATCGTCTATATCCTGCTTATTAATAAACTCAGCCTGTTCACATACTCTTATTTTTAATTTCTTTTCTCTATGAAGTTTTTGATAAGCATCTATTACTTTCTTATAATCAAAATCAGGAAGCCCTCTTAAATCATCAGTCTGAACAGATGTAATACCCATCTTAAAAAACTCTTCTTGTGTGTCTAATATTATTTCTTTTAATTTATCCATCTCAAGAGATTTTATTTTTGATAATATTAAACTCATAGATTTTGAAGATATAAGACCATTCTCAAAATCTATAGTGTCAGATTTCATGCTCTCAGTAATGCCGCAAAACTCAAGAGCCTTACTATTTGCTACTATCATCTCTCCGCAGCATCTTCTAAAAGCAACAGGATATTCGCTAGATATTTCATCTAAATCATGTTTATTAAGCATTCTCTTCTCTTCAAAATAATCCTGATTCCAGCCTCTTCCTATAAGCCAATTATCACACTTCTCAGCATTTTTAGCAATTTCAATAACCTCTTTTATGGATTTGCAATTACTCAAATCTAGCATAGTATTAAAACGAGCATAAACTACAAAATTAACATTACTGTCATTAAATCCCGGTATAACTGTTTTTCCCTCTAAATCTATTATTTCAGATGCATCCTTATATTTTTTTAATACCTCTTCATTGCTTCCTGCAAAAACTATAACACCATTATCAACAGCAACAGCTTCATAAATGCTGTCATTTTTATCCATAGAATATATTTTAGCATTTTTAAAAACTTTCATTTTTTAAAATCCTCCATAAACTTATAACTCTATTTTTATAGAATATTTTTTTATTTTTTATTCTAACATAGCCTTTATACTATCAATCTCTTCATTGATTAAAAGCCATTCATTTTCTTTCTCTTCTATTAATTTCTTAACCTCTAATAATCTCTTACTCTTATCATCATTATAATCTTTTTCAAAAAAATTTAATATATCAATCTCTTCTTTTTTATAATCCTCTATTTCCTTCTCATATTTTTTTAACATAGATTCAGCCTTAGAAAGCCTATTTCTAATCTTTTTTCTCTCCTCATAATTGCTATTATTTTTTTCTGCCGCACTTGTATCTTTAGTGCTATTAGCCTCTTGATATTCTAATTCTCTCTCCTCTTCCTCTAAAGCCTCCAAACGAACCTTATAAACATATGCCTCATAATCACCATTATAGAGAGAGAGTTTTTTGTCTTTAACTTCTATTATGGTATCAGCTAAAAGACTAGCAAAAGTCCTATCGTGCGAAGTGAAAAATATAGTACCTCCATAATCACGCAGAGAATTAGCAAGTGCCTCAACAGTTTCAAAATCTAAATGGTTCGTAGGCTCATCCAATATAAGCACATCTGCACATTGTGTAATAGCACAAAGCAAAGATAATCTTGCCATCTCTCCTCCGCTCAACACCTTTACATCTTTATTAACATCTTCTCCAGAAAATAAAAAACTTCCTAAAAGTGTTAAAAGCTCTTGAGTTAAAAGACCTTGCTTGGCATTCTTTTTTAAATAAGAAAGTACATTATCATTTGCAGTGATGTTTTTGTAAGTATCTTCTCCGAAATATGCAAGCTTTATACCATAAGAATAATTATAATTTCCAGATACAGGTTTAAGCCTTCCTGCTATAGTTCTTAAAAAAGTGGTCTTACCCTCTCCATTCTCTCCAAGCACCGCAACTCTGCTTCCTCTAGGTATCTCCATTCTCCTGCTTGTTGCCACTACCTTTTCACCATAGCCCACAGATAAATCGTCAGATATAATAGCAAAACCTTTTTTAGATTCAACTTCAGGCAATCTTATTCTCACACTCTTTGCTGGGTGATTAATCTCTATAGTTTTTAATTTCTCTATTTGTTTTATACGAGATTGTACTGCTTTTGCTTTTGATGCCTTATATCTAAACCTCTCAACAAATCTTTCTAAATGTGCCTTTCTCTCTTCTACATTCTTATTATATTTTTTTATTGTATATTCTTTCTCTTCTTTATATTCAAAATAATCTTCTATATTGCCCGGAAAATAAGTAAGTTTACCCTTTTCTATTTCAACAGTTTTCTCGCAAGTAGTCTTTAAAAACTCCCTGTCGTGAGAAACTATTAAAAAACCTCCATTATAATCCATTAAAAAATTTTCTAAATCTATTAATGTATTTAAATCCAAAAAGTTTGAAGGTTCATCCAGTATTAAAAAATTAGGCTCTTCAAGCATCATCTCAGCAAGCTTCACTCTCATTCTATAACCGCTAGATAAGCTTCCAATATTATAATTAACTTTTATATGGTCAATTCCAAACCTGCTAGCTATCTTAGAGCATTTCCAAGATTCTTTTCCGCTAACTCTTACAAGATAATCTATAACCTTCTCACTCTCATCAAAATCTCCCTGCTGACGAAGATAACCAATTCTCACATCATCAGAGAATATTACCTCTCCATCATCTGCCTCTTCAAGCCCCATAAGAATTTTTAAAAGAGTGGTCTTACCCGCACCATTCCTACCTATCATGCCTATTTTGGATTTCTCCTCTATAAGCAAATTAACATCGTCAAGCAAAACTCTGTCTATAAATCTCTTGGATATATTAACTATATTTATAATACTCTTAGCCATCTTCTTTATTTAATTTCAAATTTATTTTATTACTAATTTAGTAAGCAATTTTATAATAGTTTTAAAAATTATTCAATAACATAAAATCATGTTTATATCTTTAAAATATATATTCTAATTTACTTACATTCCCCGCCCTATTAGCTTTTTTGTATTATTTAAAATCTTTACTTTAATTTTATTTAATGCTAAATTTAAAAAGCACCCCACCCAAGCTTTAATTATATTGTTAATCTATTTCTCCGCACGCTAAGCATATCAAAAAATATAATTAAAATTCTATTTCAAATTAATTAATATATTTTTGTTTAATTCAGCGTGCGGGTGTGGAGTTTTTTTAAATTTTAAAATTACAAAAATAAAAAAGCCCTATAGACAATTCTATAAGGCCTTTATTAAAATTATTATAAGTCAATAATTATTTAGCAGTATAAGCAACCATAGTCATCCAAGATAATGGTTTGTTATAGTGAGGAAGGAAGAAGAAGTCAGATAATGCGAAATCTTGAACAGTCATTTCATTAGCTATAGCAAGAGAGAATGCATGTATAGCTTCAGCATGATTATGTTTAGAAGCAATTTGAGCACCTAATAATCTTCCAGTACCTTCTTCATAAACGATTTTTACTAATACATCTTCGTAAGTAGGCATAAATTCTGGTCTTTCAGCATCTCTAAAGAAATTAGATTTAACTTTTAAACCTTTCTTCTTAGCAGTCTCTTCAGACCAACCAGTAGAAGCCATGTTATAACCAAATACACAAATAGCGTTAGAACCTTGTGTACCGCAATAATTAACTTTTTTACCTAAAATATTATTAGCAGCAACAATACCCATTCTTACAGCATTTGTAGCTAAAGCAATATATTCATGAGATTTAGAAGAGCAAGAATATACACTAGAACAGTCTCCTATAGCATAAACATTTTCATCTTTAGAAGATTTCATAGTAGTATCAACTACAATAGCACCATTAGGTAAAGTTTCTAAATAGTCTTTATAAAGTTCGCTATTAGGTCTGAAACCAACAGACATAACTACCATATCTACATCATAAGAACCTTTGTCAGTAACAACTTTCTTAACTCTGTCCTCACCTTCAAATTTCTTAACAGTTTCACCTAAATGTAATTCTATACCAGCATCTTTAATTCTTTTTTCTGCTTCATCAGTAATTTCTTTATCAAAATAGTTAGCCATAACTCTAGGCATAGCTTCCATTAAAATAACTTCTTTACCATGGTTTTTGAATGCTTCTATAAGTTCAACACCTATATAACCAGCACCAACTACCATAACTTTTTTTACTTCTGGTTTAGCTATTTCATCAATAATATCTTGACCTTGTTGATAAAGTTTAGAGAAGAAAATACCTTTTTTAAGCCCATAAGTAGTACCTTCTTGTTTTAAACCTTCAATAGGAGGAGTTACAGGCCAAGAACCAGTAGCAAGAATAAGTTTGTCATAATTATCTTCAAACTCTTTACCAGTTTTTAATTCTTTAACAGTCATTTTTTTGTTAGCCCAATCTATTTTAGTTACTTCATGACCCATATAAACTTCTATTCCTTCGCTTTTTAAACCTTCAGGACTAGCATAGAATAAACCTTTAGGATCTTTTACTACACCGCCAACCCAAAGAGCAATACCGCAAGCTAAGAAAGATATATTATCATTTCTATCATAAGTTACTACCTGACAATTAGGATCTGTAGCTTTTAAAGTTTTTGCTGCCCATGTACCAGCATGGTTACAACCAATTACTATTACTTTCATATAAATAACCCCTTTAATAATTAATTAAAATGTATTTTATTATAATACATTTATTATAATAAAAAAATAGTTATTAGTCAAGTTATTGTATATGTAAAGACAAATTTCAATATTATATTGTATAATAATACGAAAGAATTAAACATATTAATACACAAATAGTATAAATATTTATATTAAATTATACAATATATTTTAGTTTGACAAATATAATAATTTGAATATAATTATCAAGAAAAAAAACGGCTTTGAATATGAATAAAATTATAGCAATATCTGGAAATATATTAATTGAAAATAATATTAAAAAATCATTTGTAAACGATTCTTATATACAATCGGTTGTAAGGGCAAATGGAATGCCTGTTATAATACCAATAATAAAAGATAAAGACATCATAAAAAAAATGGTAGAAAATGCTTCTGGTATTATTATGACAGGCGGAGTCGATATTCACCCATTCTACTTTAATCAAGAACCTCACCCTAAAATTGGAGCTATTTCAAAAGAAAGAGATGAGTTTGATTTTACAGTATTAGATTATGCAGTAAAAATGAAAAAACCTATCTTAGGAATATGCCGAGGTATACAGCTTATTAATGTATATTTTGGAGGAGATTTAATTCAGGATATAGAATCTCAAACTAAAAGCAATATACTGCATTCTCAAACAGCTCCAACAGATGTTGCAACACATAAAATAAAAATAGATAAAAACTCTATACTTTATGATTTATTAGGCGAAGAAAGCGAAGTTAATAGTTTTCATCATCAGGCAATAGGAAAAGTTGCTAAAGACTTTAATATTGCCGCAAAAGCTAATGATGATATTATAGAAGCTATAGAATATAAAGACAAAAATCATTTTATATTAGCTCTTCAATGGCACCCAGAATTAATGTCTGAAAATAATATAAAAATGCAAAATATATTTAATAAATTTATTTTTATTTGTGAAAATAATAAATAAAATAGTATATTTTAATCATATAGTTCTTATTTTTTTCGATATATTAAGAATAGCATTTTATACTTTGGATTTTTTATGAAAATAAATAGGTTTTTGAAATTACATATATTAATTATCTTGGCATCAATTTTATTACTATCATGCCACAAAGAACCTAAAAGGATATTAAATGAAATAACAGTATCAGTTGGAGGCAAACCAAACTCAATGGACCCTTCAAAAATATCATCTATTAACTCTATGATATATATAAATCATTTATTTGAAAACCTCACTATAAAAGATGAAAATGGTGATGTAGTAGCAGGTGCAGCAGAAAAATGGATATCATCAAATAACAACACTATATATATTTTTTATATAAGAACAAATGCGAAATGGGCTGATGGCTTTGATTTAAAGGCTGATGATTTTGTATATGCATGGCAAAGAATAGTTGATCCTAAAACACAGTCGCCTCTCTCTGTATATTTAGAGAACATAAAAAATGCACATGAAATAATAAATGGAAATATGGATAAAGAACAGTTAGGTGTGAAAGCATTAGATAATGATATATTGTATGTTGAATTGGAATACCCTGTTCCATATTTTGATGAATTGGTATGCCATACTGCTTACACCCCTTTGAGAGAAGATATAGTAAGCAAGAATGAAAATAATTGGTCTTTGAATGCTGAGACTATGATTGGCAATGGTGCTTTTCAAATTGTAAGAATAGATGATTATAGGCTTGTTATAAGAAAAAATACAGATTATTGGAACTACAAAAACATAAAAGCAGATATAATTAATTTTGAGTTTATAAATGACCCTAATGAGGCTTTAAGCTTAATAGAAAAAGATGAATTATATTTTTATAATAGCATACCTATAAATAAGAAAGATGAATTGTTTGAAAAAAACATAGCAAGAAATGCCGCAAAAACTTCATTATACTTTTACGAAATAAATAATAAAATAAATCCGCTTTCAAATCCTACCATAAGAAAAGCAATATCATTAGCAATAGATAGAAACTTTATAATAGAAAATATAGTAAAATCTGATGATATAGCAGCATCAGCCATAGTGCCTTATAACATAAAATATAATGGTAAAGATTTTAGAACAGAAAATACAAATGAATATTTCTCTACAGAAGATTATACTAATAATGTAGAATTAGCTAAACAGTTATTAGAAGAAGCAGGATATAAAAACTCAAATGATTTTCCTGTAATAGAACTTCTCACAGATTATGGAGTTCATATAGAAATAGCTAATGCCATAAAAAAAATGCTTAAAGAAAATCTTAATATAGATACTATAGTTATAGCAAAACCATTTAATGAGTTTATAAGAACAAGAAGAAGAGGCAATTTTGACATAGCAAGACGCAGTTGGGCTGGAGGCTATAATCATCCTATGTCATTTTTATCATTACTTCAAAAAGACTATTTATTAAATGAAGGAAAATACTATAATCCTTTATATGATGAAAATATAAGAAATTATTTAACAACTCAAGATATAAAATATTTGCATTCAGCAGAAAAGATTGCTATAGAAGATATGGCTATAATACCTTTATTTTATTATAACAGTATAGTTATGCAAAGTCCAAAACTTATTAATGTTACATGCGACAATTTTGGTGTATACAATTTTAAGAATGCCGAAATTGTTGAAAGTACAGATAATTAATAGATAGCTTATCTCATCTACTAATTAATTTATAGGATTGCCTTCTACTGTTCTTAAACTGCTAATTGGTATATCATTATATTTTTTGGCTTCTTCTTCGGATAATCTTGTCCATTTTACACTAGCACCAACTATCCCGCCTTTATCTAATGAAGCTTTTAGAGATAATGATTTTTTGTCATCAGATAAAGTAACTTTTGCATAATATGAGCTTCCTTGGTCTGTATGATATATTCTTCCAGTTTGCCACTCACCGTCTTTAAACTCTATATCATAAATAAATGTAAGTCCTCTAAGGTCTTTATCTCTAAGGGTTTTATCTGGGTTATGAATATCAAGAGTAGTTTTCGCATCATCTTGAAAAGCAATAGCATAGGCATAAAGTTTATTATTAATTACTATTATCTTAGCTACCTTCATTCTTCCTCTAGGTTTATCAGGCATAGCCCAAAAACCTTCAATATCTTTAGCATTATTTGCCGCATATATGTATGAAGAAAATATAATAATTAATAATATAATCTTTTTCATTACTTTATCCAATTATTAATGATTTTTTATTATCTAATAAACTTATTAAAATCGAGTGTATAAGAAATATAAGCACCTATACCAAAATAATATCCGCTAGCAATCTGTTCAACATAAGGACTAAAATTGATAGATAAACTAGCATCACTATTAAGCACCAAATAAACACCAAGCCCAAGATGATTTAACCCCAACATAGCTTGATTATAAAAGTCATAAGCTAAATGATATTCAAGATATATACCAGCAAGCGAAAAACCAAATAAAGAGCCCGGATACACCCCAATAGCTGTTTTTAGCCTTATATAATTAACAACACCCCTAGGATCATTAAAAAACATAGGCACTTCCAAATTAGCATACATCGTTAAAAAGTCGCCTAGCCCTATTAAATAGTGTATTTGAGGATTTAGTCCAAATTTCTGCTTTGAAGAGCCCGGAAATAATACCTCAACAGCCCCTATAAATCCATTAAAAAATTGAAACCTCGGCATTATAGAAAATTGAGGCTGTCCTTCAACACCTACACCAAGCTCTGGAATATAAGTAAGAGGAAGCACTCTTGCAAATATATCAAAATTCTTTAATATACCAAAATTAAGCATAATGGGACTTGATAAAGTATAATTTTTGTTTCCTATTCTCATATTATCTAAATATAAAGTGCCTCCCAAACGAAGTGCACCTGTCATTCCAGTGTACATGTTGTATGGAAATGAATATGCTAAAGAAGATATTAATATAAATAGTATAACAATTTTTTTCATAAACTTTCTTCAAACAATATTATATATAATTATTATCAAATATAATACATTCTATAAAAAATATCAATAAAAATATATAAAAAAAGCCTAATAAGAATTGCTTCTTAAAAGGCTTTTTATATATGTAAAAATTATTTATTTATTATCTTATATTAACTGCATTTCTTGATAAAAAGTTCTTTCTATCATTAGCATATTTTGTTTTTGAAGTATTAGGGTATTCTGCTAAATATTGATTATATGTTAAATAAGCTTTATTAAAATCTCTTACATTATTGTTGCCTGTTTCATAAATCTCTGCGAGAAGAAGCATTGAATCTGCTCTTTTAGAGAATTTATCTTTTGAAGCCAATGATTTCTCTAGCATATCCAATCCGTCAGAAAGTCTTCCCATTTGTTTTAAGTTATTAGCAACTTCATATACAGCATTTCCATAAGAATAAGTATTAGGATATTTAGCTATAACATCATTAAAATATTTCATAGCCTCTTCATTATTATTCTCAGCTTTTCTCACAATACCCATTGAATATAAAGCAGCTGCCTTTTGATTGTTGTTAGCAGTTTTTAACTCAGAAGCCTTTTTATAAGCATCAAAAGCATTGGTATAATCTTTGTTCAAATTATAAATATCGCCTACTCTAAAATAACTATAAACAGCATATTTTGAGTCTGGATATTGAGAGATTACATTGTTATAAGAAGTTATAGCATTATCATAATCTTTTATATTTTTAAGATCTTCTGCAGATTTAAATAATAAAGCAACTTGAGAATTATCTTCTGCTGGTTTTGTTTTAGTTATTGATGCAGCTTTTTGTGCTTGAGTAGTATTATTAGCACTTGCGGCATTTGTAGCTGTTGTATTAGTCTCTGCTGCATTTGTATTTACTGTATTTGTAGATGTTTCGTTTGTATTTATCATCTCGTTTGTAGCAGCTGTCTCATTAGTAGTTTCAGCATCAAACATTGTAGAATTAGTATCTGTTATAGGATTTCCATTAGTTACATTTATTGTGTATATATATCTTCTAATTATATTATCTTCTGTATCTACTTGGAAATTAAGTTTTGCTATGCCCGGTGTTAATGTAGCGAAAGTGAGAAAGGCATTAGTTTTATCTCTAGTAAATCTCACGAAATCCAAATTTGTAGAATAGCTTGTAATACGAATATATCTGTCAAAGTTAGTAGCATTCAATTTAATAGAAAATAAGCTATTAGCAGCAAAATCTATTGATTGAAGCAAGTCTTTTTCTAAAGGCTCTCCCTTACGAGAAACAGGAGCTTCATTAGTTACCACTTTATCATCTGGCTGTACTGTAATTGTCTCTTGAGCAAATAATAGCCCTGTGAACATAATACAAGAAAACATACATGCAAATATTTTTAAACGCATATTTTTCTTCCTCCTAAAAGTTATTATTTATTTTTTCGGCTTTCTACATAATTCCTTGAGCGTTCTAATTCTTCAAAACTCAAATTATTTTTTGTTGAAAGAATCTCACCTTCCATAACCTTTTTATCATCATTTTTTATAATATCATTAGAAATCATAGCATTTTCTTCTTCCGGAGTTAAAGGCACTACATCAGGCTTTTGATTTAATCCTATAATAACCCCTATTAATACAATAAATACAAACCAAGAGGATAATATTATAATAAATAATTTTCTTTTCTCTGCATAAAAATACTTTATTTTATCAATAATTTTTTTAAGCATTAATTTATCCAAGTAAATATTATGTTAATTAAAATTATAAAACGAAAAAAAAATTTTGCAATCATAATTTTAAATTAATTATATACTACTATAACATATATCATTTAATTTTGTAAATTCTTATATAAACAACAATCAATAATAAAATATCATAAAACTTGACTTTTTTTGTAATTCTATTATCATGAATAGTCAATATTCTAATGTATATAAAAATAGTATTTAGGCTATATTTAAGGATAAAAGCTAAAAAATGGCAGAAAAATTAAAAAAGAAAGATATAAAAGAGAATAATAAACAATCTGATACCCTTTTAGATTATAGCAACAATGAAGAAGATAATACTAATTTTAACATAAAAGATGTAAAAATAATAAATGATGAAAGGCAAAACTGGCTCTACTACACGCGTGCACCTCTAATGGATAATTATAGAGATAATCTTTATAGAGAATATTACAGCATATCAGTATTATTGTCATTACGCGGTGAAGGAAATGAAAAGAGCTTGGGGCTTTCACTTAAACTTATAGACATAGAGAAAAAAAGACAGCTAAGAATTGTAGAGCTTGAGAGTTTTTTATTTTCTTGCGTTACCGGTGATAAACAAAAAATAGAAGATGAAGAATATAGAATAGAATTAGAGGATTTTAGCAGAGGCGAAGCTAAACTTATAAGATTTTTAAACAATTTATATGCCGATGCTTTACAAAATCAAGAAAACGGCAAATTATGGTTTAAAGATTATAATGCCTATCAATGTTTAACTATGCTTAAAGATGTAGCAAATATTAGATTAGAAAGTAAGGTTATAACATTCAGCGATGAAGTATTAAATATTATTATAGAAACCTACTACAATGAAAACAAAGATTTAATATTAGATATAAATATAAAAGACGTAGAGCTTAACAGAGTATATACATTTGGGGAGAATTGCGATTATATATTATACAAAGATATTTTTTATAAAACTAATCCGTCATACCCAAAGATTAAAAAGAACATATTTAAAAAGCCTATAACTGTTAATAGAGCATATATAAAAGATTTTTGTTCAAGGGTGCTTCCAAACTTAAAAAAAGATTTTCACATAGAACTTCCTGAGAACATAAAGGAAAATGAAATATTAGCATTCCCTGCACAGGCATTATTATTTTTGGACTATGATGGAAGCAATGTATTTTCTACTATAAAGTTCAAATATGGTTCTTTTACAGTTGATCCTTATACTAACAAATTCACAAGCAGCAATATGTTTGATAATGAAGTAAATGAAATATATAGAGATAAAGAAAAAGAGGAATATTTTTGTAATACTTTGTCTAAATATTTGGATAAGGTTGGAGATTATACTTTTGCTTCATCGGATGATGAGAAGATATTTTATTTATGCTATAAAATTTTACCTATGCTTCAAGATAAGGGCTGGACTTGTTTTTATAGTGAATCTTTTAAATCCCTAAAATTAAATGTTAAACCTCTTAAAATGAAAGTTTCTCTCACTAAAGATATTAACTTCTTTGAAATTAATTTTTCATTTGAAGGAGTTAAAGAGATACATGATTTATCAGATATTATAAGGGCTGTAAAAGTAGAAAACAAAGAATATATAAGGCTTCAAAATGGTTCATTTGTGCCGATAGATTTAGAGGTTATTGATTATATAGCTAAAATGCTTAAAGATAACCCTATAGAAAACAATGAAGATAATAGATATTTACTCCCAATGTTTAGTGCTCCATACTTTGCTGATATGCTTGAAAAACATAGCGGTATAGAATTAGATTTAGATGACAGTGCAATAGAGACAATATCAAATATAAAAAGAGTTGATTATGATGAAGAACCCCCAAAAAACATAGTGGGAGAGTTTAGAAATTATCAGCTTATAGGTTATAAATGGCTTAGAAAACTTGCAGATATGTCATTAAACGGAATACTTGCAGATGATATGGGTCTTGGAAAGAGTTTTCAGACTATAGCTACAATCTTAAAAGAAAAAGAAAATGGAGAGAAACTCACTTCTTTAATAATAGCACCAACTTCATGCGTTGCCAACTGGTATTATGAAATAAAAAAGTTTGCCCCATCTCTTGAAGCAATAGTTTTAACAGGAAGCTTAAAATCAAGAATGAAAAAGATTAGGGCTGTAAGCAACTATGATGTAGCTATAATATCCTACTCCACTTTAAGAAGAGATGTAAAAGCACTTAGTGAAAATGAGTTTAATTACGTGATACTCGATGAAGCACAGCATATAAAAAACGCCAACACACAAAATGCAAAAACAGTAAAAAGCTTAAAATCATTAAAAAGACTTGCATTAAGCGGTACACCTATAGAAAACAGTATAAGCGAAATGTGGTCTATGTTTGATTTTTTAATGCCGGGTTTTTTAGGCAAACATAAAGACTTTATTGAAGATTATGAAGCTCCTATTTTATCAGGCCTAGAAACTTCAAACGAAGCTTTGGATAATCTCAAAACAAGAATAGCACCTTTTATATTAAGAAGATTAAAAACTGATGTACTTAAAGATTTGCCTCCAAAACACACGGTTGTAAATTACTGCGATTTAACTAAAGACCAAAAAGAGCTTTATATGTCAATACTTGAAGCTGCGAGAATAGAGATATTTGAAACAGTAAAAAGAAAAGGATTTGCACAGTCTCATATAGAAATATTTTCAGCTCTCACAAGACTAAGACAAGTTTGCTGTCACCCAAGACTTATGCATCATGATTTAAGAGGAGACAGTCATACAAGCGGTAAGTTTAATATGTTTATAGAGATGATTAGAGAGGCTATATCAGGGGGGCATAGCGTATTAGTATTTAGCTCTTTTACAAGAATGCTTAATATTATGAGAGATGCATTTAACAAACTCAATATAAATTATCTTTATTTGGACGGCACTACAAAAAACAGAATGGATTTAGTGCATAGATTTAATGCAGGAGAAGCTCCTATATTTTTACTTAGCCTAAAAGCAGCAGGCACGGGGCTCACACTCACACAGGCAGACACTGTTATACATTATGATTTGTGGTGGAACCCGGCAGTTGAAGACCAAGCAACAGACAGAGCATATAGAATAGGTCAAAAAAGAGTGGTAACTAATTATAAGCTAGTAACAAGAGGAACAATAGAAGAGAAGATTTTAGAACTTCAAAACAAAAAAAGAGTGCTTATTGATACAGTAGTAGGCGATTCAATGGGCGACATTAATAAACTAAGCTGGGACGAAGTGAAGAATCTTATTAATTAAATTTTATATTTGCTCAAAATTCAGTTTTTTAATTTTAATTATTTGCGGGGACTATCCCCCTGCGAAGCGTACCCGTAGGGTAGCACCCCACTTCTTTTACCAAGTAGGTACTTTTCAGTATTGGTATAAAAGAAGCAAAACAACTGCATTTTTTACTCAAAAACAGTTATTATCTAATATTTTATACATATTATTAGAATTCTAATAATTGCACTTTTTGCGACGGGAAAAAGAACAACAAAAAATTGACAAACTTTAAAATTTTTAGTATAGTTCATTCTATGCTATCAGATAAAGATTTTAATAAAATTATTTCTTGGGCTTTGGAGTTAAAAATAACAAATTTCCCAAGAAGCAAAGAAGAATTAGAAAATATTGAAGAGCTTGATTTGTATGGTTTGCCTTGTAATTTATTTTTAGATGAAATTTCTAAATTAAAATCATTAAAAAGAATTTGGTTTATGTATAATGATTTTGATGAAATACCGAATTTTATTTATAGTTTAGAAAATCTTGAAGAAATAAATTTATCTGGAAATAATATTAGTTTTATTGATGATAGAATATCAAATTTGAAAAACTTGAAAATCTTTAATATTTATGAGAATAAAATAGGCAGTATATCAAGAGAAATTATAAATCTAAAAAAATTAGAAGTTCTTAATATAAGCGAAAATAATTTAAATGATATTCAGGAAGAAATTTTTTATTTAGAGAATATAAAAAATTTAGATTTAAGTGCAAACAAAATTACTAATATTGATTTAAAAATTTCAAATTTACAAAATATAGAAGCTCTTGATTTATCGAGCAACAATATAGAAATTATACCTAAAGAAATTTCTTATTTAAAAAAACTTAAATATTTAAATATAAGCTATAATAAATATAAAATTTTACCTGAAGAATTATTTAATTTAACAAATTTACAAATACTTTTAATAGGTTCTAATAACTTAAAAGAAATTTCTGATTCTATTTGCAAATTAA
The DNA here is from genome assembly GCF_009755885.1 of Brachyspira sp. SAP_772. Classification (NCBI taxonomy): domain Bacteria; kingdom Pseudomonadati; phylum Spirochaetota; class Spirochaetia; order Brachyspirales; family Brachyspiraceae; genus Brachyspira; species Brachyspira sp. SAP_772. The sequence continues at coordinate 552,232 of NZ_VYIX01000001.1, read as the reverse complement.
CAAATTTAGAAGAATTACATATTCTTTCAAGTTCTATAAAAAAACTTCCTGAATTAAAAAAGTTGAAAAAATTAAAAGAATTAATTCTTATAGATACTAAAATAAAGAATAAAAACATTTTTGATAATAATTTTTTTAAGTCTGTCAAAATTATATTTTGAATTTTTTATTTGCGGGGACTAGCCCCCGCACCCCCACTTCTTTTATTGATATAAAAGAAGCAAAACAACTGCATTTTTAACTTAAAAACAGCTATTATCTAATATTTTATATATTATTATAATTCTAATAATTGCACTTTTTGCAACTTTTTGCGGCAGGAAAAAGTTGAATAAAACAAAAACTTTTATGACAAAATATAATTTTTTAGATATGCTGAATTTTTTAAGTCTGTTAAAATTATATTTTTATTTAATTATTTGCAGGGCTTTGCCCCCTGCGAAGCGTGCCCGTAGGGTAGCACCCCACTTCTTTTATTGGTATAAAAGAAACAAAACAACTGCATTTTTAACTTAAAAACAGCTATTATCTAATATTTTATATATTATTATAATTCTAATAATTGCACTTTTTGCAACTTTTTACGGCGGGAAAAAGTTGAATAAAACAAAAACTTTTATGACAAAATATAATTTTTTAGATATATTAAAAAATCAATTAAACTTCTTTATCTTATCCATCCAAGATTTGTATTCTTCGTCTGTAATCTCATCCAATATATTAACATACGGGTTTAACTTCTGATGTAGCTTTGTGAAATAACTATTATCCCACTTTATAGGTTTTGTCCACATGCCTTCACTGTCCATTATAATAATAGGAGTGCCTTCAATTTGAGGTATATCCTCTGAAGAAATATCACTGTGCAAAATATTATCCAAATCAAGCTCTCCATTATCATCTTCTATTTTGTATGAACCATCACTTTGCAAAGCATATATTGTATAGTATTGCTGATGAGCGGTTGTTTCAATAATCTCTTGAGAATACTCCTCCCCTCTTGCCACTTTATAAACTAATTCATTAAACTCAAAATTATCTATTCCATATCTCTTTAATAACTTTTTATTGTAAATCTCATTTTCAAGAAGCGTAATTAAATGAAAACAATTATTAGTATCAGCAGTTTCAATAAAAAATCCTCTCTCAACCTTTGGAGATAATACAAGTATTTTTGTTTTTAATGAAGCATCAATTCCAACATGCAAATATCTCATGCTAGGAATATAAGTTTCTATATACTCTATATATTCAGTAGGCTCTAAACTTCTAAAATATGCACGAAGATTAAGATTGCCGCATGTTAAAGTCATAATCGCAGGAATCATAGTATCAATGCCAGTAAAAGAAGCAAGTGCCTCATAATCTATTCTATACATTATATCAATATCTAAATTCTCTATATCATCAGCTGTTAAATCATCTTCATCTATATTGTATGCCAAAGCAGCATCATTTATATATTTGCAGGCATAATAAATATTTTTGTAAAATAAATCTATTATTCTTTTGCCAATATCCTCATCAATATTATCTTCATGATAAAATGAATGTGCAATAAAATTAGAAGCACTAAAAGATTTTAATATATCCATTTCATTAAGAGCAAGTGAAATCTCTTTGCATATTGCAGGCATATCATTAGAATGCTCTAATTCTTTTAATTTTAAGAACTTTTCATTTTTTGTAATTAACTTTGTATTTTGAACTTCATCTATATTTGACTTTTCTTTAGCATATTCTAAATAATTTTTTAAAACAGTATTCATAAATAATCCTAGTAAAAAATGGCAATATTGTAATTATATCATAAAAAGGAAATATATGGTATAACCAAAACCAAAAAAATAGCATAAATCAAAGCAGGCAAAAAATCTCCCGTTTTAATTTTAATAATATTTAGAAGATTAAGCCCTATCATCATAACCGTAGCTCCTCCAACAGCAGAAACCTCATTAAGCATAGTCTGAGAAACATAAGGCTCTAAAAAAGAAGAAAGTAAAGTTAAAGCCCCCTGATAAACAAGTATGCTAAGTACAGAAAAAGAAACCCCTACCCCATAAACCGTAGACATAAATATAGCAACAAAACCGTCTATTACACTCTTAGTAAATATTAAATCATAATTGCCAGTAGTGCCCGCCTGAAAAGAACCTACTATAGACATAGAACCAGAACAAAAAAGTATTGATGATGTCAAAAAACCTAAACTAAAATTCCCTGCATTATCTTTAAATGAAAAACTTTTTTTTATAAACTTCCCAAAAGATTCTATTTTCTCTTCCACAGAAAGCATAGTGCCTGTAAGACCTCCAAGCATAATAGATATAGCAAATATAAGTATATGCTCAGTAGTAATAGCCATAGAAATACCTATAGTTAAGGATATTATACCTGCAGAGATAAATACAACTTTTTCATATTTTTTTGATAAATTATTTTTAAATATAATTCCAATAATAGAACCAATAAAAACAGCAATCATATTAACAAATACAGCCAACATATTTTTATCCTTATAAAAATAATAAATATACAAATAAAGGGCTTAACTTAATTATTTAAGTTAAACCCTTTGATATCTAAATCAAAATGATATTAGCTCCAAATAATAAGTTTCATATCAAATTTGTAACTCAAATCTTTATTATATGGATACATTCTTATAGCAAAACCGCTCTGTCCGCTATTATTACATACTAAAGAGCCGCTGAATGAATGTCTTCCATTGCCTAAATCAGCAGAATGTTTCATCTCAACAATAGAAGGCTCTATAATATCTTCTTTCATGCTTAATTTACCATAATAAAGTTCAACTCTCACAGAATCAGGTGCTATATCTCCAAGATTTACTATAGTTTTTATTTCAAATTGACTTCCAACTTTTAAATTTCTTGAAGGCATCTCAGAAATAGTGTTTTCAAAAGAAACTTTAGACCATTTAGAATATATATTTTGTTTCCATTCTTTTAATGCTTTAGACTTTTCAAAGTCATTGTTAATCATATGCAAATATCTTTTGCTAGCCTTATTATAGAACTTATTATAATAATCAGCTACCATTCTATTTGTAGAAAATACTGGACAAACAGTTTGCATACTCCATTTCATAGCAGATACCCATTCACGAGGTATATCATCTCTTCCTCTGTTGTTATAATAAAGAGGAATAATCTCGTTTTCTAATACATTATATATAGCCTTACTTTCAACATCATCTTGATACTCTAAATCTGAATACTGCTCTCTATTACCAATAGCCCAACCATTTTGAGCATCATAAGCTTCATCCCACCAACCATCTAATACACTGAAGTTTAAACCTCCGTTAGGCGGAACCTTCATTCCGCTTGTACCGCTGGCTTCTAATGGTCTTCTTGGGTTATTAAGCCATACATCAACACCTTGAACCATATATCTTGCTACATTAATATCATAGTCTTCTAAGAATACTATATGATCTCTAAAATCTTCTCTTCTGCAAATTTCAGATATCTCTCTAATAAGCTCTTTACCGCCATTATCATGCGGATGTGCTTTACCAGCAAATATTATCTGTACTGGTTTATCTTTATTATTTAATATCTTTTTTAATCTGTCTAAATCTCTAAATAATAAAGTTCCTCTTTTATATGTAGCAAATCTTCTCGCAAAACCAATAGTTAAAGCATCTGGAGAAAGTATTTGATCAGCATGCTCTATTTCATTTTTAGTAAAGCCTCTGTTTGTAATTTGAGATTTTAATCTAGTTCTGCAGAAATCAATTAATCTCTCTTTTCTTCTCTCATGAGTTTTCCAAAGTTCAGCATCAGGTATTCTTTGTACCCTCTCCCAAACCTCATGCTCTAAAGGTTTAGTTCTCCAACGAGGACCTAAATACCTATCTAATAAGTTTTGCATATCAAAAGAAATCCAACTTAATGTGTGAATACCATTAGTGATAGCATCAATAGGAAGCTCATCTTCAGGAACTCCTTTCCATATATCTTTCCACATAGCTCTTGAAACATGTCCATGAAGCAAACTTACTCCGTTATTTTCAGCAGATAAATTAAGTGCTAAAACTGTCATACAGAAATTTTCTTTATTGTCATCTGGATTAATTCTTCCAAGTCTTAAGAACTCATCCATAGTCATGCCAATATGTTTAACATACTCGCTAAAATATTTCTGTACCATATCCATAGGAAATACATCGTTACCAGCAGGTACAGGTGTATGTGTTGTAAATACGTTAGAACTATAAACAACCTCTCTTGCCGCATTTTTATCAAGATGATTGTTTTCCATAAGTTGTCTCATTCTCTCTAAAGAAAGAAAAGCACTATGTCCTTCATTCATATGATAAATAGTAGGTTTAATACCAAGTTTATTTAAAGCCTTAATACCGCCAATACCAAGAAGTATTTCTTGTTGTATTCTTGTCTCTAAATTACCGCCGTAAAGCTGAGCTGTAATATCTCTGTCTTCTACGCTATTTTCTTCTATATTAGCATCCAAATAATAAAGCTCTATTCTTCCAACATTAGCCTTCCAAATTTGAGCATAAACTTTTCTTCCCGGAAGATCAACATCAACTTTCATTGTCTCGCCGTTTTTATCTAAAACTTTTTCTAATGCTAAATTAAAAAAGTCATTTTCTATATCATATTCCTGCTGCCAGCCATCAGCATTTAAATATTGTCTAAAATAACCTTTTCTATATAAAAGTCCAACAGCAACAAATGGTAAACCTAAATCACTAGCAGATTTCAAATGGTCCCCAGATAATATTCCTAAACCGCCTGAATAATTAGGCAAAGATTCATGCAAACCATATTCAAAAGAAAAATATGCAATCTTTTCATTTTTTGTCTTTTGAGAATCATCTAAACTATCATACCAAGTTTCCTGATTCATATATGTCTTAAACTCATCATAAACTTCAGCTAAATTCATCATAGCTGCATCATCATGAAGCATAGTATCGAAACATTCCTGTGAAGATTCCCCTAAAAGTCTTATAGGGTTATGGTCTTTTTTATCCCAGTTGTCAATATCTATGTTCCTCAACAAATTAATTGCTTTTTGATTCCAACACCACCAAAAGTTTTTAGTTATTTCCATTAATGGTTCTAACTCTTTTGGTATAGAAGGTGAAACCATATATTTACTTACTTTCATAAATATTACCGCCCCTTAAAATTTAGATGTTTTATTGTATAATAATTTTACAATAAAAGCAATGTATTTTTATACATAGCTATTATTAAATAGAATACATACCTAATATTATCGCATTAATATGAAAAAACAAAAAATATTTTTTTTATAACTTTTATATTTTTTTATAGTTAATACTACTATTTATAACAATATAATTTCTCATTGACTTTTATAATTACTCATTTATAATCAATTTTCATTAATATATACCATTATGAGCTGTATTTATTTTAGGATTTTTAAAAATGCAAGAAAATAATAAACTAATAACTAATATAGATAACATAAATACTAAAATAAAAAAAATATTAGAAAATAATTTAATATCAAATTTGATTATTATTGCTATAGGTGTTATCGCATCATTAGCAATTACTATATATTCTTATTTAAATATTGTAAATATTGATAAATTAATTGATAGTGTTTATTCCACTAATAATTTTAATATTTTATATAGTTTTTATTTTTATATATTTTATTTTTTCTGTTTTAGTTTGATATTCAATATTAATTCAAAGTTTAATTTAATAAATATTATTATAATATTTTTATCTTTTTTATTTGTGTCAATTCTCAATTTAAGCACTATTTTCTTTGCAGCAATTGGTACTATTGAAAACATAGAAGCATATTCACAGTTTTATTATATTAAATATATATTTTCTGTTATCATATTTTTTATAATAATAGCTTTATCATATAACGGTTTTCAAGTATTAAATTCTAAAACCATTTCAGAGTTTTTTACTTTTTCTGCTGATATATCAATATTTGCATGTTTAATAGCAGGTGTAGTATCAACAGTATTTGGAATATTTGCAGCGATAGTTATATTTTTGATAAAAGATATTTTTAATATTTTAGATGAAAAGATTATATTTAAATTAATATTATTATCCATATCATTCTTAAGTTCAATATTTCCTTTTTTGGTATATATAGTTTATAGAAAAATGAAAACTAATATTTCTATATATTTATCAAGAATATTAATGCCTTTTAGTTTATTATTTATATTTATACTTTTGCTTCTTCTATTAATGCCTGATATAAGACCTTATGATAATAGAGTTACTTTTGTACTTTATAATATTATGCTTGCTGTAATAGTATTAAACATGTTCTTTGTAAGAGCTGATTATAAATCAAGCATATTTACTAAGGCTTTATATATTGTTCTTCCTATAGTAGCAATATTGTTTGACATATTAGTATTAACATCTTCTTTGTATAGATTAGCAGAATATGGAATTACCCCAAACAAAATAACATTAGTAGGTACAAATTTGGTTATGCTTGGCAATTTAGTTTTTATAACAATTTTTAACATAAAATCTATTTTAAATATTTTTAAAAACAATGAAGATATAAAAGATATTAAAAACATCACTATAGGAGACAGCAAAAGTGTGTTCTACATATATATTTACGCAGCATGGGCTTTTATAGTATGTTTTATAATGCCTTTGTTTTATAATTTATTTAGCTGATATTTTTTATTAAAAGACAAATTGACTTTTATTTATTATTTTATAGTTTACATAATATTTATTATTTAAAGCCCTAACACTAATAACCGACAATAAAATCTACAAAGCATTAGATTATGCCAAATATTATAACTTTGAATAGTTTACTCACTATTATAAATAAAAGCTAAGGACTACAAATATGAAAACTAAAATATTTATAATTATTGCATCTATAATAATAATTTCAAATAATCTATTTGCTGGATTTACATTAGATTTACTTCCTAAACTTGGAGTTGCTGGAAGTTTTACAGATTTAACAGAAAGTGTAGTTGAAGGTAGAGGAGATTTAAACTTACAATTAGGATATCATTTTCCAATAGGTAAAAAATTTAAAGGTATAGACTTATTATTTGATACAGGGATTAGTTTTGGTTCTTTATCTATAAAAAATAATCCAAGTGATAAATATAGTATAAATCAAATGGATATAATGAGTATTAATACTGGTTTAGCTTGTAAATTTGTAGCAGCTCCTATCTTTTTAGAAAGCACTATTAATACAAACCAATCTACTGCGTATGGTATTTCTATTGGAGCTAAATTTATACCTTTTATAGGCGGTCTTAATGTAAAGCTTAGTCAAGTTCCAATATCTTTATATATAAATCTATCTGCTGAAAGAAGAATATATATTTATGATAAACATGCTTTGGTAGTAGGTATTAATCTTTTTTATGAATATATGTTTTTTAATAAAAATGATATATCAAAACTATTTGCTTCAAGAAGTATAAGTAAGCATCATTCTATTGGAGCTTTAATGAGTATAGGATATCATTTTGGCGGGAATTAATAATAAATAAAAATAAAGGGCTTGTAAATATGCAAGTCCTTTATTTTTTTAATCATAATAACATTTTAAATATCATCAATCATCTGTATTAACTTTAAAATATTCTAATTCTAATGACAAATTATTAGCTCCATCTACAATCTCTTTTCCTAAAATAGAACTCTGATTTGCTAATTCTGAATTTTCCTGAGTAATCTCATTTAATTCATTCATAGCAACATTAATCTGTCTTACGCTATCCTCCTCTTCAGAAGCTGATTCATATATATTAACTAATATATCCGAAACATCTTTAGCCGATTTTTCTATCTCTAAAAGTATCTCTAAAGAAGATTTAACTGACTCATCTCCAATTTCTATCTTAGAAACAGTTTTATCTATAATATTAGTAATATTTCCAGCCGCCTCATTAACATTTTGTGCCAATGCTCTAATCTCGGAAGCTACAACAGCAAATCCTCTTCCCTGCTCTCCCGCACGAGCTGCTTCTACTGCAGCATTAAGAGCTAATATGTTTGTTTGAAAAGCTATTGATTGTATTAATTTTGTAATATTAGAAATCTCTTTACTAGATTCAGAAATCTCCATCATATTATGCGATATTTTATTAACAGCATTAACTCCATTTTGAGTAGACTCCGTAACTTTAGAACTCATATTCTTAGCCTCAAATGAACTCTTTGAAGTATTTGATATAGCAGAAAATAAATTCTCTATAGAGCTTGTCATCTGCTCAACAGCAGCAGCCTGAGATGAAGTTCTATTTGATAAATCATCTATTCCCCCTGATATCTTTTCAGAAGAACTGTTTATAAGAGATATATTAGTTTGCAATTTGGCAAGTATTTCATAAATTACATTTTGCATATCATTAATAGAATTCGCTAAAATACCCGCAACATCTTTTCTATCCAAATCTCTTTTATCAAATTTATTATCAAACCTCCCATTTTTCATAAGCTTCATTACATCAATAGCCCTATATAAATTATGAGATAAAGGTATTACTATTTTTGCCACCAATAAACATTCTAAAACTATAAGAATAATTATACACAAAAATAAATAAAGCATTAAAGAATTAAACTCTGAGTAAAACGGCTTAGCACTTCCCTTAAATACCAATATCCAAGGAGCATTATCTACTTTCTGAATAGAATACCACTCATCTTTTATTATATTCAAATCACCAACATGAGATAATAAATTACCGCTAAAATTAGCAAACGTTTCATAAGTAAATAAATTATTTGTTTCATTTAATATATAATTCTTATCTTCATGAGTCATAAAAATACCATTTTCAGAAACAATATAAACTTCCTCTTCAAAATTCTTTTTTAAACTTGAAGCTATGCCGTTTATATTATCAAAATCTATAGCACAAACACCTTTTAAAGATCCATTAGTATAAACTGCTTTTGAAAATGTTACTGTAAGTTTTTTAGATACATAATCAATATAAGGATTACTTATCATTATATCATTAGTTGTAATAGAAGCCCTATACCAATCTCTTGAAGTTTGATCATATGTTAATGGAAAAGGTTCTAATGAATTTATAAAAATTCCGCCTTGAGAATAAGGAATAGTGTCGCCAAAATAAATATTTAAATAGCCTGAATCAAGTTTTTGAACATTAGTTAAAAAATTTCCAACTTCAACTAAACTAGGATTAGACTCTAAATATGCCCCCATAACGTATATGGTATTTTTTAATTCTTCAACATAACTTTCTGTTCTTGTCTTTGCTTCTAATAGTTTTAGATATCTTTCATTTAAAAACCGCTCTCTATATAAAGGTTTATAAATAATAAAAATTGCTAAAAATAATATTAATAAAAATATTACAAAAGGCGCTATAAATTTCACCATTAATAGATTTTTCATAATACCCCCATAAAATAAAAAACTATTAGGCTAGATAATAACTGTTATTATAAATAAAGTCAAAAAATAAATGAATTTTTTTGGTAAAAATTCATTTTAAAATATTTTATACGAATTGATATTATGTAATTTAGTTATATAAGTATATTACATAACTTTCACGTTATTAAATACTTTTAATAACGTGAAACTATTTTTTGTATTTTTTTAATATATTTTTCATTTCATCTTCATACTCAATATAAAATTCTAAATCTTCACTATTTATAGATGGGTCTGCTCCGTTTTTTAATAAAATCACAAATATATCATATTTGTGATTTTTAGCAGCTACAATTAATGCAGTATTTCCTTCAGTATCAGATATATTAAGATCAGCATTATTTTCTATAAAGAACTCTACAAGATTGATATTATCTCTCCTTACAGCCATCATTAATGGAGTATATCCGTCCCTTCCTTTTTTATTAATATCTGCATTATTATCTAATAATATCTTTGCAATCTCTATCTTTTCTACAACAGTTAAAGCTGTAAGCCCATTATCATCTTGAAAGTTAATATCCCCTCCTTCAGATATATATTTATTTATTTCATCAGTTTTGGAATATAAAACATCAAAAATAAATTGAGAACTTTTTTTATATTCTTCATCATGATGCTCACTAAAAATTTTATACATCTCAGTATTTCCATTTTCGTTAGCATAATATGAACATCTTCTACCATAACCATCTCTTGCAAATACATCAGCTTTATTTTCTATTAAAATTTTTACTATATTAATATGATTATGCATAGCAGCAAGAGTTAAAGCTGTATAGCCTGATTTAGTTTGAATATTAACATCAGCATTATGCTCTATTAATAAGTTTAATATTTTTTTAGCATTGCGGGAAGCAGCATACATTAAAGGTGTAATGCCGTCATTATCAATAGCATTTACATCAGCTCCTCTCTTTATAAACTCTAAAGCTATATCAAAATTATCATCATTATCAGCAACATATTCTAAAGCTGTTTTATTTAACCGATTTTTAAAATTAACATCAGCATTATGCTCTAATAATATTTTTATTATTTCTTTGTGATGAAACTCTGAAGCTATAAGTAAAGCATTAGAACCTATTGAGTTATATAATTCATCTATTGTGTTATTAATATCAATTCCTTCAGCAATATATTTTAAAACTTTATCAGTATCATTCTCAGCAGCAGCATATAAAAATTGTATCTCTCTAGATGAAGCTTCTTTTATTAAATCAGCTATTTCTTTTACATAATGATTTCTATTGTATGCCATATCTAATGCAGTTTTTCCAAATGTACTTTTTAATGTTAAATCAGGATTATATTTCAAAAGAAGTTCAACAATATCTCTATTTCTTTCCTCTACTGCATACATTAAAGGAGTTTTTTTCTGTGATCTGACAAATTAATATCAGCATTATGCTCTAATAATATTTTTGCCATATCATAAGAATTATTATCACAGGCAATTATCAAAGGAGTTTTTTTAAATTCATCTTGCACATTTATATTAGCATTATACTCAAGAAGAACTTTAACTCCTTCAATATTTCTTCGTTCGCATGCATTAAGTAAGGCTGTATTTTGATTGAAATTATTTTTTATTTCAGTATCAGCACCGTTTTCTAATAAAGTCCTCATAAAATCTTTTTTTTCTTTATTGTAAGAAGCAAGCATCAATGCTGTAGAGCCTTTGCTATTTTGAGCATTTATATCTGCACCATATTCTAATAATAATTTTATTATTTCTGTATTAGGGTTGTCTTCCATAGAGATATAATATATAAACGCTGTTTCGCCTCTTTGATTTTTATAATTAGGGTCATAGCCATTTTCAAGTAATATCCTCACTATTTCAGTATAATTTTGACTGCAAGCTATCATTAATGTTGTTAAATAATTTTTTTCTAATTGAGTCTCTACATACATATCAGCTTTATGTTCAAGAAGAATTTTCACCACATCCAAATTGCCATAAATACATGCATATATCAAAGCAGTATAATTATAATTGTTAGTTATATCTACAGAAGCATTATACTCCAATAAAAGTTTTACTATATCAGTATTTCCTTTATAAGAAGCAACCATTAAAGGAGTGTATCCTTCTTTATTCTTAAAATCAATTTCAATATCTTTTTTTTCAATACCATTTTTATTATTTTCAATTAATATTTTTGCTATTCCAAATACATTTATATTTACATAATTATTTTTATCCAATAAATATTTTATTTGCTTAATATCGCCCTCTTCTATAGCATTGAAAAATTCAATTTTTTCTCTATTTGTAAACATTATGAATCCTAAATTTATAAATTTTTAAGCAAAAAATAAAGTTGTAAATACTTATAGATAGTATATAAAAAAATAAAGGAATATCAATAAATATGATTTTATAGAGCAAACAAATATAAAAAAGCTCACAAATATATAATAAACATAACATTTTCCGAAAAATTGCACAAAAAATAAAAAAAATATCTAAAGCAAGCAAAAAAAATTAATAATTAATTGATAGCAACCGATAATATATACTAGTTCAAGGATGGACTAATAAACAATTTTCACGGAGGAACCATATGGTTATCAATAATAATATCAGTGCAATAAATGCACAAAGAACTCTTAAATTCCGCCAAGTAGATTTAAGAAAAGACGCAGCTCAAATATCTAGCGGTATGAGAATCAACCAAGCTGGAGATGATGCTAGCGGATTAGCAGTATCTGAAAAGATGAGAACACAAATCCGCGGTTTACGTCAAGCTGAAAGAAACACTCAAGATGGTATATCTTTCATTCAAACAACAGAAGGTTACTTGGAAGAAACTACTAACATCCTTCAAAGAATTCGTGAATTAGCTATACAAGCAGCTAACGGTATCTACACAGATGAAGACAGACTTTATGTACAAATCGAAGTTTCTCAATTAGTAGATGAAATCGACAGAGTTGCTTCACAAGCTCAATTCAACAAACTTAATATGTTGACTGGAAGATTTGCTAGATCTACAGGAGAAAATACTCCTACAGCTTCTATGTGGTTACACATCGGTGCTAATATGGACGAAAGAAAACGTGTTTATATTGGTACTATGAACAGCCAAGCTCTTGGACTTAAAAATCCAGTTGGACCTGCTACTACTGCTACTTTCATTAGTGTTTCTAACCCTAATAAAGCTAATACAGTTATAGGTATGGTTGATGAAGCTCTTCTTAAAGTATTAAAACAAAGAGCTGACTTGGGTGCTTATCAGAACAGATTAGAAATGACTGCTCAAGGCTTAATGGTAGGCTTTGAAAATATGCAGGCTTCTGAAAGCAGAATTCGTGATACAGATATGGCTGAAGCTTCAGTTAAACTTGCTAAAGATCAAATTCTTAACCAAGCTAACTTGTCTATGCTTGCTCAAGCTAATCAGTTACCACAAGGTGCTCTTAGATTATTACAATAATAATAGCCTAATAGCTTAAAATAAAAAGGGTGATGCTTAATTGCTTCACCCTTTTTTATTATACTACTAAACTTACTTCAATTATTTAATCTATCAAAAAAACTTCAAAATTCACATTACAAAAATACCATTCTAACAGTTTATCACCATCTTAAATTGATTTGATATCTCCTTCTTTATAGCCTGCAAACTCTGTGATATAGATGATTGACTCACATTAAATATTTTAGCCAACTCCACCTGACTCTTACCCTCTGAAAATAATTTCAATAATTGCTTTTGCTTTGGTGAAAGTATTGCTACAACCAAATTTGAAAGCCTCTCATATTCTACATAACTTAAACTATTTGTATAAAGTATATTCTCCAAATCTTTATCTGTTAACACCACTTCTCTACAATAATCCCTATTTTTCTTAAACTCCCTCTTTCCATATCTAATCTTCTTTAACATCTCATCACATAATTTTACACAAGTATTATATTTAGGACATAAATTACACATTATTAATACTCCTTTAATACATATAAAATATCTTCTAAAAGCATAGCTGAATATTCAATAGATGTATCAAAATTAAGCTTCTTTACAGCATTATCAACATCTACCCTCATTATAACCCAATCCTCCCAATTAACCTTTTTATTGTAAAAATAATCATCATCGTCAATATTATCGAGTACTATTTTTACAAGTTTTTTGTTATAATTTTTAAACTTTCTTGTTGGCGGTTTATTCATAACTAAGTCTCCCAAACTAATGTATAGTAATATACTGTATATTACTATAGTAGTTTTATATACTATATACCGTTTTTTTTCAATACCCACTTTGAAGTTTTTTAACATTTTTTTATATTTTTTATGCTTTTGATATTTTTTTGTTTTTTGATTAGAATGGTTAATAAATCATAATAAATATAAGAGCAGTGTAATGATAAAAGAAGATAACAAATATATATGTAAATGTAAAGAATTATCTATTGAAGAGATAGAAACATTAAAAAAAGAATATGGATTAAAGACATTAAGAGATATAGTAAAGAAAACAAAAGCAGGTACAGCTTGCGGAGGATGCAGGAATCGTTTAAAGGAGCTATTTAAAGATAATTTAAGATAAAAACATTATAATTCTACATATCCTCTGTAGGCATATCTAGCTTCACCCTTCATAAAAACAGTATTATCTTTATATGTTAATATCAAATCTCCGCCCAAAAGGTGATTGAGTATAATATTGTCAGTTCTTTTGCTTATAAATCCAGCCACACAAACAGCAGAAGCCCCAGTACCGCATGCCAAAGTCTCTCCGCTTCCCCTCTCCCATGTTCTCTGTATAACTTCTCCTCTACTTATAACCTGCACAAACTCTACATTTGTCCTGTTTGGAAACATAGGATTATTTTCAATAAAGCTTCCTATATCATCAATTCTCATATTTTTAACATCATCTACAAATATAACACAATGAGGATTTCCCATAGATACACAAGTAAAATAATAAGTTTTTCCATTAAAATTAATAGGCTCATCTATTATTGGAGTTTTATCTATAGTAGTTGGTATTTTTAAGCCTTCAAGTATAGGAGAATCCATATCAATCTCAACGCTATCAACTTCATCATTCTTTATAAATAAATTAGCTTCAAGCACTCCCCTCAATGTTTCTATTTTCATGGGATTATTTTTTGATATATTATTATCATAAGCATATTTTGCCACGCACCTTATTCCATTGCCGCACATTTCAGACTCAGAACCATCATAATTAAACATTCTCATAGTTACATCAGCTATTTTGCTAGGCATTATTAAAACAATACCATCAGCACCTATAGAATAATGTCTATGGCTTAAAATTGGAGAATATTTTTTGGCATCTTCAACCGTAAAACTCTCTTTAAAACAATCTATATAAATATAATCATTTCCTATACCATGCATTTTAGTAAAATTTAAAGTCATAAAAATACTCCCAAAAAATTATAACAATTTTATACTTTTTTTACTAAATATCAATATTAATTACCAAATTTTATACCTAAATTGAAAGCTATTTCAAAACTAGAAAAACCGTATTTTTTAATATCATAATTATCATAATAACCAACAGCACCTTCTACAATACTTGGATATCCTTCATATATTTTTTGATAATCTTCATAAGACATATTAGCTATATCATAAAATATGTCAAAATTATATATTAAACTTATTCCAAATAAAAATGCTGTCTTTTCATTAAAATAAAAATAATCATCAATTTGAAGTTTCATAATGGTATAAACAGATAATCAAATTTTCTTTTTATATCTTTGAATGAATATTTTTCGGCTAAATGACTTTTATAATTTTCATCAGCCCCTCCCATTTATGCTTTTTAATTAAATTTGATTTTTTAATTTTGTTTTATTTTATTAATAACACAAAGAAGAACTCCCACCCAAGCTTTCTTAAACTTAAAAACTTATGTAAAAATCATATATAAACAAAACAATTAATATTATACTAGCTGCAAATCTATTGACTTTTTTAATCAATAAATATATATTGAAATTATATTAACAAATGGAGATGTATTATGTTAAGAAGAATTGTGTTATCCGTTATTCTTGCTTTGGCATTAATAACAACTATTCCTACCCAAGCACAAGCTGCATATGCTGATGGAGCTGCTATCGGTGCTGCATTTATGGGTGGTTTCCCTGCTCAAGCTTCTTTAGGCTTAACAGGACAATTTAATGGTGTTCCTTTAATGTTTGGATTAACAGGAAGAGTATTGTTTACCGACAACTATCAGCATTTTGGTATTGGATTTACTATGGATTGGTGGGGATTAAAAATTCCGTTATTAGAAGATTCAGTTGGTATTCATTTCTATTTAGGACCTGGTCTCGGAGCAACTGTTGATTTTGGAAGCCAATATTGGAATATTAATGCTGCTTTAAGAGTACCTATAGGTTTATCTTTCCTATTTGCTAAGAATTGGGAAGTATTTGTTGAAGTGGCTCCTAGTGTAAACGTGCTTAGCCTCGGAAGCGGTGGATTTAGACTATTAGGTATATATATAGGCAATAATGGAAGCGGTTGGACTGCTGATGCATTCTTCGGATTTGCTGGTCAATTAGGATTTAGATATTGGTTCTAATATTTAAGTTTTGATAAAATTATGGCTTAATCTTTCTATTTAAGATTAAGCCTTTTTTATTATTAAAAATTACATATAATCTTACTCTTTTATAAACTCAAATATATCTATTAATTTCTTGCCTTCATTTATAGTATTTCTATTTTTTATAAATAATATTGCCGTTTTTATTAGTGTTCTCTCCATCATAAGTTTTTTATCTGATAAATCAAGAGAAGATATTTCAGCTACCTTAGAATCGCCTACTGTTCTTCTTATCATCTCTGTACCAGCATAACCTATAGAATCTGCTAATATAGAACTTAAATAATATTCTCTAAAACTATCATTTTTATAAAGGCTAAATGTAACTATCTCATTATACTTTTTTCTTAAAGAAATATTTATTTTATCAAAAGTATCTATTATTGTATTTTTTATCCATTGAACAAAATTGCCATTACTAGAAAAATAAGTTTTATTAGCCAAAGAGAAAAATAAATTTCCTATAACATTTCCAATATCATAACCAATAGGCCCATAAAAAGCAAACTCTGGGTCTATGATTTTGATTCCATTTTGATTTATAAATATAGAGCCCGTATGCAAATCCCCATGTATAAGTGCCTGAGAATAATTCATAAATCTATCTCTCAATTTAGCTACTTCAAATTTTAAGATTTCATCATTATACAAAAACTTCTCTACAAAATCTTCTTGTCCTTTAGATATTATATTTCTATTTTTATAATTATAATAAGGCTCTGTTAAAACTAAATCTTCTGTTATATCGCATAATTCTTTATTTATAAAAAGCTTCACATTATCTTTTTTCTCTGCCCTATCCATTACTAAATCTGTTGTTGGAAGCAAAACATTTGATAAAAAATCAGCTATCTCATTAGAGAAATTATCAAACTGTTTTTCTTCCAATAGCTCTTTACGCATATTCTTATAATCAGATATATCTTCCATAGCCAAAGCATGCATATTCTCATCATAAGAATAAATTTTAGGTATATGATTAGGCGACAAGGAATACTCTATTTTTAATATTTCAGCCTCTATTTTGCTTCTATAAACATCTAAAGCCCTTCCAGAAGAGCGTAAAAACTCATCAGCCTGCTTTATTATAATAGATTTATCCTTACTAAAAATCTTAAATACATAATTTATATTGCCGTCTCCTATCTCAATAGCCTCAATTTCTTCATCTTCATTAAAATACTTTAAAACCTTCTTACAATATTCTTTTACATCATCTGTATTCATTAAAAAGTGCTTATCAAATTTACACATTGTTTATGTCCTTAAACTAGTATTATAATTAAATATTATATTAATAAAATACAAAAAATACCACTAAAATACAATTATTCAATATAAAAATTACAACTAACCAACAATACTTTATAAAAAATATAAATATTAAATTTGATATAATATCATTATAATGATATACTTTAGAGTAAAGCTATTATAGGGTTGTTTTTTAAGTGGAAAAGTACATACTAGATAATGATTTAGATAATATAAGCAAACTCATAGAAAATATATGTTTAAAAATAGATAAATATATAATAGATACCGACCTTTTCTCATCAGCATTATATGAAGTAATAATAAATGCTATAGAACATGGTAATCTCAATATATTGTATGAACAAAAAAAAGAGTGGCTTCAAAAAAATATATATAATAAAAAATTGAAAGAATTACTCAAAAGTGAGCTTGCCCAAAATACTAATATAGAATTAACTTTAGATATAAATGAAAATGATCAAATTATCACAATCTCAGTTAAAGATAATGGAGAAGGCTTTAATATAAACAAAGCATTAAAAACAATTAAAGATGAAGGCTTTGCTAGAGAAAGCGGCAGAGGAATTATAATAATAAAATCATATTTTGATGATGTAAAACATAACAAAAAAGGAAATGTTATTACACTCATTAAAAAATTCAATAAGAATATATAAAATAACAATAAAGAGAAAAACTATTATGCCTAAAAAAGTTAAAGATACTAAATTTTTTCATAAATCTCCTGAAATAAAATTAAATACAGGTTTTGTTACATTAGAGAGATTTGTTGCAATAAATGAGTATGATGACGGGAGTTTTTCAAGAGAATATAATTGCGACATCATTAACAGAAAAGGCTCTGATGCTGTTATAATAGTTCCATATACCTATATAAATAATCAAATGCATGTTCTTATGATTAAAAATTTCAGACCTGTGGTTTATTATAAAGAAAAAGTATTAAATAATAAAAGTGCTGAAGAAATAGATGAAAATATTATGTCTTTTTTAGAGTTTCCAGCTGGAATGCTTGAAGAAGATGAACTTAATATGAAAGACAGCAATATGGGTATAAGAAAATGTGCTCAAAGAGAATTGGAAGAAGAAACAGGCTACAGCGTTAATATAAAAAACATTAAGGTTTTAGGTCATCAATATTACAGCTCTTCTGGAATTATTACAGAGAGAATAAATATTGCCACATGTGATATAACAGGATTAAAACCTAAAAAAGTAAAAACAGATGGTTCTGTTATGGAAGAGAATATTGATTCATTATTTGTAGAGTTTAATGAGGCTATAAGATGGTGTAAAGAAGGCATAATAAAAAATGCTGGTACAGAGATTGGATTAAACAGACTTTATTTTTCAATACTCTATGAACAGCAAAAAAAACACACTGATATTTTACAAAAAAGATTAGTTTCTCTCTTTAATGAGATAAACTCTTTGAAAAAAAGTGTTAATTATTATAATAAGCTTATAAGAGAGTTTAAGGCAACTATTACTCATGAACTTAGACATCCTTTTACAGAAATAATGGGATATATTAATTTATTAAAAAGAAAAACATTAGCTGAAGATAAAAAAGAAGAGGCTATTAATGTTATATCTAGAAGTATAAAAAAATTATATGACAATAATAATAATTTAATACAAATTGCTATTAAAGATGATGAGAGCTATAGTTATACTTCTGAATTTAATGTTGAAGATGAATTAAGCTCAATAATAGAAGGATATAAAATTTTATACCCAAAAGACATAAAAACAGAAATAAATATAGAAGAAAATTGTAAAACTCTAATAGGATATAAAGAGAGATTTAGATTAATAATGGAAGGTATAGTTTCTAATGCCTTTAAATTTACAAAGTCTGGAACAATATCTATAAATGTTAGAATGCTTGACACTATTGAAACTAAAGTGATAGACTTATCCCCCGACTTATTTAATTATCATTCTATGCAAAACATCATGCCAAATGAAATAGAAATTACGGTAAAAGATACAGGCAAAGGAATAAAGCAAAGCAAATTAAAGAAAATCTTTATACCATTCTATCAAAGCGACTCAAGATTTGAAAGAGAATACGGCGGCATAGGAATAGGTTTATCTGTAGTAAAAGATCTTCTTGATACTATGCAAGGAGCAATCAATATAGATAGTTCTGAAGGTGCTGGTACTATAGTAAAATTGAGAATACCTTTTGGTGTTGTAAATACTTCCAAAAATTAATTTTATTCCATATAGGCCATATAAGCAGATAATACTACACTATCTTCTTCACTGCTTTGATTATCAGGTGCATAGTCAAAGTATGTAGATAAAAGTGTATAATCATTATAATCGCTATATACATTATCTTCTTGTTCTTGAAAAACTTCTGTTGAAGCTACCATAGTAGAGTCAATAGAAGCTGTATTATTATTGTTGTTAATAACTACTCCCACTCCAACAAATATCAAAAGCATAGCTGCTATAGAAGCAATATAAGGCACAAATTTAAATTTCTTTTTAGTGTTATTCACCTCTATAGGCATTTTACCTGTTAAAATAGAAGACATAGCAAAAATCTCTTCTTTAAACTTCCTGCATTCAGCACATTCATGCAAATGCTCTTCCATTTCCATTATTTCTTCATCATTTAAATCATTATCTTTATATCTGCTAACAAGCATTTCATAATACTCATGTGTGTTGTTCATAAAGTTACCCCCATTTTTTTTATTATTTCTAATAATTTCTTTCTTGCCCTAAATATCCTTGTTCTAACGGTATTAACAGGCAAGTCCAATTTCTCAGATATCTCAGTATAAGAATAATTCTCATATTCTGCCATCATAAGAGGTATTCTAAAGTCATCCTCCAATTTGGACAAACTCTCTGCTATAATTATTTTATTTATACTATCATTATCATGAGCCTCTTGCATCTGAGCATTTCTATATTCTTTAAGCCTGTATTTTTTCTCTCTTTCTTTTTTTCTTATATGGTCAACTGCCCTATTAAAAGAAACCCTATAAAGCCAAGTATAAATCTTAGACCGTCCCTCAAAGCTCTCTCTTTTTATATAGAAGCTAACAAAAACATCCTGCACAATCTCTTCAGCTTCATCATAATTAGAAATAAGAGAATATACTAAATTAATCAAAGGTTTTTTATAAGCCTCCATAAGTTCTTTGAAAGCTTCTTCATCTCCCCTTTTGAAAGCTTCTAAAAAATTATTTTCATCAAACGCCATCTCTGCACCACTCATAAAAAATAATTACCTCATTCTACCACTACGAAGCTGAGCTCTTTGCTGAGGTGTTAATACATCTATTATATCTAAATCCCGAACCATCTTCAAATAATCTCTCTCTGCTTCATAATCTTTTTTAGACTTAATAAGATTCCTTAGCACATTCCTATCTGGATTATCCTTAATAAGTTCTTGTCTTATATTATAATCTATTTTCTCTATTTCTAACCTAATACCTTCTTCTTCTTGAACAAATTTTATAGCTATATCATAAACTTTTTTTGTTTGCTCTTCAGTTAATACTATGCCTGCCATTTGTAAAAAGCGTAAAGCATCCGGCCCCAATTTATCAGTTCCTCTACGCATTCCTTTTCCTGGTCCCATTCCTCTGCCATGACCCGGTCCATGAGGCTGAGCAACAAGCAATGATGAAAATAATAATATAAATAATAATGTAAAGCCTTTTTTCATGTACTAACTAAACCTCTTTAATCAAATATATCTCTTTATTCAAAATATTAGACGTATACATATAAGAAAAAGTTCCCAATTTTTATATATATTTTGTATTATTTTAGGTTATTTACAAAATATTTCAAGAAAATTATATAAATAACCTATTTCAATAAATACTATTTTTATATATAATAAACATATAATTAAAATATTAGGGTTATCATATATGTATAAAATACTATTTTTTGATAATAATAATAAAATAATAATTGTAGCTAATAATTCAAAAGAAAATAATAAAAACATATTATATAAATTGGTAAAACATATTAAAGAGAAAAATGATAATAAAGCAAATATTAAAGAAGAAGATGATAAAATAATAATAGCAAATGATAATTTTCAATATGAATTATTTTTTAATACAGAAAACAATATAAATATAAAAATAATTAAACATCAAGATAAATTAGCTTTTAATAATTTTACATATTTAGAAAATGAATTTCATGATTATATAAATAGCTTTAATATTATATCAGCAAAAAAGAGATTAAAAAAAATTAATGAATCAATTAAAGACAATATGTGGTTGGATTTTATGATTAATGATTATAAAACAGATTTGCATATTGTAGGGAGCAATGATTTATCTTGTTATCATGATATAGAAATAATATTTAAAAATGTAATACATATAGAATGTGATACACATTTTAATGCCTGCCCATCAGAATACGATGTTTTTATGGTAGATGAAAATTATAACAATTCAAATATAAAAATAAATATACATACAGATAGTAAAACATTTCATATAATATGCGAAGATATAGATTATAGCAATAAAATGGTAAGATATGATTATAATTATAATTCCTTATATTCTGCTGACAAAGAAAAGATAATAAAAAAATATGAACTAATAAAAGAAAATGATAAATGGTATCAAGAAAAAGAAAACTCACATAAAGCATTAATTTTTACAGATAAGTTTTTTAACACTAATGATACTATTGGAATAATATTTAGAATATATAAATTATGTTTTGCAAAAGTAAAATACTTTAGGACTTTTTATTATAAGTTTGAGTATTATAAATATGATTATAAAAAAGGATTTGTAGAAACTGAGCTATGGGATGTAGAGTTTTTTAAGCATATAGATTCGGGGTTAATGATAGACTTAAGATATTTGCAATCTATAACTGTTTATGAGGACTTTGTAAAATTGTGTGATGAATTAGATAGTTATTCTAAATAAAAAATAATATTGAAAACATAAAAAAAATAATATATAATATTTCAAAATAAAAAATGGAAACATAATGAAAGCAATAATAATAATACCTACTTACAATGAAAGCGACAATATAGAAAAAATGATTAATACTGTACTAGCACTTCCAGAATATATAGAGATACTAGTAGTTGATGATAATAGTCCAGATGGTACAGCAAGTATTGTTGAAAAATATTTAGATAATAATAGAGTTCATTTATTAAAAAGAGAGAAAAAAGAAGGGCTTGGACCTGCTTATATAGCTGGATTTAAACATTCTTTTCAATATAACCCTGATTATGTTATAGAGATGGATGCAGATTTTTCTCATGACCCTAATTTTGTTGTTAATTTTGTTGATAGAATGGAAAAAGAGAATTTGGATTTGGTGATAGGTTCAAGGTATTGTAATGGTATTAGTGTTGTTAATTGGCCTTTAAGAAGATTATTTTTATCATATTATGGAAATAGATACGCTTCATTTATATTAGGTTCAAAGATAATGGATATTACTGGGGGATTTAAATGCTTTAGAGTATCTGTATTAAAGACTATGAACTTTGATAATATTTTATCTGCTGGATATTCTTTTCAGATAGAGATGAATTATTCTTTTGAAAGCAATGGAAAAAAAATAGCAGAAGAGCCTATTATATTTTATGAAAGGAGAAGCGGACAATCAAAGATGTCTAAAAATATAATAGCAGAAGCATTATTTAGAGTAGTTCGCTTAAGATTTAGAGATAAATCAAAATATTTTAATAAATAATTATATTACTCTATTATAGCACCTATACTCTTAAACTGTTCCAAAAAGTTAAAAGAAGATTTATTAATAGACTGAGCATCATCTATAATGATATCATTATTAGATACTGTAGAAGCAATACTTAAAGCCATAGCTATACGATGATCATTATGAGAGGTGGTGCTTCCTCCTTCTAATCTTTCTACACCCTCTATATAGATTTCATCATCTGTAACTTCTATTTTTGCCCCTATTTTAGTGAAACTATCTTTTAAATCATTAATTCTATCGCTTTCTTTATATCTTAAACGGCTTGCATTATATAATTTTGTAGTTCCTTTAGCAGTAGAAGCTAATGCTGTAATTATTGGAGCTAAATCTGGAATATCCGATACATCTATATCCATAGCATGAAGTTTTCCTGATTTTTTAATTGTAATAGAACCATCTTCATTGCAATTAATAGAAGCTCCCATAAACTTTAATATATTTAATATTTCTTTATCACCCTGTATAGAATATTTATTTAAACCATAAAGAGTAACCTCTCCGCCCAAAGCACCAGCAGCAGCAAAAAATGCAGCATGCGACCAATCGGATTCTATTTCATAATTAAGAGCAGAATATTCCTGAGAGCCGTATATTTCTATAAGTGAGTTCTCTACGTTTTTTGATATTTCTATTTTAGCCTCTTTTAATGTTTTTAGAGTCATAAATACATAAGGAGATGATTCTAATTCCCCTTCAATTATTATTTTGGAATTACCCTCAAGCAAAGGAGCAGCAAACAATAAACCGCTTATAAATTGACTGCTGATATTTCCTTTTATTGTAAAATCTCCGCTTTTTAATTGACCTTTTATTGTAAGAGAGTCTTCCTTTTTATCAAAAAACAACCCTTGTTCTTTCCATATTTGTTCATATACCGATATAGGTCTAGAAAATAATTTTTTAGAGCCAACAAAAGTGGTATTAATATTAAGGGCAGACATTATAGGAATAAGAAGCCTTAAACTAGTGCCAGATTCTTTAACATCTACTACTATATCATTAATAGAATTATCTTTTTTAGGAATTACTCTCAAATAATCCAACTCTGGAACTAAGTCAGCAAAATGAGAAACTGCATTCTTTGTTACTTCTATATCATCGCCAACATTTTTCATCCAAGGTTTTAATATGCTTATCTCTTTAGAAAGAGCAGCAGCTATTAAAGCCCTATGAGCATCACTTTTACTTATTTGTATATATACCGAACCATAAATATCATAAGAAGGTTTTACTACTAAAGACATACGAATCTCCAAAAACAATTATTGCAAAATAGAATCAATAAACTCTTCAGCATTAAACTCTCTAAAATCTTCTACCTTCTCACCAAATCCTCCATAATATATAGGAAGCGATAAATAATGAGCCACGCTTATGGCAACTCCACCCTTAGCAGAACTATCTAATTTTGAAACTATAGCCCCTTGTATATTTAAAGCATTGGTAAATACTTTAGCTTGCTCTATACCATTATGCCCAACATTAGCATCTAACACAAGTATAGGCACAAAATTAAACTCGCTAAATCTCTCTGTAGCTATTTTTTTCATCTTCTCTAATTGCTTAACTAAATTATCCTGATTGTGAAATCTACCAGCCGTATCAACTATTACTATATCAGCATTTGTTGCTTTTGCCTTATCTAAAGCAGAAAATAATACACTAGCTGGGTCTCCTGCTTGCTGACCTTTAACTATAGTTACAGATAATCTATTAGCCCACTCTTCAAGCTGTTCTATAGCGGCAGCCCTAAATGTGTCTGATGCTGCTAATATTATTTTATGATTTTGTTTTAATATGTTTGCTAGTTTTGCAATTGAAGTGGTTTTACCTACTCCATTAACTCCTACTATAAACAATATATTCTTTTCTTTTAATTCTACTTTTTTATTTATAAACTTAGATATTAAAATCTCTCTTAAATACTTTTTTACTTCTGATGAATCTTTTATATTTTCTTTTTCTACAATATCTCTCAATTTTGAAATAATATCTTTTGTAGTTTCAACTCCTGCATCTGCTGTTATAAGCATATTCTCTAAACTTGCAAAAAACTCATCATTAATTGAAGATTTATTAAATAATGATGATAGAGAAAATTTTGATTTTGAGGTTGTTAAAGACACTTGAGGTTTTTTTGATTTATTTTTTAATACCAATAATATTATCAAAACTAAAATAACAACAATGGCTATTATTATATATAAATAATTTTGCATCTATTTATTCTCCAGTAAAAAAATTATTATGATATTATATAAGCTATTAATATTTTTTCAAGTTATGTAATTTTCTAATATATTGTATTTTACTTAGAAGAGAATGCAAAAGTTTTAGTTTACATAAGAAAATTATAGTTTATAATGATTAACAATAATTTAGATAATGGAAAATAATAATGATAAAAAAACTGATAATAATATATATCTTAATAATAAACATATCATACGCACTTACAGAAAATGAAAATAAAATGATTAATGCTGTAAAAACAGGAGACATAAAAACTATACAAAGCATGTTAAGTCAAAATGTTAATCCAAATATAAAAGATGAAAGAGGATTTTATTTAATACATATAGCAGCAGAAAATAATAAAGTCAATTCTATAAAAACATTGAAAAACTCCCCATATTTAGATTTAAATAAATTATTAGATAAAAACACAAAAATTATAAGAAGCAATGAAACTATAGATGCTTCATATTTCTCTGCTATGGACATTGCTGCAATATACAACAATTTTGAAACATTAAAATTATTAATAGATTATGGAGCAAATATTAATTTTAAGATGATAGAAAAGCCAAGAAGTGAATTTGTAGCTTCAAGATATTCTAACTCAAAAATATTAAAAGCATATTTAGATAAAAACATATATTTACTTATGAATAGCGAAGATGTTATATCAATAATGAAAGCAGCTATTTTTGGTGATAATGTAGAAAATATAAAATATTTAGTAATGGCACTTGGTATAGATGTAGACACTAAAGATACAAACACCATGCTTCATTATGCTTCTGGAGTTGGAGCTATAGAATCTATGAAGACACTTATTTCTCTTGGGGCAAATGTTGATAATACTAATTCTTATTTTCAAACAAGCTTGCATTATATTTTAGATATTAATGCTAATAAAAAAACAGAAAGTGTAAGAATACTTTTAGAAAATAATGCCAATATTAATTTACAAGAGACAAATGGAAATACTCCTTTACATTTATCATTAATTAATGCAAGCAAATCTCAAGAATACAGCAAAGTAATAGACATGCTCTTAGAAAAAAATGCAAATGTTAATATTACAAATAACAACAATGAAATAGCATTAAATATAGCAGTAAAAAACAATGATTATAATAATTCTCTAAAACTCATAAACAAAGGCTCTGATATAAATCATATAGATAAATATTATAGCCCTCTGCATATTGCAATAAAAAATAGTAATACAGAACTAGCAAAAGCACTAATAGATAATGGTGCCAATATAAGTTTAAGAGATAAAGAAAAAAATTATAGCCCATTAAATATGGCAATAGAAACAGAAAACTTTGATATATGCAAACTTCTTGTAAGAAACGGTGCCGCTGTGGACAATGTTTCTATAGAATTAGCAAAAAAGTCTAAAAATGAAAATATAAGAAACTTCTTTGAAAGCAGCCGTATGAATTAAAGTTTTTCTATATCAGATAGAGAAACTTCCTTTTCTTCGCTAGTATCCATATTTTTTAGCTTAAACTTATTATTTTTTAATTCCTCTTCACCTACTATTAAAGCATATTTAGCATTTCTTTTATTAGCAGATTTAAACTGATTTTTAATAGATTTAATATTATAATCACAATCGCAAGAAATATTTTTAGCTCTAAGAATCTGCATAATATTTAATACTTCATTTTGAGTCTCTTTAAAAGCTATAACAAAAACATCTAATCTATCATTTATAATATGATTACTGTTTTCAAGCACTATAAGAAGTCTCTCAAGCCCCATAGCACTTCCAACGGCAGGAACGTCTTTATTAGAATTAAAAAGCCCTATCAAGTTGTCGTATCTTCCGCCTCCAAGTATGGCACTCTGTGAACCCAAAGCATTAGTTTGCACCTCGAAAGCTGTTTTAGTATAATAATCAAGCCCGCGTACAAGCATATTGTCTATAGTGAAGTTTTGATTAATTCTAGTAAGCTCATTACATAAAGAATCAAAATGCTCCTTACATTCATCGCATACATAATCATAAAACTTTGGTATATCTTTTAATATCTCTTTACATTTTTCATTTTTACAATCTAATATTCTTAAAATATTATTTTCGTATCTATTTTTACAAGTTTCACAAAGCTCAGTTTTTCTCTCTCCAATAGCTTCTCTAAGAGCCTTATTATAATTAGGCTTACAATTACTGCATCCAACTGTATTAATTAGCAAATTAACATTATCTATGCCGAACTCTTTTAATATATTGATATTTAAAGCTATAACTTCAGCATCTATTATAGGAGAAGTACCCCCAATACATTCTATGCCAAATTGATTAAACTCTCTATATCTGCCCTTCTGAGGTCTCTCAGCCCTATACATAGTGCCCAAATAAAAAAGCTTGTTAATAGCAAACTCATTTTGCAAAGAATTTTCAACATAAGCACGAGCAACCGAAGCAGTGCCCTCAGGTCTTAAAGTAAGAGAACGTCCTCCTCTATCTTCAAAAGTAAACATCTCCTTACCAACTATATCAGTACCCTCCCCGATACCCCTAGTAAAAAGATCCGTATACTCAAATAAAGGAGTCCTTATTCTTTTATAACCATACAATCTTGCTATCTCTTTTATTTTATTTTCTATAAACTCTAACCTCTCAGCAGAATCATAGAAAAAGTCATTTGTACCTCTAGGTTTTTTTATATTAAGCATCATATCTCCATAGCTATTAAATTTTCACAATGCTTAATTATCTATTGATTATTCATATTATTGACTAATTTACCCTCTCTTACTTCTATATAGAGCAAGTTATAATACCCCTTAGTTACTTTTACCCTATTATTATACATCTTATCAGCTATATAAATTTGTACATCATACTCACCTTCAGGCAAATCAATTGTAAAATTATCACTAGAAACATTATATTCTTTTCCAGCAATATTTATTCTAATATTATCGTAAGTATTAACTTTATCTACAAGTACATTTAAAGTATATGTATCTACATTAGAGAAAGTTTCTATAGTCTCATCAACAATTACTTCATTAGTAACTATTTCGTTAGTGATAAAGTCATTTGTATTTATCATCTCATTTGTAACTACAGTATTTGTAAGCAGCTCATCTGTAATAATATCATTAGTTACAGTTTCATTTGTTTCTATATAGAATTTTTCAGTAAATATTTTCTCTAAAATTTCTCTCTCTTCTATATATCTTTCTCTATTGTCACCGGGATCTGGTACTCTGCTTGCAGGAGGATATTCTTCAAAAGAAGGAGAAACCTGTACACCATATGTAGGCAATACTCTATCTTCTGGTATAATAGGCACAGAATCGCTAACTAAAGTATATATATTCATACCATTTTGCGTCCATTGATAAGTATTTGGTTTTACATCTTTAGGTGCAGGTATTTTAGCCAACATTTCTGGAATACTTTTATAGGTGCCTGTAAAATAATCATATATTATAGCCACAGGATAAACTTGAGTTTCTTCAAGTGAAACTAATCTATTATAAAAAGTATTATATGTTTCTTTATCAAGATAATTTAAATATAATGCCCAATATACTGAAGTAGGATAATCAGGATCAAATGGGCTACTATTTGCTATATAATAATTAAATATTCTAGCAGGTAATTCTTTGTCTCCCGGTATAGTGGCAAGAAGACCTCCTAAATATAATAAAGCTCTATTGTTAAAATGAAATATATTATCATTTGGTATTTCTAAAGCTTGTCTAAAATCACTTGCAGCTTTGTTAGCATCATCTATAGTGCCATTATATCTAGCATATTTATGATATCTGCTTATACCTCTATAGAAAATAAATATACGTTTATCCACACCATAAGCATCAGAATATCCATTTTCTTCAAACCATTGTATGGCTTTTTTAGGAACTTGTCTTTGGAGTCTTTCCATATATTCTGGGAAAGTATAGTTATTTTGTGCCATTAAAGGTGATAAAAAAATAGATATCATTAAAATTACAGAAATTATTTTTTTCATTATTTATTTCCTTAGTAGTTTACATATATTATTATTTATTATCGTCATAAAAATCTTAAAAATAATAATATATAAAAAAATAATTTTATAATATAAATTTATATTATTATAAATATTTTTCAAGTGCAAATTATAATTACCTCAATAGTTTATAATAAATACCGAAATTAGTAAATAAATTTTTATTTTGTAGGCTTTATGAAAAAACAAATATTATTTCTAACAATATTGTTATCAATTATATTATCATGTCAAAGCATAGATTATAAAGAAAATAAAATTATCAATAAAATGCTTTTAGAGAGTATAGATGAAGATAGAAGCTTAAATCCTATGTATAGAGAGTTTAGGGCTGCTTGGTTTTCAACGGTTGCTAATATTGACTGGCCTGTAATGGGAGGAAGTGAAGCAAAACAAAAAGCTTTAATAATAAAATATTTAGATACACTTTATAATAATAATTTTAATGCAGTATTTGTGCAAGTTAAACCAGATGCTGGAGTAATATTCAAATCAAAAATTAACCCTACTACAAGGTATTTTTTTGGTATTAATCCAGAAGATGAAAGAGATGATTATCCATTTAAAACAGACATGCTTGAGTTTATAATAAATGAAGCTCATAAAAGAAATATAGAAGTTCATGCTTGGTTTAATCCATATAGAATATCATTAAAATACGACACCAATAAAAGTTATGAAGAACAATTCTCCAAAAAAAACTTTATTCACACTTATGTTTCAAACGGACTTAAACCTGTTCATTGGTATGATAATAGACTATATTTAGACCCCGGTGAGCCTATAAGTTCAAAGTATGTAATAGATTCTGTTGTAGAGGTAGTTGAAAACTATGATATAGACGGTATTCATTTTGATGATTATTTTTATCAAAACTCATTAAACGGCAAAACATATAGAGATTGGCCTGATAAAGTAAGCTCTTCAAAATATGCAAGCAATTTAGGATATGATGCTAATAACACTTCTTATGATAATTATGGAGTTGATGGATTATATGCTTGGAGAAGAAACAATATTAATAATCTAGTAAGCAGTATATATAAAGAAATAAAATCAAGAAAGCCTTATGTAAAATGGACAATATCACCTGCTGGAGTTTGGAGAAATAAAGAGCCTTTAAGCGAATATAATGGAGACCCTAATGGAAGCGATAGTAAATCTTATAATCCAAACTTTGATGCTTTGCATGCGGATGTTTTACTTTGGATGCTTAATGGACAAAAAACAACAACTCTTAGCAATGCCGCAGAAAAAGACGGTTTAAACAAGATGTATATTGATGCAATTATTCCGCAAATTTATTGGAGCTCTTCTCATAGAACAGTGCCTTTTGATAAAATGATTAATTGGTGGGTAGGTCAAGCAAGAAAAGCTACAAATAAAAATATTGCTGACATATATATAGGACATGCATTATACAAAATGGGGAGAGAAGATAAATATGAACCTTGGAAAGATGTATGGGTAATGTCTAAACAGGTTGATTATATAAGATATGTTGGTAAAGGATATATAAAAGGCTCTTCATTTTTTACTATGCATAATATGTATTTAAATGATGTAGGCACTGGAGATTATGGATATAAGGCTATTGATAATATAAAGAAAAATAATTATATATTTAAAGCGATAGTTCCAACAATGAACACAATGAGTGATATCAATACTCCTCCACTAAAATTAGAAAATCCAAGCTTAAAAAAATCTTTTGGTGTAAATGTGATTAGTTTTACAGACCCTAATGAATATAAACTTGATAAATATTCTCATGTTTTAAATGGTGTTTCAGTTTATTATGTAATATACAGAAAAAAAGAAAATAACGGCAAACTTGAAATTATAGATAAAATTAGAAGAGAAGATTTCAATACTAATTGTAAGATAGTTTATAGAGATGAAAAAGCAGATAAAAATGTAAAATATGTATATTATGTTACAGCTTTAGACAGAATACATAATGAAAGCGAATATCTTGTAATACAATAAATATATCAAGTACTTTTATTAACTTCCGATATTAATTTACGATAATTAAAAAACTAAATATATTTTTGGAGGAAAAACATATTTATGAAATTAAATAGATTTTTATTTCTAATATTAGTCTTATTTATAATCAATTCTATTTTTGCATTTGCTCAAATTAATAATATTAAAGTATATTTAACAGATGTAAAAGCTCCATATACAATCAATATAAAAGGTCCATACAAAGCATATAATTATAAATATGAAAGTGAAATAATATCAGGTTTAACAAATGAAACAGTAATGGTTGTAGAAAACAGATTAGGATTAAAAGTTAATGATGTTGGAGTTTATAAAGAGGGAATAGTTTTTGAAACTAAAGACGGTTTTACATTAAACGGCAAAGAATATTATGGTTCATTAAAGTTTATACCTTACAACAACACTATGATAGTAATTAATGAACTAGATATTGAAGATTATGTTAAAGGAGTATTACCTCATGAAATGTCTCCTTCTTGGCCTATGGAAGCACTAAAGGCACAGGCTGTTGCTGCACGTACTTATGCTATATTTCATATATTAAAAAACAATGGTGAAAAACCTTTCGATGTTGACAACACTACAAAATATCAAGTATACAATGGCAGAGAAAAAATTAATTGGAACACAGAGCAAGCAGTAGACAGAACAAAATCTGAAATAGCTGTATATAATAATAAAGTAATAGCTACATATTTTAGTGCTTTATGCGGAGGATATACCGACAGTGCTAAAAATGTGTTTGGAGCTAATGTGCCTTATTTAGAGGGAGTTGAATGTCCTTATTGTAATGCCCAAATAAAACCTTGGACTAATGCTTTAAGTTATAAAGAATTAAATAATGACTTTGCCTTAGAGGCTAATGAAAACTCTTCTATAAAAGTAAATAAAGACCCTAAATCTGGAAAAGCTGTTAATATAAAAATAGATGAAAAAGATATACCTTCAAGAGATTTTAGAAATAAATTATCTCCTGTAATAGTACCTTCTTTACAATTTAGTATAGAGAAAGTAGATAATGGAATAATAATCACAGGTAAAGGAAGCGGACATGGTGTTGGTATGTGTCAGTGGGGAGCTTTTGGTATGGCTCAGGTAAAAAAAGACTATAAAGAAATTTTGAAATTCTATTACAAAGGCATAGAAATAGTTGATTACAATAAAGTAAATATCAAAC
This sequence comes from Brachyspira sp. SAP_772, assembly GCF_009755885.1. Taxonomy (NCBI): domain Bacteria; kingdom Pseudomonadati; phylum Spirochaetota; class Spirochaetia; order Brachyspirales; family Brachyspiraceae; genus Brachyspira; species Brachyspira sp. SAP_772. Next base: position 519,671 of record NZ_VYIX01000001.1, on the reverse strand, counting down.
TTGAACCAGATATATGGATTGAAAATTAATTTATTTTTTAACAATTAAATATAAACGCTCTTTTTATTAAAGGGCGTTTTTTTATTTTAAAATTTATTTCAAAAAAATTTATTTCAAAAACAAATTAATAAATAATTTAACACAAAAAGCTAAAAATTTATTTTATACAAAAAAATATAAAGAAGCCATTAAAATATTTTTTGAAATTTTAGATAATAAGAATAATACTATTGATAATTCTTACATAGCATTTTGTTTAGGTAGAATTGCTAATTTTTACTATGGATTGAAAAATGTAGAAAAGTCCATTGAATTTTTAAAAAAAGTATTTCTAGTTTTCCAATTTTATAATTTTTATATAGTTTGATATCTATATATCATATGCATAAATTACAATCTAAAATTATTATTCTAAAATTTTCGAGTATTCAAAAAAATTATTAGAACTTTCAAAATGTGATGATTTTTATAAAAATGAACCCATCCTATTTATAAAAAATTTAGCAGACCAATACAATCATAAATTATCTAAAGAATATTTTATACAACATGGGTATAATGATTAATAATAATCTTCTATAACAGTAATTATCGCAACACTTAAAATATTATTCTACTTCCAAACTTTTTAAGTATAGTCCTATTATAGCTATATTGCTATGGTTTAATGCTTTTCTAATAAGTTTTATGCCTCTGGTTTGTTTATATAAAGTAACAGCAAAATAATGTCTTATATCATGTATAGAGTAAGCAGCTTTTATTTTACCTTGTACATATAAACGCTTTGAACTCCTATAAAAAATATTTCTTATTACTTCAGAGCTTTTATTTTTGAAAGGAGCATTAAAAGCGATATTATTCTTTTTTAATTATTTTATAACCTTGTCAGTAACTTTTCAACTTATTTCTTTTCATTTTGAATAGGAATAATATTTATTAATTTAGTTTTTTAATAATCAGTTTTTGTAAAAAAAATATTTTTATTAAATCAATTTTTATAATTCATAATAAAGATTCTCTATTATAATCTGTTATATCTGTTCCTATCTTTTGAGCTAAATCTTTTACTGTAATTTTTTTATCATATATAGCATTAAGCTCAGCATCTGTTGCTCCTAAAAGCTCAACAAAAACAACTTTTCCATTTGGAGTATTTATTTCTCCTGCTTCATCTGGTATAGTGATAAAACCTGTGATTTTTGATTTCTGTTCACAATCAATTCCCTCTTTCTGCTTAGTCCATATATATTCATAAGGATTGAAAACTGCTCCGCTTTCAAATGCATATTTTGCTAATTGCTGCAAAAATTTTACTGCTGTTTTTATTTCATTATCTTCTGCATCATCATCTTTTGTATTATTAATTTGTTTTTCATTCATTTTTAATTTAAAAGTAAGCTCGAAACCAAATCCGCTATATTCTTTATTGTCAAATTCTTTTTCATAAAGCTCACTGAATCCGTAAGTAACAAAATGATAGTATCCTTTTCCTCTGTAAATACTTATTCCGTCAAGAGGGTCTTCTCCTCCAAGTTCATAACATATTATAGGTCTGTAATGGAGAGGTTCTTTTTGTTCTGTATATATTTTTTCAAAAGTTTCTGTGATGGCGTCAAAACCTGATGTATTTATCTCTTCATTTAAATCTTCATTACTCATTTTATTCTCCGAATTATTATGTTAATTTCTATAAATCAGTATAACATAAAGAATATATATGGCAAGAATATTTCAATTATTATAAATAGTATTTTTATGCTATAATATAAAATAATTATATTCAAAACCTTTATTTAATATAAATAATTATTATTTAATTTATTTTGTTTTTATAAAAAATGATTGTAATATTAATTATATATGTTATATTTATTGAAAATAAAATTAAATTAAAATAAGGTTATGATTTTTAAGTATTTTACATCAAAAAATATTCTGCGAGTTAGGCAGTTTCATAATAATTTAAAAAACAGATTGGAGATTGGCTTTTTGTCAATTTCTAATCTTTTTTTTATTTTTAGTAAAAATCTAAAAAAAATTTAGAATAATAGGAAGGCAAAAATTGAAACGTTATTTAATACTTGAAGACGGAAGTCATTATGAAGGCATTGGTTTTGGTGCTGATAATTTCAAAATAGGTGAATTAGTTTTTAATACATCTATGACAGGTTATCAGGAGGTGTTATCTGATTTATCATACTGCGGGCAAATAACTGTTATGACTTATCCTTTAATTGGAAATTACGGTATAAACAGAGATGACTTTGAAAGTCTTAATCCTGCAATATTTGGTCTTATAGTAAAAGAGGCTTGTAAAAGTCCTAATAATTTTAGAAATGCAGAAAATATAGATAAATTTTTAAAATTAAAAAATATTCCTGCCATAGAAAATATTGATACCAGAGCTATAACTAAAAAAATCAGAGAAGTAGGAACATTAAAAGCCATAATGAGCGATACTATTGAAAATAAAGATGATGTAGTAAAAATGCTAAAAGAAACACCATATATGAATGACCATGTTAAAAGAGTTTCTACAAAAAATGCCTTTCCTATACCAAACAGAGGCAAGAAAGTTGTATTAATGGATTTTGGTGCAAAGCTTGGCATAATAAGAGAGTTAAGCAAAAGAGATTGTGATTTGATAGTAGTGCCTTATGATACAGATTCTAAAACTATAATGGCATTAAATCCAGATGGAGTAATGCTTTCAAATGGACCGGGGGACCCAAAAGATGTAAAAGAGTCTATAAAAACAATAAAAGAACTTATAGGAAAGGTTCCAATATTTGGAATATGTTTGGGGCATCAGCTTATAAGTTTAGCATGCGGTGCTAACACAACCAAATTAAAGTTCGGACACAGAGGAGGAAATCACCCTGTTAAAGATCTAGAGACTAATAAAGTAAGCATTACAAGTCAAAATCATAGTTATGCCGTTGAAAAAGATAGCTTACATAATACAGACTTAATCTTAACTCATATATCTCTAAATGATGAAAGCTGCGAGGGAGTAAAACATAAAAAATTCCCAGTATTCTCTGTTCAATATCATCCAGAATCTAACCCCGGACCAGAGGATAGTAAATATTTATTTGATAAGTTTATTGATATGATGAATAATAATTACGGAGAGAAAAATGCCTAAAAGAACAGATATAAAAAAAATATTAGTAATAGGTTCAGGACCAATAATTATAGGACAGGCTGCTGAGTTTGACTATGCGGGTACACAGGCTTGTCAGTCTTTAAAAGAGGAAGGATATGAAGTTATACTTATCAATTCAAACCCTGCTACAATAATGACTGATGCGGCTGTGGCTGATAAAGTTTATATAGAGCCTATTAATTTGGACTTTGCTAAGAGGATAATTTATAAAGAGAGGCCTGATGCTATATTAGGTTCTTTGGGCGGGCAAACAGGTTTGAATCTAGTTGTTGAACTTGCTGAAAGCGGAATATTAGATGAATATAATGTTGAAGTATTAGGAACAGATTTGAATGCTATTAACTGTGCTGAAGACAGAGAGCTTTTTAAGAAGCTTATGAATGACATAAATGAGCCAGTGCCTGAAAGTGTGATTGTACATAGTGTTGAAGAGGCAATAGAGTTTGCAAACAAAATAGGATATCACTTGGTGGTGCGTCCTGCATATACACTTGGAGGAACTGGGGGCGGATTTGCACGCAATGAAAAAGAATTAATTGAGATATGTGAGACTGGTTTAAAAATAAGCCCTGTTCATGAATGTTTGGTTGAAAAGAGCATTGCGGGGTATAAAGAAATAGAATATGAGGTTATGCGTGATAATAATGACAATGCAATAGTTGTATGTAATATGGAAAATGTTGACCCTGTTGGAATACATACGGGAGACAGTATAGTAGTTGCTCCTTGTCAAACATTAAGCGACAGAGAAAATCAAATGCTTAGAAATGTGAGCCTTAAGATAATAAGAGCTTTAAAAATATGCGGCGGATGTAATGTGCAGCTTGCATTAGACCCTCACAGTTTTAAGTATTATATAATAGAAGTTAATCCTAGGGTATCTCGTTCAAGTGCTTTGGCTAGTAAAGCTACAGGCTACCCTATCGCTAAAATAAGTGCAAAAATAGCAGTAGGCATGACTTTAGATGAAATACTTAACCCTATCACTAAAAAAAGTTTTGCCTGTTTTGAGCCTTCTATTGATTATATAGTTACAAAGTTCCCAAGACTCCCATTTGATAAATTCCCAAATGCCGACAGACAATTAGGCACACAGATGAAAGCTACAGGTGAAGTAATGAGCATAGGGCGTAATTTTGAAGAATCATTCTTAAAAGCTGTTCGCTCTCTTGAAATAAAATGCGACCATATAATTCATAAAGACGTTTCTGAATACACCACAAAAAAACTATGGGAGCGTATAGAGTTAAGAGATGATTTGAGAATATTTATTATAGCTGAACTTCTAAGACGAAAAGAAGATATAAAAGACATAATAGATATTACTCATATTGATAAATTCTTTTTAGATAAAATAAAAAATATAATAGAATTAGAAAATAAATTATCTAAAAACAAAATGGATATAGAAGTTTTAAGAGAATGCAAAGAAAGAGGTTTTTCAGACAGCTATATAGCTAAAGTTTGGAATGTTGAAGAGATTGATATATACAAATTAAGACATGAAAATGGTATTGTTCCAGTATACAAAATGGTTGATACTTGTGCAGGAGAGTTTGAAAGTGAAACACCTTATTTCTATTCTACTTATGAAAAAGAAAATGAATCTATTAAAAGTGACAAAGAAAGCATTATAGTTTTAGGTTCTGGACCTATAAGAATTGGTCAGGGAGTGGAGTTTGATTATTCTACTGTGCATTCTGTTATGACTATAAGGGAAGCAGGATATGAGGCTATAGTAATAAACAATAACCCTGAAACTGTATCAACAGACTTTTCAATATCTGACAAACTTTATTTTGAACCTCTAACCATAGAAGATGTTATGCATATTGTAAAGCTTGAAAAACCTAAAGGAGTTATTGTTCAATTTGGAGGTCAGACTGCCATCAATTTAGCTGAAAAACTTGTAATGCATGGGGTTAATATACTTGGTACTTCTTTAGAGAACATAAACAGAGCAGAAGACAGGCATGAGTTTGAAGAGATGCTAAAAACTCTAAACATACCTCAGCCTAAAGGGCAAACTGCTATAACTGTTGATGAGGCTTTAGTTATAGCGAAAAAAATAGGCTATCCTGTTTTGGTGCGTCCTAGTTATGTACTTGGAGGGCGTGCTATGGAGATAGTTTATAATGATGCTGCTTTAAAAATATATATGGAGACTGCTGTAAAAGAAGTTAGCAATAAAGCTCCTATATTAATTGATAAATATATTGTAGGTAAAGAAATAGAAACTGATGCCATTGCTGACAGTGAGCATAATGTATTTATACCCGGTATAATGGAGCATATAGAGAGAGCTGGTATTCACTCTGGGGACTCTATAAGCGTATATCCAGCACAAACTATTTCTAAAAAAGTGAAAGACAGTATTATTGATTATACCAAAAGAATAGGAGAAGGATTTAATTTTATAGGGCTTTACAATATACAATTTATAGTTGATAGAGATGATAATGTGTATGTTCTTGAGGTTAATCCTAGAAGCAGCCGAACAGTACCTTTCTTAAGCAAGATAACTAATGTTCCTATGGCTAATATTGCTACTATGTGTATACTTGGCAAATCATTAAAAGAGCAAGGGTATAATGATTTATATAAAAAAGAATCTAACAAAGTATTTGTTAAAGCTCCTGTATTTTCTTTTGCTAAATTAAGAAAAGTAGACACAGTACTTGGTCCAGAAATGAAAAGTACAGGCGAGGCATTAGGGTTTGATATTAACTTTGAAAAAGCACTTTATAAAGCATTGATTGCAAGCGGAATAAAAATACCTCTTCAAGGAAATGTGCTTCTTACAATAGCTGATAATGATAAATCTGAAATTATAGATATGGCAAAGAGATTTTCTAATATAGGATACGGAATATACGCTACAAAAGGAACTGCTAGTTTCTTAAGAAAAGAGGGGCTTTATATAAAAGAAGTTTCAAAGATTCATGAAACAGGATTTCAAAATATAATAGACACTATAAGACTTGGTAAAGTTGATTATGTTATTAACACAATAGAGACTAACAGCAAAACTCATTCTGACAGTTTAGAATTAAGAAGAGCTTCTGCTGAAAATAACATATCATGTATTACTTCATTAGATACAGCATACGCTTTACTTAGAGTAATAGAATCTATGAACTTTAGTATAATGCCTATTGCTTGATCGCACTGAAATAAATATATTTTGTAAAATAGAATTAATATTTTTTGATATTTAGGGCTTTGGTAAGTACACATACATGCATATAGAAATAATATCTGACCGAAGTCCTCAAAGCGTATACGGTTGACTTAACCAAAAGTACAATAAAAAATAATAAACTTAAAGAATAAGTAGATTTTTTCTATTTTATTTTAAATGCTTTTAATAATTAGAAAAATATTTATAATAAATTTGTTTAGTTAATTTTATAATAAGGATTAATATATGAGTTTAGAAAATAAGCTTAAATCTGCAATATTGGGTCTAGCTATTGGTGATGCTTTAGGGGTTCCTTATGAATTTATTTCTAGGGATATTATTAAAAATAATCCTTGTAAAGATATGATTGGATACGGCACTCATAATAAAAAAGCAGGCATTTGGTCTGATGATACGAGTTTAACATTATGTTTACTTGATAATTTGAATAATAAAAATATAAATTATAATAATATTATGGATAGTTTTGTATTATGGTATGATAATGGTAAGTATACTGCTGACGGAGATACATTTGATATTGGAATAACAACAAGTGACGCTATAGATAATTATAAAATCGGAAAAAATCCTATAAAATGCGGACAGTATGATGAATACAGCAATGGAAATGGTTCTTTAATGAGGATACTTCCTATTGCATTTTACATAAAGAAATATTTTGATAGTCAATTATTTGAAAGTAGTGAAGTTATAAATATAATATACAATGTTTCTTCACTAACTCATTCTCATAAAAGAAGTTTGATAGCTTGTGTAATATATACTGCCATAGCATTGAATTTAATAAATGACATGAATATTGAAGAAGCTATTAATAAAGCATTAAAAGATTCTTTTGATTATTATAAAAATGAAAAAGAGCTTAATAATTACAAAAGAATATTTGAATCTGATTTTAAAAAATTTAATGATGTAAAAATAGAAAGCAGCGGATATGTTGTTCATACATTAGAGGCTTCTATATGGATATTATTAAATACTTCAAACTACAAAGATTCTGTATTAAAAGCTGTTAATTTTGGAGATGATACGGATACTACTGCGGCAGTTACTGGAGGACTTGCAGGTTTGTATTACGGTGTAGATAATATTCCAAGTAAGTGGGTCGATGCTTTAATCAATAAAGAATTAATAATTAATATTTGTAATAAATTTTTTGATGATTAATATAACAAAAACTAATTTTTCTATAATATACAAAATAATTATAATTGGTACTATTTCACATATCAAAGTAATATATTAGATAATAATAACTAAATATATTTATAATGTTAGAATAAAAATTATTTTTATACTTATGTATAAATAGAGTTAATAATAAAAAAAACTATATTTTGATTGTGCAAAATGTAGTTTTTTTATAATAAAAATGTATTAAATGTTGACTTTTAAGAAGTTTAATATATAATTTCATATAATTTTATAAATGTATAAAAGGTAAAAAATGTTTAACTTAATCGCATCGCATCGCATCGCATCGCATCGCATCGCATCGCATCGCATCGCATCGCATCGCATCGCATCGCATCGCATCGCATCGCATCGCATCGCATCGCATCGCATCGCATCGCATCGCATCGCATCGCATCGCATCGCATCGCATCGCATCGCATAAATAATTTTTTTATCTTTTATTTAACAACAATATCAAATCTCACAAACTACATATGCTTATTATCTTATAAGCTATTTTTGCTATTGCAAAATAATTATAAGTTAGTATAAATTATAATTTTTTTAGGAGAAATAAAATGATGAAAAAAGTTTTCTTAATTACAGCAGCTTTAATATTAGCAATAAGCTGTTCAGGATCCCCAACAGATCCAACAGGAGATGGCGGTCTTATAGATGAAGGTTCTGGAACTACAGACCCAAATCAAATATCAGCCTTCCTAAATAAATACCCAGGAAGATATTATGTTGAAGATGCAGATGGAGCTATATATATTAATTATAGAATTGAAGGCAGTAAAATATATGAAGGAGAAAGTACAACTGAAATGCAAGGCAGCAAAACTTTATCAGGCAATAAACTTCAAGTAGAAATACCTGGTAACACATCTTCTCAATATGGTTCAGATTGGAATACTAGTATGGAAATATTAAACTTTTCTGATAGCGGTATTCAAGTTTTCCAAAAATTGATATTGTCTAAAGATAATTTTAGTACGATTAGTGGATATCAAAAAGTAACTACAATTAGTGGATTAAAAAAATATGCAGGAAATTATTATCAGTATCAAGGTTATAATGATGGTACAGGTAGCTCAACAGTAGAAAAATATTCTATATTTACAATAGATAGTAGCGGAAATATATATATCACAAACAATATGGCAAGTCAAACAAGATGTTCATTAGATGGAGATGTATTAACTCTTGATTTCACTGATGGGGTATATAAATGTATTCTTCAAGAAAACAGAGCAATAGCTAGTACATTTATAAATAATGTAGAATATTCAACAACAAGTAAAAAATCTGATTTATTAACTCCTTACAAAGGAACTTATACAGGTGAAGCAGTAACTTTAACAGTTGATGAAGCTGATGCTGTTATAACATCAGGTAATTTAATGAACCCTACTGCTATATTAAATGGAAAGGATTTAATAATATATGACTCTTGGCGTGAAAATGATGTACCAAAAAAAGAAGAACATAAAATAGTATTTAATGATGATGGAACTGCTACTTATACTAAGCCTGATAGTACTGAAGTAACATTGACTAAAAATTAATAAATATTAATAAAAAATCAAGCCTGTTCATAATATTTATGGGCGGGCTTTTTTATTGTTTAAGCGTAAATATCAACACTTTCCCCCTTATCTTTTGGGGCTGATATTGCTGATTTTGTTACGCCGCCAGAAATATATACCCTCTTACATTCTGGGCATATAGATGTGTTTAATGTAACATTTTGAAATAATACCTCTCCTCCAGACTTTTGAGCATTTCTTTCATTGTTTGCAACATGCTCTTGTTCATGAGAGGCTACGGCTGATGGGGCATTGGATGGGCTTATATGTGTTGGGGTTTTAAAAGAGACTCCTATATCATTAGAACCGTCTTGATAAGTTCTATTTGCACAGGTCTTACATACACCTACTTCGCTTATTGGAGTTTTATTGTTTGCTGAAAAAGCTGAAATATTATTAAAAATATTGTTTCTATAAGCACCTATTTCCATATAAACCGCCTTTTAATTATTCTAGTATATTATAAACCCATAAAAATAAATATCAATAAATTTTAAAACTCAATTATTAAGTTTAAATCTTCTTTAGTTCTCCACTTATAAAACTCATCAAAAGTTTTTATATCTTTCTTTAATACAGCCTTATAATACTCTACTCCCATTATTTTTATATCATCAGGAGTTTCATATTTTAGCTTTAATATAGTTCTTCTTTTTTCTTCTGTAAGCATATTTATTATATTGTTAGCCACATTCTCAAAATATCCGTCATAATAACTTCCTTCTAGTATATGTATAATATCTATTTTCCAAATATCATAATCTTTATAAACTAAATGCCACTCTATACAATGCTCATCTGTATCTATTAAGTTCGTATATGTGATATTTGTTATTTTTGAAGAACATGCTAATTTTGATATTGCTGAGAAGCTTTTTTCTATATTAAGTTCTGAAGTATATACATGAAAATCTATATCTTTATTTTTCATTAAAAGCCCCATTTTAAGAGAACCCACTAAACTCACCCTTGCATTAATACTCTTAAAAACGTTCTCTATATCAAGCTCTTTAATAATATCAAATGCTCTTTTCTGATTATTTGCCGCAATATCTTCAAAACTCATCATAACCTAATAACCCAACATATACAAAAGAAATAGCCCAAATAAATGGACTATTTCCTTCTTAAATTAAAAAACCTTATATAATAGAAATTATATGAGCAAAATTATTTTGTGCTAGGGCCAAACTTAAACCCTACTTGCAACCCTATATCAAAACTAGAATATTTAATATCTTCAACTGCTACAAAATTACCAAATTGAGGATAATTATTAATAAAATCATTGTTTACAGAATACACAGTAGCTTCTAAACCAAAATCATATCCCAAATATAATCCCACATTAATAGCTAAATTTTGTGCAAAAAATATAGAATAATCAAAAGTTAATTTTATATAAGGTATAACTTTAGTAAGAAACTCTCTAGAAATATAATTATAATCAATTTTTGTATCGCCTTTAACACTTCCATTTTTATAATAATATCTGCCAGCTAAAGGCAATTTTACTCCAGCACCAATCCCTACAGAAAAATTATAAATATTAAACTTTGGAAGCACTCCAATTTGAAGGCTTTCAAAAGTATATGTATCAGAAATATTTTTATCAAGCTTGCTTATATAAGAATAACTATCATGACTATAACCTAATTCTCCAAGCACACTCACACCCATATTAGTATTAATAGCAAACATATATCCAATCTGAACAGATACCCCGGCATCTAATCCAATGCCATTATTTTTGCCAATAGCATTTCTAACTTCACCATTATGAAGATTATTATAATACTCACCCCAGTCAGTTAAATCATAATCATAAACACCAAAACTCATACCAACAGGCACATTTAAAATAAACTCAAATCCGCTAGCAGCAAAACTTGTAGTAGTTATAAGAATAAAAGCAAAAATAGAAAATACAATCTTTTTCATAAATTGCACCGCCAATTTTTATAATATCTTATATATAATATTATAGCTTTTTAATAATATTTTTCCATAAGTTTGTACATTTTTATTTATAAATAGATAAAAAAATAAATATTTCCTAATATCCAATAATAGCAGAATCTGTTCTATAATCACACCCGCCATATAATACATTATTCTCATTTCTAAAAACTATCTGCCCTCTTCCAAAATATCCAAAACTATTTAACTTATCTTTTTTTATTATATTATGCCCCTTACTCTGAAGCTCTAATGCTAAATTATTATCAAAATTATGTTCTAATTCTATATTTTTTTCACCCACCCATTGCCATCTTGGTTTATCTAATGCACTTTGAGGGTTAAGGTTATCATCTATCATATTTCTTAAAACCTGTAAATGCCCCTGAGGCTGCATAAAAGCACCCATTACACCAAATGCCCCAATAGGTTTATTGTCTTTGCATAAAAAACCGGGTATTATAGTGTGATATGGCTTTTTTCTTGGTGCTATAAAATTCGCTGATGATTTATCTAATGAAAAATTAGCTCCTCTATTATGTAATGCTATCCCTGTTTCTGGTATCACTATACCCGAACCAAATCCCATATAATTACTTTCTATAAAAGAAACCATATTTCCATAAGAATCTGCCGCAGCTAAGTAAACTGTATCCCCGCTATTAAATATATAATTTGAAGGTTCTAATGCTTTATTGTTAGTTATAAGTTTTGCTCTTTCTTTAGCATACTCTTTTGAAAGCATCTCCTCAACTCTTACTTTCATGTGTTTTTCATCTGCTATATATTTTTTTGTGTCTGTAAATGCGAGTTTTAATGCTTCTATATCATAATGCGTATTTAACTCATCAAAATTGCTAAGTATATTTAATGCCATTAGCACTGTTATGCCATGACCATTAGGAGGTATCTCATAAACATCATAGCCTCTGTAGTTTGTAGTTATAGGTTCTACCCAATCTGGATAATAATCATTCAAATCTTCTTTAGATAAATAGCCTCCATATTTTTTCATAAACCTATCTATCTTTTCAGCAATCTCTCCCCTATAAAAACTCTCAGCATAAGTGTTTCCTATTTCAAATAGAGTTTTAGCATGATGAGGAAGTTTTACAATGCTGCCAAGTTCTGGGGATTTGCCATTAAAAGTAAAAGTGTCAAACCAATATTTAAACTCTTCTTTATTATCAGAAACCTTTAAATAATTGTTAAAAGCAATATTCCAATCAAAAGCCACTTGAGGCTGTAAAGCATATCCATCCTCTGCATATCTAATAGCAGGCTCTAAAACCTCTAACAATTTTAATTTACCGAATTTTTTACTTAAAGCAGCCCATGTAGCAGGAATGCCTCCAACAGTGATAGGTATAAGTCCATAATGCGGAACACTGTCTAAATTAAGCGATAATATTTTATCAACATCCAAATTTTTTGGTGAAAATCCACTTCCGTTTATAGCATGCAATTTATTATCAAAATAAACTATAGCAAAAGCATCGCCCCCAAACCCATTTGAAGTAGGCTCTACCACAGTTAAAGCAGCGGCAGTTGCAATGGCACTGTCTATTGCATTGCCCCCTTTTTTTAATATCTCTATACCAGCTTCAGTTGCCAATACATTACTGCTTGCAACCATCCCCTTACTTCCAAATACAACATTTCTTGCTGAATTATATTCATTATTATAAAAATTAAACTTCATAAAAACACCAAAAAATATATTTATTTTTAATTATATACTATAAAAAAAATAAATCATCATTAAAAATAACAAATATAACAATAAAAAGTAATTATTTGTATATTGACAATTTTTATTATATACTCTAATATTACTATATATAATAAAGTTTTTGGAGAAAAAAAATGGAAATATCGCAAAGAATTCAAAGGCTAAAAACTTCGCCTGTAAGAAAGTTAAACCCATATGCCGAAGAAGCAGTAAAAAAAGGCATAAAAATCTACCATCTTAATATAGGTCAGCCTGATATTGAAACACCTAAAGTATTTTTAGATGCTATTAGCAAATATAATGGTAAAACCCTTAAATATGAAAATTCAAGAGGTATGAAACCGCTTATAAATAAAATACAAGAATATTATGAGAAGAAAATAGGTGTCCATTATGAGGAAGATGAAATTAATATCACTAATGGCGGTAGTGAAGGATTATTATTTACTTTACTAGCTATTTTTGATGAGGGTGATGAAATATTAGTATCAGAACCTTATTATGCTAATTACAATAGTTTTTATGATGTATTAGATATTAAAAGAAATGCAGTTCGCACTTATGCAGAACAAGGCTTTCACCTTCCAAGCCGTGACGAAATAGAAAAGCATATTACTCCAAAAACCAAAGCATATATGTTTTCAAATCCTTCTAACCCTACTGGGGTTGTATCTACAAAACAAGAACTTGATGATATCGCTTATCTTGCTAAAAAACATGATATGTTTATTATAAGCGATGAAGTTTATAGAGAGTTTGTTTATGGCGATAAAAAAGCTATAAGTTTTGGTACATATAAAGATGTGGCAGAAAATGTTGTTATAGTTGACTCTATATCTAAAAGATTCTCTGCTTGCGGTGCTAGAATTGGATGTGTAATAAGTAAAAATAAGGCATTTAGCACTGCTGTATTTAGAGAATGTCAGGCTAGATTATCTGCTCCTACACTTGAAATGGTTGGTGCTGCTGCTTTATATGATTTGCCTGATAACTATTTTGAAGATGCTAGAAAAGAATATGATAACAGAAGAAAAATCATGTTTGAAGAGCTTACAAAAATGGATGGCGTTGTAATGCAAGAGCCTGAGGGAGCTTTCTACGTGCTTGCTAAACTTCCTGTAAAAAATGCTGAAGATTTTGCTATTTGGTTGCTTAAAGACTTTAATCTTGATGGGGAGACTGTTATGTTTGCTCCGGGTGAGGGTTTCTATGCAACTCCCGGCTTAGGAAGAGATGAGGTGAGAATGTGCTATGCATTAGAGGCTAAAGATATAAAAAGAGCTATGGAGATTTTGAAACAGGGCTTAATTAAATATAGAAAAGAAGTAGAAAAATAATTTTTTGAAAATACATAAGGGGCTGCAAATAACAGCCTCTTTTTTTATATAAAATCAGGCGGGAATTTTTTAACTCTTTCTTTAAATAAAAAATCTATTAACTCTCTGGTTCTTGTTAGAAGATAATATGACCATAATTCTATTGAGCTTTTTCCTAATGTATAAGTATTTATTTCATCTACAGGTATGGCTATTATTTTAGTAGTATTTGAGTTTAAGTTAATTTTTAAGTCTGCTTCATAATATTTATCATTTATTCTAAACTCTGGAAGCATATCATGAACTATGCAGTTTCTTATGCATTGAATTGTTTTAGCTGTATTATATTCATTTTTGGGAAGCATTTTATAATTATTAACTATTGATATTAAAAAGCCTATATTAAATTGTGCTAAATCTTCTACATTTGTAATTTGCTCTTTAATTTTTTTTCCATTATTAAATCTATATACAGAAATATATCCATCTTCTTGCATTTTTTCTTCTAATAAAATCATAAGAGATTGTTCAAACATACTTCCTGCTAAAGTGCAGCTTGCTTCAAAATATCCGAAATAATAATTTTGATGCACCTGATATAGAAGTTTTATCATATGTTCAATGCGTGAATTATTTATTTGTCCTACATGAAGTCTCTGATACTGAAGTTTTTTTCTTCTGTTTTCTGCCTCTTCTAAAAAGCTGTCATTATATCTCTCTTTAAGTGAAAGTTTTGGCTGCTTAACTTTTTTATTTTCATGAGTTTCATTTTGCATATATAGTCCTAATTTGATTGATAGCTACATTATATATTATAAATATTTTTAATAGAAGCATTTTTATTGAATATATTACTTACTTCAAAACTCAACTAATAAATATTTGTATTGTTTTTGATTTAATATTTAGCATGTAAAATATAGTTAGTATTACTTTCGTAACTTGCACTTTTTGGTTCTTTGACGAAGTCCACACCGTGTAGTTGCGGGAAAAAGAACAATAAGATTTTTATCTTTTTTATTGTTTGCAGGGCTTTGCCCCGCACCCCACTTCTTTTATTGGTATAAAAGAAGCAAAAGAACTGCATTTAATGAAGTATAGCTAAAAATATATGGTATTATTCATATATATTTTAAATACTTGCACTTTTGCGAAATATATACGAATAAGCGAAATAATTTGTACTTTTTGCAACTTTTTGCTACGGGAAAAAGTTGAATAAAATAAAAAACTTATATGACAATTTTTTTAAGTTTGTGATTTGTGGTGGCTTTGCCCCTGCGAAGCGTGCCCTTAGGGTACACACCCCCAGTTCTTTTGCCGATAGGCCCCTACTCGGTACGACCGTAGGAAGTGCCTTCGGTATTGGTATAAAAGAACCAAAAGAACTGCATTTTCATGGAATATAGCTACAAACATATATCATTATTTAATATATATTTATAATCAATAAAATTAAAACAATACAAATATTTATTAATTTAGTTTTTAAATAAGTCTATTTTAATAAAAGGGGCTGTAATAAACAGTCCCCACAATTTTTATTTAACAATAATTTTTATTTATTTAAAGCTTTAGATAATTCAGCATATCCGCCATCTTTTAGATAATTCACATTTTTAAATCCATTATCAAGCAAATACTGAACTGTTTTTCCTGAACGTCCGCCTGTCTTACAATAAAATAAATATTTTTTGCTTTTATCTAATGACAATAATTTTTTAGTATAGTCTTTAGTTTTATAATCAATATTGATAGCACCTTTTATAGTTCCTGTTTGTTTTATCTCTTCTGGTGTTCTAACATCAACTAAAACTATATTAGGATCAGATTTCCATAATGATATAAAATCATTGAGAACTAATCCATTCTTATTGACAACTTTTATATTGTCAAGTTCATACACAATCTCATTAGTTTTTGCTGTTTGGGCATTAGATACAATTGTTGTTATTAATAATGCCAAGATAATAAAAATATTTCTTTTCATAGGTATACCCCTTAGTAGTATTTTATATTATTATTAGACGAATATATATAATAAAAAGTTCCTAAAATATAAAAATAATTATTATTTTTTATATATAGCTTGTTATTATTATAATTATTTCATCTGTACTGTCTAATAAAAAATCTGTAGGAGGATTTAAAAGTATATCATCATATCTTTTTATTCCTATTATAATAATTCCTCTGTAAAGTAAATCAAAATAAGCATCCTTAAAAGTTTTATTTTCATTAAAATATTTTGAATATGATGATATTATTATGTCTTTTCCATTTTTGCTTAAAAGTCCATAAAACAAATATAATATATT
The DNA here is from genome assembly GCF_009755885.1 of Brachyspira sp. SAP_772. Lineage (NCBI taxonomy): Bacteria > Pseudomonadati > Spirochaetota > Spirochaetia > Brachyspirales > Brachyspiraceae > Brachyspira > Brachyspira sp. SAP_772. The sequence goes on along the minus strand of NZ_VYIX01000001.1, from coordinate 503,207 downwards.
ATAATCAATAGAAGCTTGTGCCATAAGCATACCTATTAACTTACCGCTTACTATAAAATCTCTAACATCATCTGAATATATTAAATTTCTTTTTTGTATGGAGTTTAATAAAGACAATATAGATAATTGTATATTTTCTTTTTTTATTATTTGTCTTATGATAAGAAGTATATTTATGCTTTTTGCATCTGTGATACTGTCTTCAGATATTAAAACTATTTTTGTTATGTTTGAGCTTTTTATTTTTTCTAATAAGAATTGATATTTGTTTTTATGTATTTTTATATCATCATAACTTAAAGATTCTAAGTTTGAGTTTTCTATATATTCTTTTATCTCTCTTACAACATCATTATTATTTTTCTCTTCAGAAATTAACAGAATATTATGAACCATATTACTACTATAATATTTATAATTTTTATTTTCAGTTACAATATCATTTTTATCATTATTTTTGTAAAGACCAACTAATTTATCACTTTTCTTTATTACATATTTACTGTCAGGTACTTTTAAAAACTCCATATCATTTTCTATTATACCTACAAGTATTACGCCTTTATTCATATATTTTAAAGCCACATCTTCAAACTCATCATTTTCAAAATTATGATTGCTTTCTATTTTAAAGTCATTACCGTCATTAGAAAATAAATCCTCATACACGCTGCTAAGACCTGTATATATAATGCTTTGAGAAATAAGTTTATACAATAATTCATATTTATAAAGTATATGAACGGTAAAATTTTCATCTTCCATAGATTTTATTATTTCTAAAGTATCTTCATTATGAACTAATAGACATATATTGATTTTTTCATCATTAGCATTTCTCTCTTCATTTAAAATCTTTTTTAATGCAAGTAAAATATTTAATGACTCAGTATCATCATTATTAATAATAGATATGCTGGAACATTTTTTTATATTAAGAAGTTTTATATTTTCTATTCTGCTAGTAGAGCCTTCTCTTATAATAATATTAGACCTTCTATAACCTTTAATAAAAGAAATTCTCTTTCTAATAATATCAACATTATGCTCAGAAAGCAAAACTATATTTTTAATTTTAGCAATTAAGAACTCTTCTATAATAGTAAGTGCCTCTTCACCATATCCAAGTATTATAGAATGCCCCTTTTCCATAATAAAAGCATTACCCTTACTTAAATTATTTATTCTGTCTTGCAATGCTTTATTAATCATAGCAATGAGAGAACCCCAACCGCATACTCCTATAAAAGTAACCATTAAAAAAGTGATAACAAGCCCAAAACTTCCATCTACAGATGATATATTACCCGTGTCTATAAATTGCATCAAACTATCCCAAAAAGCATCTTTTATAGGATAATCAAATATTAATATTATAAAAGCAGAAACTATTAAGAGAATAATTATTATAACACAAACTAAAAGCATTAATTGATAGAACAACCCCTTATTAAGCATTCTATCAATTCTATATTTAAAATATTTTAATATTTCTTTAATCATGTTTTTTTATTATTTATAAGTTTTAAAATAGTTTAAAATATCTTTATATTTTTTAACATTACTGTTTCCAGACAATAGAACAAATTTGTCAAAATTATCATAAACTTTTTTACCATATTCTACTTCTTTGGCAGCATCATTATTTTTTACAGCATTATCATATTTGTTTTTGTATATAAGAGCAAGCGAATAATAAGAATTAGGGTCTCCCCTCAACTCCAAAGCCTTATTATACATTTCTATAATTTTTTCTTCTTTGTATTCTTTTTGTAAATACGTAGCCCCATACATATAAACATCTCCCAAAGTTGAATATGCAGGATGCTCTTTTAATTCTTTTTTCTTTCTGGAATCTAATATGCTAATACAATATTTTAATTGAGCATATGCCTTTGGACTTCCATCAAACTTACTTAAAGAACTTCCATATTTTGCTACTATATCTAATTGCTGATCCTTACTAGGAGTCATAGGAACAGTAAAATCTTCTTGAGCTAATAAAACAGTACTAAAAATAATGAAAAATAATATAACACTTTTTTTCACGTTCACCCCTTAAAATAATAATATGCAATAATTATCGTAATAAATATAAAAATAATATAAAAATAAAAAAGTAAAAAAGTTATTGACAATATGGTTATTTATTCTATAATTTACACATTAGTTATTACATATTTATAACCCTATACCTATGGAGAATTATTTATGGCTACAACCAAAAAAACAACAACCCAAAAAGAAACAGCTGTAAAAAAAACAGCCGTAAAAAAAGATGTTGCCGCCGCTCCTAAGAAAACTGCTGCAAAAAAAGAAGCTGCTCCTAAAAAAGCAACAGTTAAAAAAGAAACAGCTAAAAAAACTACTGCAGCTTCAGCTAAAAAAACTACATCCAAAAAGGCAACTACAGAAAAAGAATCAGTTTCTGCTAAAAAAACTACTACAGCTAAAAAAACAGTTGTAAAAAAAGAAACAACTAAAAAAACTACAACTGCTAAAAAAACATCAGCAAAGAAAACTGCTAAAAAAACTAAAGAAGAAGAAATAATAATTAAAGTAGAAATTGAAGAAGAAGAAAAAAAGCCGCAATATATACCTGATGATGTTGATATTGTTAGAGAATTACCTGATAGATATAATGAAACTAAATTAACTTTAATGATGAGAGATCCTGAATGGTGCTTTTTCTATTGGGATATATCTGATAATGACATATCTTATCACTCTTTGAAAAACCGCAGAATATCTGTGAGAATATTTCATGTATTTGGTTATGATATTACAAATGGTGAAATACACAGAGAAATTGATGTTAATGCAATTTATGGAGACAGATATATTAATTTAGCTATGCCTCATGCTTATTTCATTGCTGAGTTAGGTTATTATGATGAAAATAATAGATTTATTGTATTAGCTAGAAGCAATATGATATATGCTCCAAGAGATTCAATCAGCAGCAATTATGATGAAGAATGGATGGTTAATGAAGAGATTATTAAATTACTTAAAGCTCCTAAAGCTTTGAGAGAAAGTTTATCTTCTGCTACTATATTTGAGCTTATTGATTTAAGAGCAAATCATTTACAATCATCATCTTCTTCACTTTTTAGAAGAAAAGAATAATTATTAGCGGTATTAAAGATTTTTTGCAAATATATTTTTTGCTTAAAAATTAAATTAATGCCGCTAAAAATAATACATATAATGTAGAATCTATTAATATAGAAAATAAATGTCTGCTTGTTATCACCCTTCTTTTCATCACTATAAATGATACTATGCTGCTATATAAAACAGGGATAAAATATTTCATGTTATTAAAATCTGAGAAAAATATATTGGCAATAACTACACCTATTAATAATATTATTGGTATAATGGCTGTTATTATTGCTAATTTATCTGAATCTATATAAGTAGTTAGAGTAACAGCTCCTGCTATCTTGTCGCTTTGTGAAAATTTTATTTCTATTAAAGCCTGTCTTATAAACATAAATATAAAAACTATACTCACTGAAAATAAATAAGATAATGTATTATCTTTTAATATGTTTCTATTAAGAAGCAATATAGAGCCATTTAAAAGAGTGGTAACAGCAATGGATATTATTATAGCTTTAAATGGTATTAATTTTTTAAATAATCTAAAGAAAAAGGAATTATTAAATCTATCATTTTTTTCAAAGCTCATATTATATGCAGTACCCAAAAGTGTAGATAATATTGTAAGCATTAATATACCAATATCAACATTGTATGCAAGATAAAACATAATTAATGCACTTATAACAATAATAGTTAAAAATGCAGGCTTATATTTCTGATAGAAAAGATAGCGTCTTTTATCACTAATTTTTATAGTATAATTGCTATAACCATTACCCAAACTCATAAATAAATAATATAATGCCACTATCACCCCTATTCTATATTGAAAAGGTTTATCTAAAATATCATAAATAGCATAAGACATTAAAAAAGCACCAAAAGAAAAGAATATATAACCATAATTAAGAAAATCAAATAATTTATTAATGCCTCTATAAAAACTGTTTGAATAATTATCTTTTATAGTTTGAGCAATATCTTCTATGAGCCAATCAGGAGTGGAAGCTCCCGCCATTATGCCTACATTTTTGTAGGAGGTAAGATCTATTTTCTCTAAATCTTCTTTAAACTCTACATAAAATGAAGGCTTTATATTGGAAGCTATTTTGTATAGGTTTCTAGTGTTACTGCTCTCGCTTCCGCCTATAACAAGAACTACATCATTTCTTTTAGCTATATCTAATATTTCATTTTGTCTTTGTTCGGTTGCTTCACAGATTGTATTTTTTATTATTAATTCAGAGTTTTTGTATTTATTTTGTATTTGAGAAACGAATTTATCGAATGTTTCTTTTTGAAGGGTTGTTTGGGCTACTATTAGAGTTTTTTTATCATCTTCTGGAAGCTTATCTATATCTTCGTCTTTATAAACAACATAAACATCTTTTGCAAAACCGCATACACCAATAATTTCAGGGTGATTAGGATTACCTATAACAATAACCCTATAACCTAATGAACTATGTTTTTTTACTAGACCTTGTATTTTTGCGACATATTTGCAAGTAAGATTAACTATTTTTTTTGCATGACTAGATAGAGCTTCTCTTCTTTCTGGAGATATGCCATGTGCTCTTATAATTACAGTTTTATCATCAAGCACAGACATATCATCTTCAGTATCTTCGTAGGTTTTTACACCTGTTTTTTCAAGCATATCTAAAGTTTGAGGATTATGTATAAGATGACCGTCTACATAAATCTCTTCATTGCTTTTAGAGGCTTGCGAGAAGGTTTTTTCAACGGCATATTTAACACCGTCACAAAAACCCGCGAATTTTCCAATTTCTACTTTCATTATTTAGCTTTTACTACTTTGTTTCCTTTAATACATTTAGTGCAAACCAAAGCTTTTTTAGTAGAACCATTAAGTTCTATTTTTATATTTTGCAAGTTAGCATTGAATGAGCGTTTAGTTTTAATATTTGAGTGGCTAACGCTATGTCCATTCTGTTTACCTTTGCCACATATTTCACATACTCTTGCCATCATTTCCTCCAAAAAAGTTAACAATAATTTTGCAATTAGTATATAACAAAAACATAATATAGTCAATACTGCACTGCAAAATTTTTATTAATACAAAATTCGTAAAATTATGGGTAATTTTTAATTATTTTACCCTGTCGCCTGTGCTGTAATAATAAACCCACTTAGCTATATTTTCAGCATGATCCCCCATCTTCTCAAAATACTTAGCTATCATCATCAAATATATTGCCTGATCTGCATTCTCAGTGCCGCTCTTTATTAAATTAACCATAGCATCACGCATCTTGTAGAATAATTTATCCACATAATCATCTCTCTCTATAATGCTCTTAGATAATTCACCATCTTTACTTTTAAATGCCTTAAGACAATTATTAAGCATCTCATCAATAATATTAGACATCTCTATTATAGTGTCAATATTATTTTTATAAACATTTCCTTCTAATAAAAATCTAAGCAAATCGCATATATCCTTAGCCTGATCCCCTATTCTCTCTAAATCTGTAGCTATTTTTAATGCTGATGAAACTATTCTTAAATCGGTTGCAACAGGGTGTTCTAATAATAGCATTTTTAATGATGAGCTTTCTATTCTGTAAGATATTCTATTTATATTTCTGTCATTTTCTATAACCTGATTTGCTAATTCAATATCTCCATTTGTTAAAGCCTTTGTAGAGTTTCTTAAAGCTTCTATTATCATCTCACCTGCTTCAACAACATATTCTGTTAATTTATTTAATTCTTCTTCAAATTTTTTCATTTTTTTTACTCCGTTTTTTATTAAAAAATAATAAGTTATAAAATTAACCAAATCTTCCGGTGATATATCTCTCTGTTCTTTGGTCTTGAGGCTTAGAGAATATATCTTCTGTATCTCTATATTCTATAATCTCACCAAACAAAAAGAAAGCCGTTTTATCAGATACCCTCATAGCCTGCTGCATATTATGCGTAACTATTACTATTGTATATTCATTTTTAAGCTCATCAACAAGGTCTTCTATTTTGCCAGTGCTTATTGGGTCTAATGCACTTGTAGGCTCATCCATAAGAAGTATTTTAGGGTTAACCGATAAAGCTCTCGCAATACATAATCTCTGCTGCTGACCTCCAGAAAGTCCTAAAGCATTTTTATTAAGCCTGTCTTTTATGTCGTCCCAAATAGCAGCCTTTGTTAAACTATATTCAACAATCTCATCTAACTCTGATTTCTTTTTTATTCCAAAAGTCCTCGGTCCATAAGCAATATTGTCATAAACACTCATAGCAAAAAGATTAGATTTCTGAAAAACCATTCCTACATTTTTTCTCAAATACGATACATTAACATTTTTATTATATATATTAACTCCAGCTATCTCTATATCACCTTCTATTTTACAGTTTGGAATTAAATCATTCATTCTATTAAAAGTTTTTAAAAGAGTAGATTTTCCGCAACCAGAAGGTCCTATAAAAGCTGTTACGCTGTTTTTGTTTATATCAATATTTATTTTTTTTAAAGCCTGAAAAGATTCATAATATAAATCTAAATCTCTAACCTTAATAGCTATATCAGTATTAAAATCAAAATCAACTATATTATTTAATTCATTAGCCATATATATTCAATCCCCTTAGAATTTAATAATCTTTTTTTAATTTTGTATTCACTAAAAATAATGAAGCATTAAGAAGTATAACCATTATAAGCAAAATGCTTGCAGTAGCGAAAGTCTGATTAATATAAAGCCCCTCGCTTGAAAACATCCACATCATAACAGAAAAAGAACTCCCCGCACTAAAATAACCCTTCGGCATATATCTAACAGCACCAGCAGTATATATTAAAGCCGCACTCTCTCCAACTATCCTACCAATACTTAAAATAACAGAAGTCATTATTCCAGAGAAACCACAAGGCAAAACTATCTTAAATATTGTTCTCACCTTTGAAGCCCCTAATGCCAAACTACCCTCTCTTAAACTTGAAGGTATTGAGAGTAAAGTCTCTTCTGTTTGTCTTATTATAGAAGGAAGTATTATTAACACTAATGTGAGAGAACCCGCTAATATGCTTCTTCCCATTCCAAACAAATTAGCAAATATTAGCATACCAAAAAGTCCAAACACTATTGAAGGTATTCCCGATAAACTGTCTGTAAATATTCTTATTATAGATATTAATTGACTCTTTGCTTTTGAATATTCTGTTAAATAAATAGCGGCAAATACTCCTAATGGAATAGCTATTATTAAAGACATAAAAAGCATCATAGAAGTAGAAACTATTGCAGGCAAAAGCGTCATTTGAGAATTGTTGCTTTCACCAAATAGTAAATTTAATGTTATATGAGGAAGCCCTCTAATAAGTATGAATAATACTATAAAAACTAAAAGCAGTGTAGATACAATAGAAGCAAATACAGAAATATATTCTAAAATACTAGCCTTTATAGTACACATCTTCATGTCAAACTTTTTAAAAGAAAAATCATTTATATTTGTTTTAAGCTCTTTGTTCTTTCTAAAAAGATTAGAAAAAGAAAATGAAAAATATAAATTATTTCTTTTTAGGATAGAAAGCACTATATTGATTATAAGTATAAATATGAGTAGTACAAAAGCAGTTGCAATTAATGCTGACCTATGATTTCCTGTTGCATACCCCATCTCTAATGCTATGTTAATAGTCATAGTTCTAAAATATGAGAATAAATCTTTAGGTATAAAAGGAGCATTACCTGCCACCATCATAACAGCCATAGTCTCACCAATAGCCCTTCCCATACCAAGCACTATAGCAGAAAATATTCCTGACTTTGCCGCCTTCACTATAACACCAAAAATAGCCTGAGAATGAGTATTACCCAAAGCCCTAGCACCGTCATAGTAATATTTGTAAACAGCTTCCAAATTGTATCTTGTAATTGATGTTATAGTAGGAAGTATCATTATAGCAAGTATTATAGAACTAGCTAACACCCCCTCACCCACATTATTTGGAGAGAAGTTTTTTAGAAAAGGAACTAATACCACCATTCCAAAAAATCCATAAACAATAGATGGAATGCCCGCAAGCAAATCTATTACCTGAGATAATATTACTCTTATTCTTTTTGGAGCAAACATTGATATATAAACCGCCGTAAAAAAACCAAATCCGCCCCCAAGAAATACTGAAAGAATTGTGATATATAAAGAGCCCATAATCATCGGCAATATTCCAAAATCCTTTGTTGAAGGCGACCAATTCATTCCAAAAACAAATTGAAAAAATCCAACCTCTTTAAATATTGGAACACTATAGATAAATATAAAAATACATATTGAAAATACAACTATAACTGAAAATATAGAACATATAAAAAATATATATCTCATTATATTATCTATTATTTCATTAAACTTATATTTATTAATATTCTTACTCAAAATAAATGTCCTTAAAAATTACTTAGAAATAAAAAAAGCCGATATACAAAAAATATTGTACATCGACTTATTCATTTCAAATTAGTTAGCTACATAGCCATTTTCATTTATGACCGCTTTCCCTGTTTCACTATTAATGAAGTCTAAGAACGCCTTAGTTCCTTCATCAAGTTCAATCCCCTTTTTAGTGAATATGTAGAAAGGACGGTATAGCTTGTAGGCATCACTTTTAATATTTTCTACTGATGCTTGAACATATTCATTTTGACCTTTTGCTTTATATGCCAAAGGCTTTATTGTATCATCAATAGAACCCAAAGAAATATATCCAATCTTAGAAGTATCACTCATTACTGATGTCTTAACCTTTCCTGTTCCATCTAATATTTCAACAGTTGCAGGTAATGGATTTTCTTTGCCGATAGAAGTTAAGTCTGTAAAAGCACTTCTTGTACCAGAACCATCTTCTCTTGAAATAGATTTAGTTACACTTCCTATTGCAGTATTGTTCATGTAAAGATTATATAATTCTTCTTCGCTTATCTGAGCAATGTCAGCATCTTTATTAGCGATGATTACTATACCATCTTGACACAATAAATAAGCATCTAAACTTGGTAACTCATCTTCTTTCAAATTTCTTGAAGCCATGCCTATATTGTTGTTGCCGTTTATAGTATCCTGAACTCCAATAGTTGAATCTGATGTTTCTACTGTTACAGTATAGTTGGAATTAGCTTCTTCAAATTTTTCAGCTAGTTTGAACATTAGTGGGGAAACTGAAGAAGAACCTGTTATAACGATATCAGTAGAACTAGAGGCGCCGCCTCCGCAAGAAGTAAGCATGATCATGCTCACGAGACTTAAGAAAATCAAAATCTTTTTCATAATATTGATTTACTCCTAAATAGTTTTAATTGCCAAATTCAAAAACAGCAGCTCTTGAATTGACACAAGTCTTATATAGTAAAAAAAAAATTATGTCAATATAGAAATAAAAATTTATTTTAATTTTTTTAAAATTATTTTTTATTAGATTGTAGTATATTAATGAAGAGTTTTATTAAAATAATAGCTTTTTTATAATGATTTTTTAAAAAAATTTATAGTTTTTATAACCTTTTAAAATCTGGATGTATAAAATATTATGCTTAATAATTAAATATAAATTTTAAATTATGTAAACTGAATTATGTTATTTAAAATATGATAATTTAATTATGTTAACTATATTATGTTAATTAAATCCTAATTCATAAAAACAATAATAGCCAACCGAAATTATCGATTGACTATTATCGTATTATTTATGGAGATTGTTATTTATTTAGTTGTCTATTTTTTATTTTATATCCTTCTCATCAAAACCTAATGCTTTGGCAACCCCTAGTCCATAAGCCTTATCTACATTCATACAATTTTTAATATGTCTTAATTGTACTTCTTTAGTAACACCATTCATATCTCTTGCTGTATTTTCAAACAACACTTGCTTTTGTGCATCTGTCATAAGATTAAATAAAGCTCTTGCATCAGTGTAATAATCATCATCATCTTCTCTATGGTCATATCTATAAGCATCGCCGTAAATTTTCAAAGGAGGTTCAGCATATTCTTTTTGCTCTTTCCATTCGCCTTGTGAGTTTGGTTCGTACTCAACTTTTGAACCATTAGACTCTACTCTCATATATCCATCTCTGTGATAAGTGTTAGGTTTAAACTTAGGTGCATTTACAGGAATGCTTGCATAATTAACACCTAATCTGTATCTTTGAGTATCAGTGTATGAGAATAATCTTCCTTGAAGCATTCTGTCTGGTGAGAATCCAATGCCCGGAACTATTGTAGAAGGACTAAATGCTGATTGCTCTACTTCTGCAAAATAGTTTTCAGGATTTCTGTTTAATTCTAAAACACCAACATCAATTAAAGGATATTCTTTTTGTGACCAAGTTTTTGTTAGGTCAAATGGATTTCTTTTACTTGCATTTGCTTGCTCTTCTGTCATTATTTGAATTTTCATGTTCCATTTAGGGAAGTCGCCTCTCTCTATAGCTTCAAATAAATCTTTTTGAGAGCTTTCTCTGTCTTTTGCTATTATTGCTGCAGCTTCTTCATCCGTTAGATTTTTAATTCCTTGCTGAGTTTTGAAATGGAATTTTACCCAATATCTTTTGCCTTCTTTGTTTATAAAACTATAGGCATGGCTGCTAAATCCGTGCATATGCCTATAACTATAAGGTATACCTCTGTCGCTCATATCTATAGTTATTTGATGAATAGATTCAGGAAGTGAAGTTAAAAAGTCCCATTTGTTTTGAGCACTTCTCATATTAGTTCTAGGGTCTCTTTTTACAGCGTGATTCAAATCTGGGAATTTTAAAGGGTCTCTAAAATAAAATACAGGAGTATTGTTTCCTACCAAATCCCAGTTTCCTTCTTCAGTATAAAACTTAATAGCAAAACCTCTTATATCTCTTTCAGCATCAGCAGCACCTCTCTCACCTGCTACTGTAGAAAATCTTACAAATAATTCTGTTTTCTTTCCAATTTCAGAAAATATTTTTGCTTTAGTATATTTTGTTATATCATGAGTAACTGTAAATGTACCATAAGCCCCAGAACCTTTAGCATGCATTCTTCTTTCTGGTATAACTTCTCTATCAAAGTGTGCCATTTTTTCCATGAACCATACATCTTGAAGCAACATAGGTCCTCTAGCACCTGCCGTCATAGAATGCTGGTTATTTTCTACTGGGGCACCAAATTCTGTAGTTAATTTTTTATCTGACATCTTAATTACTCCTTATTAGTATTTATTATCAATAAATATATTATACTATATAGATATAGTTATTGCAAGTTGAATTCTATATTTTTTACAAAAATAACTATATTTTTTTAATTTTTTTTAATAATTAAAGCCTAAATACATATAAAACTATAATAATATAGATAAATTAATAAATAGATTGATAAATTGATAAAGAAATATTTGATAAATTATAAAGGATACATAAAAATGATAATAAAAAAGAGATGAATATAGTAAAAATATATCCACCTCTTTTTATATAAAATATAATTATAATAAAATATTATAAATTAGCTTTTAATAATTCAATGATCTCTTCTTTACTTAAGACTTTTCCATAAGAAAGAACCTTATCATCTAAAACTAAAGCTGGAGTTGACATAACACCATAAAATGCTATATCTTCCATATTTTCTACATGTTTAATAGCCAAATCAAGTTTAGCTTCTTCTATTGCAGCTATAGTGTTTTCCTCTAATTTTCTGCAATTTTCGCAGCCTGTACCAAGTATTTTAACTCTTGCCTCAATAGGTTCTTCCTGTACTTTTTCCTCTTCACCGAAGGGATCTATAACAGGTCCTCAGCCGCAGCCTCCTCCATTACCAAAAAAAAGATCTTTCCATGACATATAATCTTCTCCTTATAAATTTTATTTTTTATATAATATTTAAATTATAACAATTTTTCTTTTAAAATTCCTATTAGCTTCTCTTCAGAAAGAATTTCTCCATAAGAAACAAGCTCATCATCTATTATAAGAGCAGGTAAAGTCATAACACCATAATATGACATAAGAGCCTTATCATCAGTAGATTTAATAGGAAAATCAATATTTAATTTATTTACAGCATTTTGCAAATTAATAAGCATTTCAGCAAAGCTTTCGTTAGATAATAATAAGATTTTATCAACTTCTCTTTGTACACCCTCATCTTCTAGAGGATCAGGTAAACAGCCTCAGCCAAAATCTATTCTTTGCATATACCCCACCTTAACGTTTTTTATATATACATCATACAGGTATATTAATATAATTGCAAATTTATTTTTAAAAAATATTAAATAAATATATGTTTTTATAGGCTATTATAATAAATTATTTTCTATAAGCCATTCTTCTATAAGTGTGTCTTATACCTCTAAGAGCAATAGACATAGCCATAATATTTTCTGGTAATGACATTCCGCTATAAGCAGCGTCCCCTATATGCACAATATCAGCACCTGCCATCTTTGACCATAAAGTCATCTCTCTAATAGTATTAACATCAGCACCCTCTTGAGAAGTACCTATAGCTGTCTTTGCTAAAACCCCAAAACTATGTATTCTTTTTATCTGTTCATGAACAAAATCAACAGTGTAGCCCGGAAGTGTTGAAGGAGCCCCAACCATAACAACATCGGCACCAGCCTTAACCATATTGTCAAGCTCTTCCATAGAATATACATTATCTCCACCTGCCCCATGCATTTTGCCTGCAATAATAAGAATTTTATCTCCACATACATTTTTTAATTCTTTAGCAGATTTTGCTATATTTTCTATTGTAACACCTGTATTAGGATTTCCTGTAAGAACAACATAATCAAAACCATACTTAAGAAGCTTTTCATAATTTTCTTTTGAAGCTCTAAAACCGGGATTATAATTACTATTTTCTGGCACAGGCTCCAAATTAACTCCTATCAATCTTCCTGTAATCTTTTTTAAATCTCTAACAATATTATCATTATTTTTATTCATCTCATTAACTAAACCTTTTAATCTTGCAGATAACCAAGTTTTCTCTGATGAATCAGGATTTTCTTTGTATAATCCCCAAATAAAAGGCTTATTCATATCAAATAGATTTAATGTAATAAAGTCAGCACCAAATGCACTTGCTGCTTCTGCATTACTAACAGAATCTATTAAAGGCTGATGACCGCAGCAAACTTCTGCCATAACAGACCTTCCTTCAGATTTTTTTATGATATCTTTTAATAGAGATGCATTCATATTTAATACATCTTCTAAAGCAAGCTCAAAAATTCTCTTACCCATAAAATACTCTCTCCTTTTTTATTTTATAATTATTCTTACTTATTTTCTTCTGTTTCTTCTAAAAGAAGTTTTTTATCATAAGCTATTAAAAATGGGAAATATATAGCAGTTAAAACAGCTAAATTAATTAAAACCAATATTATAGATTTCCAATCGCCCCCCGTAGCAAAATAAGCATATAAAGGAGCAGGAAAAGTCCAAGGCACAACAGCAACAGTCTGAGAAATAAAACCTATCTTAGTAGCTATATATGAAATAATAACACATATCATAGGACCTGTAATATATGGCACCATTAAATATGGATTAAGCACTATAGGAGCTCCAAAAACTATAGGTTCATTAATATTAAACAAACAAGGAGCCAAAGAAGACTTTCCTAAAACTTTCATATATTTTGATTTTGCCACAAAAGCCATCAATATAACAAGACCAAGAGTACCGCCGCCGCCGCCAATCCATACAAAAGCATAATAAAACTGATTTGTTAATATATAAGGTATAGCCTCACCACTTATATATGCCTGAGCATTAGCCTCAAAAAGCTGTAAAAGTATAGGCATAGTAAAAGCCTCTACTATAGAACTTCCATGAATACCTAAACACCATAAAAAACATATAAAAAATACCATTATCAATGCACCCGGTAAACTATTTATTATAATAGGAAGCCAGAAGAATAATTTTTGCAATATTACATGTAAATCTATAATTCCAGATGGAAATTGATTTGGAAATAAAGCTGGTATTAAATGAAGAAGCTCAAATAATGACACTATAACTAACAAAGGAATTAAAGCTTCAAATGATCTTATAACACCTTCAGGTACACCATCAGGCATTTTTATAGTTAAGTTTTTCTTTTTAAAGAAATTAAATATAAAACATACAAGTATCACACATAGAAAACCTACGAACATCCCTTTACTGCCCATATTATCCATAGATATTATAAGACCTAAAGATTTTAAAGGAGTTGAAGAAACATTAAAAGTCTCTCCAATATTAGGTAAGCTCTCTAATTTTAATAACTCCATTAAAGCAAGCTGATTTTCTTCTGTTACTACAACTTGAGAAAATGATACAGCCTCTAATGCTTTAGTCCAATCTAAAGTCATAAAAAATGCTATCAAAGAAATTAGTATAGTTGGAATTGTAGGAAGTTCTAAATTTCTTGACAAATGATAAGCTGTACCTATTATAACAAAAATTGATATAATACTCATAGTAGCCTGAAAAGGCATTAATATAATATCTCTATTTAATGCAATCCATTTAAAAAGCCCAACAGTTTCAAACCAAGAACTCGGAACAGGAGGATATGCTATAAGCAAGAAAAAACTACCTACTATAGTTATACTTATAACAGATATAACCCCTTCCTTAATTGCACTAATATATTTATTATTAGACAGCTTTACAACACTATTAAGTAAAAAATTTTCAATAAACTTATTCATAATTATCCCTTATATTTTTTTTGAAGTATAAGATATAAGAGATAATTGTCAAACTAAAATATTACCACAATAATCTGGTAATAAATTGTTATCATCTGCCAATAATCAAACATAATTATATTTTAATTAATATAATTTTTCACACAAAATAAAAAGCATTAAATATTATAGCAATAGTAACAATACAAATAATCATAGGCATTTTTACAACCTTCTTAATCATAAAAGGAAGTAAAAGAGCAGTAACAAACATCATAAATGATAATATAGTGCCTACCCTCATTATAATACAAACTCTATACAATATAAATAACCATAATTTATAATTATTCTATATATATTATATATTATAGATTATAGATATATATAGAATAATTTTATATTAGAAATTTATTACAATTTACCTTTTAATAGTTCAATTATTTCATTTTTATTTAGCACTTTACCATAAGATAATACTTTATCATCTAATACCAAACCAGGCGTAGACATAACTCCATAAGAAGCTATTTTAGCCATATCCTGAACATGCCCTACTTTTAAATCAATATTCATTTCTTTCAAAGCTTCTAATGTATTTTCTTCTAATTTTTTGCAGTTACTGCAACCAGAACCTAATATTTTTATTCTAGCATTTTCTTCATTAGATGATGTTTCGCATGAACCTCCGCAGCTGCAGCCGCAATTTGATTTTTTGTTGTTAGAAAACATAGTTTACTCCTTTTTATAATTTTTTATTATTAATTTATATTAAATAGAAATTAAATCATGCAAAAAGAAAATAAAAATTATTAAATAAATATCCTATTATGATTATCCCTAAAGTTACTATGCCTACAAACAATATTAAAAGAGGCATTTTTACAACCTTTTTAATCATAATCATAGAAGGAAGCGAAAGAGCAGTAACAGCCATCATAAATGATAATATAGTGCCTAAACCAGCCCCCTTATAATATAAACTCTCAGCAATAGGAAGTGTGCCAAATATATCAGCATACATTGGAATACCAACCAAAGAAGCTAAAGGCACAGAATACCAATTATTTTTTCCAAGTATAGAGTTTATCCATGCTTCAGGTATAACATTATGTATAAAAGCCCCAATTCCAACCCCTATAAATATATATAAATAAACCTTTTTTATAGTTTGCATTACCTGATTTTTTGAATATATTACTCTCTCTCTTTTTGTCATTTTTGCTATTTCTATATTAGCATTAGATTTTATATTTTTCACAAAGTCTTCTAAATATCTCTCCATTTTAAGCTTGCCTATTATAGTGCCTCCTAAAACAGCAAGTACAAGCCCAACTACAACATAAGCAATAGCAATCTTCATTCCAAATACACTAGAAAGAAGTATTAAAGAAGCTAAATCTACAAGAGGCGATGATATTAAAAAAGAAAATGTCATAGATATTGGTATACCCGCAGAAGTAAAACCTATAAAAAGAGGTATAGAAGAACAAGAGCAAAATGGAGTAACTGTTCCAAAAAGTGCTGCTAATATATTTGCTGATATCCCATTAAATCTTCCTAATATTTTTTTTGTTCTTTCAGGCGGAAAAAACGATTGAACATATGATATACAAAATATGAGCACTGATAATAAAATAAATATTTTTATAACATCATAAACAAAAAATTGTATAACACCTTTTAATGTTTCTGATATAGCAAAATTATTTAATATATTTCCTATTAAAGTATTAAGCCACTTCATAGATATTATTTGATCTTGTATAAATATAAATATTGTTTTTATGTTTTCCATTTTTTGTAACTCCAAATATTTTGTAAATTAATTTTTAAATTTGTATTTTGTTGCATTTGCTATTTTTACAAGTGTGAGCATTACAGGCACCTCTACTAAAACACCTACAATAGTCGCAAGTGCTGCCCCAGAATTCACTCCAAATAATGATACTGCCACTGCTACAGCAAGTTCAAAGAAATTTGAAGCCCCTATCATGCCTGCAGGTGCTGCTATATTATGAGGAAGTTTTAATAAATAACTTGCCATATAAGATATAAAAAATATTAAGAATGTTTGTAATATTAAAGGTATGGCTATCAAAACTATATGAATGGGGTTTGATAATATAACTTTTCCCTGAAAACTAAATAATAATATCAATGTTAATAATAATCCTATTATAGTAATATTATCAAACTTATGAATAAAAATATTACTAAAATATTCTATTCCTTTTTTACTGCATACATAAACTCTCGTAATAATACCAGCAGTTAAAGGAATAAGAACAAATAATACAACAGATAAAAATAATGTATCCCAAGGCACTGTAACATTTGATATACCTAGTAGAAATTTCACTATGGGAACAAATGCTACAAGTATTATTAAATCATTAGTAGCCACCTGTACAACAGTGTATGACGGATTTCCATTTGTTAAAGCACTCCAAACAAATACCATTGCAGTACATGGAGCAGCCCCTAAAAGTACAGCTCCAACTAAATATTCTTTTGCTAAATCTTTTGGTATGAATTGATTTAGTATAGTATAAAAAAACAATGAAGCTATAAAAAACATACTAAAAGGTTTTATAAGCCAATTTACAATCCAAGTAACAAATAAACCTTCTGGATTTTTTGTAACGTTCTTTATGCTTTGAAAATCAACACTCATCATCATAGGATATATCATAAGCCATATTAATATTGCTATAGGTACAGACACATTTGCATATTCAAATTTATTTAATGTATCTGGTATGATAGGTAAGAATTTAGATATCAATACCCCTATAACCATGCATATAAATACCCATAAAGTTAAATATTTCTGAAAAAAACTTATATTTTGTTTTTTACTTTCCATAATCTTAACGCCTCTAAACATTATTTTATTAATCGCATTTACATTTTATTTTTTTGCTAGTTTTTGATTTATTTGCATATTCTCCATAGGAGTTGAGAATCTTTTTTGCATCTTCAAAGCCTTGTTTATTTATACTATAATGAGTCCATTTACCTTCTTTTCTGCCATTTACTATTTTTGCATCTAAAAGTATTTTCATATGATGAGATAATGTTGACTGAACTATATTTAGTTTTTCTAAAATTTTACATGCACATATCTCACCCTCTTTTAGCATATCTAATATTTGAAGTCTATTCTCATCACAAAAAGCTTTGAATACTAAAGCATCTTTTTTATAATTTTTCATTAAACCTCCTAAAACATATCGAACTTCATCGATATATATTATAGTAAACATATCGAAGTTTGTCAATATGTTTAAATACAAATTTCTAAAAAATATTATACTTGCAAAAATATTCAAATAATATATTATTAGACTAATCTAACATTTAAAGGAGATTGAAAAATGAAATACTCAATAGTTTATACAAGTAAAAGCGGAAATACAGAAAAATTAGCTCTTGCTATAAAAGAAGCTGCTAATGGAGAATGCTTACAATGCGTTAAAGCAAATGAAGTAGATAATACTAAAGTTAATGATTCTGATATAGTATTTGTTGGTGCTGGAAGCTACAAGGGTACTTGCGATGAAGCTGCTGGCAAATTTATGGAAACATTAAAAAACAAAAAAGTATTTTTATTTATGACTGTTGGTTATGGAGATAATCAAGCTTATTATGATAAAATGCTTAATCCTGCTAAAACATTTATAGATTCTTCTAATACAGTAATTGGCACTTATGCTTGTCAGGGTCAGTGGATTGAAGGACAGAAAAAAAATCTTGAGAATATGTTAGCTAAGGCTGCTACTGATGATGAGAAAAAAGTTATAGAAGGCAAATTAGCTAATTATCCAAATGCTATGGGTCACCCTAATGCTGAGGATTTAAATAAACTTAAAGACATAGTTAAATCTTTATAATAATTTTTTTGTAAATTGGGTGGGTTTTATACCTACCCTTTTAACTTTTTAAAACCCTTTGCAAATAAAAACACTTCCCTACTTTCATCTCTTGAACTTTTTGGCTTAAACACTGTTACAGAATCAAAATAATCATTAAGCTCTTTTTTAAAATTAGGCAAATCTTTTCCGTCAAAAACTTTTATAAAAAAATTCCCATTATCTTTTAATACATCTTTTGCCAAATAAAATATTTTCTCACATAAACCTATGGAACGTAAATGATTAGTCTCTCTGTCTGAAGTAGTATTGGGCATAGCATCGCTAACAACAACATCAAACTCTATATTATCAAAAGTGGAAGCGTCCATTTCTTTTATATCGCCAAGAATAAATTTAAATCTCTGATGTGATAAATTATTAGGAAGTATATCAACCCCCACAACAGAACCAGTTTTAATAATCTTATTAAGCATATATTGACTAAAAGAACCGGGAGAGCATCCTACATCAAGCACATTATCAGATGATTTAATAAACTTAAACTTGTTTTGTGCCTCTTCCAATTTAAATACACTTCTAGCTTTATAATTTTCTTCTTTAGCTTTTTTAAAATAAAAATCTTGAACTTTTTTCATAAGATAAAAATTTACACAATCCAGTCTAATTTTTCTTCAGCTCTAGTAACACCAACAGGAACACTTGTAAATGTAGACTTCTCTACTAAACTTTCTAAACGTTTAATACCAACTATATCAATTCTAGACATAGCTGCATATCTAATAGCATCAGGAGTAGCCATAGCACAAGTTACAAGCACAGAATTAACCACGTTAGAACTAACAGCATAATCATACAACTGCACAAGCTCTTCATTAAATATAGGGCTGTAAGACATTCTAAAAAATACTATCTTTTTAGTAGAATGTACGCTCTTACCGTCTTTAGCAAAAATTATAACATATTTCTTATCTGTAGTCTTTAATGAATATGGAATTAAATTCATAGTAGATACTATTTTTAATGCTAAATCAGCAAATTCATTTTCATCAAGTTTAAAGAAGCTTTTAATATTATCACTATATCTTGACTCTTTATATTCAGCCAATTTTTTCTCAGCATCTTTATAATTTGGATTTATTATAATTATATTTTCTAAATACTCTATAGCCTTATTAAGATTTTCCATTCTGCTGTAGCATTCAGATAATTGATATAATATAGCTAAATTCAATTCTTTATCAATACCATCATAAGCAATAGCCATCTCCAAATATTTAATAGCAAACTCTATATTGTTTAATTCTATATAACATAAAGCTATCTCATACAATGATTTAATAGCATATTCTCTATCTTTGCTGGATATTTTATAATGCTTAATAGCATTTTTAGAGTCCAATTTTCCTTTATATGCACGTCCTAAATTATAATTCAAAGCAGGATCATTAGGATATTTGCTTATAATACTGCTCATTATAACTATAGCTTCATTATAATTACCAGCATTAACATAACAATATGCCTTATATTTTAAAGCCTCTTTATTTGTAGAATCATTCTCTAAAGCATTTTCAAAAAATTGAAAAGCTGTGTTATATTGCCTATTATCATAATATATCTTACCTATTTCTATAGAAACATTAACCTTATATTCTCCGCCCAATTTTAATAATGATAAAAACTGAGCTAATGATTCTTCTTTTCTTCCTATAGCATTTAAAGATCTGCCTAAAGATATTACTGTTTCAGGGGAATCATCGCCTGTATCTATTGCATGTCTATATTCAACTATAGCAAAAGGGTATTCTCCCATTTTATAATAGCAATCACCTATAATTTTATATATTTTATATGATTTAGTATGTACTTTATTTTTTGATAGAATATCTCTTAATTTTTTTATAGCTACATCATATTTTTCTGCTGCTATAAAATTATTTACTCTATCCATATCGGACTGGACATATTTTGAATATAATTTTGGCAGTATTCTACTTGCAATAAAAAGTAATATACAAAATACTACAATAAATACTATAATATAAACTGTCATAGTCTTTCTTAATTTTTTTATATTTTATATTATATTACTCGGCATTATTTGCAATATGTAAAGTACTTTTTATTATATAATAAGTAAATTATAGTACTTTTATATTAATAATTTTTTATGATAAAATTTTATTTACCGCACAGCTCTAAACATTTCTCAAGCCATCTGCAAGTATTCTCTTCACGCATAATAGCTCCCATTAATACCAAATAATCGCTAAAAGCATTTGTATTCTTTTCTGGAATAGCTTTAAATTTCTTTTGATTATTTCTTAAATGCTCTAGCCTAGCTATATGCTGACTAAGATGATTTTTTATTAATTCTTCTCTATCTTTTTCTGATAAACAATCTGAGAAAAACAACTGCAATCTAAACTCATCTTTAAAAGTAGGCGGAATATCTATTTTTGATTCAAGCCATTTCATAAAGTCTTTTTTACCAAGTTCTGTTATTGAATATAACTTTTTTTCTAATACATTACCTGATATTTCTATTTTATATTCTACCATACCTTCTTTATGAAGAGTTTTTAATTCTGGATAGATTTGACTATGTTTTGCACTCCAAAACTCGCACAGTGCTTCTTCAAATTCTTTTGTAATATCGTATCCTGTCATGCTTTTTTGATTCAAAAGCCCTAAAATAGCGTATTTTAGCACTCCCATAAAACTGCTCCAATTATTATTTTTAAAACTACTCTATTATATCACTATTAAAATTAAAATCTATAGCAAATAACACATAAAAATTAATATGTATATATTGACATGTTTAATTATATATGTTATTATCGGTATACATTAAAAATATTACTACTTTACTATAAAGAGTAAAAGAATAACATTTTATAAATGTTTTTCATATAAAAAATAATTTATAGGAGTATATTTATGAATTATACCAAAAAAAGGTGGTTTATACTTTTTGTAGTATGTTTAGCCAATCTATGTTTAGGCTCAATTTATACTTGGAGTGTATTTGCAGCCCCTATGGCAGAATATTTATCCGGCATATTGGGAAGAACATTAACTTCTGCAGATTTAGCTATAGTATATACAATAGCTAATAGTGTAGGCCCTATCACAATGATAAGCGGCGGTTGGGTTAATGACAAATTTGGACCTAAAAAAGTTTTATTTGTTGGCGGAATGATGTGGGGGCTTGGAATGCTTCTTTCTGGTTTTGCTACAAGTGTAGGATTTTTAATTGTGTCTTATGCATTAATAGGTGGACTTGGTTTAGGTATGGCATATGGTACAGCAATAAGCAGCTGTATAAAATTCTTTCCAGATAAAAGCGGATTAGTAGGCGGTATTATCACTGCAGTATATGGTTTTGGTTCTGTAGCACTTCCTCCTATAGTTACTACAATAGTTAATAAATTCGATGCTCCTACTGCTTTCAAAATTGTAGGTATAGCTTTTTGTATTATACTTGCATTTTGTTCTTTTACTATAGAAAAATGCCCTCCAAACTTTGTACCAGATGGTTGGACTCCTCCAGAAAAGAAAACTTCAAATGCTGGTCCTGTAAATAAAGATTGGAAAGGAATGCTTAAAACTCCTGCTTTTTATGTAATGATACTTTTATTTACTTGCGGAGCTTTTACTGGAATGATGATTACTTCTCAAGCTTCAGCAGTGGCAAGAAATTTGGTTGGTATGAGTGCTATTGCTGCTAGTACTGCGGTATCGGTTCTTGCATTATTTAATGTATTTGGAAGAATTGTAGCAGGGTATTCTTCAGATAAAATAGGAAGAATATTAACATTAGCTTTTTCATGTATACTTGGTGCAATAGGTTTATTATGCCTTTACAAATCAGGAGAAGGAACTAATGTGATATTCTATATTGGCATATCAATAGTAGGTCTTTGTTTTGGTTCATTTATGGGAGTTTTCCCCGGATTTACAGCTTCAAAATTTGGAACATTAAATAACAGTGTTAATTACGGAATAATGTTTATTGGTGTTGCTATAGCTGGATATTTCGGACCAACTGTTATGGGAAGCATGTATCGTCAATACGGCACTTATCAAAATGCATTTTTGGTAGCATGCGCTTTGAATATTTTTGGAATAGTATTAACAATAATATATTCAATTTTAGACAAAAGAGAGAAGAGAGCTAATTCTTGATTAATAGATAAATAATTATATTTTAGATTTAGCTTAATATAGTATCAAAAATTTAGTTCTTTTGGTTCTTTTATACCAATAAAAGAACTGGGGGTGCGGGGGCTAGTCCCCGCAAAAAAATTAAAAAATTGTTTTTGACAAAACTTTTAACACAAAAATAAAAAATGTAAGGAGATAAAATATGAAACATAAATATCCTAATCTATGTAAACCTATAACAATAGCTGGTGTTACTTTTCAAAATAGAATGTTTTCAGCTCCAATGGGCGGAACTGATATAACTAATGATGGCTGTATAGGACCTAAATCTACTGCATTTTATGAATTAAGAGCAAGAGGCGGTGCAGGTGCTGTTACAGTAAGTGAATGTATGGTGCATCCTGAAACAGACGGCTCTCATGCTTATCATTTAGATACAAAAATATTAAACTCACTTGCTGCTGCTACTTATACTGCTGATGCTATACGCAGACATGGTTCAATAGCAAGTTTAGAATTATCTCACTCTGGTATGTATGCTGGTACATATATGACAGACAAGAGCAAAAAACAAAGTATGGCTCAATGGGGTCCTTCTGACACTGTTCGTCCTGACGGTGTGGAAGTAAAATCTTTAACAAAAGAAATGATTAAAGACATAGTTGCTGCTTATGGTAATGTTGCTGGTCTTGCTAAAAGAGCTGGTTTTGAAATGCTTTTAATACATGGCGGACATGGTTGGTTATTAAATCAATTTTTCTCTCCTTATTTTAATAAAAGAAAAGATGAATACGGCGGAAGCTTAGAAAATAGATGCCGTTTAGCAATAGAAGTATTAACATCTGTACGTAAAGCTGTTGGAGAAAAATTCCCAATAGAGTTTAGGTTCAGCGGTTCAGAATTATTTGATGGCGGTTATGATTTAGACGAAGGAATAGAGATAGCTAAACAGATATCTCCTTATGTGGACTTACTTCATGTATCTGCTGGTACTTATCAAAGAGGTTTTGGCGATACTCACCCTTCTATGTTTAAGCCACATGGATGTAATGTTTATTTGGCTGAGGCTATAAAAAAACATGTTTCTGTGCCTGTATCTACTATAGGCGGTTTAAATAGTCCTGAACAGATGGAAGAGATTATTGCTTCTGGAAAAGCTGATGTTGTTTATATGGCTCGTGCTTTGCTTGCTGACCATGAATTGCCTAGAAAAGTAATGGAAAACAGAGATGAAGAGATAGTATATTGTTTAAGATGTTTTACTTGTATGGCTGAACGTGCTGCTACTGCTACAAGAAGATGTACTGTTAATCCTCTAATAGGAAGAGAGCTTGACGGTGTTGAGATTATGCCAGCAAGAGAAAGTAAAAAAGTTTTGGTTGCAGGTGCTGGTCCCGGAGGATTATATGCTGCTTATACTGCTGCTAGAAGAGGACATAAGGTTATATTATGCGAAAAAGAAGCAGAAATTGGAGGTATATTAAAAAGCGAACAGGCTCTTCCTTTCAAAAAAGAAATGTATGATTTATCTTACACTTATGAATTACTTGCCAAAAAAGCTGGTGTAGAAATTCGTACAAACACGGAAGTAACAAAAGAATTAGTTGAAAAAGAAAATCCTTATGCATTAATAATTGCTGTAGGTTCTACTCCTTTGGTTCCACCTATAAAAGGTTTAGATGGTGATAATGTTGTAATAGTAAATAACTACTACAAAGAAAAAGATAAAGTAACTGATAATGTAGTAGTATTTGGAGGCGGTTTAGCAGGATGTGAATGTGCTATACATTTAGGAATGGAAGGCAAAAAAGTACATCTTGTAGAAATGAGAGATGAACTTGCTCCTGATGCTAATGTAAGACACAGACCTTTACTTTTAAAAGAAGTTGATAAATATGTTACAGTTCATACTGGATACAAAGGAATAGAAGTAAGAAAAGACGGAATATTATGTGTTGACAAAGATAATAAAGAAGTATTAGTTGAAGGCACTAGCGTTATATGTGCTTTAGGACAAAAATCTTGTACTGATACTGTTGAAAAATTAAGAGACACTGCTCCTTTTGTAAGAGTGATTGGTGATGCTGCAAAAGTTGCAACAATAACAAATGCTGTTTATTGGGGCTATCATGCCGCTTTAGACATATAATACGATTCATAATTTCCTATTGGCTTTATAGTATAGAGATATATTATAAAGCCTTTTTAAATTTTACTTACACACCTCCGCCCTATTATATTTATTGTTTTATTTTGGACTTTTTATTTAATTAATTATTATTACTAAATTTGTCAAAGCACTCCCGCCCTAGTTTTTATTAAATTTATAATCTCTTTAACACACGGTTAGCTTACTATTATAACTTTATAAAAATTGAATTATAAATTGGCTTTATTCTTTAATTTTATTCAGCGTGCGGTGAATGATGTTTTAATTTAATTTTATAATAAAAATTCTCAATTTAAAAACTGCTTGGGTGGGAATGCTTTTTTAATGTTTGCTCTAAAATATAATTAAATTCTATATTTAAATTTAAACAGTAAATATTAAAGGGCGGGGTATGTAATAAAATTTATTTATTAACATTTAATATCAGTAAAACCTTTTTTTATATAGATTTTATGTTATAATTGTTTAACTTTTTTAAAAAGGATTAATTAATGTCTAATAATGCTATAGAAATAAGAGGTGCTAAAGAGCATAACCTTAAAAATATATCACTTTCAATACCTCATAAAACTCTAACTACTTTAACAGGAGTATCAGGAAGCGGAAAGAGCTCACTTGCATTCGATACTATTTTTAAAGAGGGGCAGAGAAGATATTTAGAATCATTGTCAGCTTATGCAAGACAGTTTTTGGGTGTTATGGCTAAGGCTGATGTTGAACATATTGAAGGGCTATCTCCTACTATTTCTATAGACCAAAAAAGTGTAAATAAAAATCCTCGCTCTACGGTGGGTACTGTTACAGAGATTTATGACTTTTTTAGACTACTTTTTGCAAGGCTTGGAGTGCCGTATTGCTCTAAATGCGGGCATAAAATTTCTAAGCAAAGTGAAGACCAAATTGCACAAAGTGTTTTAAGAGAGTTTTCTCAAAAAAGAATTTTAGTGCTTGCTCCTATTGTAAGGGATAGAAAAGGAGAGTATAGAAAGGAAATTGAAGAAGTACAACTTGCAGGATACCCTAGAATAAGAATTGATAATATAGTTTATAAATTTGATGAAGATAAAATACCAGAATTAAAAAGATATGAGAAGCATACTTTAGAAATAGTTATAGATAGGATAAAAGTTGAAGATAAATATTTGTCAAGAATTACAGACGACATTGAGAGGGCGATAAGAATAACAAAAGGCTTAGTGGCTTTCTATGAAGAGCATGAAAAAAGTGAGGAAGCATTAGAAATACAAACTGCAGAGAATGCTGAAGAAGATACAAAAACTAAAAAGAAAAAAATAAAAATGAGTAAGCAGTTTGAAATAGATAAATATTACAAACTCTATACAACTGAAAGGTCTTGTGCAAATTGCGGACACTCTATTGCAGATATTGAGCCTAATTTATTTTCGTTTAATAACCCAATGGGAGCATGCACTGTTTGCGGAGGGCTTGGGGTTGAGCATGTATTTACAGAAAAGCATATTGTAAGAGATGAGAATTTAAATATTTATGAAGGAGCTTTATCTTGTTTTGTAGATGATCATATTGGTTTTGATATGGAATATGGTACTGATGAATTAGAAGTGATTGCTAAAACTTATAAAATAGATTTAAAAAAGCCTTGGAAAGATTTAACTAAAACAGAAAAAAAATATTTACTTTACGGCACTGATAAAGAAGTAAAATGGAGAAAAAGATCTTGGTATCATAGCAAAATGGTAGAAGAGAGAGTTCCCGGAATTTTAGACAGATTAAAATATGACTACGAAACTTATAAAATGAATTATTATGCTAATTTTATGGACGAAGTTGAATGTCCTAAATGTAAGGGTAAGAGAATTAATGATGATGCTTTGTCAGTAAAGTTTAACGGTAAAACTATAGCCGATTTCTCTTCAATGACTATAGAAGACTTATATGATTATTTCACTAAGTTAAAATTAAAACCAAATGAAGAAGTAATTGGTGCTCCTATAGTAAAAGAGATAATTTATAGATTAACATTTTTAGTAAAGGTAGGACTTACCTATTTAACAGTAGAACGTTCTTCCCCTACTCTTTCAGGAGGCGAATCTCAAAGAATAAGATTAGCATCACAAATAGGAAGCGGACTTGAAGGTGTGCTTTATGTACTTGATGAGCCTTCAATTGGACTTCATCAATCGGACAATAAAAAATTAATTGAATCATTAAAGACACTAAGAGATAAAAATAATACAGTTATAGTTGTAGAGCATGATAAAGAAACTATGGAAGAATCAGACTATTTAATTGACATAGGTCCTAATGCTGGTGTTAATGGAGGGGAAGTTGTTGGAATTGGTGATTATGAAGAGTTTATAAAATCTGATAAATCATACACTGCTAAATATTTACGTGGCGATGATGATATAGAAATTCCAAAAACAAGAAGAGACGGAAATGGAAAGTTTTTAAAAGTAATTGGGGCTAATCAATTTAATCTTAAGAATATAGATGTTGAGTTTCCTTTGGGTTTATTTATTGTAGTTACAGGACTTTCAGGAAGCGGTAAATCTACTTTAGTTGAAAACATTTTAATGCGTGCATTGCATAATCATTTTTATGGTAAGACTTTAACAGCTGGTGAGCATAAAAAAATAGAAGGACTTGAAAATATTGATAAGGTTATAGAAGTTGATCAATCTCCTATAGGAAGAACACCAAGAAGTAACCCTGCAACATATACAAAAGTTTTATCGCCTATAAGAGATTTATTTGCAGCTACTAAACTTGCAAAAATGAGAGGATATGATAAGGGAAGATTTTCATTCAATGTAAAAACAGGAAGATGCCCAACTTGCGAAGGAGCTGGAGTTATAGAACTTGAGATGCAATTTCTTTCTAATGTATTAGTGCCTTGCGAGGAATGCGGCGGAAAGAGATTTAATGCAGAAACTTTAGATGTAAAATATAAAGACAAAACTATTTATGATGTTCTTGAGATGAGTGTATCTGAAGCGATTGCATTTTTTGATGGCATCACTTCAATCACAAGAATATTAAAAATAATGGAAGATATAGGACTTGGATATATTAAATTAGGTCAGCCATCAACTACACTTTCAGGAGGAGAAGCTCAGAGAATAAAACTTGCAAGCGAACTTCATAAAATATCTACAGGAAACACCTTATATATATTAGATGAGCCTACTACAGGACTTCATTTTGAGGATATAAAAAAATTATTAAAAGCATTGGACGGACTTGTTGAGAAAGGAAATACTGTTTTAGTTGTAGAGCATAATTTGGACGTTATTAAATGTGCTGATTATATCATAGATATGGGTCCTTTAAGCGGAGATAAGGGAGGAAGAGTTGTTGCTGAGGGTAAGCCAGAAGATATAATAAAAGTAAAAGAATCTCTCACAGCAAAAGAACTTAAAGAAATATTAAAACCTTCAAAAAAGAAAAAAGAGAATATAAAAACAGAGAAAACAAAAAAAGAAGAAAACACTTCTCTTATTATAAAAGGAGCTAACAAACATAATCTTAAAAATATAAGTTTAACACTCCCAAAAAATAAAATAAATGTTATCACAGGGGTATCAGGAAGCGGAAAAACTTCTCTTGCATTCGACACTATATTTAAAGAAGGTCAAAGGAGATTTGTTGAATCGCTTTCTACTTATGCTAGAAGATTTTTAGGAAGATTTGAAGATGCTAATGTAGACAAGATAGAGGGCTTAGCACCTGCAATTGCAATAGACCAAAAAAATGTAAGCAGAAATCCTCGTTCAACTGTGGCAACTGTTACGGAGATTTATGACTATTTCAGATTAATTTTTGCAAGACTCGCTAAACCTCATTGCCCTCATTGCTCTGATAAAGATACTCTAAAAGCCGAAACTCCTTCTATACTTGCTACTGAAATTGTTGATACTATGGAGCAGAATAAGCTTGTTATAATATCTCCTTTATATCATAGCTCATTTAATCATAGATTTACTTTTAATGACAATGATGCGAAGGATATTAAAAAGATTATAGAGAAAACAAGAGAAGCAGGATATGTGAGAATGCAGATTAACAATAATGATTATGTTATAGATGATATCACTGAAGAAGACATTAAAGAATTATCAAAAGAAGAGATATATTCTGTAGGCATAGTAATTGATAGAGTTGTTGTTGGAAAAGATAAAAGAGCAAGAATTGCAGATGCAATTGAAAGGGCCATAGATTTATCAAACGGAGTAGCACATATAAAAGCAACTCAGGGAATAATAGTAAAAGAAAGTTTCCATACAAAATTCCCAGCTTGCTTGCTTCATGGAATATTATTTGATTTTGAAGTGACCCCAAGACATTTTTCATTTAATTCGCATTGGGGATACTGTGAAGAATGTAAGGGGCTTGGAAGTAAACCTACATTTAGTATAGACTTAGCTATAAAAGACAGCACAAAACCATTATTTGACGGAGCATTAGACACTGCTATTCATAATATGTTTTCTACTCCGGGAAAATATTATACAGATTCTTTAATGAGATTTTTAAAAAGAAACGGCATAACAAAAAAAGATTTGTATGAAACACCTTTCAATGAACTGGACAAAAAAGTTATTGATACATTCTTCTTTGGAGGCGATTATTCTGTAGGAAATGTTATTACTCAGTGGCATTCTAATAATGATGTTACAAGTGAAGATTATTCAGAATGGAAAGATAAATCCCTTGGTAAATTCTTTATTGATGAGGAGTGTGATTCATGTCATGGAGAGAGGCTAAATGAAATAATAAGGTCTTACACCATACAAAATAAAAACATAAGCCAAGTATGTGCCATGACAGTAGAAGAGGCTATTAATTTCTTTGATGAACTTCCAAACCTTTTAACCGAAAGAGAAAACACTATATCAAAAGAAGCAATAAAAGAGATTAGAACAAGATTAAGTTTCTTAGATAAAGTAGGACTTGGATATCTACTTTTAAGCAGGAAATATGCAACTCTTTCAGGAGGAGAGGCTCAGAGAAT
The DNA here is from genome assembly GCF_009755885.1 of Brachyspira sp. SAP_772. Lineage (NCBI taxonomy): Bacteria > Pseudomonadati > Spirochaetota > Spirochaetia > Brachyspirales > Brachyspiraceae > Brachyspira > Brachyspira sp. SAP_772. Next base: position 473,172 of record NZ_VYIX01000001.1, on the reverse strand, counting down.
AAGACTTGCTAGTCAATTAGGCTCTAAACTTACAGGCGTGCTTTATGTATTAGATGAGCCTACTGTAGGGCTTCACCCAAGAGACACGAATCATTTGCTTGATACTTTAAAAGAATTGAGAGATTTAAAAAATACTCTTGTAATAGTAGAGCATGACAGAGACACAATGAAAGCTGCTGACAATATTGTAGATATGGGCCCTTTCGCTGGTGCTTTTGGAGGGGAAGTAGTTTTTCAAGGCAAATACGATGATATATTAAAAGATAACAATTCACTTACAGGAAATTATTTAAGCGAGAGAAAAAAAGTATTTGAAAAAACTGCTATAAGAAACGAAGAGACTGAATGCATGAAATTAAAAAATGTTTCAACAAACAATTTAAAAAATGTTGATGTTGATATACCGCTTAAAAAGATAGTAGCAGTTACTGGAGTATCTGGAAGCGGTAAGTCATCATTAATAATAGACACCCTCTACCCTGCTCTAAAAAAACGCAGACTCAATCAATACTCAAAATTTGAAAGTGTTGAAATACCTAGCATTGTTTCTGATACTATATTGGTTGATCAAATTTCTATAGTGGGATCTATTAGAAGTACATTAGTAAGCTATAGTAAAGTATTTGATAAAATAAGAAATATATTTGCAAAAACTCCTACAGCAAAAGCAAAGGCTTTTTCTCCGGGCAGATTCTCATATAACGGCAAAGAAGGAAGATGCAATATATGCGAAGGTAAAGGTATAAGAAAAATTGCAATGCACTTCTTATCAGACATGGAAATAGTTTGTGAGGCTTGCGGAGGTAAAAGATATAATGATGAAACTTTATCTGTAAGGTTTAAATCTCTAAACATAGCCGAAGTATTAGAACTCACCGTTGATGAGGCAATAGAGTTTTTTGACTTTGATAAATCAATTACAAAAACTTTATCTATAATGAGCGAGGTTGGGCTTGGTTATATAAAACTCTCTCAAAGGCTTGACACTTTCTCTGGAGGTGAATTACAGCGTTTAAAACTTGCAACAGAGTTAGCAAAAAAACAAGGCGATGAGCATATAGTTTACATATTAGACGAACCTACTACAGGACTTCATTTCGATGATGTTAATAAACTTCTCATAGCTTTAAACAAATTAGTAGAAAAAGGACATAGCGTTATAATAATAGAGCATAACCCTGATGTTATAAAAGCTGCTGATTATATAATTGATTTAGGATTAGAGGGCGGCACTAACGGCGGAGAGATTATTGCAAAAGGTACTGTTAATGAAATTTTAGAAATGAAAAAAGGCTACACTTGGAAATATATTTAGCTAATATAGTATATACTGAAATTTTTTAAATTTATCAATTTTTCTCTTGTTCTTTTTTCACGCCTTCGCACCCATACCTAAAGGTACTTCTTTCAGTCGCCCTGAAGGACTTCCTTCGGTCGCAGGCACTTCCTTCGGTCATGGTGCGGACTTCGTTAAAGAACCAAAAAGTGCAAGTACAAAATTAATTAAGCCATAATATAAAAAATTATATTTTTGAAAAATAAATTAAAACAATGTATAAAATTAAAGGTATTAATTAAAAAAGTAATTAATACCTTTATAAAAATATTCAATTAGAACTCATCGCTTCTGAATTGTGCATCTGTAAGCAAATTATTTTCTTTTATTACATTAAATAAACATTCTAATATAGCGATATAATTTTTATCAATAAACTCTCTTGCTTTTTTAGCATTTATTATTTCTTCATTAACATCACTTGTTTTTTCATTAACCCTATGAGCTAATGAATCTCTTATCTGATTAATAGCTATCCAATTTTTATCAGGCAGTCTTCTTAAAGGTTTTCCTCTATTATCTTTTATAATATCTCCATTTTCATCTTTTTCAATTTTGTTTGATGAATGAAAATGATAGCATAATACATATTCTTTATTATTATATTTTAGATTTAAATTTTCTCCTTTCCATTTAGCATATCTATCAGTAACTTCTTCTCCTGTATCTTCATCAATTTCTCTATGGGCATAGGCATCAGCATTTCTAACATAATCAAATAAACGCATAACTACAAGTTCTTTTCTTGTGTTGCTCATAATCTCATAAATATCTATTAATACATTTTTGTTTTCTATTTTGGTATCTTCTTTTAAAACTTTAGATTTCGCACATTCATTTATTAAGCTAATTATTAGTTTATAGTTATTAAAATCTTCTTTGTTAAAAATATCTATAAGAGTTTTTGTATTATCTTTATTGAGATAATACAAAGATGCTATTAATAAAGGTTCTAATTTATTTTTATAATCATCTATATTTATAAATTTACTTATAAAATCTATTATAAATATAATAACATCACAAATTTGATATTCTATATTTTCATTATGCTCTAAATTATATGATTTACTAAATATATATTTATCAAACAACTGTATTAAATATTGATAAAGAGAATCATTTAATTTTATATAATAATTTTTTTCTTTTCTTAAATCACATAGATCATAATAAAACCAGTACATTCTCTGAATATCTTCAATAATTTTATATACTATATCATAATTTGGTATGATTTTAAAATATGTTTCATTCTCAGACTGAACTGGTTCACCAAGTTTGCATAGACGAATTTGTTTATCTTCTATTCTATTCAAATATTTAATATTTATGTTTGTATATATATCCATAATGATTTGAAGTTTTTCATTTGGGTATTCATGCATCATATTAAATATATAAAGAATAGCAAGCCTTTCTTTTTCTAAATACTCCATTATATTTTTATCATTTTTATCAATCATTTTTACTTCCATACTTTTTTTAGTAAAAATTGATATGGCTTTTTCTATTTCAGAATAATTTGTATATATATTAAACAATGTATATACAAATGTATTAGCAAATACTTTATATATATCATCAATAGTTAAATTATCATATTTTTCTAATTTTCTTATATTATCTTCAATAATATTTTTAGCCCTAACTTTATCTTTTTCATCATTAATATTTTTAGCCCTAACTTTATCTTTTTCATCATTAGTCCTTTTATATCTCTTATAATAAAGTTGAGCCATTATATTTTTTATATGTAATGTATTATTATAATTATTTAATATATCGTACTCTTCTTTCCAAAAATATATATATTGAATTTTTTCATCTATTATATGATATCTATTTTTTAGATATTCACTATAATATTGGTATTTATTTAATACTTTTTTCATTTTCTCAAATTTACTTATTTGGTAACTAAGAGTATCATCAGCGGTTATATAATTTATTAAATTATTATTGCTGTCAAATTCTTTTATTCTGCTTATTATATCTGATATGTATTTATCAATATCATTTAATACTGATATAATTTCATCTTTTACATCTAAATAATATCTGTAAGAATAATGATCAATAAGGCTTGGGGATCCTCTGCTCAATATATCATCATCTTCTTTTATTAAATTGAGATCAAATTTCATAGTGTCAATATGTTTATTTAAATAGCTATGATATAAATAAACTATCATTTCATAGATATTGATGTCTTCAGTATTTTTTTTCTCCATGCATTTTTTTATTTTTATTAATGAAAAAAATAGCACAGTGTCATAATATACTTTTCCATGCATAGCAAGCTTATATTTTAAATGTTTTTTATACCTTATATTTATAATTTGAACCATAGTTGAAATATTTATTCTATTTTCTTCATACATATTAAAAATCATTTTGAGATCTTCACACAATCTAATAACATTTGTTTTATAATCACCTATATAATTTACATTATTTAAGAAGTTTTTATAATTTTCTTCTGTGTTTTTTTCAACCATTTCCAATGTTTTATTTAAATTTTTTTCATCAAAATCATAATATAATTTTTCCATTTTTCTCTCTCCTTTTATAAAATTATACACTAATATATTTCATCAATTAGCTCTTTTGTATCTCTCATAATATTTATCTATGCTGTAATTCATTTTAAAAAACTCTTCCTCTAAATCAACATTATCATCAAATAAGCTCCTTGAGTAAATATATTTATTGTCAATGTTATTAAAAAATCTACCTTTAGCATCAAGCATTATGTAAGACGAAGTCATATTATCATTGTTTTCACTGTAGATTATTTTTTCATTTTCAGCATGAGTATTCAAAAAATAATTAAACTCTTCATCACTTATTAAAAGTTCTTTGCAGGAATTAAGATTTTCTATAGGAAGTACCTGAAATATTTTCCATTTGTTAGGGAGAGCTTTTTCTATAAATGAGTTTAGATTTTCTTTATAATTGTATCTATTAACAACAGTATTTATCTTTAGCTCTTTTCCGCTTTCTTTAATATGGGAAGTTAAATATAGATATTCTTCTTCTGTTATAGGTTTACTATTTCCTACACTTCTTCCAATTTTTATACATGTCTCTTTGTTTAATGAATCTATGCTTAAACCTATAACATTGCAGCATTCTAAAGTTGCTCTTAGTATAGAGTTGTCTTTTAAAAACATTGAACCATTGCTTACTATACTTAATACATGTCCTTGTGATTTTAGATAATATATTAAAGGAATATAGTTTTTGTATATAGTTGGCTCACCACCTACCAAGTTTATATACTTAAACGGTTTAAGTTTTTCAGCTATTTTGAATAAATTTATATTGCACGAATCTTTTGAAGCATAACAGAACTTACAATGCATATTGCAGTTATTGATAAAATGCCAATTAAGTTTTAAGCCATCAAAAATACTCATGATAAATACCTCCGAATTAAACTCGAACATATTCAAAGATATTTTTAACTAAGTATTTTTAGCTTATACTATAAGTATAATATATTATTTATTTTAAATCAATATATTTCATAATAAAAATAATAATAAAAAATATAATTTGACAAAGATTTTAATATAATATACTATCATTCAATAATGAGTGAATATGATGTTGAAATAAATAATGTCTTCTCTTTAGAAGCAATAAATTTTATGAGGAAATCTATAGTTGATTCCTATGGCAATGAAGTATATTTTGGAATCAATTTTAATTCTTTCGGCATATTAGATTATATAGAAGTAATGGCAAGGGGAAATAAAGATTCTGTACCTGCTATAATATCGCTTTCATTAGAGTTTGATGCTGTAATACATAATCACCCATCAGGTCAGCTTACTCCTTCAAGGGCAGATTTGGCTATAGCAAGCGAATTGGGAAATAATGCTGGAGTTGGTTTTTATATAGTTAACAATGATGTTGATGATTTTTATGAAGTTGTAAGGCCAATTAGAAAAGAGAATGTAAAAAATATAGATGCTCCTGATGCATTATTTATGTTCACTGAAAATGGTCTTTTAAGTAAAATATTAAAAAAATATGAATACAGACAAGAGCAAACAGAACTTGTAGAAGCTACAATAGAAGCTTTTAATACAAATAAACATTTAATATCCGAGGCAGGCACTGGAATAGGTAAATCATTTGCATATTTAATACCTGCTTTATTATGGCTTAAAGAAAATAAAACAAGAATAGTAGTTTCAACAAATACAATAAACCTGCAAGAACAAATTATAAATAAAGATTTACCTTCTATAATAGATGCTATAGCTCCAAATGTGAAATATGCTTTAGTAAAGGGGCGTAACAATTATGTATGCATTAAAAAAGTAAAAGATGCTTTGAATGATACTGATAAATTAGATTTTGAAGACCAAATTGAATTTTTTGCAGATATTGATAATTGGCTCAACATTACAAAAGACGGATCTATTACAGATTTGGGCTACAAACCAAAATCTGAATTATGGGAAATGGTTGCCTGCGATACAGACACTTGCACTCATAGAAAATGTGAATATTTAGAAGATTGTTATTTTTATAAAATGCGTAAACAGCTTAATGCAGCACAATTATTAATAGTTAATCATCATATACTATGTGCAGATTTATCTTTGCATGCAGAAACTTCAGGCAGATATAGCCTACTTCCAAAATATACAAAAGTGATAATTGATGAAGCTCATAATTTTGAAAACTCTGCTTCTAGTTATTTTGGAGATGAGGGAAGTAAAAATGGCATATTAAAGGCTCTTTTTTATATATCAAGAATAAAGAAAAATAAAAGACTCGGCGTAATAGAAACTATTAATAATATGGTTAATCAAAATAAATCTTCTATAGAAGTAGACGATTATAGAGAATTATTAGAACTAATTAATACTGTACATGAAACAACTTCAAGAGTAAGAAATGTAGTAGATGAATCTTCAAAACAATTTTTAAACTACTGCCATAAAAACATACAAACAAAAGAAGGTTTAGGATTTAAATTTAGAATATGCCCAGAAATAATAATTAATAATAAATGGAAAGAAGAAGGAATTAAACCTTTAAGAGAGATGGTTTTAGTTATCACTTCATTAGTTAATGCATGCGATAAACTTTATAAAAAATTCTTTGATATAGCAATAGATAAGGGATTTGATTATGAAGAGATAGCACAGATGAGTAATGCCTATCTTGAAAGACTTAAAAGACAATTAATTTCACTCAATGCAGCAATAGATTATAAAAAAGATGAATATATAAGATGGGTTGAAGCAAGAATAACTAAAAAAGGAAATCTCATACTTAATTGGCATCTCACACCTGTTACAGTAGCTAAAAATTTAAATGATTATTTATATTTGAGATTTGATACTGTTGCTATGTATTCCGCTACCCTCACAGTTTCAAAGAGTTTTAATTTCTTTTCTAATAGACTTGGTTTTGACTATATAGAAAAAAATAAAAAGATAGAAATATATTTAGAGTCTCCTTTTAATTATAGAAACAACGCAAGACTTTATATATCAACCGATTCACCAGACCCAGCAAGTGATGGTTTTAATGATTATACATCAAAAGTGCTTCTTAATGTATGCGATATTACAGGGGGGCGTGCATTTATACTTTTTACAGCATTCTCCTCTTTAATGAAAGTTTATGAAACTACTGTTGATAAGCTAAAAGAAAAAAATATTAATGCCCTTGCACAAACTTCTTCAATACATAGACATACTTTACTTGATATGTTTAAGGCATCAGAAAATAATGTTTTATTTGGAGTAGATTCTTTTTGGGAGGGTGTTGATGTTGCAGGAAAGAATCTTGAAGCTGTAATTATACCAAAACTTCCATTTGCCGTTCCTACAGACCCAATAAGTGAAGGAAGATATAAATATATTGAGGAAAATGGAGGAAATGCATTTTTGGATTATGCTCTTCCTTTTGCTGTTATAAAGTTCAAACAAGGTTTTGGAAGACTTATAAGAAGCAAAGAAGACAGAGGCATAGTGTTTGTATTGGATAAAAGACTATATACCAAAAATTACGGCATGCAGTTTATAAACTCACTTCCAAATGCAAGTATATTGAGAGCAAGCATAAAAGAAATTTTTAAAGATATGAACAATTTCTTTGAGCAATAAAAGCTATTAAACTTGCAGTAAAACATATTAAATAATTTAATAATATTTTATTATTTGCAGGGCTTTGCCCCCTGCGAAGCGTGCCCTTAGGGTAGCACCCCAGTTCTTTTACGACCGAAGGGAGTCCTTCAGGGCGACCGTAGGAAGTGCCTTCGGTATTGGTATAAAAGAACCAAAAGAACTGCATTTTATGAAATCTACCTTTAGGTGTACATTAAATTTTAGATGTTATATTACATCGAAGATATATTGTAAAATATAAAGTTGTAGTATTTGTACTTTTTGCAACTTTTTGCTACGGGAAAAAGTTGAATAAAATAAAAAACTTATATGACAATTTTTTTTAAGTTTGTGATTTGTGGTGGCTTTGCCCCCACACCCCCACTTCTTTTGCGACCGAAGGGAGTCCTTCAGGGCGACTGAAGGAAGTGCCGGAGGCGTAACCCAAAGAAGCAAAAGGACTGCATTTAATGAAGTATAGCTTTTTATATATAACAAAATATAAATATTATTTTAGCTTTATATATTCCAAACATACAAAGCTAAAACGTTTGCACTTTCGCGAAGCGTGCCCGAAGGGCGAAAACTTTGACGAAGTCCGCACAGCGAAGGCGGGAAAAAGTTGAATAAAAAACTTAATTATAATAGAAGTATAAGCATGCAATAAAAAAGGCTTAAGGGCAATCAATACCACTTAAGCCTATAAAACTATTTAAGAGCAAATTATTGTCTTGCTGCTTTAGCTAAAACATATCTATTATCACTATCTACTCTACCTTTAGCTATATCTACTAATAATTCTTTAAACTCTTTAAGTACATCTTCTTCATAATCACCATCAACTACATATAAAACTCTTTCATTTCCTTCACCAGTCATAAAATATATTTCATATTCACTATCTCTATCATCATCCTTCTCTGTATTTTGAACCATACAAGCATTTCTGCTATAATCAGTACCTACTTCTGGAAGAGGCATTACTGTACCAACTATATTTCCGCTACCAGCTGGTACTTGTATATCTTTTAACCATTGTAATGTAGAATATTCATCTCTGCCGTCTAATACGCTATTTTCAAATTCTCTTTCAACCATTTCTGAATTTTCATTAAAGAAAATATAAGTTTCTTCTGTTTCTGGTCTTCCATCGTCCCAACCATTTTCTACGCTTACCCAAGCAGTGCTATATAATCTTTCTAATAAATTATATGTACCAGTTTCTTCTGTTTCTTCTGTTGTGATATTACCTGTTGTAACATCAGTAGGACCTGTAATAGTACCACCTGAAGTTGTACCATCTGTTGTTGCGTTATCACCTGTAGCTTGTGATGATACTGAAAGAGCTAGGCTTTGCTGACTATTTACTGATGTACCTCTTAAATCTTTTTTAGACATACTTGGTATATTTTTGCTTACAGTAGACTCTGTAGCTCCGCCTGCACCATCGCTATTAGCACATGAAATTGCTGCCATTGATATTATTGACAATATTAATAGAAATTTTTTCATTTTTCTCTCCTTCATTGTTGTTCATTATTATTTATTGTTATTTATGTATATATTATAAACAAAACACAACTCTTTGTAAAGTTTATTTTACTATTTTTTTAAAAAAATTAAGTTTTTTTTACTATTTTTTTAGTAAATTATATTATTTTTTACTATATTTTTATATATTTTACTTATTTTTACTTTTCAGACTAGTAAAACAAAAAAACATACAAACAATAAAATAAAAACAATATAAATATTTATTAATCCCAAAAGGTTTTAAATAAGGCAATAAATGCAATAAAAAAGGCTTAAGGGCAATCAATACCACTTAAGCCTCTAAAACTATTTATAAAAGTAAATCATTTTTCTACTTTAATTAAGCAAATTTATTGTTTGTTAACATATAGAGTGTATTTATCAGCTCTAATATTAGCACTTGAGCCCTCTCTTTCTACTTGATCTATTATTGCTTGTAATCTAGTTTCTACATTTGTTTGTCTATCACCATCAACTATAAAAAGAGTGTCTCTGTCATAAAGATAATAACCTTCATATTCAACATCATCATCGCCTTTTTCTTCTACTTTAACTATTACAGCATTTCTATTTGCTTGATCTTTTTTAGAATCACTTGCCAAATAAGCCATATCTGTAGGAGTATTTATATCACTCTTTACAACTGTTAAAGTATAATAATCTGTTTCTGGTTTATCTCCTGTTTCATATTCTGTTTCTAGTCTTGAAGAATCTTCATTAAATAAAACAAAAGTAGTTTCTGTTTCTTCTCTTCCATCATCATAGTCCATTTCTGTTTGATACCAAGTTGTAGAGTATAATCTAGTAAGTAAATCAATGTCTGCAGTTGAAGCTTGCTCTTGAATTTGCTGATAAGAAGCACTTATAGATTTAGTTGCTTGATCAGTACCTTCTTTAGTACCTATCCATGATGAAACTGAATCACCATTTTTTTGGTTTTTGTATATACTTGGAACATTTCCGCTTATACCTATATTACCACTATTAGGATCTGTTCCATTGCTACAAGAAATAGCAGCCATTGATATAATAGATATTATTAATAAAAATTTTTTCATTGGATTTTCTCCCCTTCATTGTTGTTTATGCATATATTATAACACAAATGAGTATGCTTTGTAAAGTTTTTTAATATTTTTTTATAAAAATTTAATATTTTTTTACTAATTTTTTATAAATTTTATACTTTTTTTACTTACTTTTACTTTTAAGAGTAGTAAAACAAAAAGCCCATATTAAAAAATACAGGCTTTTTAATAATATTTATTTTTTATTTTATTTTTCGCTATCTGCAGGAACCACAGCCAAATCGCTTACCTTAGCACCGTCAGAAATATTAACTATTTTTACACCCTTAGCGTTTCTTCCCAACTCTGGTATAGAATCAGCTTTTATTTTTATAGTCATGTCATCTGTAGTAACAACCATTATCTCATCTTTATCACCCACAGTTTTTACGCTAACAACATTTCCTGTTTTATTATCAGGTTTAATATAAATCTGACCCTTTCCGCCTCTGCCTTTAGCATTAAACTGCTTAGAAGAAAGTCTTTTACCTATACCATTTTCAGTGATAACTATTAATGATTCACCCTTATGTATACCGTTTCCAGATACACAAATATCATTGTCATCTAAACTAATGCCCTTAACACCAGCAGCAGCTCTTCCCATATTTCTTACTTTCTGCTCATTTATTCTTAAAGCAAGCCCAGAAGCAGTAGTCATAATAAAGTCATCGCCGCTCTCAACAGCAGATACCCCTATAAGCTCATCATTATTCTCTAATGTTAAAGCAAGTATACCCCTCTTCTTAGCATTCTCAAGATGTTTAAGCTCCATCTTTTTAATAGTACCCATCTTAGTAACCATTATAATAGATTGTTTAGGGTTAAAGTCAGATACAGTAAAGTAGCTTGTAATTTTTTCATCTGGTGCCAAATTGAGTATAAACTTGATGCTTTTACCCTGAGAAGTTTTTGTGAGAGCAGGAATCTCATGCACCTTCATCCAGAAAGCCTTACCTCTGTCGGTGAATATAAATAAATAATCTTTAGTAGAAGCAACAAATAAATGTTCTATATAATGTTCACCTTGAGATTTACCGCCCTGAACACCTACACCGCCTCTGCCTTGCGTACGATAGCTTGAAGCAGGTACTCTCTTAATAAAGCCTTGAGTAGTGATAGATACTGCCACATCTTCATCATGAATCAAATCTTCTTCATCAATTTCAGTATCATTAGTTTTGCCTATTATCTCGCTTCTTCTGTCATCGCCATATTTTTCTGCTATGTTTTTAAGTTCATCTTTAATAACAGCAAGTATTTTTTCTGGATGAGCAAGCAAATCTTCACAATAAGCAATAAACTCTCTTAATTGTTGTAATTCTTGTTCTATTTTGAGTTTTTCTAAAGCAGTTAAACGTTTAAGAGGCATATCGAGTATAGCTTGAGCTTGTTTTTCTGATAGTTTAAACTTACTCATTAAAGTGTTTCTTGCAGCTTCAGTGTTTTCGCTCTGCCTAATAATTCTTATAACCTCTTCAATATTAGCCTGAGCTATTAATAAGCCTTCTAATATATGTGCTTTTGCTTTAGCTTGATTTAAATCATATTCTGTTCTTTTTGTTATAACTTCAACTCTGTGATCAACAAAATATTTTATAAGCTCTTTTAAGTTTAATACTTTAGGCTCGCCATTAACCAAAGCAAGGTTAATTATACCAAAAGTAATTTCTAAGTCAGTATGCTTCCAAAGCTGATTTAATACAATCTGAGTAGCAACACCCTTTTTAAGCTCTATTATAAGCCTAATTCCAGACCTATTGCTTGACTCATCTCTAATATCAGCAACACCCTCAATTTTACCTTGTTTAACCAACTCAGCAATCTTTTCATGCAAATTAGTTTTAACAACACCATAAGGAAGCTCTTTTACAACAATAGCCTCTCTGTCTTTTTTTGTCTCTTCTATTTCAAGCCTAGCTCTTAATTTTATTCTTCCCTTACCAGTAGTATAAGCCTCTTTAATGCCCTCTTTACCATATATTATACCAGCAGTAGGGAAATCAGGTCCTTGTACATAACGCATCAAGTCTTTAATTTCGCTATCCTGATGGTCTATATAATAAATAACAGCATTAACGACCTCTTTTAAGTTATGAGGAGGCATATTAGTAGCCATACCAATAGCAATACCCATACTGCCATTAACTAAAAGCTGAGGCACTGTTGCAGGAAGTACAGAAGGTTCAGTTCTTGAATCATCGAAGTTTGGAACGAACTTAACAGTTTCTTTTTCTATGTCGTTAAGCATTTCTTCTGCGAATTTAGTCATTCTCGCTTCAGTATAACGCATAGCAGCAGGCGGGTCATCGTCCACAGAACCAAAGTTACCCTGTCCGTCTACAAGCAAATAACGCATAGAAAAGTCTTGTGCCATTCTCACCATAGTGCCGTAAACAGCAGCATCTCCGTGCGGGTGATAGCGAGCCAACACTTCACCAACGGTAGCAGCAGACTTTTTGTATGGTTTATCATGTGTTAGATTAGCATCATACATCGCATAAAGTATTCTTCTATGCACAGGCTTAAGTCCGTCTCTTACATCAGGCAAAGCCCTTGACACTATAACACTCATAGCGTAATTTAAATAAGATTCTTTTAATTCATTTTCTATAGAAATATGATCAACTCTTTTTAGAATATCTTTTGTTAGTGTAGAATATTTTCTCTCTTCAGTATTATCATTATTATTCTTTTTTACAGCCATAGAATTTTATCCTTATAGAAATATATTCAAATAATTATAACACATTACTGTAAAATTATCAATATAAAAATATAGTAAAAGCATAAGTATTTAATATGACAACTATATTATGTAATTATTATACTAAAAGATTTTATATATCTATTGACTTTTTAATTTATTTGTTATATACTATCACAATCAAAATATATGGCGGTGTAGCCAAGTGGTAAGGCAGGAGTCTGCAAAACTCTTATTCATCGGTTCGAATCCGTTCGCCGCCTCATTTTTCTAAATTATTGTTAACATAATGAAAAAAATACATATTTTTGCAATATTCTTCTTAGTTATCGTAATTATGCTCACTCAAAAGCTTTACGTATTAACTATCAAAGAAAGAGAGTCCACTCAAACCGCCAATGATTCACAGGAACCAAGAGGTACTATTTATGACTCTAAAATGAATCCGCTTACAATTAATATACCAGCATATACTGTATATATAGATACGGAGTCTGTAGCAGAATTAGATGGGAAAGAAGGTGTTAACGTAAACGAAGGATATGATGAAATATTAAGATTACTAGGAATAACAAAAGAAAGATTTGCAGAACTTTTAAGAGAGAAAAGAAGAACTATAAGATTAGCAAGAAATGTTAGTTTGGATGTTTATAATAGAATAAGAGAAGTAAAAGATAAGTATAATATTAGAAGTATTTATGGAAATGAAAGCTATAAGAGATTTTATCCGTATAGTGATATATTTGCCCATGTTATAGGCTATATGAACAAATCTGGAACAGAAGGATATGCTGGACTAGAAGCTACTTATCAAAATGTATTAACTTCTGTAAATGGACAATCAAAGGATTTAGTTTTAACTCTTGACAGAGATATACAAACCATAGTAAGAAATGAGGTATTAAAAACTGTAGCAGAAAAATCTCCGCAATCTGTTACTTTTATAGTGTCTGATGTAAATACTGGGGCTATTATAGCCAATTACTCTTATCCATCTTTTGACCCAAATAACCCCTTTATATATGTTAATAATGAAAGATTAGATAGAAGTATAATGAGCACTATTTATCCGGGTTCTACAATGAAAATATTTGTAGAACTTGCTGCTTTAGAAGAGGGAGTTGTTAATACTGATGAACTTTTTCATTGTAATGGATATTATGATTATAGTAAACAAACCCGCATACACTGCGATTATCCGCATGGAAAAATAGCCTTTAATGATATATTAAAATATAGCTGCAATTATGCTGTTGTTACTGTTGCTGAGAGAGTGGATAAAAAGTTCTTATATGAATATTTAAAAAGATTTGGATTTGGTGACGCTACAGATGTAATGGGAAAATATAAAAATGAATGGACTGGAATATATCATGATTTACAAGATTGGCATAGGTTTTCACGCGGTTATTTGGCAATAGGTTATGATTTGAGTGTAACACCTATGCAAATAGCTTCTTCATATTTACCGCTTTTAAATGGCGGATACAAAGTTCAAATGCATGTTGTAGATTCTATTTATGATGGAGAAAGAAAATTAATATTAACAAATAACTTACAAAAAGAAAGAATAATAGATGAACAATACTCACAAATAGCAAGACTTTTACTTAGAAAAGGTGTTGAATCAGGTTCTACTGGAAGCAGAGCTAATTTGCTTAATATAGATGTTGTTGGAAAAACTGGTACTGCAATTACAGAAGTATATAGAGCAGGATCAACAAATAGAGCTGAAAAATATTATCAATCTATATTTATAGGCGGATTTCCTTTAGAAGACCCTAAAGTTTCTATATTGGTTTTATTAGATGACCCTAAAGGCTCTGGTGGACTTGCTGCTGGAAGAGTTGCTGCTCCGCTTTTTGCTCAGGTTGCTAATCAGATTATTCCATATTTAGGACTCGTTGACGGGGAAATACATACTATAAACACTAACGAATTTTTATCTTTAGTGCCAAAAGATAATATTATTTATACGAATAACATAATGCCTAATATATATGGTCTTTCACTTAGAGATGCTTTAAACAATATATCTTATATAGTTTCTAATAACAATGCTAAAATAGTAGTTCAAGGTGAAGGATATATTTATGATTATAGCCCTCAGGCTGGAACTACAATATCTAATGAAGAGATAATAAGGCTAAATCTTAGAGCTCCTAATAGAGACACTAATAAATAGTTTTTTTTAGAAATAACTTTTTAAGGAGATAATGCAAGATGTTCAATATACTTACATTTGGTGAACTTTTATATGATGTATATAATGATATATCTGTAATTGGAGGAGCGCCTTTTAATTATTCAATTCAGTTATCTAGACTTTTAAATAGTGATGATAAATTAAAGTTTATAACAGCGTTGGGTAATGATAAATTCGGTAATGATGCTGTTGATTTTATAAAAAAAGAAAATATTGACTCTTCGCTAATACAAATAAATAATAAATATAACACTGGAAAAGCTACTGTATTTCTCAATGAAAAAAAAGTACCTGATTATATAATTCATGAGGATGCAGCTTGGGATAATATAGAATATAATGAAAAATTAGAAAATGCTCTAAAAGAAAAATACGATTTATTTTATTTTAATATTTTATCTCAAAGAAGTGAATGTTCATATAATACTATAAAAAAGATATATAGTAGTATTGATTCAAAATATAAAATATGCGATGTAACTTTTAGAAAGAATTATTATACCAAAGAAAAGATAAAAGAGGCGTTAGAGTTTATAAATATATTAAAAATAAATGATGATGAACTTTATACTATAAAAAATATATTCTATCCAACATTAGAAAATGATAATGAAAAATTATTAAAAATGTTATATAAAGATTTTAACATAGAATATATATTTTTAACACTTGGCTCAAAGGGAGCTTCTGTATTTTATAACAATGAATATATATTTAAGCCTTCAAACAAAGTACAAGTAGTTGACACTGTTGGTGCTGGTGATTCATTTGCAGCTGCTTTAAGCTATGCTATTTTAAATAATTTAGATATAAGAAAAGTGCTTGATTTTGCATCAGCTGTATCTGAACAAATGATACAATTAAAAGGAGGCACTGCAAAATATAATACAGCAGAAATAAAAAAATTATTTAATCTTTAATCTTTACCTGTATAGTATTTATATTTTGTTTTATTTAAAAATCTTATATATTTAAAATTACCAGTATATATTTCTTCTTTGTATATATATTCTCTTATATTATCATAAAATGTTTGTAAATCAGTTTCCATTAATTTATCTATATAACTGGATTTATTTTTTGATATATAATCATATAATCTCTTATGAAGAAGCATATACACATAGTTTTCAGGAGGAGTGCTAGATTTTATTATTCCGCTATAAACCATATTATTAGAATCATTTTCTAAAAACTTTTGTGCTGTATAAATATTATTACTATAGATTAATTTACCTTCAGGCGAAAACAAATAGGAAGCATCTATATAGAAAATATATTCTTTATTATCTGATGAAAGCAAATTATCAAACTTTCTTATTATTCTAAATCTTTTATTTAAATTATAATTTTCTTGTGCATAAAGAAAATTGATATTAAAAAAAACAAATAAAACAATAATTAATAATCTCATAATAATTATTTAGGTATAGATCTAAGAAGTCTTGTAAAATCAGCATCTTTAGGGAATATTTTCAAAGCTTCTTCTATTATAGTATTAGCATTATTATATCTTTTGCTATTATACTCAGTAACAGCATAATTATAGTAAGACACTTTAAGATTTCTTTTTAATACAGTAGTATTTTCTCCCAAATCTTCTATTCCTTGTTTATATATATTTATAGCAGAAGGAAAATCTTTTTGATTTAAATAACTTGCCCCTATAGTATTATAATAATGCTCTGTATTTTTTTTAGTCATACTATTATTAGGGTTAAACTCATATGCTTCTTTAAGATAAGTGTATGCCTTTTCATAATTGTGTTTTCTTAATGCCTCCAATGCTGCTCTATTAAAAGCATTAACTAAATTATCATTATACATTTCAGTATATGGAGATAAATAATAAGCCTTTTTAGCCATAGTTAATTGCTTATCTAAGTCATTTTCTATTTTTCTTAGAGAAATTGAATTAGGATATAATGTTGCTATTAAAGTGAGAATATCAGCTTCATTTCTATTATTATAATTTTGTTTAGGCACAAAAGTAACTATTGTAGAGCTTCCTGTATTTCTTATCTCTTTAGTACCCGGATTAAAGCCTCTAGCTAAAGTAGTTTCCACATCAATAGGCCCTCTTTCTGTATAAACAGTACAAAATGCATGACTTGAAGTTAATACTCCTTTAACTTCATAACCAAATTCGCTATAAAGAAGATAATAAAGTATAGAAGAACTTAAACAATTATATTCACCCTTAGAAATCATGTCCTGAAACAAAGTAGAAGTTTCAAAATATTTTTTTAATATGCCTTTATCATATATCCATAGTAAAAGTCTATTTCCAAAATCATAAGCCCCTTCATCTGTGTACTGAGAAAGCTCATCTTTTGCCATATTTCTAATATCATCTAATTTAGTTCTGTAAAATCTAAACTCATCTTCATCAGTAATTCCAGATGCTATAATAAAGCCATCATAATACAATTCTATATCATTTGTATTACCATTATCTATTTTGGTAAAGAAATCTTCTTCTAATGGGGTTAATTCTGTTTCATCAAATTTTATTTTATCAGAAGGCTTAGAATATACTATTAAAGAAATAATAAATAAAAATATTATTACATATTTTTTCATTTTTTATAAACCTTATTAGCTAATAAATAAATTAATTAAGTTTGTCTAATTCATCTCTATATCTAGCAGCATCTTCATATCTTTCTTCTTTTATAGCCTGATCTAACAATCTCTGTATTTCTTCTCTAGTTTTTATATTACTATTTACTGCATTATTATTATCTAAATGAGAAACCTCTTCGTCATCATGACTATCAAATCTCTGATATACAAAAGGAACAGCAGGAGTATCTTCTCCATTTTCAAGTATAATACCAGCTTTTTCTATAACATGCTCTTCTACATAAATAGGACATTTAAACTCTAAAGCTAATGCTATAGCATCAGAAGGTCTGGAATCTATAAAAACATTGTTCTTATCATATTCAATAACTAATTTAGCAAAATAAGTATCCATATGTATATTATCTATAATTACATTAAGCAATTTGATATTACAAGTATTAAATATTTTATTAATAAGATCATGAGTTAGAGGTCTTTCTTTTTTATAACCTATAAGACTAGTCATAATAGCTTGAGCTTCTAGGGTAGCTATAGATATAGGAATAACTTTTTCAGTGTTTTCTGGCTTTAACATTACAACGAAATATTTATCTGTTATAGCCAAATTAAGTATTTTTGCTTCAACCACTTTTAAATACCTCTTATTATAATATTAATATATATGTTTGATTTGTCAAGGACATTTTTTTTACATATTATCTACTTACTATCTATTTAATTTTTAACAAAAACTCTTTGGATATAAAAATAGTAAACAAAATAAGTATCAAAGCACTAATGCCCGCACTTATATAAGGTGTAATAGTGAATAATAAAGAAATAATAGCAGTAGTTACAATAGCAAGTATTATTATTATTATTTCAAACAATATAAATAATACAACATTTTTTTTATTTATTTTCTTTTTTTCTTCTGGTTTTTTATACGGTATTGGTTTTCTCATATTTACACTTCCATTTTTTAATAATTTGTATCTATATCCAAAGAAGCCCTTGATATCCAAGTCTCTTCTTTTTTATTAACTTCAACTATTAAATATCCTTCTTCAGTAATATCTTTAACTAAAGCCGTAATTTCTTCATCATCTTTTTTTGCCTTTATGACTCTGCCTATCATATTACTATATTCTCTGAAGTATTCTGATAATTTTTTTTCGCTTGTATATACTTCCTCAAAGCATGCAATAAGCTCTTTATAAAACTCATATAATTCTACTTTTAAATTAGTTTCCATATAAAGAGATGTTGCCTTATGCTGTATATCTGATGGAAAATCTTCTTTTGTGTGATATAAATTAACTCCTGTTCCTATGATGCATGCATTTCTATTTTCTATAGGAGTAACTTGAATAAGTGTTCCTGATATTTTTCTATTTTTCACTAAAACATCATTAGGCCATTTTACATGAGCATTTACATTATATTTTTCTCTTAAGCATTTACTCAAGGCAATACCGGGAAGAAAACTTAACGCCTCTTTTTTAAACGGACTATATACTAATACACTAAACCATAAACCTAAATCATTATTAGATACCCACTTGTTCCCATGTGTGCCTTTACCTGCTGTTTGTTTTAATGCAATATATACACTACCCTCTTCTAACTTAATACCATTATTTAAATCTTCTATCATCTTTGTATTTGTACTTTCTAGAGATTCAAATATTTTTAAGTTTCTTCCATATATTTTGGTTTTTAAATTTTCTAAAAATATGTTAACTTCCATATTTTTATTATACATTTAAAAATTAATATATCAATATCTTTTTTAGCATTTACATAAACAATCAAATAAAATAAATGTACTTGACTTATAACAGTTATATATTATAATTTTGAAGTATATTTTTAAGGAGTTAATATGAGTAGCACTACATCAAATCAAATACTTGTATTTAAAATAAATAATGAATTATATGGTATGGATATTCTCAAAGTTCAAGAGATTTTAAGCTTTATGCCTCCTACTCCAATACCTAACTCTCCTGAATATTTTAAAGGAATTATTAATTTAAGAGGTACTATTATATTAGTAATAGATTTAAGATCCAGATTTCATTTTGATAAGCCAATGGATCCTGAAAATTGCGTAATAGTTGTAGTTGCTATAGGAAATAAAAAATATGGACTAGTGGTTGATTCTGTATCTGACGTACTTACTATTAACAATGAAAATATACAATCTGAAATAGATATACACTCTGGAATAGACAGCAGATATATTAATGGACTAGTAAAATCTAACGAACAGATGATTATATTAGTGGATATAGATAAAGTATTTTTGGAAAATGAACTTGATAATTTAACAAATAAAGTAAATAATTCAATAGTGCAGTAAAATATATGTCATCACATAGAATACTTAGAGTTAATGAAAATATAAAACAAATACTATCAACCATTCTTTTAAGAGAGATAGAAGACCCTCGTATAAAAAACAACTTGGTTACTATAACTCGTATTGATACCGCTAAAGATTTGAAAGAGGCTAAAGTATATTTTGTATGCTTAGACCCTAGCAAACAAAATGAAGTATTAAATGGGCTTAATAGTGCTAAGGGGGTTATATTTTCTTATTTAAGAAAACAGCTTACTATAAGATATGTTCCTAATCTTACTTTCTATTATGATAAAACATTAATGGAAACCAATAAAGTATTAAGCGAAATAAGAAGTTTAGATATAAAAGAAGATAGTCAAGAAGAAGAATAAAAAAATAGCGGAGTAAAAATGCCTATCAAACCCAAAACAGATAGAAAAAAAGTAACAACTACAAAAAAAGATATATTAAAAAGAATATCAAATGCTAAAAGCATAACAATTACAGGTCATAGAAATCCTGATGCAGATTGTATATGTTCTGGGCTTGCTTTATCATTACTTATAAAAAAAGTATTTAAAAAGAAATCTTATGTTGTTAATACGGATAAGATGCCTAAAGAATTAAAAAATGTACTAAATATAGATAAAGTTATTTTTGAAGTTAATGAAGATAATTTACCAAAAAAAGATGTACTTATAATACTTGATTCTGGAGATATAGAGAGAATTGGCTGGATTGCTAATATTACTAGTGAATATAATGAAGTAATATTTATAGACCATCATAAAGTAAGAAACATTAATGGTGTTACAATGTTTTATGATGATATTAAAGCTGGGGCTACTTGCGAGATAATATTTGACATATTTTCATCATATCTTAAAGACATGGATTCTACTATAGCTACTCTACTATACTGCGGTCTTTCAACAGATACAGGCGGGTTTGTTTTTAGCAACACTACAGAGAGAACATTGCTTTTTGCTTCAAAAATAATGTCTAGAAAAGTTAATATAGAAAATTTGGGTAATGTTGTTAGAAAGAGATATTCAAAAATAGATGTAGAAGCATTAGTTTATATGTATAATGATATGGTAATAGATGAAGAGAAGAAAATTGGTTATTTATGTTTAAAAGAAGAAATTAATGGACATAATTTAAAAGATATTAGTGTAAGTGCCTCTGATACTCTCATACAAATGCAAGATGTGTTAATAGGTTTTATAGTACATGAAAGCGATTATAATTTTAGAGTAAGTATAAGAAGCAGATGCAAAAAGGATATAAGAGAGATAGCAGAGTCATTCGGCGGCGGCGGACACCCTAAAGCTTCAGGTTTTACAGTATCAAAAGAAGAATATAAAACTAAAGAAGAATTAGTAAAAGCTATAAAAGAGAAGATAGTTTTATCATTAGAATCTTAAAATATATGCAAAAAGACAATATAACAATCTACACAGATGGCGGATGCAGAGGAAACCCGGGCATAGGAGCTTGGGGTGCTATATTATTGAGTGAAAAACATAATTTAAGACTAGAAATAGGCGAAAGCGAAGAGCATACAACAAATAATAAAATGGAAATGCAAGCTGCAATCAAAGCTCTTGAAAGACTTAAGCATTCTCATAATATAAAGCTATACAGTGATAGTGCATATTTAGTTAATGGTATGAATAGCTGGATTTATTCTTGGCAAAAAAACAATTGGATTAAAAGCGATAAAAAGCCTGTTGAAAACAAAGATTATTGGCTCAAATTAATAGAACTGTCAAAAAAACATAGTATTGAGTTTATAAAAGTAAAAGGGCATTCATCAAATAAAGAAAACAACCGTGCCGATGAGATAGTAAATATATTGATGGACGAACATATAAAAAACGGAAGTACAGCCGAGTTTTACAGCAAAACGGATATAAACTAAAGATTTTAAGTTTATCAAAAATATTACTAATATATAAAAAATAAAATATTTGCATTTTTTGCAACTTTTTGCGGCGGGAAAAAGTTGAATAAAAAATATAGCTATTTATATATAACCAAAAATACTAAAAAATAACTTGAAAAAAGGTTTATTAGTGATAAAATTAACTTTAGTAATAAGAAATATCCAAAATATTTTAAGGAAACAATAATGCAAACAAGAGTATATAAAGCAGGATCTATAGTGTATTTTGCTGGAGATAATTCTGATAGAGTTTATATTCTAAAGCAGGGTCAAGCCCAGAGTATATTTTTATCGGAAGAAAATGGGCATGAAACTAGAGAATTAATCAATGTAGGTGAGTTTTTTGGCGTAAAGAGTATACTAGGTACTTATCCTCAAGAAGATACTGTTCAATGTTTAACAGATTGCGTTATTATTATTTTAACTTATAGCGAGTTTGAAAGTTTAGTTTCAAAAAATAAACCAATAATCATAAAAATGCTAAAAGTATTTTCAAATCAATTAAGAAGAATAAACAAAAAAGTTGGTATATTAGTAGAAAATACAATAGATGAAGAAGGTCCTTCACCATTAGAGGGGCTATATAATATTGGTGAGTTTTATTTCAAAGCTAAAAAATATAAAAATGCCTTATATGCTTATAAAAGATATATACAATCTGCCGATGAAGATTCTGTATTTTATCATACTGTAGAGCAAAAAATAAAAGAATGTAAAAATTTATTAAACATCACAGATGATAGCAATATAGCACCATTAGAAGATAATACAACAGAAGAACAAAAAATAATAAGTAATCCAAGTACATCTATAGAAAATCACTCTATTAACAATAAAGATTATGATAGAGCTTTAGAGTTTTATGAGAGAGGCGATTACGTGAACGCTATAAAATCATTTAATACTCTTTTAAAAAATGAAGATAAAGAAGTTGCTGAAAGCTCAATATTTTATATGGGAAAAGCATATTATTATATTAATAAATATGATAATGCTTCTAAGGTTTTATTATCAGCAATAAAAACTTATCCAAAATCAAAAAATGTAAAAGAAGCAATATTATATTTGGGTAAAAGCTTTGCTAGTATTGGTGATAAAGATAAAGCAAAAGCATATTATCAAAAAGTTATGTCAATACCTCCAATGGATAGTTTATCACAAGAGGCTAATGACAGTATACAAAAACTTAATTAAGGATAAAAAATGGATAATATATATTCACATACAAAAAAATATGAGGCTGATGATATAATATTTTTGGAATATGAAACAGGTAATAAATTTTACATGGTTCAAAGCGGCTCTGTGAAGATAACTAAAGTAATAAAAGATGTAGAAAAATTATTAGATATAGTTTACCCGGGAGATTTCTTTGGAGAGATGGCTATACTTGAAGGCACAACAAGAAGTGCTTCTGCTATAGCAAATGAACCTACTACATTACTTGAATTAACAAAAGAAAACTTTCAAACAATATTAGGCAACAACACAGCTATGGCATTAAAACTATCTAAAATGCTTGCTAAAAGAATATTTGATGCCAAAAGAAGATTATTAATACTTCAATTACCAGAAACAGATTTAAGAGTTTATGACTGTTTATTATTATTAGCTGAACTTCAAAATATTCCTAGAGATCATTATTATGACCCTCAAGAATTAAATGCTACTATAGCCGATATAGCAAATTGGTGCGGTATAAATATTAATGATGTACAGAAAGTATTAAACAATTTAATTAAATCTGGTAAAATTGATGTACGCACTAATACAATAAAGGTAAGAAACTTAAAAGAAATACAAAGGCAAATAGATTTAAAAAGAAAAAAGTAATTATTCTTTTATACTACTCAATAAATTGGTAAAAGATTTTTAGTATATATAATAATTCTATATTATTACTCTTGTATTATATTTAACATTTTATAAATAAAGGAAATACAGTTATGCTTGAATTTGAACCTATAAGTTTAGATAAACAAAAATTATACAATAAATATTTTTCTATCACCCCAGAACAATCTGCAGATTATACCTTTATGAACCTCTTTGGGCTTAAAGATATATATATGCTTGAATGGGCTTTTACAGAAAAATTGGTATGGATTAGACAACGCTCGCCATATACAATTTATTGGGCTCCTGTTGGAGATTGGTTTGATACTAATTTTTGTAATGATATGAGTCCTTGTGAAATATCTAAGGAATCTATAATTAGAATACCAAAAGAATTAGCTTTATTTTGGGAAAAGTACACTAAAATAAGCGTAAAAGAAGTGAGAGATGAGTGGGAATATTTATATGATGTTGATGAATTAATTAATTTAAGCGGCAAAAAGTTTCATAATAAAAAAAACTTGTATAATCAATTTATAAAAAATGATTTTGAATATAAAAATATAGATATAGAAAATGAAGAGATGATTAGAGATATATTTGAGTTTGAAAAGAGTTGGGAAATAAATGAAATGGAAAGCATTAATAATAACAGTGAAGATATAAAAACAGAATGTGAAGCTTTTGACAAAAATAAACTATTAACCCATGAAGTTCGTGCTGAGGCAGACATAATGATGATAAATAGCCTTATAAATAATTGGAAAGAAATTGACGGCATCACTGGCGGAGCCATATATATAGACAAAAAAATTGTAGCATACACTATAGCAGATTTTACTATGAGAGATACTATAGTGGTGCATTCTGAGAGAGGGGATAGGAATTATAAAGGAAGCTATCAGGCTATAAATAGACTATTCTTAGAAAACAATAAAAGAGAAGGATATAAGTTTGTAAATAGAGAGCAGGATGTTGGAGATTTAGGGCTTAGAAAGGCTAAATTATCTTATAACCCTGTTAAGTTTGTAGAGAAATATTCTGGTTTTTGCACAGGAAAATAATTAAAGAAATAAAAAGCCCTATAGATAATCTATAGGGCTTTTTTTATATATATAAATCAAACACATACTTTGTCTAAATAAAGTTCTTTAGCTTTAGAATAAAATTCTGAAGCTTTGTCATAATTACCATTAATAAACTCAATGTTTCCTAAATGGAAATAATCACTTGATTTTGGAGAATGTTTTATATTATCTAAATATTCTTTTTTGCTCTTTTCTATATTAGGATAATTATCTTCTAATTTTTTATTCCTTAAATTTTTTAAAGCCATAGTTTCAGGGCTATCAGCAGGATACATCTCTAAAGCCTGTAAATACATGTTTTCTGCCCTCTTATAATCTTTTAACTCATGCAAACAAACGCCATAATAATGATAATCATTATAATCAGCTAAATTATTATCAACTAAAACCTCATAAAATTTCATAGCTTCTTTATATTTCTTATTAGCAAAGAAATAATTAGCCAAAAATACTAAAGCTATTCTATCTCTATTATCTATTTTTAATATATATTTAGCTGTATCTATTCCTTTATCTTCTTCTTTTAAAACACTGCATAAAGACAAAAACTCATAATAAGGTACAAGATCATCTCCATTATATAAAGCAACACCCTTTTTATAATGTTCAAAAGCCTCCTGCAATTTGCATTCTTTTTTGGAAATAGAGCCTAATATAAAATAAGCTTCAGCTGCCATCCAATATTCTAAGAAAGTATTTAAGAAAACTTTAGCATGCTCATAATCACCATTATTAAATAAAGTAATAGCTATCTTTAAATAAGATTTCATATCTTCACCGTTACTTAATCTAATACTTCTTTTTAATGCCTCTACTGCTTCGGTATTAACCCCTTTCTTCAATAATTCTTCGGCAAGATTACTCAACTTTGTAGCTTTAGTATTAATAGACACAGTATTTCTCCTTAAATTATATATTAGTGAAAAGGTCTAGCATAAACTTCACTAGAAAATTCACTTTCTATATCTCCTCCTTCACCACCTATAGTTGTTACTCTAAAGTAGTAAAGTTTTCCATATTCTAAATTATTAATAACATACTCAGTTTGATTGCCATCAACTACAATAGGCTCATAATTATTGTATATTCCAGATTCAGTGCCGTAATATATCTTGTATCCGCTTACATTTTCATGACTTCCTTCCCAATCTAAAACTATAGAATTATTAGCAACAATAGCCTTTAAATTAGTAGGTGCCTGAGGAGCTCTTCCTTCATGATAAATTATTTCAACCTTGTTCAATGAAGGAGTATATTCCATAGATGAATCGCTTTCTAATAATGCCTTAACTTGAATATATTTAGTCTTAGGACTAGCTATAATATTATTAGTTGAATCTAAAAGTGTCCATTCTATATTGCTGTCTTCTTCAGAAAAATAATTATTAGAAGTTCTATAATAAACATACACTCCTGTAGCATTAGTAGTTTTTGCTATATAATTTATTTCATCTATAAAAATATTATCGCTATTAAATTGCATTACTTTGCTCAACACTTCTCCGCTTGGCAAATATTTTTCTAAATTAAAAGTTCTTTTATAATCAGGGCTAAAATAAAATCTATCCATGCCTCCTATAAAACCCTGTCCTAAGTATATAGGAGCAACATTAATATTACTTATATCCAACACATATGGAGAGCCCATTCTATCTCCTGTGCTAGTTAAATAAATAACCTGATCCTCAAGTCCGTCTATATATTTTACTAATTTTCCTGTCTTAGAATCAAAACTAATGCTATGATGTCTCCATTCATTTTCTTTTAAATATTCACCTTCAGCTAAAGTAACATTAGTATATTTACCATTATACATAAATAAATTATTAAACTGCCAAACTAAACGGCCATCTATTATATTAGCTCTAATACCAGCATATTTTGTAGTGTCGCCGTCTTGATATATTGATGTTTTAGATAATACCTGTGAGTTCATTCGCATCTTATAAGGCTTTAAATAAAACTCTATTGTAAAACTGTTTACTAATAAATTATCAAAAAATGAATAACCTTTATTTTCTATCTTTACAAAAGATTTTATATTTGGAAACAAAATACCTATTCCTGCATTTGCTCCTTCCATAAACTTTATATCTCTACTGTAAGTTATTCCAGAATAATTTACCTTGTTCATTATATCTTTTGAAAATAAACTTGATATATCTTTTCTATAAGATAAATTTCCTGTATTATTCAAACTAAAACTATTAGTTATATTATGAAGACTGCTAGAATATATATTATTAGTATCAGCAAATATATTATAAACGCTTTGGGCAGCATTAATATTTAAAGTAAAACATAATGTAAAAGCCATCAAAATAGCTATATATCGCATATTTAAACCCATATTAAAATATTACTACATAACTATTCGGATATAATTAATTTTACATTATTAAAAAAATATAATAAGAAATACAGAATTAATAAAAAATATGTATTTTTTTGTTAAACATCTAATACAATTAAACAACTATCATCACTGTCAAAATGATCGCACATATAAATCTTATGATTATTTTTTTCTAGAACAGTATTTACTTTTACCCTATTATGCCCCACAATCTGATTATAATCAAAACATCCATCTTCTTGCAAATCACCAATATCTGCCCATAATATCCCAGCAAACTTATTCATTCCTCCCCTTCTATAAGAGGCAATATTACAATCTTCTTTGCAATTTGAATAAACCATATTAATAATTTTAGTTATATCATTAATATTATTAAAATCATTAGTATTATATTTTTTCTTTATATAATTAATCCAACCATTCGTAATTCCTGCATGGCTAAATACATAATCTTTTAATACATAAACTACATTAAATATATCTTTATTATCATTAAAAATTTTATAAAGTTCATCAGCATAACTTTTTCTATATCTGCTTGCTGTAGGATATCCAACTATATACTGAAAGTCATGATTTCCTATAAGAAGCTCAACTTTAGAATCATTATTTCTTTTAAACTCTATAACATCTTTTAAATTATCAACAATCTCTTTATCTGTAAAAGTAACCCAGCTATCATCACTATAATCCCCCAAAAAAACTATCTTATCAAAATTATTAATATTATCTTTTAACAAATGTTTCCAGCAAGGCTTACCATGTAAATCACCAATAACAGCAACTTTCATATTATATTTTTTATACCTCCCAAAAAAATAATAATATTTAAAGTATAATTACATAATAATGAAAAATCAAGTATATTTTATTTTGCTATTTATTTAGGAATAAGTATTTTTATTGACTTCTCATAAAAACTTTGTTAAACTAAATATATAGGGTTAGTACGAATGGCAGAAAATCGTGCTCGGCTGCCGCTTGCTTGATTTTCAAGTACTGCGATGGAGGGAATGCACGTCCTCCCTACTAGCTCTTTTTATGTATATTTACTTTCCTATCTCTAGCAGGATTATTTATTATATGATAATTTATTACTTCATAATTTTCTTTTTCATCAGATAATTCTAGTAATACTATATCACTATGTTTGTCATCTGTTCTTGATATAAAATTATGATATGCTGGTTTATTTGGATTTGCTTTTAATATAGTTTCTGGCTTATATAAAGCATTGCCTATTATTCTTCTAGCTTCTTCTTCAGTAATATCTGGGTGATTTAGTTTATTCTTTTCAATTATATTCTTTTTTAATAATATAGGTTTATCTTCAAGTCCGTATTCATCTAAAAAAGATTTAGGAAAGTTAGGCAGCGTATTATCTTTTGTCCAATCAATATCTTTAAGTTTCTCAATTTTTTCTTTTATTCCTTTATCTATTGCTCTTATAAATGCTAGAGCAGCGGTTTTTGATAAAATATTATTAATGCTGAATAAATTGTCATCACCAAGTAAGTGCCTTTTGGCAAAGAAAGGGTTTAATATTCTTTTTGCTGTGTCAAATAAGTTAATCATAAGTATAGTATAAATTAAAGAAATAAAAAAAGATTTATACTATAGTTAGTTTATCATTAAAGTTTTTTAATTTACTTTTAATATTGTTTTTGGCTTATATAAAACGTTGCCTATTATTTCTAAAAAATAATAACGTTCAAATATATAATTTGTTGACATCGTATAATATAAGATTTATAATCACTAATCAATTAGGAAATAGTAATGCAAAAAATAAATATATTAAAAAATAATACAAAAGATATTATAATAGCTATTAGTTTTATTCTAATAATTTCTATTATTTATATATTGCCATTTGTTACAATAGATATTTATAAACTTACAGATAATTTATCTAATTTGGAAATGTTTTTTAATAATGAATTTGTGTTTCTATTAAAAATACTATTTTCTTTGTTAATACCTCTTAGTTTTTTTATACTTAATATTTTATTTTCAATCAACAAAATATGCTTAAAATCTATAATTATAACAGCTATAATAATATTTATAATATCAATTTATTTATATAATTTGCCATATGAGCTATTAATAAAAATGAGTATATCAAAAGAATATATAAAATTATTAATTCATATATTATCTGCCAATATGCTTATTATTTTTGCATTAGCTTTTTCATATATAAAATACAATATAAAACAAATATCCAATTTATATGATTTCTACACTATGATAGCTGAAATTATTATATGGGCTTTTTTATTATACTTTGTATTATTTATTATTTTTGTTTCAATACTTGCCTTAATAAAATTTAATAACAAATTAGATGTAAAAGAACTCACCATATTCTTAGTAAAAAACAATATGCTTAACTTAAAAATATTTTATAGCATATTTATTATATTAAGTTCTTCTATATTATACTTCGCTTATCTTCTATATAATAAAATGCAAAACACAAAACTATCAATAACTATATCAAGAACCATAAGCATATTTATATCAATCAGCTCTCTATCATTAATAATACTAAATTTAAAAAACAATATATTATCCTCTCATAAATTATTTTTTTATTTATATATTTTATTTTTAATTCTATTTATAAAAACAATTTTCTTGTTTAGAGCAGATAAAAAATTAGATAAGTATGAATATATTTCTTATATTATATCAAATATATTTATTATTATATTTTCTTTATTTTTAATAATAAATGACGTTTCTAATATAAAGCTTTTTATTGCAATCATACTACTTAATGCCATATACAATATAATTTTATCTATAATAAAAAAGAGAGGTTTTATATTTTATTATAATTTTGTTTATATAATTTTATTTACTATTTTGTTATTTACTTGACTTTTTAAATAGTTTAATTAAACTATTTAAAATAGGAGTGAAACATGAAAAAATTTCTTCTATTTATATTATTAATCAGCTCAATATTTTACTCTAATCTTAGTGCTGTAAGTCTAAGTTTAGGATTTATAGGTCAATTTGGTATGAGCGGTGCTATTGCAGATTCAGCATCAAAGCTTCCATCAAGTTTTAGAGATTTTGATATGGGGTATTCTTTTTTAATTGGAATGAGAAATGATATAACTCACAACACAGGCATATCAATACTTGCTGATATTGGATATTATCATGATGCTTATGCTTTAAAATATGATATAAATGGAAACAGAGCAACTGAAAATTATCAATTTGATAGTTTTATGATAGGGGGAGTATTTAAGTTTCATTTCTTTTTCATGTCTTTATCAGGCGGCGGCGGAGTAAAAATACCTATTAGTGGTAGTTATCGTTTAGAAGATAGTTCTTCAGAATATGCATATAATAGAAGATACTATCTTGATAGAGGTGATATAAGCGATATTTTTGAAAATGCTTTAATACCATATGTAAAATTTTCTTTGGATTTCCATATATTAAATTATCTTCTTATAGGCGTATATGTTAACTATGATTTTGCTCTAAACTTCAATAATAATGGTTATTTGAGTGATATTAGAATTGCAAGTAAGTCTATAAGTTCATTAGATTTAGGATTACAATTTGGATATTTTTTCAATGTTTTGGGAAATAGGTAGGATTTTTATAAATGGATAAATTAAATGATTTTTTAGATATTAGTGAAGAAGTAAAAACTGCTTTGGATAAAAAAAAGGCAGTAGTCGCATTAGAAAGCACAATAATATCACATGGAATGCCTTATCCTGAAAATGTTGAAAGTGCTTTAAATTGCGAAAAAATAATTAGAGAAAATAATGCCATACCTGCTACTATTGCCATAATAAAAGGAAAAATAAAAATAGGTTTGAATAAAGATGAACTTGAATATATGGGAAGCACTAAAGATATTATCAAAACAAGCAGAAGAGATTTACCTGCAATATTAGCTTTAAAAAAAGACGGTGCCACAACTGTAACTACAACTATGATAGCTTCTTCTCTTGCAGGAATAAAAGTATTTGCCACAGGAGGAATTGGAGGAGTACATAGATATGCACAGGATACTTTTGATATATCTGCAGATTTACAAGAACTTGCCAAAACAAATGTTGCTGTTGTATGTGCGGGGGCTAAATCAATATTAGATTTGGGGCTTACTTTAGAATATCTTGAGACTTTTGGGGTTCCTGTACTTGGTTATAAAACTTCTAAGTTCCCTAATTTTTATACAAGAGACAGTGGTTTTGATGTTGATTATAAAATAGACACTATAGAAGATATAGCAAATATTCTTCACACAAAATGGGCTTTAGGTTTAAATGGAGGGGTTGTTGTATGCAATCCTATACCTGAAGAATATGAAATGGATAAAAGCTATATAGACAAAATAATAGAAGATACTGTAAAAGAAGCAAAGGATAAAAATATATCTGGTAAAAAAGTAACTCCTTTTATATTGGCTAAGCTTCATAGTGTAACAGAAAACAAGAGCCTCAAAGCTAATAAAGAATTGGTTTATAATAATTGCCGTGTAGCTGCTAATATAGCTTACAATTATTCAAACTTACAAAAATAATAAATATTTTTTAATCGGATTTTATTCATATGGAAAGTTTAAACATTAAAGATTTTTTAAATTTTAATTTTTTATCTAACATAGAGCTTTCAAAAGATAATAAAAATCTAGTGTTTGTAAAAAGCAATCAAGATTATGAGAAAAACAACTATATCTCTGATGCTTTTATTTATAATATTGAAAAAAATAAAATATATAAACTCACTTCGGTAAAAGATGTTAGTCTTGTATCTTGGCTTAATAATGATACTATAATATTTAAATCATCATTAAGAGATGAAGAATTGAAAAACAAAAAAGATGAAGAGTTTATTGATTATTCTCTGTTTTATTCTATCAATATTAATGGAGGAGAGGCAGAGAGTTTATTTAATATTGAGCTTGAGGTAGTAGATTTATACTCAATAGATGCAAACAATTTTTTAATAAAAGCTATTTATGATATTAATAGAGAGAAAAAAAGAAAAGAAGATAATTATTTGGAATGGGCTAAAGAAGAAGCTGATTATGAAGTGTTTGATGAAATTCCTTTTTGGGTTAATAATGTAGGAATTACAAACAAAAAAAGAGAGAGGCTTTATCATTACAATAAAAAAGAAAACAAATTAACTTCCATTACAGATGACTATAGTAATGTGAACTCTTTTAAATATAAAAATGGTAAAGTGTTATGCATTATAAACTCTTTTAAAGATAAAGCCCCTACAACTACAGAACTTCGTTTGTATGATATAAATGATATTAACAACATAAGAGAAAAAGTTATTATAGATTCTAATAAATATGCTATATATTTTGCTGATTTTGTAATTGATAATGATAATAAAGAAAAAATTATTTCTGTTATGACAGACATGAAGAAATATGGACTCAATGAAAATAGCAGTTTTTATTTAATAGATGAAAATAATAATATTAATTTAGTATATCATTATGATAATGGACTTGGCAATATGATAGGAACAGACTCATCTTATGGAGGCGGTAAAGACATTAGAGTTTATAAAGATAAAATATATTTTGTATGCACAGAAAATGAAAATGCTCATATAAAGTGCTTAGACTTAAAAGGCAATATAAACACTATAACAAGTAAACAAGGAGCTGTTAATTGTTTTGATGTTTCTAATAATGATAATATATATTTTATAGGTTTTAGAGATTTGAAACTTGAAGAGATATATTTTATTAACAATGGTTTAGAAAAGCAATTAACTTTTTTTAATGAAGATGTTCTAAAAGAAAAAAGCTTATCAATACCAGAAAAAATTTCATTTAAAACAAATAATAATTTTGAAATAGAAGGATGGGTACTAAAGCCAATAAATTATGATGAAAACAAAAAATATCCCGCAATACTTGATATACATGGCGGACCAAAAACAGCTTACGGAGAAATATTTTTTAATGAAATGCAGGTTTGGGCTAATATGGGGTATTTTGTATTTTTCTGCAACCCTCGAGGAAGCGAAGGAAAAGGAAATGCATTTGCTGATATAAGAAAAATATACGGTACTATAGATTATGAAGACATAATGAAGTTTACTGATGTTGTTCTTGAAAAATATACTAATATAGACAAAAGCAAATTAGGTGTAACAGGCGGTTCTTATGGCGGTTTTATGGTTAATTGGATAATAGGGCATACTGATAGATTTAAATGTGCAATTTCTCAGCGTTCTATATCAAACTGGATAGATGATTTCGGCACTACCGATATAGGTTATTATTTTAATCCTGATGAATTAGGCGGAGATGTTTGCAGCGGTTTTGATAAATTATGGGAACAGTCTCCATTAAAATATGCAAACAATGCTAAAACTCCTACCCTATTTATACATAGCGAAGAAGATTATAGATGCTATCAAACTCAAGCCTTTCAAATGTTTACTGCTTTAAAATATTATGGTGTTGAATCAAGAATATGCTTATTTAAAGGCGAAAATCATGAACTCTCAAGAAGCGGAAAACCAAAACATAGACTTAGAAGATTAGAAGAAATTACTAACTGGTTTGAGAAATATTTAAAGTAATTTAGATACTTGACAGATTTTTATTTTGATATATAGTTTTTTATTAAATTAATTTGGAGATTAAGAATTATGCCTACTTATGAATATAAATGTAAAAAATGCGGACATGAGTTTGAAGAGTTTCAGTCTATGACTGCTGAACCTAAAGCTAAATGTCCTGTATGTAAAGGAAGTGCTAAAAGAATAATTTCTTTAAATGCTGGAGTAATATTTAAAGGCTCTGGTTTTTATGTTAATGATTATAAAGGAAAAAACAGTACATCATCTTCTTCAAGCAGTTCAAATAAACCTAAGACAAGCTGCTGAGGAGTTTGATTAATAAGCTTATAGGTTATAAGCTAAAAAATAATACATAATAAAAAATTAAGACATATGCCAAAAAAAATATCTATAATGAATGTATCAGAAGAGGATTTATCTAAATTCTGTATTGAGAATAATTTTCCTAAGTTTCATGCATCTCAAATACTAAATTGGATATATAAAAAGTATGCTATCTCTTTTGATGAGATGAGTAATATTCCAAAAGATTTAAGAGCATTATTAGATGAAAATTATTTCATACATAATTCAAAAATAGAATCCATCACAGAAGATGAATATGGTACGAGAAAATTATTAATATCATTATATGATAAGAAAAAAATAGAATCTGTAATACTCGGTAAAAATGACAGAATAACTTTTTGTTTATCATCACAGGTTGGATGCGGATATGGATGTGCTTTTTGTGCTACAGGAAGCATGGGACTATCTCGAAACCTTACTGCTGATGAAATACTTGCCGAGTTTATATTAATGCGTGCTGTTACAAAAAAGGTCAATTCTATAGTGTTTATGGGTATGGGGGAACCTTTAGCTAATACAAAGAATTTATTTAAAGCAATAGACACAATCAACTCTTATAAAGGATTTAATTTAGGTATAAGACATATTACAATCTCAACATCAGGAGAAGTTGCGGGGATAAAACAATTAATAGAAAGAGATTTAGATTGTAGATTGGCAGTTTCTTTACATTCTCTTAAAAATGAAGTTCGCGATAAAATAATGCCTATAAATAAAAAATATCCAATAGAAAATCTTATAAACATACTTAAAAGATACAGCAAAAATGGAAAAAGAATGATTACTTTTGAGTGGGTTTTAATAAAAGATGTTAATGATTCTGTTAATGATGCTTATAGATTGGTAAACTTGAAAAAAGAGTTTCCTTTCAAAGTGAATATTATACCTATGAACCCTGTAGAACATGCCCCAGAACTACAAAGACCAAATAAAGATATTATATTGAGATTTAAATCCATATTAAAAGACAATGGAATAGAAGTTGTTGAGAGATTTAAACAAGGTCAAGAGATTTTAGCAGGATGCGGACAGCTTGCTGTAAAAAATCAATAATATTATAATACTTAATTTCTGTTTCTATTATTTAGATAATTCATAAGCCTGTCAAAATCTGCATTCAAAACTAACTCTTCTGGAAAATTAATATCTTCAAGCATATTTAAAGCAGCTTCATGATTGCCTACATTGTACTTTGAATGAGAATCTGAAGTAACTACAATATTTAAATTATATTTTTTGCATAATAATGCCACATCTTTGCAATTTTTATCACTACCCTTTCTCACTTTAAAAGAAGAAGAATTAATTTCTATAAGCTTATTATATTCTTTGCAAAGTTTAATTATCTTTTCCATATCAAATTCAAACTTAGGATTACCCACATGTCCAAGACAATCAACATAATTATTTTTTATCAAACCAATATACCCATTAGTATGAGATTCTATATTTGAAGGAGTAATAGAATCCTCATGATAAGAAGCTATAACAAAATCTAAACATTCAAGAACATTTTTTCTCAAATCAATATTTCCATCATAATCTATAATATTAGCCTCAACTCCCCTAAGCACCCTAATACCATTAACATATTCAGGTATATTATGCATAGATTTAAAATGTATAGTCTTAGCTCCATCGCTAGATTTAGGACCATGGTCAGTAATAGCAACAGCTAAAAACCCATTTTCCTTAGCAGCATTTATAATTTCATCTACAGTGCTAAAAGCATGCTGGCTTGCTATTGTATGTGTATGCAAATCGGCTATTATTTTCATTAGCGGATAAATCCTTATAAACTTTTAGCCATATCTGCTATAATATCTTCTACTTTTTCTAAGCCTATATAATCACTATTAAAACAAGCATCATAATTTCTAGCATCGCCCCATACTCTTCCAGTATAATAATTATAATGTTTAGCTCTTAATTTATCTCTGTCTTTAAGAATCTTTTCTATGCTATTACTATCTAATTTATATTCATTAACAGCTCTATTTATTTTACTTTGCATGTCTGAATGTATAAAAACATTAATACAATTTTCAAATTTCTCTAAAACATAATCAGCACATCTTCCCACTATCACACAAGAATGTTTACTAGCAATTTCTTTAATAACATTGCTTTGAGCAAAAAACATAGTGTCTTGCAAAGATTCTCCATTGCCAAATACCATATTACCAGCATAAGAACCAGATATAGCAAAATTAAAAAGAGAAGGAGAAGTTAATTTTTGTTCATTTTCTTTTATATAATCAGGAGAAAATCCTGTTTTATCAGAAGCCATCTCTATAATTGCCTTATCATAAAAAGCAATACCTAACTTTTTAGCAACATTCTCTCCTATAAATCTTCCCCCGCTTCCAAACTCCCTGCTAATAGTAATAATAATTTTTTTATCCATTAAAGATTTCCTCCAATAATTTTTAATCTCTTGACAAATCCTCTCCAACTTCCTTCATTTTTAATAATATATCATCTGTAGGTTTTTCTTTTGCTATAATAGGTTCTCTAAATAAAGTAATATTATTATTCTTTGCATCTTCAGCCCAATCCCGCATCCATTTACCATCACCCCAACTATAAGAACCAAACAAAAATATCCTTTTATCTTTAAGAACAGATTTTATATCATTATACATGGGCAAAAACTCAGTATCTTCCAAAGTTTCAGCCCCCATAGCAGGACAGCCTAAAGCTATTGTAGAATATTCCTCGGCTTTATTTCTATCAAAATCATATGCCTTAAACATATCCGCTTGACATTTTTGAAGTTCTATACCCTCTTTAAGAGCATTTGCCATAAGCTTAGTATTGCCCGTTTTACTCCAGACAACTATAGCTATTTTTTTATTCATAACTTTACTTTTTTAAATTCTCTTTTGCTTCTTCTATAGTTTTAGATGCCTCTTCTAATGATTTACTTAAAGTATCCTCAGCATTCTTCTTTACATCTTCTATAGTCTCTCCTGCCTTATCTAAACTACTGTCTATAGCATCATTGGCAGTATTTAAACCTTCATCAATCTTTTCATCAACATTTTCAAGCAGCTTATCAACTTGTTTTTCTATATTCTTTTTATCTTTTTCACAAGAAATAAAAAATGTGAATAATATAATAGATAATACAAAAAATATTCGCTTCATAAAAAGTCCTTATCTAAGATGTTATAATTATATTAATAATATACTATTTGTCAAGATAATAAGACTATAAACTTTTCAGCCAAAAAATAAACTTATTATGGCACTATAGTAGTTGTATCATCTTCCCAAATTATTGGAGAAGTTGTTTTTCTTTTAAAAGTTATTATTATAGGTTTATTTGTCATAACTTCAGCCAATTCTTTTGGTGTAATTTGAAAGTTAGTCTTTAATGATAATGAAAACTCTACATTTAACCAAGCATCTGTTATGCCTTCATCACTAGCAGATAAAGAAGTTTTTATATCTCCTTTTACCTCACAACCTATATTAGTTGCTAAAGTATATATTTTATTTTGAAAAACATTTGTAAAAGCTTTTATGCTTATTGGTGTATATGGTTCAATTCTCCACTTTGATTTTAATTGCATAGTTAATTGAGGATATGGAGTACCTTCTGGAAGCTTTGGTATTGATTTATATATAAAATCAGTAAACACTTCTTTAACATCATCAGGGGTATTTGGAACTTCAAAAGATAAAGCAGGTATTTGGCTATTTATATAATCTAAAGTTATAACAATTATGGCATTATTGGTTATTACGTTTGTAAAATAATTCGTAATATAATTAGTTTCTGAATTAGCTCCAATATTATCTGGGGCAAGTACATTGGGTCGCTCTTGCTTACATGATGAAATAAGAATCAAAAATACAGATATAAATAAAATTAAACTTTTCATAGGAGTTAGCTCCTTTATATTAATTTTACACACTTATTTTTTTAATTTAAAAAGTCTTTATTTAAATAGTATGTAAACATTTATAAAAAAAGCAACTATAAAAAAATTAAAATTATTTATTTAATAAAACCTAGTATAAAAATAACGATTATAAGCAAAAATTAATATAAATTTAAGTATATACCAATATTAATATAAAAAATCAAGATATAGGGGCATTTGATACATACACATTAATTCTATATTTATTTTTCACCGTCTCTGAATTATATATATTAGTAGCTTTTGCCAACCTATCATTATATTTCTCAACCAAAAAATCAGCATCCTTAACCTTTGGAGCAAGTATCACTTCTTTTAATGCCTTATTATCAAATAAATATAAATAGTTTTTGTAAGAGCGTTTCATATTATCATCTATGTGCAAAGGATTGCTTCCATATTCAAGCAGCTGTATAATACGCATCTCTTGCTCTTCTACAAATGAAGAATCTTTTATTAAATACTGTATATTCATAAGAAGCTGACAAGAATATTCTAACTCTTCACTATTAAAAGATTTTATAATATCAAATATATTATTAAAAATATACCCTATTTTATTTCTTAACTTATCATAAAAATCTACTCCATCATTCCAAAGAACATGATAATTTTTGTTTAGGTCTATTATAAGATTATTATAATCAGATTCAGAAGGATTAAATATTATTTCATTTTTTCTATAGTTATAATAAAGCACATAATATAATGGCAAAGTATTTTCTTCATAAGACTCTATATAAGAATTATTCTCTTTGTTGTAAGAAAAAGAAAATAGTATACTAGAGTTTATATTATTAAAAGAAGTATCAAAAAAAGATTTGTTAAAAACTAAACAACAGCCTGTACCTTCCTTATTGTCATTTTTACCATATAGCCTATACATAGTAAGAGAATCTTTACATCTGCTGAAAGAAGTTTGCAGTGCTATAAAATTATTAACTTTAGAATGTTTTACATTTAAACTATTATCTCTAAGAAGCTGCATTAAAACTTTACCCTCTTTAGGGTCATTAGCATTTTTTACGCTTGTCATTCTAAACTTATTTTTCTTAATATAGCTATTATAATTTTTTAAATTAGCCTCTTCTGTTTTATCGTATCTTTTATCAAATGCCATCTCATCAAATACTTCTATACTAGTGTAATGCGATATCTCTTCTATCTTATCATAATCTTTTACTGATATTAAATATAAGAGTATATATTGAAATATCCATAATTTTTTTAATTTATTTTTATCAGCAATATCTCTTGTAACAAAATAAAAATATTCTTCTTTTTCTTTTACCCAAAAACTCTCTTGATTTAATATTATATTTATTAGCTTATCTATATCAATAAAATATATAAACTTTGATATAATATTAAAAATATTAACAGATTTATATTTGTCTATACTAATTAAAATATCCAAAGATTTATCATATTCTTTTAAAAATATTAATGAATTAGCTTTAGAAAAATATACCCTCTCACAAATAGAATCATCATCAATATAATTATATTCAATCATATCACTATCATTTATGTCTGATTTCTTAATATTTTTTATCTCTTTTGATTTTAAAATGTCTATAGCCTTGTCAAAATACTCTATTGCTTCTTTATATTTATTTATTCTATTTAAACAATTTCCTTTATTTAAATAAACTATCTCTAAATATTGATTACTCTCTACTGCTTTATCATACATTTTTAAAGCATTATCTATTTCCCCAAGCCTCTCTAACATAATAGCTACATTTAAATAAGCATATTCATACCCCAATTTTCCCGCTATATTAAAATAATCTAAAGCATCTTTATAACGTTCCAATTTTGAATATATTATCCCTATATTAAAATAAGATATTTCAGATTTATCATTTATCTCTATAGCCATATTAAAAGAAGACAAAGCATCATCATAAGCATTTAGTTTAGCAAGTATTATCCCCTTATTAATAAAAGCCTTTTCATATAAAGGATTTACACTTATAGCCTTATCATAAAACTCTATAGACTTCTCATATTGATTTAAATAATATAGAGTTAATGCTTTTTTGTAGTATGCTCTTGCAAAATATATCTCTTTATAATTGTTGTCTAAATCTTCGCTGTAAGTATAAAAATACTCTATAATTTTATCGTATAGCCTAAGTGCAGAAGAATATTTAGTTAAGCCAAAATATAATCTAGCCTGAATAAACCAACTATCTATTTTATCTTTAACAGTCATAATATAAATCCTCTATTTTATATTAATATATTTTTTATTATTATCAATATTCAAAAATAATTTATAATAAAAAATAAAATTTGACAAAAAGTTATGTTATTATATAATAGATATTAATTTTACTCGCTCGGGTGGTGGAATAGGTAGACACAACAGCTTGAGGTGCTGTCGGGTAACACCGTGCTGGTTCAAGTCCAGTCTCGAGCAAATTGGAGATTTTAATCTATATTAATTTCTTTCTTAAATAATGCTTTTCAAAGTTAATAACTTTTTATATAATTAAAGGACTATTATGAGATTTCTTTTTTATTTATTAACTATATTATTTGTTATCTCATTTATATATATCATTAAAACTAATAAAGAAATATTTAATATAGTTTTAGATAAAAAAAAAGAGAAATTAATTTTAATCATATTTTGTTTTATTACATCCATAGCTCAAATATTGCTTTTAAATAGTAATTATCCTTATATAGGTCATGATTATGCCCAAATAGAAGCTAGGGCTATTAGTATGTTTATATATTATCAAAACAATGGATTAGATATAGAATGGGCTTCTCCATTATTTGGAGGAGGACTGCTTAGTTATGCTAATCCTAATTGGCATCAATATTCTCCTTTATATTTTCTTACTCTAATTATGCCTTTTTGGTATAGTTATAATTTATTAACATTTTTATTTTCTATAGTTGGATTTATATCTGTATATCTTCTGCTTAAAAAAGATTTTAATTTTAATTTTATAAGCTCTTTAACAGGAGCTGTATTTTTTTCATGTACTGGATATTATATATATCATCTTAAAGTTGGGCATTGGACATTTATATATCATCCATTGACTGCTTTGATAGTTTTTATATTTTTTTCTAATACTATATCAAAAGTTAAATTTAGTTTTATTATAAGAATATTATCTGGGGCTATAATTTTTTCTGCCATGATATTTGGAGGAGCAATACATACAATATTTTTCTATACTTGTTTTGTACTACTTGGAATGGCTGCTATTTTTTTCAAATTAAACTTAGATTTTTTTAAAAAATGTTTAGCTATAATATGCTCTGTATTAATATCTTTTATCTTAAGCTTATCAAAAATTATACCTATGTTTATATTATCCGCTAAAATAGATAGGGGAGAATTAATGGTTGATAATGTGCCATTTCATAAAATATTTGAAGTAATTTATTATTATTTCATTTTATCTTTTGTCTCTTTTTTAGAAAAATTATTTTCATTAAATCTATTTTTTCATATAAAATATTCTGCTATATGGGAAAACGATTTATCTTTGCCTTTTTTAATTATACCATTAATGATAATTATATTTATAATTAATAAAAAAGAAATTAAAGAACATTTTTATAATTTAAATAAATTTGATAAATTTAAAATATTTCTTTTTATAATTTGGATTTATTTAATTTTTGATATTTATTATGATAAAGGTATAATAAATAGTTTATTTCCTTTCTTAAAAAAGATAAATTTAAGATTAAGAATATCCTCTACATTGATACTGCCATTTTCCATATTTTTATCATATTTACTTAATAAATATAAATTATTTAACAGAAAAAAGTCATTAATATTATTACTACTATTAAATATATATACAATTATTTTCTTTCTTTACAAGCATGCTGATACATTTAATAATGAAATTGCTTTTAGAAATGTAAATATAGAAATAGGCAAAGAAGTTTGGAATAAAATAAATAATTTAGGAAGTAATAATAATTATAAAATATATACTATATTATCATTTAATGAGCAAAATGATGAATATAGACAACAATTATTAAAACAATTTATTAGTAATAACTCTATTAATTTGTATTCTGCACAATTTCCTTATGAACCTATATATGGATATAGACTTGAAACTTTTAAAGCTAAAGATGAAGGCTCTATATATAAAATATCCAATAATTACTATAACTTTACTCATCCTAATAGTTTAATATTTTTTAATGATGAATATAAACAATTTACAGGCTTTTCTCTAGAACAGAAAGATGATTTAGATAAATTTGCTTCATTTAAAAAAGTAGATTGGAAACTGCCTAAAATATTTTATATAGCTAATGATGTTTCACTTTATTCGCATATAATAGTTTGTAGTTTATTAATATTAATAATAATATTTAATATTATATTTGCAGTAAAGAAAAAATATTAATTTATTTATTATTTAAATATTTAGCTGCCTCTTTTATACTTAAATTAGACATCTTATCTTTATGTTTCTCAATAAAACCTAAAACCCATTTAGGATTGGTTTTGCTATAATCTCTAAGTGCCCAACCTATAGCCTTATTTATAAAGAACTCTTTTTGATTTAGATTATTAATTATTATCTCTTCAAGTAAATTAGTATTTGTATTATTTTTTCTTATAAGCTGATGACATATAGCAATTCTTCTAAGCCAAAAATTATCATCTACTGACCATTCTAATAATATAGAATTGACACTATCATCGCTCAAAGCAATGTCACCTATTATTCTATGAAAGCCGTCAACACTGTCCCACCATGATTTTGTTAATATATATTTTTTTAATTTTTCAATATGAGTTTTGTTTAAATATTTTTTCTTTAAGCTCAAATAATCAATAGCACAATATTGAAACTCTCTATATTTACTCTTAAAACATTTATCTGTAAAATCAAAATTAATATATTCTATTTTTTTATATTCTTTAAAAATGTTGTTTTCTATATTTTTTCTGCTTTTAGAATCCACGCCCAAAAACTCAAATTTGTTTTTCATATATGCAGACATCTCTTTAGCTTTTTTGCTATTTTGTAATTTTGTTAATTGTTCAAATATATCATTTAGCATAATTAAATATATTTACTCAAAATCTTTTAAATGCCCTTTTGACACTTTTTAAATGCTCTTAAATAATATTTTATATATTTAAAGCTACGAAATAATAAACTAAAATCATAAATTTACACATATTTAAGATAACACAATTTTATATATAATACAAATATTTTATTTAATAAATAATATTGAAATTTCAAATATAGTATAATATAATTATAGATTAAGAAATATTTATAAATAACAAATTAGATTTCAAAAAATTATAAATATTACATACTAATTGATATTATTAGTGCTTATGTAATTTATTATCATTAACGAATATTTATATTTTTTGATTTTAAATTTATTTATACAAAACTATTATATAAAATAATAATATTTAATTAAAAAATTATTATATCTTTAGTTCTAAATTATTAGTTAGTTATATAAAATTAAAATATGATATATAAAAAATTAATTAAACAATTTTAAGGATAATTAAAACGATGAAAAAAAATATTAATATATATATTGCATTTATAATTCCTATTATTTTAACAATAATAATACATATTTATGCTTTTCCATTTCCTAAAGCTTATTTAGATGAATTTAAACAATATGATGATATGCGTAATTTTTATGATAATAAAATATTTCCTACTCTTGGAACCAAAATGACTAATGCAGCATTAGAACATACTCCAAGAATGCCGGGTGGGTTTTATTATATTTTATATAGTTTTTTATATAAAATATCAAATGAAAATGATACTTTGCTTCGTTTATTATTCATGATATTATGTATGATTGTACTTTTTTTATTTATATGTTGGACATATAAAAGGTTTGGAAAATATACAGCAGCAATTTTATCTGCACTCTTATTATGTAATGCTTATTTGTTTTTTGCTAGTATAGACATTTATAATCCAAATGTAGTTATTTATTTATCATTTATATTTATGATATTATTTTATGAGTACGTAATAGATGGAAAATACTCATATATTTCAGCATTATTAATGTTTCCAATAATTGCTTTAATGGCTCAATGTCATTTTACATTATTTTTTTCAATGGTTCCTTCATTAATAGTTTATCATATAATAAGATTTAAAAAGCTTACAAAAAAATATATTATTCCCATTTTAATAAGTGTATTTATATCATTTTTAATATATTTACCTTATCTAATTGCAGAAATAAAAAATGGTTTTTTGAACACATCTTTAATGCTTTCAATGAGAGGATCTAGCATATTTATAGGTCTTCCACAAATTTATGCTATGATTTTATTTCCAACAACAGAAATTTCAATTTTTTATGGAAGAAGTTCTGCTATATCATACTTTTGGCTTCATAACAATAGGCTCATTATATTCGAAGCTTTAATTCTTATCATATCTACATTATTATCTGTTTATGCTATATTCTTTAGTATTAGAAAACTTGTACTTAATAAATATAAAGAAAATATAACATCTGATACTATTATGAAAGAAGGTATAATATTATATTTGCTTTATATACCGGTAACTTTATTAACTTTTTTTATTTTAAAATCATATCCTGGTACATTCCATTATATATACAGTGCTTTTGCTTTATCCTTTATACCTATAATTACATTAATAAAATATATAGAAAATAAAAATATAAATTTAAAAAACGCTCTAATTATATTTTCCATATTATTTAGTATATCATCTTCTTTTCATATAATAAGAACTGTTAATATATTTATAGCACCATTTACATATAAAAATCAGAAAGAATTAGTCTCAGCTATAGTTAATGATTCTAAAGGCGAAAGTTTTTATATAGATACTGTAAGGGATAAAAATGATAAGGAACTTTTATATGCTTTGGCTGCTAATAGATATGGGTTTAAA
The DNA here is from genome assembly GCF_009755885.1 of Brachyspira sp. SAP_772. Taxonomy (NCBI): domain Bacteria; kingdom Pseudomonadati; phylum Spirochaetota; class Spirochaetia; order Brachyspirales; family Brachyspiraceae; genus Brachyspira; species Brachyspira sp. SAP_772. The sequence goes on along the minus strand of NZ_VYIX01000001.1, from coordinate 428,222 downwards.
GATAAATGGAATATAGATACAAATTCTAAATTAGTATATTTCATATATGATAGAAATATGTATTTTCATAATTCTAAATGGAATGATGTAAAAGATGGAAAAAATAAACTAATACCAGAGAATGCTATTAAAATATGGGGTGATGATGCATTAGCAGTTTATAGATATATTAAAAATTAATTCAACTATATTTAAGTATTTATATAACTTTTAACTTATTATAGCAATAAAGTAAAAATTGTTAGTATAAAATAAAATTAATACTAACAATTTTCAATTTTATGCAAAGTCTTTTAAATGGCCTTTTGATACCTTTTTAAATGCTCTTAAATAATATTTTATATCATCTAAATCTCTAATAGATAATACTTTATGCATTAAAAACTGCGGAGTAAAACTTAAATTATAAAGCTTCTGTATCCAGCATTTTATTTTCTCTTCGCCGACATCAGTTTTCATTATAGCCTTACGCATATCATAATCTTCCCAATTTTCTGTGGTAAGCCAATTTTCTCTTTTACATTGATTAAATAATTCTGTACCCGGATATGGAATTATAATTGTTGCCTGCATTGTTTTAGCATAACCTTTTAGAAGAAGTTTTTTAGTAAGCTCATAAGTTTTTTCAATATCTTCTTCAGTTTCCCAAGGGTATCCTAGCATTACTGTGATATGAGGAGAAAGACCTGCATCAGAAGCAGCTTTACAAGAAGGAAGTATCTCTTCAACTTTATTGCCTTTTATAAGTTTGTCTAAAGTGTTTTGACTTGCTGACTCTAAACCAAATAACAAGAATCTAAAACCTGCCTTTTTCATGAGCCTGTATTCTTCTTCATTACAAGCCCCAAAACGCATGTTGCAATCAATATTAACTTTTTTATTAAGCTTTTTGTCTATCATAATATTACAAAAATCATTAAGCCATTTCTTTACAGGAAAGCAACCCGTGTCGTCCATTATCTCTTTTATATTATATTTATTGTATAAAAACTCTACTTCATCAACCACATTCTCTGCAGTCCTAGCACGGAAGTTTGTATATATACCAGTCCAAGAACAGAAAGTACATCTATGATGCCAGCAGTCACGCCCCGCCATTATATAAGTGCCCGGTATGCGTTTAAAATTACCGTTGTCATAAGCATATCTTTTCCACTCTGTTAAATCTCTATCTATAAACGGAAGACTTTTTAAATCATGTCTTAATTCAAAAAATCCTGTATTTTTTATATTGTTATTTTCTCTGTAGTATATGCCTTTTTCTAATTGAGTTTTTCCATTTAAATATTCTATTAAGTTCAAAAGCAAAAAGTCATAATCACCCCCTGTAAGTAAATAATCAACCTTACAGTTATTCATAGTTTCATCAGGCATAGCAGTAACATGGTCGCCTGCAATAACTACTATCATATTTTTGTATTTCGCTTTCAAATCATCAACTATTTTCCAAGCTTTATATATAATAGGAGTCTTCACTTCAAAAAATAATAAATCAGGTGTGTTTGAATCTAAATACTCATACCATTCTTTAGTAGTCATATTCCTTGCAATAGCGTCAATAAAATCTACTTTATAGCCTGCATTTTTTATCATAGTTGCCGCAGTTGCAGGCACAACAGGATAAATATATGTAGGGCTTTTGAACCATTGAAATTGTCTGTTTTGTGAAAGTAATGCCACTCCCCTATCGCTTTCAAATGGAGGATAGCCTATATATATTCTGTTTATTTTGTTCATACATTAAACCTTTTAAGAATTTAAAACTATATTAACATAATTATAAATTATTACTTTATTAAAAGCAAATTGTAAACAATTTAATTACTATATAATAAAAAAGCATAAGGCTTACAAACAACCTCATGCTTAAAAAAATTATTTATTAATAAAAAACACCATTATGGCTTTACTTGTATAACAACTACCTTAAAAGCTTCTATTGCCTTTAATGAATGATTGGCATTAGCAGGTATTAAAATAGATTCTCCTTCAGACAACACATAAGCATCATTTTCTATAGTCATCTCAAACTTACCGTCTATAGTGATAACCAATACATCTCCTGTACTGCTATGAGTTGGTATAGATTTGTCTTTGTCTACAGAAAGTATTTTTATTGCTAAATTATCTCTGTCTACTAAAGTTAATGCAGAGTTAATCTCTACAGTATCTTTTAATGATAATACTTTTTTATAATCTATATTGTTAATAAAATTTGGCATCGCAATATCCTTTTAATTTTTTTTATAATTATCCAGTATTTCCTTATAAAAGTCTATTGCTATAGCAACAAAGAATAAAAAAATTATCGCTTTTTTTTCAATGTAATAATAACTATTTCAGGATAAGCAAATAGTCTAAATGGAAGTAGTACCACCCCCACACCAGATGTAACATACACTTTTGTATTATATGCTTTCATATTTCCATATATGCTAATTAAAGGATATTCCCTATTTTTATTTATAAACTCTATTAGTTTGATAGGCACAAAACTTATTTGCAGCCCATGAGTATGCCCTGCAAGAAAAAAATCTATTAGCTTATTGTATCCGCCTTCTCTAGCAATCTTTAATGGAAAAAGAGGTTCATGAGATAAAAGTATATGGAAATTATTTGTTTCTACTCCTTTGGTTGCACTATCAAAATCTACTTTATCTGTCAAAAAATCTCCAACCCCTCCTATAGAAATATAATCTCCTGCTTCGTTTGTAATAAACACTATGTTATTATCTATAGTTTTAAATCCGTTTCTTATCAAACAATTAGACACATCAAGAGTGCTCTCCCAATTATCATGATTGCCCATAACAGAGTATTTGCCAAATTTAGTATTTAAATCTTTTATTCCTTCATCAAACTTTTGAACATTATTAGAATCATAATAATGAAACCACCTCGGAGCACTGTAAATATAATCGCCTGCAAATAATATTAAATCAGGATTATTTTTTCTTATGATATCAGACATTTTTTTTACATGAGAAGTTGGTATATAAAGCCCCGCATGCATATCTGCCGCAAATGCCACTTTTGTATTATCAAAACTATATGGTAAATCATCAAACTCTAATTCAATATATCTTACCCTCAAAGACCTTGAAAAATAAAACATATACAAACAAAGAAGCAATATTATAAACAACAAAATAATTATAACTTTTTTCTTTTTATTAAATATATTTCTTATCATATATCACTGCCTAATAAATTTGATGAAATTATAGTTAAAGCAAAAGACAAAATAAAAATTACTAATAAAAATATTATAAAATTAAATACTATATCATAAAGCACTAAGATTAATATTAACGATAAAATAACAGCAATGATAAATGATATAGCATATTTTTTAATTGAGTCTTTTTTATTAATATTGTTTGCTTTACAAAAAACTGATAATAGAAAAGAATTAAACAAAGAAACTGATATGAAAAATAAAGCCATAAATATAAAACTAAATATTTTTGTATTATTATTCTCATATCCTTCTATATAAAGTTCATCTAAATTATTATCTTTTAATTTTTCATTTAAATATGGATATATATTATCTTTTGATTGTATTATTATTCTTTCATTGTATGGAGATTTGTCGCCGCCTCTAAGATGCAAAAAATCATACATTGTTTTTAAGTTAGCATATATATTATAATTATCTATATCATATATTCCAACAACCTTAAAATACATAGTATCCAAAATGCCGCGTGAGTTTTTCGCTATAAGAGAAACACTGTCTCCCACTTTAAGATTTAAATACCTCGCCAAATGCTTGCCTATAACAATTTCTCTATTTTCTCCTTCAAACATCTCTCCAGATATAAGATTATAATTAATATTTAAATTATCATAAGCATATACTCTAGATTGAATACTTCCTGTTCTAATTACAACACCAACAGGAAATGATATAACTCTTGTAACATCATTGTTAATAATATTTATATCTCCAATAGCACCATCCAATAAAAAAGTATTATCAGAAGTATTTTTTTTAGCAATATTATAAACATTATTATTTGGAGACGGTATTTTTTGGGCTGTTTCTAATAAATAATCATAAGAAACTACAAAAGCAAAAATATATACTATAATAAAACCAAAAAGAATTAATTTAGAAAATTTTATGCTTTCTAAAAACATCTTTTTTATTGAAAAGACTTTTAATTTTGCAGACAACACAGAAACAACATTTACTAATAATACTATTAAATATATATTATCAAAATAAAAATTAGTATTTAATGCATACTTTATTATTATAAAATAAGCAACTAAAGAAAGCATAAACCCAATGATAGAAAATATTACACTGTAAATCAAACTATTATTATTTACAAATATAAAACTAAAAAACAAAATAAAGAAATAAGCTAAAATAAAATATAAATTATTATAATTAGTATTTTCTTTATTATTAAAAGAGTAATATGCAAAATCTTCACCAAACACTTGCTTAACTATATTATCATCTACACTATTATTTTTTACATATATCTCACTAGCACAATCATTAAGCTTTACAAAATTATTTAAATTATCTATATCAACTAAAACATAATTATATTTTAAAGCATCTGATATACTTAAAACCTCATATTCTTCAGCATTATAATGACCATCTTTTGTAATTAGCTTTAATATAACACTATCTCCAATTTCTACATTTAAATTCTTTGAAGTTTCTTCACTTATTACAACCCCATTATTTTTATCAGAAATATTAACATTAAAAACATTATTTTCTTCTATACCGTTTAATATAACCTCTTCCTCACCTAAATAAGAAATAACAAGAGCCTTATATTTTAATACAGCAGATATATCTTTCTCATCAAACATTTTTAAAAGATTCTCTTTTTTTTGCTTATAATTATCAATAAAATATTCAGGTGCTGCTTCATCTCTCACAGTCATATAATTAGTGTTCATAATGCTTATATAATTTGCATAAGTTTCTGGCTTATCAAGATTAAAATAAAGCATTAAAGAAGCAATAAATGAAATAAAGATAAAAAATATAACTTTCTTTTTCATAAATAATAACTCAATAAAAATGTATAAAAAATTATATACTATTAAGCGTTTTTGTAAATGCTTATAGTTAGAATTATCTAAAAAAGTTATTGACTATTATATAAACATAATATAAAATTAAACGATTATTTTAAAAGAGGTAAAACTATGGCTGAAATAAAAAATTATCATTTCTCTTCTGAGTCGGTAACAGAAGGCCATCCTGATAAGATTTGCGATGCTGTAAGCGATGCAGTCTTAGACGAATGTTTAAAACAAGATCCTAATTCTAGAGTGGCATGTGAAACTTTAGCAAAAACAGGAATGCTCATCATTGCCGGAGAAATCACTACAAAAGCTAGATTAGATTATCAAAAAATCGCTAGAGATACCGTAAGGCGAATAGGATACACAAGCAGCGATATGGGTTTTGATGCTGATACTTGTGCGGTTATGGAGGCTATTGCAGAACAATCTCCAGATATAGATATGGGTGTTAGTGCTGGTAAAGGATTATTTAATTCTGAAAGTTCAAATGTTTCTGAAGGTGCAGGCGACCAAGGTATAATGTTTGGTTATGCTATAAATGAAACAGAAACTTTAATGCCTTTAAGCATACATTTAGCTCATAGATTAGCAGAACGTTTAACAAAGGTTAGAAAAGACAAAATTGTTGACTATTTAAGACCAGACGGAAAAAGTCAGGTTACAATAGAATACAAAGACGGTAAAGCTGCTAGAATAGATGCTGTTGTTATTTCTACTCAGCATGCTGCAGGTGTTGAGCATAAACAAATAGAAGAAGACATAAAAAAACATGTAATAAATGAAATATGTCCAGCTAATATGCTTGATGAAAACACAAAATACTATATTAACCCAACAGGTTCATTTGTAGTTGGCGGACCTATGGGAGACTGCGGATTAACAGGAAGAAAAATAATTGTAGATAGTTACGGCGGACATGGTGCTCATGGAGGCGGTGCTTTCTCTGGAAAAGATCCTACAAAAGTAGATAGAAGTGCTTGCTATATGGCTCGTTATGTTGCTAAAAACATTGTTGCTTCTGGTATTGCTGACAGAGCTTTGGTTCAGTTTGCTTATGCTATTGGTGTTCCTGAGCCTTTATCTGTATATGTTAATACTTTTGGTACTTGTAAAGTTCATGATGAAGTATTAGCTGCTATTATTTCTAAACAAATTGATTTAACTCCAGCAGGCATAATCAAAACATTAGATTTAAGAAGACCAATATATGAAAAAACTACTGCTTATGGACATTTTGGAAGAGAGCTTCCAGAGTTTACTTGGGAAAAAACAGATATCAAACATCTATTTGCTAACCCAACAAAATAATTTTTTAATTTAATAAATTTTAAACATTCAAGGCTTATCAATGAATTAGCATTGGTAAGCCTTTTTACTAAAAAAATCAAACTAATAATCATATTTTGCAACATAATAAATACTTTACAGCCTCATAACTATGTCGTATAATTTAGATTGATAATTCATTATAAGAGATATATAAAAAATGAAAATAACAGTTATACATGGTCAAAGTCATAAGGGTTCTACTTACAACGCTGCTAAAATGCTTTATGATAAATTAGATGGCGAAGTTACAGAGTTTTTTCTTCCTAGAGATTTTAATTCTTTTTGTGTAGGGTGTAATAATTGTTTTAGGAAGTCAGAGACACTATGCCCTCATTATGAATCATTAAAGCCTATCACTTCAGCTATGGATAATGCTGATATAATAATATTTGCAAGCCCAGTGTATGTATATCATGTAACAGCTGCAATGAAAACACTATTAGACCATTACGGTTATAGATGGATGATACATAGACCAGAAGAGAGTATGTTTAGAAAACAAGTTGTATGCATTTCTACTGCTGCAGGAGGCGGAATGAAGGAAACAACTAAAGATATAGCTGACAGCACATTTTTTTGGGGTGTTGCTAAAACATATAAAATTGGTTTTGCTGTGAGAGAAGTAACGTGGAATGATGTAAGCGAAGATATAAAAGAAAAAATAAGAAAACAAATATATTCTTTAGCTAACAAAATAAAAAAAGATTATGGCAATATAAAGCCTTCTATAAAAACAAAAATGCTTTTTCATTTGATGAGAAAATTACATCAAAAAAAGAAAATCACAGAAAATGATTATAATTATTGGAAAGAAAAAGGCTGGCTTGATAATAAACGTCCTTGGAAAAATTAATACAATCATTGACTTTATAATAAATATATTTATAATGCTTCTCTATTAAAAATTAAGGATACATAAAGGATACAAAAATGAAAAAAATATTAATTATGTTTTTTAGTTTGATATTATTATTATCCTGTAATAATAATTCAAACAGCAATGAAAATTATAAAAATATAGTATTAGTTCAAGGAGCGATGGATATAGAAGTTGATACTATGATAGCAAGTTTAAAAGATGTGAAAGAAGAAAGATATGGTTCTTGGACTTTTTTTGTTGGCACTTTGGAAGGAAAGAATGGATTAAACAAGGTAATAGTATCTAGAACAGAAATTGGGCTTGTTAATGCTTCTGCGGCTACTGCTATAGGTATAGAAAAATATAAACCTACTATTATTATTAATCAAGGCACATCTGGAGGTCATGATATTAATTTACATTCTGGTGATATTGTTTTGGGTACTAATATAATTAATATAGGAGCTTTTAGAACAGAAAAATCAGAAAATAGCGATCAAAATAATTGGATATTTTTAGATGATGTTCAAAGGCTTAGAGATGAGAATAATAATTTCATAACAAATATGGCATTTTATAGTGATATAGATTTAGTTAATATAGCAAAAACTATAAATTACACAAATGGCAAAGTGGTTGAAGGAACTATAGGAACTGCGGACCAATGGAATAGAGAATTAGAAAGAATAAATATGCTTCATAATAAATATAACACTTCTGCTGAAGAGATGGAAACTGTAGCTGCTGCACAAGTAGCAAGAGCTTTTAATATACCTTTTATAGGAATAAGAATATTATCAAATACAGATTTGCATAATGAAAACTTTAATCCAGAAACTGCTATTTGGTGCAATAATTTCACTATAGATTTTATTAAAGCATTATAAATAAAAAAATAAAAAAAATTAACAATTCAATCATAGCTTATAAATATGTTTGAATTGTTATTTTTTTAATTATTTAATATAAAATTAAAAATCTATCTTGTCTGGGTGAAGTTCTGAACCTGCAAAATATTCTATATTGTTTATAGTATTCATATCTTCATCGCTAATATTAAAATCAAAAACTTCAGTATTTTCTTTTATTCTTGAAGGGGTCATTGATTTTGGAAGGGGAAGTGTATTATTTTGTAAACACCATCTTATGCAAAGCTGTGCAACAGACTTTTTATATTTAGCAGCAATTTCTTTTAATAAATCATTATCAAGCATTTTGCCTCTACCTAGAGGACTCCAAGCTTCAATAAGTATATTATTATCTTTGCAATATTTAAAAGTCTCTTCTTGCATAAAACCAACATGAAACTCTATTTGATTAACCATAGGTTTAATTTCTGTTTGCATTAAAGATTTCAAATGATGAGGCATAAAATTAGAAACACCTATTGATTTTATTTTACCTTTTTCATAAAGCTCAGTCATAGCTCTCCAAGTCTCTAAATTAATATTATCCCAATCTTTAAATTGATGTTCTGATGCAGGCCAATGTATTAAATAAAGGTCAAGATAATCAAGCTCTAAATCATTAAGAGTTTTTTCAAATGCTTTTAATGTGGTATTATATCCTCTCTCTTTATTCCAAACCTTGCTTGTAACAAATAATTCTTTTCTATTTATACCGCTTTCTTTTATAGCCTTGCCTACACTTTTCTCATTTTCATAAATGGCAGCTGTATCAATATGTTTATAACCTAACTTTATAGCCTCTTTTACAGAGTTTATAGCATCGTCACCATCTGGAAGCTTCCAAGTACCAAAAGCTATACAAGGAATTTTATAACCATTGCTTAATACAAAAGAATCGTTTAGAGAAGAGAAATTGTTCATTTTAATATACCTTTTAATTTTTAATTATTGAGTTAGTCAATTGTTTTATTATATAAAATATAATATGAAAGTCAATAAGAATATATTTTTACATAATAGTTTGTATAATTATAATACAACACACCTATTATTAGTATAATATTAATACATATAGCTATCATAAGATGTATATAATTACACATAATTTAAAAATTGAGTTCAAAAAAATATCAAAATATGATATTTTAATATAGTAAAATGGCTTATAATAGTCATATCTCTGGCACGTTTCTTGCATATATATAAACGTACAGCAATTAAATGCTGAAACAAAATTATTTAATAAAAATAATATAAAGGAGTTAGGCGGTTTAAGAGCCGTCAATTAATTAGAATATGGATTACAATAAATATACAATAAAAGCTCAAGAGGCAGTAAATGAAGCTGCTAATATAGCTAATGGTGAAGACCATAATGAAATAAAAAGCGAGCATTTACTTCTTGCATTATTAAAACAAGAGGACGGACTTATTCAGCCATTAGTTGAAAGAATAGGCGTTCCTATAAATACATTGATAGATAAAACTCAAAGATTAGTTGATGAAAATGTAAAGGTTACAGGTGAAAATGTGCAGTTACATTTGTCTACTAATGCTGGTAAAGTTTTAGCAAAAGCAGAAAAAGAAGCTAATGCTTTAAAAGATCAATATGTATCAACAGAGCATATATTCTTAGCACTTGTTGAAGCAGACAATAAAGCAGGCGACATGCTTAGGAAAAGCGGCATAAGCAAAAAAGAAGTTTTAACTGCATTAAAAGCATTAAGAAACGGACAAAGTGTTAATAGCCAAGACCCAGAAGCAAAAATGCAAGCACTTGATAAATATTGCCGTGATTTAACAGCATTAGCAGAAGCAGAAAAAATCGACCCTGTTATAGGACGTGATGAAGAGATAAGGCGTGTTATGCAGGTGTTGTCAAGAAGAACAAAAAATAATCCTGTGCTTATAGGTGAGCCGGGAGTTGGTAAAACTGCTATTGTTGAAGGACTTGCAAGAAGAATAGTTTCTCAAGATGTACCTGAGGGGCTTAAAGATAAAAGGCTATTAGCTTTAGATTTAGGTGCATTGGTAGCTGGTGCTAAGTTTAGAGGAGAGTTTGAAGAAAGATTAAAAGCTGTTATTACAGAGATAGAGAAATCTGAAGGCAACATAATATTGTTTATAGATGAGCTTCATACACTTGTAGGAGCTGGTGCTACAGAGGGAGCAATGGACGCTTCTAACCTTTTAAAACCTGCATTAGCAAGAGGCGAATTAAGAGCAATAGGTGCAACTACTTTAGATGAATATAGAAAATATATTGAAAAAGATAAAGCACTTGAGAGAAGATTCCAACAGGTTTATTGTAAAGAGCCTAGTGTTGAAGATACTATTTCAATATTAAGAGGTTTAAAAGATAAATACGAAGTTCATCATGGTGTAAGAATAAAAGACGATGCATTAGTTGCTGCTGCTGTTTTATCTAATAGATACATAACTAATAGGTTTTTACCAGATAAAGCTATTGACTTGGTAGATGAAGCTGCAAGCCAATTAAAAATAGAAATAGACAGTCAGCCTACAGAACTTGACAAAATTGAAAGAAAAATATTACAGCTTAATATAGAAAAACAAGCTCTTTCAAACGAAAATGATGCAGCATCTAAAGAGAGATTAGAAAAACTTGAAAAAGAATTATCTGAACTTTCTGAAGAACGCAACACTATGAAACTTCAATGGGATAACGAAAAAGGAAGAATTGAAGAAACTAGAAAATTAAAAGAAGAACTTGAGGCTTTAAATATAAAAGAGACTCAATATACAAGAGAAGGTAATTTAGCAAAAGCTGCCGAAATAAAATATGGTAAAATACCAGAATTACAGAAAAAATTAGAAGAAGCAGCAAAAGCTATGGAAGAAGCTAAAAACTCTGATAAGAAAAGACTTTTAAGAGAAGAGATTTCTGAAGATGATATAGCTAGAGTAATATCTGTATGGACTGGAATACCTGTAAGTAAAATGCTTACAAGTGAAAAACAAAAATACTTACAGCTTGAAGAAGTTTTACACAAAAGAGTTGTAGGACAAGATGAAGCTATAACTTCAGTTGCTGATGCTATAAGAAGAAACAGAGCAGGACTTTCTGATGAAAACAAACCGCTTGGAAGTTTCTTATTTATAGGACCTACTGGAGTTGGTAAAACTGAGCTTGCTAAAACACTTGCTGATTTCTTGTTTAGCGATGAAAAAGCTTTAACAAGAATAGATATGAGTGAGTATATGGAGAAGTTTTCTGTCAGCAGACTTATAGGAGCTCCTCCGGGATATGTAGGTTATGATGAAGGCGGACAATTAACAGAGGCAGTAAGAAGAAGACCTTATTCTGTTATACTGTTTGACGAGATAGAAAAAGCTCACCCTGACGTGTTTAATGTTTTACTTCAGGTATTAGATGATGGAAGACTTACTGACGGACAAGGAAGAATAGTAGATTTCAAAAATGCTATTATCATAATGACAAGTAATTTAGGCTCTGATTTAATTCTTGAAGCTAATGATACTAATGATATCAAAGAAAAAATTCAAGAGTTACTAAAAATGTCATTTAGACCAGAGTTCTTAAACAGAATAGATGAGATAATAACATTTACTAGACTTGACAAAAAATATATTGCTGAGATAGTAAGAAATCAAATAGCAAGAGTTGCTAACAGACTTAAAGACAGAAGAATAACTTTAGATGTGAGTGATGAGGCTATAGACTATATTGCTGATATTGGTTATGATCCTCAGTTTGGAGCAAGACCATTAAAAAGAGCGATACAGAATTATATAGAAAATCCATTAGCTAAAGAAATGCTTGCTGGAAAATATTTAGAGGGAGATACTATAAAAGTTGTAAAAGAGGGTGACGGTTTGGTTTTTGAAAAATAATATTAAATAAAAACAATATTAATGGCTTAGTATATGAATATATGCTAAGCCTTTTTTATTTTAAAAAATTGGTATTATTAATATAATAATTAATATAATAATTGCTGTAATAATAATTATAATTACTTAATTGATTTTCACATTTTAATGCCACAAAATCAACTCTTCTATTTTGAAAAGTATTAGTAGTATATTTAGGAGCAAAATAACTATATGGATAAATCTTTACTCTTTCATGATAAACACCAAAAGAAAGTATAACATCTCTTATAACACTTGCCCTTTGAAGAGAAAGTCTCATATTTAAATCCAATTTTTCTTTGCTTATCTCATCTGCATGTCCTTCTACTATTAAGATAGCATTTCTATTGTTGCTCATAAAGCTAATCATTTCATTCATCACATATGTGTAATCTTCTATATTGTATGCCTTTTTTCCACCTACTTTATAATATATTTCTTTATCTATGTTAAGCAAATATCCTCTTTCAGTTTGAATAGTGCTCATATTTGTACTTAAAATAAAATTATAATTGCATTCACTTTCAATATCTTTAGGTTTATCCCAAGAAAAATATATTCTTCTCTCTGGTATGAAGCAAGCTATTAAAACAAAAGGAATTAAAATAAACAAAAATATTTTATAACTCATTAAATTCTTAACCCCTTAAATATTTAAAACCTTATATTAATTGGTATAAATGAAATAGCAAGCTGCTTCGTAAATATACCATACTCTATAGAAAAAGCTTGATAAAATATATCAAAATGAAACCCAACTCTCATATCATAAACTTTGTAATACATTGTATCTTCTGAATTAGGCATATATAAATCATTAACAGTTATTTCATGACCAACAATATTAGCATAGCTTCCTATGCCATTAACACCAACTTTTGAATTTAAGCTTCCAAATACAATATCAGCCCCAATAGAAAAATAAGCATCTAAATATTGTATAACAGGTACTTTATCTCTCATCTTAAAACCAAATACAATCTTTGGACTTAAAGCAAAAGTTTTCCATTTGGATTCTAAAAAAGCATTCCCATTAAATACAACTCCCGTATCAGTGCCTCCATTATATCCTAAATAAAGAGGAACATATACGTTTCTATTATCTGTAGACATTTTTAAATGGCCTTCATCATAATTAAAATCCATTCTTAAGTCACCAAAGAAATATTTAGTTCTAAAAAGATAAGCCTTTAAAGAAGCTCCTATATTATATCCTAAAGATTCTATCTCAACATCATTAACAATTACTTCGTAAACATCTTTAAAACCTAAAGAGATCCCTCCCCTAATAGTTAAAGCTAAAGGTACAGGCCCAAGATTAACCTGTAAATAGGCATTAATATGAGGAATAGGAAGAAGTTCTAAAGAGTCGGATAATGATTCATAATCATTTTTTTTATTATTTTTTATTTTTTCTGCAGAAGATAAAGGTACATCAGTATATAAATTAATTCCAAAACTTCCTATAGGTGTATGCATTGGTATGAGAAGCCCTGTATTATTTCCAGAGGCCGCATTAAAAGCTGTTTTCTTTTTTAAAGCATTAATAACTGCAGTTGCTGTGCCTTGCTGCATATTAGCTAATTCTAAGAAACCTAATGTAGTTCCAACCAATAATATTACAGATTCATTTGTAGTGGTATCAAGAATTCTCTCTGGATTTTGAGCTATTGTCATAAGCTCTCCAAATGTAAATGTTTTTATACCGTCATCAAAAAGTTTATTCATCTGTTTGCTGTCAATTAAAATATTTAGAGTTTCTTTAGGAATATTATTATATTTGCCAGTTGATTCTACATAGGCATTAATAAAGGTTCCATAATCAATAGTTGGCAATTGAGAATATGCTTTAACACTAAGAACAGCAATAAATATAAAAACTAATTTTCTCATAATCAAATCCTACATCATAAACACAATTCGTCTGAAAATGTTTTAATAGTTATTTGGTGGTCTGATATTTCTGGCTTTTTTTCATTAATGTTTGGATATGATTGAGATAACAAATTTATTTTTTTGCATGACATTATTAATACTAATATTAAACACACAACCAATGCCGCTTTTATTCTCATAACTCAACTCAAAATAAAAATTACATAGTGCTGATAGTATATAATATTAATATTATTTTTCAAATCATTTTACTTGGAAAAATGAAATAATTAATGTTTTTTTAGTAAAAAATTATAAACTCACTCTTTTAGATGCATCGCTTATATCAAGTTTATAAAGCTCATCAATAAAAGCAACAGCAAAACTAGCAGGAGCATCAGATTTTTTTGAAGCCTTTTCAGCAGCCGAAGCCATTATGCACATAGCTGAAGTAGCAGCAATTAAAGGTTCAGACACCGCAAGTATAGCAGCTGTAATTGCAGTGGAAGTACAGCCCATGCCAGTATTTAAAGGCATTAAATGAGAACCGCCTTTCACATACAAAACCTTATCTCCGTCTGTGATAATATCAGTCTCTCCGCTTATGCTTACAACAGTGTTATATTCTTTAGCTAAATATTTTCCAGATTCTAATGCCATATTAACATTAGCACTGCTGTCTACTCCTTTGGTCTTTATGCTCTCTCCAGCAAGCACCATTATTTCAGAAGCATTTCCACGCACAACTTTTGGACTATAATTTTTAATTAAATCAATAGCAGTTTTAGTTCTAAGTTTTGTAGCACCCGCCCCAACAGGGTCAAGCACAAAAGGCACATTTTTTTTATTGGCTATCTCACATGCACTATGCATAGCTTCAATAGAAGTTTTTGTTAAAGTTCCAATATTAATAACAAGCGATGAAGCAATAGAAAGCATATCCTCAAACTCTTCTTTTTCAAATGTCATCACAGGAGAAGCACCCACCGCAAGCAATGCATTAGCTGTAATTTGCATAACAACATAATTAGTAATATTATGCACTAATGGGCATTTAGATTTCATATCTGTAATTGCTTTAAATATTTCATTTTGTAATGTACTCATTTTTTATAACTCCTTATAATTTAAATAAAAATTTCTGAAACGCAATATAAACATGCCTTTCCAGCTATAGTTAATTTATTATTTTTAATATTGCAATATAAAACTCCTGTTCTTGGAGAAGCCTGAAATGCAACAAAATAATCTTTATTCAATTTCTTTGAAAGCAAAGGTATAATATGGCAATGCCCAGAACCGCATACATCCACTTCATCTACGTCTAATTTTGGTCCGAAAGTTCTAGTAACACTGTCATATTTATTATTTTCTTTATCTTTTACATCAGATGTGATATGAAATAAAAGCCCATCTAATTTTTTTATAATCTCTAAATTAGGTTTTGCATTTATAACCTGATTTTCATCTTCCAATACACATACAATGTCACGTCCAATATAAGCTCCTAAAGGTTTTATTCCTCCTATAGCTTCTATTATATCAGATGTAATTTCTATAGGTTTCAAATCATAATTAGGTGTATCCATTTCATAAATATCATCTTTTTTTCTAATGGTTAATATACCTTCTTTCGTATTTAAGCTCACTTCATTAGAATGTTTTTCTGCAAAATTTAATATAGCATAAGCCACAGCAAGCACAGCATGCCCGCAAAAATCTATTTCACATTTCGGAGTAAACCAATACACATCATAATTATTTCCATTCTTTATTGTAAATACTGTTTCTGAAATATTATTTTCCATAGCAATATTTTGCATAAGTTCATGAGAAATATTTTTTTCTAATATGCAAACAGCCGTTGGATTGCCTTTAAAAACCTCATCAGCAAAAGAATCTATAATATAGTATTTCATAATTAATCCCCTACTTATTATATACTAAACATTTTTAAGTTTGTCAATTTTTTTATTCAACTTTTTCCCGCCGCAAAAAGTTGCAAAAAGTGAAAGTATAAAATTAGTATTAAATCATACTAAAATTGTACTACCTGTAAAATAATTTATTAAATTTAAGCAAAATATAACCTTTTTGCTTCTTTGCGGCATACCTAAATGTACTTCCTTCGGTCGCAAAAGAAGTGGAGTGCTACCCTACGGGCACGCTTCGCAGAGTGCAAAGCCCTGCAAATATTTTAAATTTAACAAATTTATTTTTAACAAAATATAGTTGTTTATGCATATACTAATTATCAACTAAGAAAGAAATATGCAAAAGGCACAGCAAATATCAATGAAAGTATTATTCTCTCAACCCATATTATCATCATATCTCTTATTTTTATAGGTATACCAACAGCCAATATTACAGGAATAGGAGCAGCAAAATATAAAATCTCTGCAACACACACAATAGCAACCACAGACTTAGCAAATTGACTAGCATACATTACAATACTTGAAGAACATGACATTTCAACTAATGTAACAGAACAAGCCTTTGCAACTATATAAGCCTCATCTCCAAGCCCAAGTAATTTAGTTATAGGCAAAAATATATAGCTGATAAGATTAAATAAAGGAGTATAATTCACTATCAAAAGCCCAATAAATGTTATAGCCATAAAATTAGGCATTACAGAAATAGAAACCATAAGCCCCTCTTTTAGATTCTTAACAACACTATTTAAAACTTTGTCAGAATGACTAGCAACTTCAGCAGCCTCATTTAATGCCATCTTAAAAATATTGCCCCCTCTGTATATAGGTTCTTCTGCAACTTCTTTATCCATATATCCATTGCTAGGTTTACTTCTTAACGGATAAAGTCTTACAGTTATAGCTGTTACTATAAATGTTATTAACATAGTGCCAAAAAAATATATATTCCATTTATCTATAACCCCAAACATCTTAGCTACAACTATCATAAAAGTAGTTGAAACCGTAGAAAATCCTGTAGCTATTATGCAGGCCTCTTTTTTAGAATAATAACCTTTCTTATAAACCTTACTTGTCATTAAAAGAGCAATAGAATAACTTCCAACAAATGAAGCTATAGCATCTAAAGAAGATCTTCCAGAAGTTTTCCATATAGGCTTCATTATACAACGCATAAATATACCAGCAAATGACATAAGTCCATAATCCACTAAAAACGATAAAAATATAAAACCTATACTATTAATCAATGCTATTTGAGTGAGTAAATTATAAGAAAAAAGAAGCATATTAGGCTTTAGAAAATCATCAGGACCTAATTTGAAATATGCCATTATAATAAATGGTATTGATGTAAGTTTAATAAATGAAAAAAATATTTCTGTTTTATTTTTATTCCAAGTCTTACTTATAAAAGGATATATTCCTCCAAACATAGTTATAAAAATACCATAATAAGGATCTACAAATGGAATTTTTCTTATAAAACTTACTAAATGGTCTATAGGTATAGATTTAACATCACCTATCTTAATAGGTATAAATAACATAAATATACCTATAAAACTAAGAACAATAAATTTTAAATAAATTGATTTACTAAATTTAATATTAGTTAAATCATTGCTGCTTAAAGCATTTTCAGAGTTTGAAACATTATTCATAAAAATTTCCTTTAATTAATATTTTTTTATAGAAACCTTAATGAAAATAATGAGTGCATAAAATTAGAAAAATAAAAAAACGAGACCAATTTAAGAAAACTGATCTCGTATTTTTTATACAAAATTATTTCCCTACACTGGCATTATCCAACAGGTTATAAGGGTCTAAGTTTTATAAACTTACTCTCAGCCTTTTCAAGCTCCCCTAAATATAAGCTCTATTAATATTTTTGAAACATTCTAGAAGAACCTCCGCAAGTCTCACATGTTTCTGGGAATTTATCAATATAGATATTTCCGCAGTTAGGACATAAATATAAAGTTATCTCAGTATTTGTATCTGCAAATTTAGCTTTAATTAACTCAAATAATTTAGCATGTTCTACTTCAACTTTACCAAGAGAAGTAACAGTAGAGCTTACTAATTTATTTTGCTGCTCTAGCATAACTTCAGCTAATTGAGGGTACAGAATTGTAGATTCATATACTTCGCCTTTAATAGCTACTTCTAAGTTGCTTTTATCATCTGAAATTTCAACATCAAGCAATTGAGGAACAAATTTTGTCATATCTAAGGAACTTCTTGATGCTAATTTTCTCATTTTTTCAGCATGTATTCGTTCTGCTAATGCTGTAGTAGAAAATACTTTTTGAACAGCTGGATTCTTAGATGCCTTAGAAAATTGAGAATATTTATTAGCAGCATTAGATTCACCTTGAAAAATAGAAAACAAAACTTCTTCAAGAGATTTTACAGCCATATAAATAACTCCTTCAAAATAGTATTTAATATTTTTTAATGTGTTCATAAAAAATATTTCTTTATTATTAATATATTATATTTAATAGTAAAAAATATCAAGTATGAAAATTAGTTATATTTTTTACCGCAAAATAACTTAAATGTTTTTACTATTCAAGTAAATAATTTTTATTATCAATAAAAAATAATAATTTATAATAACTTGACTTAATATTTCTTTACAGTTAAAATAAAAAAAATTTAAAAAATAACATAATAAAATAAAAGTAGTAAATAGATGAACAATAATGATAAGATAAGAATCATACCTTTAGGCGGCGTACAAGAAATAGGTATGAATATGACTGTTATAGAATACGGTGATGAAGTATTAATAATTGATTGCGGGTTTATGTTTCCTAAATATCATATGCTTGGTATAGATTATGTAATACCTGATACTTCATATTTAGAAGATAAAAATATAGTTGGATTAGTATTAACTCATGGACATGAGGACCATATAGGAGCTATACCTCATTTCTTAAGAAAATTTCCTAATATACCAATTTATGGTTCAAGATTAACTGCTGCTTTTTTAAGGGCTAAATTAAACGATTATAAAAATGAATATAGAGATGTAAAGATTTATGAATTAGAGCCTAGAAATAAAATTGAAATAGGAATGAACTTTGATATAGAGTTTATAAGAGTTAATCACAGTATACCTGATGGAGTTGGAGTTGCTATTACTACTCCTCTTGGTGTTATAATACATACAGGAGATTTTAAAGTTGATTTAAATCCTACTACAGATAAATTTATAGACCTTTATAAGTTTGCTGAATATGGTGAAAAGGGAGTACTTTTACTTTTAGCAGATTCTACCAACTGTCATAAGAATGGTTTTTCTATGAGTGAGAGTGTTGTTCAAAATACAATGACGCCTCTGTTTGCATATGAAGATGGTATGATAATTGTTGCTGTTTTTGCAAGCAGTATTGAGAGAATACAAGATTTGGTAACTGCTGCTAAGATTAATAATAAATATGTAGCTTTTTCTGGAAGGAGCTTAATTAAATATACAAAAATAGCTCAAGAGATGGGATATTTAAATCTATATGATATAGTTATACCAATAGATAGATTAAACAGATATCCAAGAGAAAAGATTGTATGCATAACTACAGGCACACAAGGGGAGCCTTATTCTTCTCTTTCATTGATAGCTGCTGAGGCTCATAAGCATATAAAAGTTGAAGACGGTGATATGGTAATATTTTCTTCTAGTGTTATACCGGGCAATGAAATGTCTGTTACAAGAATGATTAATAATCTTTATGACCTTGGGGCTAAAATGGTGGGTGAAGATAAAAAACTTCTTCATGTATCTGGACATGCTTCCAGTGAAGATTTAAAACTTATGTATAGGTTAGTAAAGCCAAAATATTTTATACCTATTCATGGAGAGAAAAGGCATTTAATTAGTCATATAAAATTAGTAGAAGAACTTAATGGTCTTAATTCTAAAGGTTTTTTACTATATAATGGTAATGTACTTGAAATAGATAGTTCTTTAGAAGCTAAAATTGCTGAACCTATAGAAATAAGAAATATTTATGTTGATGGTAAGGGTGTTGGTGATTTAGAAGATAGTATATTTTTTGACAGAGAACAATTATCTTTAAATGGGGTTGTTGTTGCTAATGTGGTAGCTAAGAAAAATAAAACCGGCAATTATGATATAAATATAGATATAGAAAGTAAAGGTTTTACATACAATGGAGCAGAAAAATCATCTATAATAAGTAAAAATGAAGAGCTTATTAAAGAAGGAAAAAACTCTGCAACAGAAGCTGTTAGAAAATTACTAAATAGAAATAAAAGAACACCTTCTACTATAAAATATGAAGTACGTGAGGCATTAAGAAAAAAGTTTATACAAATAATAGGAAGAGAACCTGTTATATTTGTATCACTTTATATAGACAATGTTTATGTAGATTTAGAGGAAAATAATATAACTACGGAGGAGGAAACATGTACGAACAAAACAATAAAGAACAAGAAAATAGTGCACAAGAAGAAAGTAAGGAATATACAAATAGCATCAAAAAAATTGAAAAAGAAAAAAATAAAGAAAGTAAAAGATTTATAATATTTTCTTTATTAATACTAGTTTCAATAATTATAGGAATTACTTCCATATTCAGCAAACCTCAAAATAAAATTTCATCTGTTATTATAAAAGGAAAAGAAACAAATATTAATGCTATACAAAACAAAGAAGGTATTGCAATTATAGATTTAGTAGGTGTAATATCTCATGTAGCAAGAAGAAGCTCTATTGGAATAGAAGAGAAATCTGTAACAGAAAAATTAATTGATGATTTTGAATATTATATGAAAGATGATAATGTAAAAGCAATAGTGTTGCAAATAGATAGCCCCGGAGGAGCTTTAACTTCTTGTGAAGAGGCTTTAAAATATTTGCAAGACTTAAAGAAAAAATATCCCAAACCAATAGTAGCTTCATTTAGAAGTATGGCAGCAAGCGGTGGATATTATATTGCTATGATAGCTGATAAAATATATGCCAATGAATCAACACTCACTGGAAGTATAGGCGTAATATCTCAATTTGTTAATGTATCTAATTTAATGGATAAATACGGAATAAAAATGTACACAATAAAAAGCGGCAGAAATAAAGATTCATTATCTCCGTTTAGAGAACCTAGAGAAGATGAGCTTGCTTATTGGCAGGATATGACTTATGAGTTTGTTGCTCAATTTACTAATGTGGTGGAAACTGCAAGAGGAGATAAAATTAAAGGCAACAGAGAAGATTTATTTGACGGAAGAGTATTTAGCGGAAAAAGAGCTTTAGAAGTAGGTTTAATAGACAATATTGGCACACTTCAAGATGCTATAAAAGGTGCTGCTGAAATGGCTGATATTACAGATGAAGAGCCTTATATTATAAAAAGACCAGAAAACAAAAACTTTATAAATTTTTTATTATCAAGTATGCCTTTTGTTTATAAACCTCAAGCCTTAATACCTTATGAGGAATTAATAAATACTAAATATATAGGTGTTCCTATGTATATTTATCTTCCTAATTATATAGGAGAGTAAAATGAAAATATACGAAGCTATATATTATTATTTATTATCTCCTAAAGAGGCTATAAAAAAAGAATTAAAATTAGAATATGCTTTAATAATATATTTAATAGCATCTATTAGTATATCAATATCAGCTTTAATAACTATTGGAACTAAAAGCTCTATATTTAAATTATTAATACTTGTTTTTGGAATATCAGCATACATTGCAATATCAAATATAATAAAAATAGCTGTTATTAATTTAACTACTACTCTGTTAAATATATCTAATAAAAACTGTATTAAAAAATTTATAAAAAATTATTTTGCTATATATGGAATATTTATTTTTATTTTACCAATAAGCTTAATTTTTATAAAAAACAGTGCCTTATTTTTTATACAGGCTATTAGTTTTATAATATTTCAAATATACTATTTTTTTATATCATATTATAATATAAAGGAATCTTTTAATATAAATAGTAGTTCTAAAGCATTCATGATTTTACTTTCTCCTATTATAATAGATTATTTAACATATATATCTTTGATTATATTAATATTTGGAGTTTTTATAAATAGTTTATAATTTGTTGTTATGAAAAAAATAAAGAAATATATTATATTAGAAGCTATAGGTCCTTTTATAGCAGGAGTATTATTTTTTACATTTATATTTGTAATACAGCTTTTACCAGAATTATTTAGGCTTATATTAAACAATGGAGCTCCTATATGGACTTCTTTAGAGATATTTGTTTATATGCTTCCATTCAACGTGGCAATTACTATACCAATGTCTATACTAATGGCTGGTATTATGGGATATGGAAGGCTTTCTTCTGATAATGAGATCATAGTAATGCGTGCTTTAGGTTTTTCTCATATGAGAATATATGCACCTATTATAATACTTGGCTTTTTTACTTTTTTATTTTCTTTATTTTTTAATAATGTTGTGATGACTGAATCAAATTATAGATATAGAGCTCTATTCTCCTATATAATTAATATAAGACCTTCTATTGCGGTTGGTAAATTGGAGTTTGCTTATATATCAGATATTAATTTATCCATTGGTGCATATTATAGCGATAATAATGGCATGTCTAATGTTGTTATTTATGATGGTAATTCTCAGGCTAGAAGAGTTATTACTGCTAAAAGTGGAAAATGGAAAAATAATGAGGCTAATTCTAAAGTTATAACATTAACTTTATATGATGGAATAGTTCAAGAGATGCCTGTATACGGTTTTGTAAGTAATGATTTTACCGTATTTAATGCTATGGATATTAATATAGTGAGAAATGTAAGTAAATTAAATGATCATGAAAGAGGACTTAGAGAAATTCCTGCTTGGGAGATAAGAAAAAAAATTAATGCCTCTATGAATGATTCACTTGTAGTTCTAACAAATCAAATAAGTAATATGATATCAACAGCCTATTCTAACTCATTTATAACCAACATAGACGGCACAACAAATATAATACTAACAAACGCTAATGTATCTTTTTCATCTTTTTCAAATACCTATGTTACCACAAACGCTGCTGAATTAGACAAATTATTTAAAACAACCAAAAAAGAAGCCGTACCTTATTTTTATTATGTGGAATTTCATAAGTTTATATCTATACCAGCGGCTTGTTTATTTATGGTATTTATTGGAGCCCCTTTAGGTATAGTGGGTAAAAGAAGCGGAAGAGGGTTTGGATTTGGACTTTCTGTAATAGTAGTAGTAATATATTATATTTTAATTACTGTAGCAGAAATTATAGCAGGAAATAGAACTATACCGGGATTTCTTGCTATGTGGTTTCCTAATATAGTATTAGCCGTCATAGGTGCGGTTCTTATGATACGCTCATTCTTTAGTAAAGGAAAATAATAATAGAGAGTTATTATATTTCTAAAGTTATATAGCTATATTTAATAAACTATTTTTTAAATACATAATCTTTATTTACTATAATATGATAGATACTTTTAATAAATTTTAAAGTCATTATTATAAAATAATTAATAGTAAGAAATAAATTTAAACTGCTAATATATTTTACAAAATATATTATAAAGGAATAGATTATACTTAAAAATCTATTCCTTTATAATATTTAAAATTTATAAACTTTTAAGGCAATATAAATCCAGATTCCTCTTCTCCAAACATATCTCTATAATTAACTCTCACCTTTAATGATCTATACTGACCTTTTTCTAAATTATTCTTAAAGCTATTAAAATAAATAAAATATCTTCCAAAATTAATGTTTTTTATATTCATAAGTTCATTAGCATAATTTATAGAATTGTCAGCATTTATAGTGTAACCATAAGTAGACTTAGTCATCAAATCATAGAAATAGTTTGTTTTATTAGTTCCAATATAAACCTGATTTAATGAAACAGCATTATTTTTTGCATAGTTATAAAGGTCTGTAAAATCCATCATAGAAAATACAGTATCATCAGGGTCACTTACTGAGAAATTAATAATAGCAGTCTTCTTAAAACTATTTGCAGAAAGCCTAATAGCTTCATAATAAGCATTATCTAAAGCAGATATTCCCCCTACAAATCTAAAATTATTAGCATTTTCTAATATTCTTAAATTAGCAGCAGAATATCCATCTGACTTATAAACCTCATCATTATAATGTATAACCATTACTTCATCATTGTTAGTTAAACTCAAAGTAAAATTACTAATCTCTTCTTTTATTCTATTCTCATAAGGTCTAGCAGCAGCACTATCTTCAATTAAAAATATAAATCTATACTCATGAA
This sequence comes from Brachyspira sp. SAP_772, assembly GCF_009755885.1. Taxonomy (NCBI): domain Bacteria; kingdom Pseudomonadati; phylum Spirochaetota; class Spirochaetia; order Brachyspirales; family Brachyspiraceae; genus Brachyspira; species Brachyspira sp. SAP_772. The sequence goes on along the minus strand of NZ_VYIX01000001.1, from coordinate 404,028 downwards.
GTTCAGGAGCATCATACATTCCAACTTTTGTATATATATTATCATTCTCTATAACTTCAAAGTTTTCAGCAGTAAGCCCAATAATAGGATTAGTAAGTCTATCACGCACAGTTACAGAAGCAACAACAATAGGATATTTATTTAAATATTCTCTGTCAATAAATACGTCCAAATTAGCATAATATTCTTCTTTTCTTGTATAAACATCTATTCTTCCAGATAAGAAGTCCGTAAGATAAATACTATTATTAGCATCTTCTGTTACAGATGTAGGAGTAGCGGTGTATCTCTCAGAGTTATTAAACAAAGTAAAAATATCATTATTTATATCATAATAATAAACCCTGCTTCCATCAGCTATAAACAAATTCCCATCAGAAGCAAAAGATAATCCCCTAGGCTCATTAAATAATTCATGCCTAATAGTAGCAACATAATTACCGTTTAAATCGAATTTCTGCACTCTTTTATTGCCCATATCAGCCACATAAATATAATTATTATCAACCACTATGCCCGCAGGAGAAAAGAACTCCCCCTCATTCTCTCCCATTCTTCCGAAACTATCTAAATAATTACCATTAACATCAAATATTACAATTCTATTATTTCCAGTATCAGAAACATATAACCTTCCTCCATTATCAGTATATAAAGATGAAGGACCAAGAAGCTGCCCGTTGCTTATACCAGTATTTCCTATATTTGTGATATAATTTCCGTTATTGTCGTATTTAAATATTTTATCTCTTTTAGTGTTTGCTATATATATATATCCATTGTTATCAATAGTAAAACCTCTAGGATTTTCTAATTTCTCATAAGGATAAACTCTTGTTACAAACTGTATAGCTTTTCTCCACCAACTAGTTTGTTGCACTTCTAATCTTTTACCATTTGATATTTTTCTTATTAAGTTTCCGTTTACATCAAATTGCTTTAATGAAGAATCACTATAATCTAATACATACAAAGTACCATCTTCAGCCATTTCTATTTGTATAGGCTGATTAATATTTTTTAAGAAATTGGCATTTGTAGAGAAGTTTTTAAGATAAATAAAATTGCTTAAAACATCTTTAGTCTCTTCAGTAACATTTGCAGTATAATATTTATTGATTTTAGAGAGTATTATAGGGTCTTGATATCCCATTCTAGTAATATTCATCCATTCATTAATAGCAAGGTTCATATATCCAGCCTTATATAAAGCCCTGCTATACCAATATCTAATAAACTTATCCATTGGATTTGTGTTAAGAGAGGTTCTAAAGCTAGCTATTGCTGCGTCATAACGTTCTTGATTATAATAATGCACACCTCTGATTAGTTCTCTGTAAGAGTCATAGCTATCTGTGTTTACATAATACGGGGTTTTGTCTAAGGGGTATGAAAGCGATACAGTTATAAAAAAAATAACCATAAACGCTAGAAGTTTTACTCTCATAAATCCTCTTTTTATTAGTTTATTTTATGGTTTTATTAAATTAAAAATAATTACAAAACAAAAATATATAATAATAATGATAACAAAGCCCACTATCGGGATTGAACCGATGACCCTCACCTTACCATGGTGATGCTCTACCTGCTGAGCTAAGTGGGCATTTTTTCATTTTTATTATAAAATTACAGACTAAAAAAGTCAAGCAAAAATAATATGTTTACTTTATATAGCCTATAATATTTTTAACATAATTTTTAGTTTCATCTATATTAGGTATTCTTTGTAATTTATCTACCAAAGAAGGACCCGCATTATAAGCAGATAAAGATAAATCCAATCTGCCGTCATATCTATTTAGCATTTGTGATAAATATTTAGTACCAGCCATTATATTAGTATAAGGGTCTTTAAGCATCTCTTTATCGGTTACACCAAGGCCAACTCCTGTAGAAGGCATTATCTGCATTAAACCAATAGCACCTTTATGACTAACAGCATTAGGCATATAATTTGACTCTTGCTTTATAACTGCTTTAATTAAATCTTCAGGTACAGAATATTTAGCAGAAGCTTCTTTAATTATGTTATCATAAGTTGTTGGGAAAGATGCTTTTTTATATGCATTTAGAGCTTTAGCAAAATTATTAGTAGCATCATCATACACACCAAAAGAAATTTTACCATTAAATGCATCATTATTACTAGCATTTATTTTTTTATTGCTTGCTTCTACTGTTGCAGCAACATTATCAGTTTTATTTATATTATCTAATTGACTATTATTTTTTACAGAGTTTTCTGCCATAGCTTCATTTAAATGCTCAGAAAAAGACTTTGTAGGAGGAGTTGTATTAAGCGGAGCAAAACCCAATTGATTAAATCTCTCCTGAATCTCCCCTATTCTAACATGTATTCTTTGTACTGCCTCTATCATAAAAAAATCCTTAAATTATTTTTAATTGACATAATAGTCATTTTTCCATTCATCTAATTTAGACTGCTCTTCCTTGTTCATTAATTTCTTGTATTCCAACAACTTTTTCTCTTTCAATATTTCAACCGCCCTTCTCTGTTTAGTAGCTTCTTGTAAAATATTCTGCCTTCTTCTGAGCTCAATTCCTATTTCAGACATCTTTCTGTCATGTATTGCTATTTGAGAGTTTAATGCAAGCATATATTCCCCCAAATAAATACTCATATTAATCATTTCGCTACTGTCTTCAATAGAGTCTACTATTTTTATGCCATCATTTATTTTTAAAATGCAATTATCTTTACCCTCTTTTTCTCTGTTATATAAAGCAGAAACCTCCGCAACTTCAGCCTGTTTTTTTTTCTCTATGTTTTTTCTAAGTTTATATAAAGGCTCAAGTTTAAAATCAAATCTCTTCATAATCTTCTAACACTTAATTATAATATTACAACATTATCTTCCTGTTTAACATTGTCGGAAATTTTTGTATTGTCATTTGCACTTTTTACATCACCGCTATTAAGCAAATCCTCTTCTATTTCGCCTTTAGAGAAAAACATAGAAAGTAAGTTTTCTTTACTGTCAGCAAAAGTAGAAAGCTCATACATATCCTGCTGTAAATATCTGTCCATCATAGGTTTATATTCTATAGCTCTATCAACTTCAGGCATACTTCCCTTAGCATATCCCCCAATCATAATAAGCTCTTTAACTTCATTATAATCAGCACTCATTTTCAAAAACTCTCTAGCAGCCTTTTTATGCATATTAGAAACTACTTCATTCATAATCCTAGATATGCTTTTGTTTATATCAATAGCAGGGAAATGTCCTCTATTAGCTAAATCTCTTGATAAAACAATGTGCCCGTCTAATATACCTCTAACTGCATCAGTAATAGGCTCATCCAAATCATCACCTTCAACCAATACATTGTAGAAAGCAGTAATTGTACCCTTTGAAGAAGTACCAGTTCTCTCTAATAATTGTGCCAATTCTGAAAAAACACTAGGAGTATATCCCCTTGTAGTAGGAGGCTCACCTCTAGAAAGCCCTATTTCTCTTTGAGCCAAAGCAAAACGAGTTACAGAGTCCACCATAAACATAACATCTTTGCCCTGATCTCTAAAATATTCGGCTATTGTGGTAGCAGTATATGCAGCACGAACCCTCAAAAGCGGAGCATCATCACTTGTAGCAACAACTACAACGCTTCTTTTTAAGCCCTCTTCTCCAAGGTCTCTCTCTATAAAATCTAATACCTCTCTTCTTCTCTCACCAATTAATGCAATAACATTAACATCAGCATTAGTGTTTCTAGCTATCATAGATAAAAGTGTAGACTTACCAACACCAGTACCGCTCATTATAGCCATACGCTGCCCCTTACCAACTGTAAGAAGCCCATCTATCGCACGCACGCCTGTTTGTATATTTTTTTTGATTCTTGGTCTATTTAATGGATTTACAGAAGTATGATTTATAGGTATAGGAGTTTCATAAAACTTATGACCGCCTCCGCTTAATGGCTTACCCATGCCATTTAATACAGTGCCTAAAATTTTATCAGAACAAATTATAGATAAAGGCTTATCAGAAGAATAAACCATATTTCCAAAAGTAATACCATTTACACTGCCATAAGTAGAAAGCAAAACATCTTGATTTCTAAACCCTATAACTTCAGCATCTATATATGTGTCGTCGTTTTTAAATATACGGCAAATATCTCCAAGCTTTGCAAAAGGCCCTTCACTCACAACAAGCGAACCTATAACCTCTTTTACCTTACCGCAAAACTTGAGCATTGCAACATCATCAACAACCTTTCTATATTTGTCAAAAGAGTCATGTATCTCTCTAAAAGAATGCTCTCTATCAGTTTCTAATCTGCCGCCTTCAAACATAAATAAACCTTTTTATTATTATAGTAGTTTTTTAAACAGTTTTAATTAAAATCCTTTTATAGGCTCTACTTCTTTTATAGCAGTTTCTATTTCATTTAATTGAGTGTTAATTCTAGCATCAATGTCGCCGAAGTCAGTTTCTATCATACAACCGCCCACATCAACATTAGGATCCTCTAATACTGTAACCCCCTCAATCTTGTCAAGCATCTGATAAAACTCATCTTTGTGCCTTGCAGAAATCTCTAAATCATCAATATTTACTCTTATAGTGATTTTAGTTCTTCCTTTAATTCTTCTTAATGCCTCTTGAATATTTCTTATTACTATACCTTTGTCTTTTTCTGTGAGCATTTTTACCACCCTCTTAGCAATGAGTATAGCAACCTCTATAAGCTGAGCTTCTGCTGTGTCTATTATTTCATTTCTCTTATTAATAGTTTCAGCTAATATCTTTTTTAATTTTTCATTGAGTTTAATTAAATCATTATTGCCGTCAGCAAAAGATTTTTCAAAGCCCTCATCATAACCTTTAGCATATCCTTCTTTGTATGCAGCTTCTTTTATAGATTCAGACTCGCTTTGTATTTTTTCTTTTTCAGCATTAGCATCTTGTATAATTCTTGAAGCATCCACTTTAGCCTGCTCAGACATAATATGCACTTCATTTTGCTTAGATTTAAAAATTTCAAAAGCCTGATTTTTAGCATCTTCTATAATTCTTTGAGCCTCATCAGCAGCCTTTCTTCTCATGTCTTTTAAATCTTCTTCCCACTGAGCTCTAAGTCCAGCAATCTCTGCCTCAATTTCCTCTATAGAAGGACCATGATATTCTTCCTGCTCTTCAAAATCTATCTCTTCCTGAAGCTTATGATGCGGTACAGCTATATTAACTTTTTGAGTAAGTTCAACGATACTTTTAGCCTTAAAAACCTTTTCTGGCATAATTTAAACTCCTAATTAATAATCAAAATAAATACACATCAAACAACCATCTCATCTTCACCAGCACGAGCCACAACAATGTCTCCCTGCTCTTCAAGCTTACGAATGATATTAACAATTTTCTGCTGAGCTTCTTCAACATCTTTAAGACGAACAGGTCCCATAAAGTCCATATCCTCTTTAAGCAATGCAGCAGCACGTTTTGACATGTTTCTATAAACCTTATCTTGAGCATCAGAATCGACACTCTTAAGTGCCTTAGCCAAATCGCTAGAATCAACTTCACGAAGTACTTTCTGTATAGCCCTGTCATCAAGTAAAACAATATCTTCGAATACAAACATACGTTTCTTGATTTCTTCTGCAAGTTCCGGATCGTCCTCTTCCAAACTCTCGATAATACTTTTCTCTGTAGATCTATCAACGCTGTTAATAATTTCAACTATAGAATCTATACCGCCTGCAGAAGTAAAGTCTTCACTAGCAAGTGTAGAAAGTTTTCTCTCAAGTACTCTTTCAACCTCTCTTAAAACCTCAGGAGAAGTTCTGTCCATTGTAGCAATTCTCTTAGCAACATCAGGCTGTATTTCTGAAGGCAATGCTCCTAATATGCTTGCTGCCTTTGGAGCTTCCAAATATGCTAAAATAAGTGCTATAGTTTGAGGGTGCTCACCTTGTATAAAGTTAAGTAAGTGAGCTGGATCTGTACGGCGTATAAAATCAAACGGTCTTACTTGTAATGAAGAAGTAAGTCTGTTTATTATATCGCTTGCTTTTTGGCTTCCTACAGATCTTTCAAGCAAGTCTCTAGCATAATCTATACCGCCTTGAGTTATAAAGTCTTGAGCTATCATCATCTCTTGGAATTCTCTAAATACAGCATCTTTATCGGCAGATTCAATATTCTCAAGTCTCGCAATATCAAATGTGATTTGCTCTATCTCCTCTTCGCGTAAATGCTTAAATATCTCGCTAGAAGCTTCCATTCCTAAAGAAACTAAAAATATAGCAACTTTCTGACGTCCGCTTAATACGCGTTGTTTTTTTTCTTTTTCATTAGTAGCCGCAGCCATACTTAAACTCCTATAAAAAATTATAACTCAATATTTTTTATTTAACTTATTTATTTATCATCTGCCATCCAAGTACGTAGCAATTGAGCAACATCCTCTGGTCTTTCATGACTTACTCTTATAACTTCTTCCATAAGTTTCTTACGAGCTGCATCCTCTAAGTTAATCTCACTCATAGGTTCTTCATTGGCATTCATCATAGCCTGTCTACGCATTTCCATCTGTTTGCGTTCAAGCTCTTCCTCTCTAAGTCTGCGTCTTCTAGCAAGCTCTTTCTGTATAGATCTGATTATAAGCACTAATATAAATAATGCCAACAATCCTATCATAGAAATTATAAGAACTCTCTTTATAAAATTGTTTCTTAATAATTTAGCATCTTCTGCATTAAATCTATCCCAATGGTCAAACTGAATATGTGTTACGCTAACTTGGTCACCTCTTTTTAAGTCATATCCTATAGCTGCTTGTACTAATGCTGTAACATTTTTTATCTCATCAGCAGTTACTGGATGATACTCTCTTAAATAGCTAGAACCATTAGTTATTACAGCATTACCATTAGCATCATAAACCTTTGTCCATCTTCCATCTAAAGCAACAGCAGCAGATATTTTACCTATCTGATAGCTTCCTTTCTTTATAGCTTCGTATCTTTTGCTTAATTCATAGTTATCTTGGCTATCTGTTTTTGTGTATGTCTGCCATCTGTCTGTTTTATCTTTATAACCCGGAGGAACATTTTCCTCTGCACCAGCTGCACCTTGTGGTATAAATTGCTGACCTTTCCAATCTTCTGTTACTGTACGGCTTGATACTTGAACTTTATTTGTAAATTGGCTATCATCATAAGGTGTTGTTGGGTCATCTTCTTTAAGTATTATAGGAAGAACCAAATTATTTGTTATTGTAATATCGTCCCATATAAGTTCTAATGCTATTGTTGTCTCTACTCTATTTGTATATATTCTTCCTAATGTTTGTCTTATTTTATTTTCTATCTTTTTTCTCTCTCTGTCAACTATTTTTAACTCTTCTTGAGCTACTTTTAATTTTAAATTAGCAGCCTCATCTGTAAAATCAGTTAATACGTATCCTGTACTATCTGTAATTGTTACAAACTCTGGTTTTAATTTATCAACACCCATAGCTATTAATTGTTGTAAGCCTCTAACTGTTTTTGGGTCTCTTAAAACATCTTCTTTGAAAGGCTGTGCTTTAATTACTACTGATGCTGTAACAGGGGAATCTACATCTGTTAAATATTCTTTCTTAGGAAATGCCAAATCAACTGTAGCCTCTTGTACAAAATCTAATTTAGTTAATAATTGTGTTATTGCTTTTGTTAATGATCTTCTTTTGTTAATATCTAATTCTGCATCTGTTATACCGATACGAGGAGCATCAAATAATTCCCAACCATCTACTCCCATTGGCATTCTGCCTTCTTTTACTAATTCCAATTCTGCTTTAGCTTTATCAGCCTCATTGTTTAATGTAATAAATCCATTTCTATATTGATATTTGATATTGTTTGCATCCAAAACAGCTATAACATTTCTTGCATCTTCTTGTGTTAGTGCATTTTGAAACAATAATGTACCTGCTCTTCTAGAAGTAAAAAATACTGTAGCTGCTATTGCTCCTAAAGCAACTACTAATACCCCTATAAGTATAGCTTTTTGTACTTTTGTAGTTTTTGCGAAAATATTTTTTACTTGCCCAATTAATTTATTCACAAAATCCATTAGAATACCACCTTAAAAAGTTCTCTTTATATTGTATCGGCTATAGTTATGTTTACTTTATAAAAAAATTATGTTTATTTCCAATTTTTTTATATGTTTTATATATTAGTTTACATAATTATTTTTGTCAATAAGTAAACATAATATTTTTGAGCCTTTATATTACTTTTTTCGCTTTTTAACGGTTTTAGTATCATTTTTTGCAATTTTTACAAATTAAAGATTTTGTATATAATTTTCAACCAAATCTAAAGCAAATAATACACTTAAGTTTCTAATATTATCTCTATCTCCATAGAATATGTTTTTATAAGCTTTTATATAATTTTCTGCTGATAAACATATAAAGACTAATCCAACAGGCTTCTCTTTAGTGCCTCCATTTGGACCTGCTATACCGCTTATTGCTATTGATATATCACTATCCATCATTTTTCTACTGTTTTCTGCCATTTCTAACACGCACTCTTCGCTAACAGCACCATATTTTGACAAAGTTTCTTCTTTTACGCCTATAATTTTGTTTTTTATTCTATTAGAATATGTTACAAAAGAGCCTTCAAAGCATTCTGATGAACCGCTTACAGATGTTATAGATGAAGAAAAAAGCCCTCCTGTGCAAGACTCAGCAGAAGTAATTTTTAATCTCTTCTCAATAAGAAGTTTTACTACATTTTGAGATTTTACTTTTATTCTATCCATAAATATAAATCCTAAACAAAAATAACCTGCACTAAAAACATATATATAACTGTACCCAAACCTATACTAATAAGCACATTTCTTTTAATAATTTGGAAAATGGCTACAACAATTATAGATATTATTTCAGGCAAGCCATATGGGAATTTTATTATATTTATGTCTTTTATGCAATATATTACAAGCAGTGCTATCATGGCATATGGGATTATATCTCCTAAGTATTGAATATATCTTCTTTCAGCAATAGATTTTCTTATTATTATAAAAGGCAACAATCTTAAAATAGCTGTTGCAAAAACAACTACTAATGCAGTTATAAAAATTTCTCTATCACTCATTGACTCCCCTCTCTCTACGTTTATCAATCTTATAACTAATGCTTATAACAATAAATATTAAAACCATAGAAAATACTATAAATATATTGGTTTTAAATATCAAAATAGGTATGGAACATATAAGTCCTATAATAGCTCCCTTATGATTATTATTGCTATCAAGCCATTGCTCTACAAATATCACCACAAATAAAGCAGTTAAAACAAAATCAAGCCCTTTGGTATTAAACCTAATAATATTACCTATCAAACATCCAATTAAAGTACCCAAAGCCCAATAAATATAATCAAAAAAAGAAACAAAAAATAAAAACGCTTTTCTGTTTACATTTTCAGGAACAGTACCACTGCAAAGTATAGAAAAAGTCTCATCGCTCAAAGAAAATATTAAAAAAGGCTTTAATAAACCAGTGCCCTTATATTTACTTACCATTGATATGCCATAAAAAGACATTCTTGAGTTTACTGTTAATGTTAATATAAAAGCGTATAAAGGATTAAAAGGAGCTAAAAACAAATAATTTATAGCTACATACTGCATACTTCCGCAATATGCCGCCATACTCATAAACATAGCAAGAAAAGTACTAAAACCCTTCGCCTTCATCAATATACCATAAGCCATACCTAAAAATAAATATCCAATGAGAACTGGTATAGTCTTTGGAAAAGCGTATTTTAATGTTGAAACTAATTCTTGTTTATTCATATTTTCTTATTATTTACTAAATTATCGAATAGATATCATAATTAAATATTAATTTATGTCAATATCATATTTTTGATTTAATATTCTTAACTTTATTTTCATCGGTATATTTAACACTAAACTCTGGAGACCTTAAAGCTACCCCCATAAATATATTTTCATTTCTGTATTGCATCACACTTTCAACTGTCTTGTTTGCTGTCATATGATATTCATTAGCCTTAACAATCTCTTTTATATATTCAATGTTTCTTTCATTTATTCCGCTTCCGGGCATTATTATTATTTTATCATTATATTTTTCAACCAATTCTTTCAATTTTATTATACCGCTCATAACATTAGCTTCACCGCCTGAAGTAAGTATTCTCTCAAACCCAATTGATATAATATCTTCGCATGCTTTATTTAAATCAGAGCTTACATCTATTGCCCTATGAAATGTTGCTTTACTGCTACCCCATAAATCTAATAACTCGCAGCATCTTTTTTTATCAACTTTTCCATCTTTCGTGAGTATTCCAAACACTATTCCGTCAATTTTTAATTCTTTCATGAGTTTTATTTCTCTTTTCATTATTTCAAACTCAATATTATTATAGCAGAAATCCCCTCCTCTAGGACGCACCATTGCATATATTGGTATATTTATTTTCTCTCTTGCTAATTCTAAAACACCAAAACTAGGAGTTGTACCTCCCTCAAACATATTGCCGCAAAGTTCAAGCCTGTCAGCTCCTCCTTTTTCAGCACTTATACAAGACTCTACACTATCCACACATATTTCTATTTTTTTATTCATATAATAATGCCTTTATAAATTATCAAATTAGTTAAAATATATTAATTATACTAGAAAAATTTCAATTGTCAAAAACTATAACATAGAATTTTAGTTTAATTAAAAATACATAAAAAAGAGCTTCTATATAGAAACATATAAAAGCCCTTAATTTTTTATTCTTTTTTTAACAACTCGCCTACTATCTCATCAAGTTCTTCAGGCTTTACCCTAGGGTCATAACGCCCAACTATGTTTCCATGTCTGTCTATTAAAAATTTACCGAAATTCCATCTTATTTTATCAACTCCCTCTTCAGTTGGTTTTTCGGTTCTCAAATAAGTAAATAAAGGATCAGCATTTTTGCTATTAACTTTTACTTTGTCAAACAACTTAAAAGTAATACCGTATTTTTCTTTTCTAAACTCAGCGATTTCCTCAATAGGCTCTTTTGCCTGTCCGCCAAATTGATTACAAGGAAAGTCTAATATTTCAAAACCATCCTTTTTGTATTTTTTATATAAATCCTGCAACGCAGAATATTGTTTAGTAAAGCCTCATTTAGTGGCACTATTAATTATAAGCAAAACTTTTCCTTCATATTTCTTTAATTTTACATCCTTACCTTCAGCATCTTTTACTGTATAGTCATATATGCTCATCTCTTAAACTCCTTATTTAAAAAAAGCATACCTTTAAAAAATAAAGATATGCTTAATTTCTAAAAAAATATTTTAATTATAAAAGCTCTTTAGCTGCTTTTATTGCTGATTCATAATCAGGTTCATTAGTAATTTCTGGAACATATTGTACATATTTAACAACATTGTTTTTATCAAGTACAAATACAGCACGAGTAAGAAGTTTTAATTCTTTTATTAAAGTACCAAATTTCTTACCAAAATCTCTTTCAGCATAATCTGATAATACTATATGTGAATTAGCATTGGCAGCAGCACACCATCTTGCTTGAGCAAAAGGTAARTCTAAAGAAACTGTTACAACTGTTACACCAGGTAAAGAAGCAGCTTCTTTATTAAATCTTTTAGTTTGTACATCACATACAGGAGTATCCAAAGATGGTACAGAAGAAATTATTTTTACTGTATCGCCAGCATCTTTTAAAGACCATGGGCTTAAATCTGTTTTAACTCCAGTAAAATCAGGAGCTTTAGCACCTTCTACTAATGCAACGCCTTCTAAATGTACTTCGCCGCCTTGAAATGTTATTTTCATTTTTATCTCCTTCATATTAAAATCAAATAATATAATATTTATATTATTTAAAAACTATATACCGTTAAATAAATAAAGTCAATAGATAGAAGTAAATTTTTTAGAATATTCTAACATTTATTAGCTTTTATTAATGCTTCTCTAGCAACTTCTTTATCATCAAAATGAATAGTTTTGTCTGGGAATATTTGATAGGTTTCATGACCTTTGCCTGCTATTATAACTATATCATTTTCTTTTGCTTCTTTAACTGCCTCAAATATAGCTTCTTTTCTGTCTATTATCTTTTTATAATTAGAATTATTAAAACCACTCTCTATATCAGACATTATTTGCTCTATGCTTTCAGTTCTTTGATTGTCTGTAGTTAATATAGATATATCAGCATATTTTTCTGCAATAGAAGCCATTATAGGACGTTTTTTTCTATCTCTATCCCCTCCGCATCCAAATACCACTATCACCCTATTAGGCTTTAATTTTCTAGATTCCACTAATATATTTTCTAAACTGTCTGGTGTATGAGAATAATCAACAGCCACAATAAAAGGACATTTTTCACCACTCACTATTTCGAACCTTCCAGAAACCTGAACCTTTTTAATAGATTTTATTACTTTTTCTATATCCAATTTATATTCATACGCATAAGCTAACACAGATAAAGAATTAACCACATTAAACTCTCCCAAAAGAGATAGCTTTACTTTTGATATAAACTTTCCTTTAGCATAAAACTCATATTCACTATATTTTGAGTTTAGAGTTATAATCTTTGCATAATAGTCTGCTTTTTCATTTAAACCATAAGTAACCATTTTTAAATCTAATTTTTTTATATAATTTTTTATCTCTTTAAAATAATCCGTATTGATGTTTATAATAGCTAATTTTTTCTTTTTAGAGCTTTGTTTAAGCAGAGAAAATAATTTTAATTTAGCCTTTAAATAATTTTTCATATCAATATGATAATCCAAATGGTCTTCTGTGAGGTTTGTAAATATTGCAGCATCATAATTAATATAATCGCATCTGTCCATATCAAGTGCCTGAGAAGAACCTTCCATTACAATATGAGAAACATTTTTTTTATATGCCTTATCAAAAATACTTTCTAAATCTATAGACTCTGGAGTTGTGAGATTAGTTTTTATTTCTGATTTGCCTATCATGTTTTTTATAGTGCCTATTAGAGCAGTTTTATTTTTATTACTCTCTAAGGCTGCTTTTAATAAATAACTTGTAGTAGTTTTGCCGTTAGTTCCTGTTATTGCTATAGAATGCATTTTTTTTGTAGGTTCATCATAGAGTTTAGACGCTATATATGCTAAAGTTTCTCTTGGATTTTTGCTTCCAACAAAACAAACATTTTTATATTTTTCTTTTAGGTTCTTAATAAAATTCTTATCTGCAGAAATGTCATAAATAATAATGCTTGCTTTATTTTTAATAGCACTTTCTATATATTTATGCCCATCATCTTTTAAGCCTTTAATAGCAACAAATATATAATTTTTTTTTACAAGTTTTGAATTATAAGCTATAGATTTTATTTCTAATTTCAAGCTTTCTTTTGGTATTTCTTTAGTATTTAAATTATCATAGCCTTTTATAAGATCTTTAAAATATTTCATTTTTATTTACCTAAATTGTTTTTTATTACTAATTTAAATACTAAAACTTCATAAATAGTAAAATATTATTTATTAGACTCTATTTTTAAATATATTATATCATCTTCATTTCCAGCAGAGCTAAAACCATTAATTATAGCTGTTTCTATAAATCTATTTGGTGATGATAATTGAGCTTCTCTTGCAGTAAGCACTTTTACTTCTTTTTCTAAAATCTCTATTTGTTTATCCAAATCATGAGCTTCTTGTAAAATTTCATTAGACTTCATATTTCTTATAAAAGTAAGCCCTATAGAGAATATTACAAATATAATAACAACCAAAAATACAGCCCCAAGACTATATGTTTTTTTCTCTTTTTTTACTTCTCTTTTACTGTCATCAATAACTTTTTTGCTTTTCATAAGACCTCAAATTAAACTGTTAATTTTGCAATTCTAAGTTTAGCACTTCTGCTTGCGGGATTTAATTTTATCTCTTCATTTGTCGGAGTTATAACCTTAGAATTTAGTAATTTAAATACACCATCTTTATTTTTAGTTTTTTCATTGTCCTTCAAAAATCTCTTAACTATTCTATCTTCCAAAGAATGATAACTCATTATAGCAGCAACTCCGCCATTTTTTAAAATTTTGCTGATATTTGAAATGGACTTTTCTAATATATTAAGCTCATCATTAACCTCTATTCTTATAGCCTGAAACACTAATGTTGCAGGGTGAATTTTACCAAACCTTTTTGCTTTATCTGTATGATGAAAAATAATATTTTCTAATTCTTTGGAAGTTTCTATAGTTTTTTTCTTTCTTTCGTTTACTATAATGTTTGCAATCTTTGAAGCATTATGCATCTCACCATATTCTCTAAAAACCCTCTCAAGCTCTTTTTCTGAATAGCTATTAATAACATCATAAGCACTTTTATTGTTAATACCAAGACGCATATCAAGTTTAACATCATCTTTAAAAGAAAATCCCCTATTAGCCTTTTTGAAATGAAACATAGAAACTCCAAGGTCATAAAGCATAAAATCAACATTACCAATAACATTCTCATCAAGCTCTTCTAACATCTTATCATAAGTGTTGTTATAGTAATGAAACTTTTTATAATCTTTAAGCCTCTCTTTTGCAACTTCAAGTATTTTATCATCTCTCTCAAAGCTATGAACTTCAAGGTTCAAATCAAGCATTGCTTTGGTATGACCGCCCTCGCCTAATGTAGCGTCCACTGCAATATTGGCATTTTCTGGTATGAAACTTAAAATTTCTTTAAGCATTACAGGTGTATGAACTATATTATTATCCATATCATATATTATCGGTATAAGCTATTATAAAAAACAATATAAGCAATTTAATATTAAGATATATACTAAAAATTTAGTTTTTATATTTTTATTGTTTGTGGGGCTTTGCCCCATACCCCACTTCTTTTATTGGTATAAAAGAAGCAAAAGAACTGCATTTTAACAAAATACAGATATCAATCGAAATAAATAGATTTATGTATTAGAAAAACCAAAAAGTTGATAATATATCAACAAAAATACAGAAACTATTAAAAGTATTTGTTTTACTATACGTTTTACTTTTTAAGAATTATACTATAAAATAATTTTATTACACTTATTAATTAACGAGGCACAATGAAAAGTTTTAAAATAGAATCGAATTTTAAACCTTCAGGAGACCAAATAACAGCAATAGACTCTTTAGTTAAAGGACTTGAAAATAAAAATAAATATCAAACTCTTTTAGGTGTTACTGCAAGCGGAAAAACCTTTACAATTGCAAATGTGATAGAGAAAGCAAACCGCCCTACTCTTGTAATGTCGCATAACAAAACTTTGGCAGCACAGCTTTACAGAGAATTAAAAGATTTCTTCCCAAACAATGCAGTTGAATACTTCGTTTCATACTACGATTATTATCAGCCTGAAGCCTATGTTCCTGCAAAGGATTTATATATTGATAAAGACGCCTCTGTTAATGATGAGATTGACAGATTAAGACTTAAAGCTACTACTTCGCTTCTTGAAAGGAGAGATGTTATAATTGTTGCTTCTGTTTCTTGTATATACGGCTTGGGTTCTCCTGAAGATTATAGAAAACTATATATTGCAATAGAAAAAGATGGAGAATACGACAGAGATGAAATCATTGAAAAATTAGTATCCATACAATATGAACGAGTTAAAGATGTGCTTGAGAGGGCAAGGTTTAAAGTAATTGGCGACACTTTAGAGATAATGAGTGCCTATTCTGATGAGGTTATAAGAATAGAGTTTTTTGGGGACACTGTTGAACGTATTATAAAAATTAATCCTATCACAAGACAAAAAATTGCAGAGCAAGACAGAGTTGTAATATATCCTGCAAAACACTTCGTTACAGGAAGCGACAAATTAGCAGCAGGAATAAAATTAATAGAAGAAGAACTTGAAGAGCAGTATAATAAATTCAAATCCGAAGGAAAGTTAGTAGAAGCTGAAAGAATATACGGAAGAACAAAGTATGATTTGGAGATGCTTAGAGAAGTGGGTTACTGTGCAGGCATAGAAAATTATTCCCGCCCATTATCAGGACGTAAAGAGGGAGACAGACCTGCTTGTTTGATAGACTATTTTCCAAAAGATTTTTTAACTATAATAGATGAGTCGCATGTGAGTGTACCTCAAATTAGAGGAATGTTTTTTGGAGATAGAAGCAGAAAAGAGACTTTAGTAAAATACGGTTTTAGACTTCCTTCAGCATTAGACAACCGTCCATTATTTTTTGAAGAGTTTGAAAATCTCACTAATGATACAATATATATTAGTGCGACCCCTGCAGAATATGAACTAAAAAAAAGCAGTCAAGTTGTAGAGCAGATAATCCGCCCAACGGGACTCCTTGACCCTATAATTGAAGTATACCCTATAAATGGCCAAATAGACAGAATTCTTGAAGAGATTAAAAAAACGGTATCCAACAACGAAAGAATATTTATAACAACACTAACCAAAAAAATGGCAGAAGACCTCACAAAATATTTAAATGAAAATGGAGTGAGAACTCGTTATTTACATTCAGACATTCAAACAGTTGAACGTGTTGAGATAATAAGAGATTTGAGGCTTGGGGCTTTTGATGTGCTTGTAGGTATTAACCTTTTGAGAGAGGGGCTTGATGTACCTGAAGTATCACTCATACTAATACTTGATGCCGATAAAACAGGTTTTTTAAGAAACACTACTACCCTAATACAAACAATAGGACGTGCTGCAAGAAATGCTAATGGCAGAGTGATAATGTTTGCTGATACCATAAGCGATGCTATGAAAGTAGCCATTGATGAAACAGAAAGAAGAAGAAAAATACAAATGGACTACAACAAAGAGCATAACATCACACCAAAAACAATAATCAAAAAAATACAAGATATAATTGAAAGAGAAGAAAAAGTTGAAACCTCTTATGAACTTCATTTTGACTTTAGACGCTTCAATGAAAGAGTAAAAATTGACCCAGAACAAAAAAGCGATGATTATATAAAAGAGCTTGAAAAAGAGATGAAAAAAGCTTCAGATAGTTTAGAGTTTGAAAAAGCTATTGAAATAAGAGAGAAAATAAATCAGCTTAAACAGTTAAAGCCAGCTAAAAAATCAGTACATAAAAATATCACTTCAAAAAGAGCTAAACGTTAAACATTACTTTTTAAAAGCGTATTTGTGAAAATAAATGCAAGAAGGAAGTATACCCAAAGCCCAGCCAACAGGATTTGCAAACCACACTCCAACATATCCAAATGGTATAGATAAAAATACTGACCCTCCAACCTTTATAACAAGCTCAACTATTCCAGAAATTAAAGGAATAAGTGCTTTTCCTATTGCTCTTATAGAGTTGTTGTATAATAGTATTATAGCTAAAAATGGATAAAACATTGATGATATTCTTAAATAGCCCCTGCATATCTCTACTATTATTTCTATATATTTATCATTACTTGAAATAAAAAGCCTTATCAAATTATCTCCAAATATAAATATAATAAACGTTGCAAATAAACTCAAAGATAATGATAATATTATTATGCTTCTAAAACCTTCTTTAATTCTATCAAACTTTTGAGCCCCAAAATTTTGTGCTACATAAACAGCAAAAGCCTCAGACACCACAAAATATGCCATAGAAGCAAATTGATTTATTCTATTTCCTGTTGTGTATGATGCTACAACATTAGTGCCAAATGTATTAACAACTCCGCTTATAATCATCTCCCCTATAGACAAAAATACTGCCTGTATACTCATAGAAACTCCTATTTTTATTATCATAAATAGATTCTCAAAATTAAAAATAATATCCTCTCTATGAAGTTTCAATATAGGAAATTTTTTAATAATATATAACACACTTAAAAAAGCAGATATTATTTGTGATATTACAGTAGCAATGGCAACACCAAATACATTCATTTTGAGTAAAGCAACAAAAATTAAATCTAATATGATGTTTAAAACGGTTGTAAGTATTAAAAAATATAAAGGCGTTTTACTGTCTCCCAAAGCCCTTAATATACTAGAAGCTCCATTATATATAAGCTGCCCAAATGATAAGCCCACACATATTTGCAAATATAATACCGAATTATCTATTATGTCTTCTGGTGTTTTCAATAATATCATAAGAGGTCTTGATAAAAATATTCCAAGTACAAAAAGAATTAAAGAGCTAAATAATGTTAAATATATGGAATTAAGAAAAGTAGTTTTAAGCATAGTTTCATTTTTAGCACCAAAAAACTGACCCATTACTATAGAAAAAGCATTAGTAAAACCTATAGCAAAAGATAAAAAGAAAAACATAGTGGAAGTTGTAGCTCCAATAGAGGCTAATGCCCTTGAACCTACAAACTTGCCTATTATAATAGTATCTGCAACTCCATAGAATTGCTGAAATATTCCTCCTATAAGCATAGGTATAGAAAAATATATTATAGTCTTAAACGGACTTCCTACAGTCATATCTTTTGTCATAATAAAAAAACCTGCAAAAAATTATGCATATATGTTATATGTGTTTTAGAAAAAATACAAATACATAGTAAAAATTTTGATATACTGAAATAATTTTATTTTATCAATTTTTATGTTTTCTAAATGTATTATCAACTTTTTTGTCTAAAAACTATACGGGCTTAATCAAAAATTTGATATCATAGATATGTATATTAAAAAACTCAAATAACACCAGTATTCTGTATGTACATAAAGATAGTATTATTCAAATGCAGTCTTTTTGGTTCTTTTGGCCACAAAAAGAACTGGGGGGGTGGGGGCAAAGCCACCACAAATAATAAATTTAAAAACTGAAAATTATAAAACTTAATAATTTTTTAGTATATACTAAAAAAAATTATATTATAAAAAAACAAAAATAGCCTTATATAAAAATATATAAAGCTATTTTTTTAAATCCTAAATATTATCAAATAGTAGAATAAGATTTCTCCAATTTCTCTGAATTATATAAATCTCTCTTATAATAATTGTAAGCTATTAAACATAAAATTATCTGCACTATAGATGATATAGGTGTAGCAAGACCTATGTAAAAAAGAGAAGCATTATCAATATGGCTCATTAAATATACAACGGGTATCCTCACAAAAAAAGCCCCTACTATTCCCTGTATCATCACAAACAACGTCTTTCCACATCCATTAAAATATCCTACAAAACAAAATAATATAGCAGTAAGCAAACAATCTATAGCATAAGCTTTTAAATAACTATAAGATGCTAATATAACCAATCTCTCATTAGAAAATATATTAGAAAGCAAATTTCCAAAAACTAAAGTAATTATACTAGTACACATTCCAGCAATTAAAGCGGTTCTTATACCATAAATCAAAGCTTTTTGAGAGCGTTCATATAACCCTGCCCCATTATTTTGAGCAACAAATGCCGATATTGATTGCATATAGGCAGAAGCAACAAGCATTAAAAATACGCATACCTTCTCAGCAACTCCCACAGCAGCAGATTCCATAACCCCCATTCCATTAACTATTACCTGTATAAATAAAAATGAAAACTGCACAAGCATCTCCTGCAAAGCTATAGGAGAGCCTATAATAAGTATCTTCTTTACACACTCTTTTTCTAATCTAATATATTTCTTAGAAAAATTAAAAGGAAGTTTCTTTTTGCTTATAAAATAAAGTGAAAACACAACACTAATAGCCTGAGAGCTAACAGTAGCAATAGCAGCACCAGAAGCCCCCATATTAAAACCAGCAACCAATATAATATCTCCTACTATATTGATAAAACAAGCAATAGCAACCGTAATTAACGGAGTCTTTGAATCTCCAATTCCTCTAAATATAGCCCCTATGCAATTGTATGCCACAATAAATATAGTACCAATTGCACATATTTTTATATAATTACTTGTTTGCTTAAATGCCTCTTTTGGAGCATGCATATAACTTGCAATCAAATCACTAAAAGGCACAATAATTAAAGTGATAATAATAGCAATAACAGCAAAAATAATAATACCGCTTCCAATACCATTTCCGGCCTTTTCTTTTTTGTTAGCACCTATAGCATCACCCACAAATACTGTAATTCCCATAGTAAGCCCTGTTATTATCATAGTTATCATATTAAATAGCTGACTTCCAGATGCAACACCTGACTGCTCATTAGTACCCGCAAACTTCCCTACTATAATTAAGTCCGCTGCCCCATACATAGCTTGCAAAAACAATGCTATAAGTACAGGAAAAGCAAACAGTATTAATGATTTTAATATTTTTCCTTGTGTTAAAGTTTGTTCTTTCATTTTTACAGCTCCTAAGTGTTTATTAATAATTCTTTTTAAGTTTGCCAAATAATAAAAAAATTCAAAAAAAAAGCTGGATAAGAAAACGGGAATTTCACCCGCCATCTTATCCAGCTAATAACTTCAAATGTTATTTCACCCTCCGATGAACGCCATTAATAATAGCATACAACAAAATAAAAGTCAAATTTAGTACTAATTTTTTTATGTTTTTTAATAACAAAAATATAGCACATTAAAGAAAATTATTTAAATCTATTGTATTATATATAATAAATCTTAATTATAACGGATATATTATTATGAAAATAGTTTGCCTTGGAGACAGCACCACTTATGGATATATGGTTAATAGAAAACAAGTTTGGACTTATATATTAAATACTAAATTCAATAACTCTAATATAGAGTTTTTAAACAAAGGAATAAACGGAGATACTATTTCTTCAATGTATTTTCGTTTTGATAATGATGTTATTAATGAAAAAGCTGATAGTTTAATACTTATGGGCGGGGTAAATGATATATTTCTTTTTAAGCCTTTAGAAAATATAAAACAAAGCTTCGTTGATATAGTAAATAAATCTAAAGAAAAGAATATAGATATAATAATATTTACACCTATACCTTTTATAAAAGAAGATTTTACATTTTTTGAAGTTGGCAATTTAGAAGAAATGTCAAGCATATTAATAGAGTATGTTAATTTTATTAATTCATACACAAAAGAAAATAATATAAAATGCATTGATGTTTACAAGATGTTTACAAATGAAATATTAAAAGAATATAAATATTATGATTTGTATTTTGACGGTGTTCATTTAAATAGCGAAGGACATAATGTGTTTTCTTCTTACATATTTGAAAGATTAAAAGAATATATAAAGTAAAAAGGATTCACTTTTATTCAGCTTTATAAAGATAAAGCCAAATAAAAGTGGGAGATTATTTATGAAAAATACTAATTATTAAAACAGAACTTATAAAAAAAGGTAAAATATTTTATAAAAAATCTATATAAGTATAATTAATATTTAATTGTGGATATATTAATATTTTAATGTATAATTAGCCTTATGAAAGTAAAAATAATAGACACGGCTTACGGCGGATATGGAATTGCTAAAGATGGAAAAATAATATTTGTAGCACATTCTGTTGAAGGTGATGTAGTTGATATATTGGTAAAAAAAGAAAATAAGAACTTTTGCTATGCTAATATAAATAGTATTATAGAGCCTTCAAAGTATAGAATAAAAGCAAAATGTAAATATGCAGGTATCTGCGGAGGATGCGTATTTAATCATATTGAATATAATAAGCAATTAGAAATAAAAAAAAGAATTGTATTAAATGCTATAAGAAGCATTGAATATTATAATGATATAAATATAATAAAATCGTCTAATGAACATTATAGACTACGTGTAAATATGATAGCTAAAGATGGTAATATTGGCTTTTATAAATTTAATACTAATGAGTTTGTGCATATAGATGAATGTATTATATTAAAAGAGAAACTGTTTGATAAAATAAAAAAATTCTCTCTTCACAACAACATCACAGGAAGTATTTATGCCATAGAAAGTAATAATGGTAAAACACTATCATTTGCTGATATTCTAAAACAAAATAAAAATATAGATATAAGCTATTTTGACGGAATCACTATAAAACAAAAAAAGAAAATAAAAACATACGGCATAGACAAAACAAATTACAATACATATTTTGGAAAAGTTCCATTATCACATAAAAGCTTTTTTCAATCAAATCATTATTTGCTAGATGAGTTTCAAAAGAATGCTGTTAAATACTTTAATGAATATGATAAAAATATAGTTGAACTTTATGCAGGAAGCGGATTTTTTACTGTTGCTATTAAAGAGAAATTAAAAAGTTTGAATGTTGATTATAAATTAGTGTCTTCTGAAATAAGTTCTGACGCTATAAATATTGCAAAAGATATTATAAAAGAAGATGCAAACGAAACATTAAAAAAAATAAATTATAATGTAGATGCATTATTTGTTGATCCTCCTCGTGATGGATTAGATAAAAAAGTAATAGAAAATATTATTAGAATAAAGCCCAAAAAAATTATATATATTTCTTGCAACCCTATGACATTTGCAAGAGATATTAATTTATTAAAAGACTATTATCAATTAATAGATTTAAATATAATAGATATGTTTCCAGATACTTATCATATAGAGTTAGTATCTTGTTTAGAGATAAAATAATTATATTGATATTAGCAGTAAAAAATATATAATTCTCTTTAGGAGTGATAAAACATTATGAAAATAATTTTTTTAGGAACTGGTACATCCGATGGTGTGCCTATGATAGGCTGCAAATGTAATGTTTGTAAGAGTAGAGACAAAAGAGATAAAAGAACAAGATCATCTGTTTTAATACAGCATAAAAATAAAAACTACATAATAGATACTTCTTTAGATTTTAGAGAGCAAATGCTTAGAGAAAAAGTTGATAGCTTAGAAGCAGTATTCTACACTCATCATCATGCAGACCATTCTTCTGGAATAGTAGATTTACGTTCATTAAACTTTATGATGCATAGGCATATAGATTGTTATGGTAATGAAGATACTATGGAGGTATTGAAAGATAAATATAATTACATATTTAATCCCGTTCAAATAGGTGGTGGTATACCAGATTTACAATTTCACATTATAGAAAAACCTATGAAGTTTGATGATATAACTGTAACACCTATTCCTGTAAAACATGGTATATTAAATATATTAGGCTATAGATTTAATAACTTCACATATATTACAGATGCAAGTTTCATAAGCGATGAAAGCTTAAAACTCATAGAAGGCAGTGAAATTCTAGTATTAAATGGATTAAGATATCGCCCTCATAGTACACATTTATCACTTCAAGAATCAGTTAATATAGCAGATATTATAAAAGCCAAAAAAACTTTTTTTACACACTTAACTCATGATGTTTTGCATAAAAACTTAGAGAAAGAGCTTCCAAAAGATATGTATGGAGCATATGATGGACTAACACTAGAAATATAATATGTCTATCTTTTAATATTGATTATAAATATTAATCGTATATACTTATATATATACGATTATGTATAAAAAACATTTTTATATATTGGAGGATATAATGTTTGGTTATCTACAAAAAATAGGTAAATCCTTAATGGTACCTGTAGCCGTATTGCCTGCAGCTGCTATCCTTTTGGGTATTGGTTACTGGATAGACCCTAATGGATGGGGAGGCGGAAGTCCTGTTGCTGCATTCTTTATTAAGGCAGGCGGTTCTATTATAGATAATATGCCTATATTGTTTGCGGTTGGTGTTGCTTTTGGTATGTCTAAAGATAGAAATGGTGCTGCAGCTTTGGCTGGATTAGTAGCATTTCTAGTTGTAACAACTCTTTTAGCTCCTGCTACTGTTGCTATGATTCAAAGTAAAGATGTTGCTGATGTGGCTCCCGGTTTTGCTAAAATTAATAACCAATTTATAGGTATACTTTGCGGTATTATAGCTGGAGGATTATACAATAAGTTTTCTGAAGTAAAATTGCCGGAATTCTTAGCATTCTTTAGCGGAAGAAGATTTGTACCTATAATTACTTCTGGTGTTATGATGATAGCATCATTCATATTAATGGCTGTATGGCCTGCTATTTATGGCGGTTTAGTAAGTTTTGGTGAAGCTATCATTAGTCTTGGACCTATAGGGGCTGGTATTTATGGTTTCTTTAACAGACTTTTAATTCCTGTTGGTTTACACCATGCTCTTAACTCAGTATTTTGGTTTGACGTTGCTGGTATTAATGATATACCTAATTTCTTGGGCGGTCAGGCTTCTATTGATGCTGGTACTGGTATTATTGGACAAACTGGTATGTATCAGGCTGGTTTCTTCCCTATTATGATGTTTGGTCTTTTGGGTGCTTGTTTGGCTTTCATTAAAAATGCTAAACCTGAAAATAGAAATAAAATTCGTTCTATAATGTTGGCTGCTGGTTTTGCTAGTTTCTTTACTGGTGTTACTGAGCCTATAGAATTCTCATTTATGTTTGTTGCTCCTGTATTATATCTTATACACGCTATATTAACTGCTATATCTTTGATTATTTCTTCTAGCATGCAATGGATTGCTGGTTTTGGTTTCTCTGCTGGTTTGATAGACCTTGTTCTTTCTACTAGAAACCCTTTAGCTACTCAATGGTATATGTTAATTATACAAGGTATAGTATTTTTCATACTTTATTTTGTTATTTTCAACTTCGCTATTCAGAAATTTAACCTTAAAACTCCTGGAAGAGAAGATGATGATGATGTAGAAGAAATAGAAGTTACTGTAGCAACACCTAAAGGTAATTCTTATGCCAATAAAGCTTTATTGCTTCTTCCTTTACTTGGAGGAATTGACAATATAGTTGATATTGATAATTGTGCTACAAGATTAAGATTAGAAGTAAAAGATAATTCTGTAGTTAAGGACGCTGAAATTAGAAAACATTTCCCTGGAGTATTGAAACCTGGTAAAACTTCCGTACAAGTAATAGTAGGTACTGATGTTCAATTCTTGGCAGATGAGTTTAAAAAATTAGCAAAAAAATAATATATTATTGTTTTAATTATATGGGCATGGCATTTTTATAATGCTGTGCCTTTTTATTTATACAAAAATAATAAAGAAAAAATAATTGCAATAAAAGTATTTGCATTATATAATTATTCATTGAATTTTTATTTTAAGGATTTTATCTTATGCCAGCTAATTTAAAAGAAGCTCTCACCTTTGACGATGTATTATTAGTACCACAAGAATCAGATATTCTTCCCAAAGATGTATCTTTAGAAAGAAAATTAACAAAAAAAATAACATTAAGAACTCCATTAATAAGCTCGCCCATGGACACAGTTACAGAATCAAAAATGGCTATAGCAATGGCTTTATGCGGAGGCTTAGGGGTTATACATAAAAATATGACATTAGAACAACAGGCAAAAGAAGTAGAAATTGTAAAAAGTTTTAAAGATATCGAAAATAAACAAAAAGCAAGCATTAATGAAAAAGGTTTATTACTTGCTGCTGCTGCTATAGGAATATCCGATGATAGGTATGAAAGAACAGAAAAATTAATAGAAGCTGGTGTAGATATAATAGTAATAGATACAGCACATGGTCATTCAAAAAATGTATTAAATGCTATAGCTGATATAAAAAAGAAATATTCTCAAGTAGAAGTTATAGCTGGAAACATTGCTACAAAAGACGGGGCTAAGGCTTTGATTGATGCTGGTGTTGATGCTATAAAAATAGGTATTGGTGCTGGTTCTATATGTACAACAAGAATTATTGCTGGAGTTGGTGTACCTCAGCTTACAGCTATAGAAGATGCTTCTGAGATAGCTAAACAAAATAATGTAGGTGCTATTGCTGATGGTGGCATAAAATATTCTGGTGATATAGTAAAGGCTTTTGCTATAGGTGCTGATGCTGTGATGGCTGGAGGACTTTTCTCTTCCACATATGAGGCTCCCGGTGATGTTATTATAATTGATGGTAAAAAATATAAACCTTATAGAGGAATGGGTTCTGTTGGTGCTATGCTTCATGGAAGTAAAGATAGATATTTCCAAAGTGAGGTTGTAAACAAATCTAAGTTTGTACCTGAAGGCATAGAAGGTGTTACCGAATATAAAGGTCATGTTGCTGATGTTGTTTACCAGATTACAGGCGGTATTCGTTCTGGAATGGGCTATATTGGTGCTAAAACTATAGAGGAATTACAGAAAAAAGCAGTATTCCTTAAAATTACAAATCAAGGTCTTGCTGAAAGCCATGTACATGATGTAAAAATTACTTCCAAAGCACCTAATTATTAAAATATATTTTTAAGATAAAGAAGTAAATTAATAAATATTTATATTGTTTTAGTTTAATTATATATAAAATAATATTATTTTCTTAACTTGCACTTTAGCTAAGCAAGAGAGAATAACTTAAATATTTGTACTTTCGCGAAGTGTGCCCGTAGGGTAGCACCCCGCTTCTTTTACGACCAACGGTAGTCCTTCAGGACGACCGAAGGAAGTGCCTGTGGATGCGAAGGCGGGAAAAAGAACAATAAAACTTTTATAAACTTCGTTTTTTAGCTAATATTAATTAGAGTTTGTGTATAAAGTCCAGCTATTATCTGGAAGCTGATAGTAGCTATTATTTACAAGACGCTCTATATTTCTCTTATAAAGTGCTGCCTCTACTTCTTTTATATTAGACATTGTAAGTTTAGGGTCTGATAATATTAAATATTCAGCTATAATCTTTCTGTCAGCATTCTCTTTTTCCATTATTTCTTTTATATATTCTATTCTAGTCTCTCCATATTGAACTTCAGGCTCTGTAACATCAAATGCTATATATGATAAATATCCGCTATTGTTCTCACCAATATAGGCATTAGTTTTATAAAGGTTAATCTCATCTTGATTAAACATGCTCCTAATTAAAGCTTCTTTATATTCTGCAGCAACTTCATCAGAAACATTTGTACTCACCATTATTAGGCTTAAATCTTTATCTGTTGAAAGAGTGGAAATCTGATAAGCACTCTCATCAATTTGTCTATATCTTCCCAAAACCTGTGCTTCTATTAAAGTCTTTCCGCCCAAAACTCTCATCTCAGGCTCTTGAACTAATATTAGCTTAGAACAGCTAGTAAAAATTATTGATATAAAAATACAAAACATTAAATACTTCTTCATAAAATCTCCTTAATTTCCGCCTTCTAAATAAGATATAACATCAGAGAAAGGCATAGGTTCAAGACCGAACTTATCCCCTTCAAATGCCACTAATTGTTGTTTTTGCTGACTAGCTTTATCTAAATTCTGGTCCCTAAAATAGAATGTAGTAAACACCTTATTTGCCGATATACTAAATTCTACAGAATTAGGATCATAACCAAATTGAACAATATTCTCAACTGTAGATATGCCGGGGTTAATTGGGCGTATCATCTCTATTAGAAATTTAGAAAACTCTGTAGACATCTTACTAATACCAACAAAGAATGTGCTAGGTCTTATATTATTAAGAGGGCTGATTCCAACGCCTGCAATATCTGCTGTTAAATTAACCAATAATTTTTCATCATTAATTTTATCTCTATTTTCTGGAGGAAGCAAATATTTAAAGTTAATATCACTTGCGAGCATTCTCATATCATATTTTATAGTGCTGGTATCAAAACTTCCCAAATCAACATTAAGCCAAGGTAAGTGTATAGCTCCCCTTCTTGGTGCTGTGTTATTGGATATTGATGCTAAAAATAAATTATCATCAAACTTCTCTCCTCCAATATATAATGATGATTTCAAATCTTGTATTGTAAGTCCATGTCCTTGCACTCTCACAGAAGAAGAGAAATCCATTATTCTAATACTGTCATCTATAAAAGGAGGTATTTTTAAATATACTCTAAGCTGGTCAAAAAATAAATTTGGCAATTGACTCGTTAAAGGGTTGTATCTTGCTGCAGTAGAAACCACCTGATTTTTATTAGGAGTTAAATCAAAATGATAATCTATATTAGAATCTAAGCCTTTTAAAAGTATAGACATTTTATCTGGAGAATCCATATTAGCAAAGAAGTTATCGGCAAGCAAATCTCCATCTGCAATATTGTTTTTTAAATTTCCTATTATACTTAAAAGCCCTCCAATCTCAATTCCAAAAGGCAAATATAAACTATCAGTATCTAAACCAACCTCATAATTTAAATTAGCATTTTTTAGCACAGGCGTAAAATAGCCATCAACTCTCACCTTCAAATTATTGGTAGGACTCTGTATATTAAACTTTCTTATATTAGCATATAAGTTCTCTCCAAAATTAACATCCGCATCAACTTGCATTGTAACATCTTGAAGCTTATACTGCTTTTCTGTTACATAAACAGTTGTATAATTTGTAACACTTGCAAATGTATCTTCTAAAGATAAATTATAAGCAATAGCACTAGTAATTTTCACATCATCTTCAAAAGGAAGTCCGTCTACCAATTCAGCAAACTTTGTAGAAAGCCAATTTCTCATAGCATACGGTGCAATTCTTAAAGTATGTACATTAACAAAACCGCTTTTTAACCCCATACCTTCCAAATTTAAATAAGATTTAAAATTAAAGAAATTACCCAAATCAATGTTAAACTCAGAAACATTAATATCCTGTGAAATAATGTTGGCATTAGCAAGCATATTAATATTAGCCTTTGTAGTGGAAGAAACTTCACCATTTAGATTGTAAGAGAAATTATTTATTATTCCATTCAAATTAAGGTCTATATCGTTTAATAGCTTACCAAAAACATTAGCATCCAAGTTTAATGAGCCTCTTGCCAAACCTCCGCTAAAGTCAGCAATTGGAAGAGATGTAACATTCAACTTTAAATCTGTAGGCTCATCAAAACGTACAAGCCC
Source organism: Brachyspira sp. SAP_772 (assembly GCF_009755885.1). Taxonomy (NCBI): domain Bacteria; kingdom Pseudomonadati; phylum Spirochaetota; class Spirochaetia; order Brachyspirales; family Brachyspiraceae; genus Brachyspira; species Brachyspira sp. SAP_772. The sequence goes on along the minus strand of NZ_VYIX01000001.1, from coordinate 375,189 downwards.
TTTAAGTAAAATACTAGAATTTCCATATTTAGCAGAAATATCATCTATATAAACAATAGCATCGCTTTTTTTATTAGGGTCATTTATTACAGAACCTATAGAAGTAAGTCCGTTTAATGAAGAATCCACCCTTAATGCCACATTAGCATTATTAAACCTATATCTTCTTAGAGCAGTAGCCTTTTCTATTGTAAGTTTATTATCAACAGCTACTTGTATCTCTGGATTAATAATTAAATCAACTATAGTTGTAGAATTAAGATTATTTATAGATATAGTTTTTTGCATATCAAAATTGATATTCTTCATAGCTATAGTAAGTTTATTATTGAGATTATTGATAGTGCCTGTAGTTTTATCAGCATCGACATTCAAAAGACCATTCATGTTTATACCTAATGCTGGAACAAACATAGAAGTTAAACTATTTAATTTTCCTAAATCAAGTCTTGCATAAAAAGTGTTTAAATCAATTCCTATATTATCATTAAATATATTTGTTGCAGATGCTATTACTTTTAGAACTTCATCATTTAAAAGTTCTGATGAAATATTATCTATAAATACACTTTTTGTTTTTACATTATATCTAGCAAGTAAATTAAATGCTACTTGCATATCATCTTTTTTAATTCCATTATATCTTAAATTTGGCTCACTCACTTCAAAATCAAACACAATCTTTATTTCATCTTCATTAGGGTAAGACACATCTAAATTAAATAATGGTTCATCATTGAAATTTAAAGCAGAATTATTGTAAACTAAATCATTACTTATAAAACTCTTTATATTAAGTTTCTTCAAAGCTTCAGGAGCAGAAACTCCCATTACTTTAGACAAAGAAAATCTTTTAGTATTTAAATTTAAATGCAAATTAAAATTACTCAAACTTGCAAAAAGTCCGCTATTGTTTGTAACATAAGATAGACTATCAGCACTAAATGATAAATTATTAATTCTAATATTTTCTATATCAGCTTTTAGTTTTAGAAAATCTAATTTGGTAAAATCAAAAGGCTCTTTGTTTGTATCTTCTACTTTTGGCTCTGAAGGTGGCATATCAGGAATATTCCAATTTCCTGCCTCATCTGTAAACATATTAACATACAAATTATCTATGCTTAATTCTTTTACATGAAGCCTTAAGAAAAATAATTGAAATAATGAAAACCTTAATCTTAAATTATCTAAACTTATATTTTCTGCTTCATTAAAATTTGTAGAATTATAAAGAATTACATTGCTTGCTTCCACTTTAGGAAATAGTAAACCATAACTAAATTTCTCTATTACTAATTTTCTGTTTAGAGAAGAATATACCACATTCTCTACTATAGTCTTTACTCTATCATTATTTAAATATATTCTAGCAGCAATTACACCTATAAATAAAACACAAATTATTATTAAAGGAATGTATCTCTTTTTAAATCTTCTTTTTTTAGCATTATTTTCTTTAGTATTATTTTCTAAAGAAGATTCTTTGTTTTTAGATGAATCTTTTTTAATATTTTTTTTCTTAAAAATATCCTTTATACCCATAATTAATATTCACCATAATTAGTATATTCTTGATTATTTATCATATTGCTGTCTTCACTATTATAATGATAATATTCTGCATTATAATCTTCATCTCTTAGTATTATATAAGTATTAGTCTCTTCATCATTATTGTATTCTGTCTGATTATTATAACTATCATTATAAAAGACATCATTATTGTTATAATAATTGTTATAATCATTAGTATAATAATCGTTAAGATAATTTAAATCCTCATAATATCCGCTAATTTCATTGGATATAGCCATACTAAACTCATAGTTTCTAATCTTAGAACTACCCTTCACCCATTTCTCTTTAGTAGTATCTCTCTCAAAAATCAAATAGTATTTTCCCTGCTTTAAGCTAGTAGTATACTCATCATCATTCTGAGGCATAGTAGCTATTATTCCATAATTTTCATTAGATATTCTTAAATTAATAGCCTGAGAATCTATTAAGAAATAAGATAGTTTTACGCTAGATTGTATCGGTACATTGAATGTATAATAATCTCTATCATAAGAATAATCTATAGCACCCTTATAAGTTTTATTAAACTCTAGATTTTGTGCTTGTGTATCTTTATTATTAGGTTCATCCTCAGTATATTTATCATAAGGTTTAGCTAATACACTTACCCTATATGGTATATTCAATACAGCCCTCTCAGACACCAAAACAAAATAATATGACATATAAGGATATAGTACTAACTTCTCTACAGTCTCACCATCACCAACATTATTAAGGTCATAATTAGCAATAAAGTTTCCAATATTGTCATATAACCTTATACTAGCATCAACAGAAGGAACACCTGAAAGCTCTATAGATATAGAATAAGTATTAAAAGAACTATTTGTAACTTTGTAAGAATCAATCTCCATGTTTTTTAAATCCCCAGAATATAACTTAGGATTAAAAACTTGGCTATAATATCCATCTATAGTATAGAGTCTATTTTCACTATTAACATCTATTATCTGCGACTGCGATATTATATCATTAGGCTCTTTTTCATCAGTTTCATTGTATTCTCTTTTTTTAAGAACAAAGCTATATTCAGTGTTATCATTTTTTGATTCTATAATTATATAATATTTATTTTCTTCAGTATTTTCTGATGTGTCAAAATAAACACCTTTCATAATCTGAGAAGAATATACTTCACCTTTATCATTGGTTTGAATGGTGTAAGCTCTAGTATTTTCATTCGTATTCTCAAACTCACTTATTACTTTAACAATATTAGTTTTATAGTTGCATAAAGTCATAGTGATAGCTTTATCGCCTAAATTAGATATATCAAAATCAATAATTTCTTCTTTATTAACATTAAAATAATAATAATCCTTTTGACCTTTAACAATACTTCCTTTTATACCGTCTTTGGATATAATCTGGGCCGTTTCAAAAGTATTATTATTACCATTTTTATCTTCCAAGCGATAATTTTTTTTATTGCATGAGAGTATGCTTAACAAAATAAGAAAAAAATAAATAAACCTAAACATCTATACCTTTTTAATATAATAATATAAAATAATTATATATTATTTAAAATAAAAAGATATAGCTAAATATCTAATAATTAATGATAGTTTTTTATTAATAAATATTTATATTGTTTTAGTTTAATTATATATAAAATAATATTATTTTATTAACTTGCACTTTAGCTAAACGAGAGAGAAGAATTTAAATATTTGTACTTTTTGCTGCGGTAAAAAGTTGAATAAAACAAAAACTTACATAATAAAATATACTTGTTTAAATATTTTATAAAACCATTTGAAAATATATTTAAACTTTGTCTAATATAAGAGTTAAATCTTTTTTCTCTATTACAATATTTGCTTCATTTTTTAAAACTTCTTTTGCGCAAAATGCAGCCCTTTTTTTAGCATATTTAAACATACTCAAATCATTAGCACCATCACCAACAACCAAAGTATCATCATAAGAAATGTTAAGAAGCTTTTGTAATCTTACAAGCATATCCCCTTTGCTGTTTGAAAACATCATCTCGCCGCCAACTTTTCCTGTAAGTATATTATTTTTTGTGTGAAATATATTTGCAAACTCTCCGTCTAAATTAAGCTTCTCTGCAAATAGAGTAGTTGCATTTTTAAACCCTCCAGAAAAGCATACACATTTATAGCCCTTTTTGTGAAGCTCTTCAATAGTCTCTTTTGCTCCATTCATCATAGGAAGATTACTACAAATTTCATTAACAGTTTCTAATTTTATTCCTTTAAGCAAAGCAACCCTCATCTCTAAGCTTTCAAAAAAATCAATCTCTCCTCTCATTCCCTTTGCTGTAATATCAGAAATCTCTTTTGCAAAATTGGTCTCTCTTGCAATAATGTCTAGAGTCTCACCGTCCATCAAAGTGGAGTCAAAATCAAAAACTGCTAATTTCATTTATATTTATCCTTATAGTGTATATCCTGAAGTAAGTTTAACATACTTTGGTTGATGAACACCGTCTATTTTTGATATTTTATCTATCATGTCATTTTCTATTACTCTATCAACGTTTATAGCCATTATAGACATATTGCTTCCCTTTATGTTTTCTGATACATTCATAGAGCCAATATTTATTCCATCGCTTGATAATGTAGTTGCAACTTTGGCTATCATAGCAGGTTGGTTTATATGCGGAACTACTAATATATGAGGCTGAGGTTTTATTATAACGTCATAATCATTTAACTTAACTATTCTTGCTATGTTTTTAGCTATTAGAGATACAGATACATTATTAACTTCTTTGTCTGTGGTGAGTTTTACTTTTAATATACCTGTAAATGTGGAAGGAGTTTCAGATTTTATTGTTTTTACTTCTATACCTCTTTGCTTTGCAAGATAAGGAGCATTAACATAGTTTACATCTTGAAGCATTGAAGATAATGCACCTTTTAATACTGCTACTTCAAGAGGCTGAATATCTAAATCTATTAACTCTCCCTGTGCTGTTATTTCAAAAGATTTAATTTTGCCGCTAGATATTTGCATTATCATCTCACCTGCATTTTCTGCTATCTTCATATAGTCTTTTACAGGCTCTAATTTTTCAGGATTAAGTGAAGGTATATTAACAGCAGATTCAGTGTATCCTCCAGATAATACTTGTTTTATTTGTTTAGCAACATCCAAAGCAACATTAATTTGTGCCTCTTTTGTACTAGCACCAAGATGAGGAGTAAGTATTAAATTATCGTTTTTATATTCAACTAATGGACAAGTCTCTATTTTTGGCTCATTAACAAAAACGTCCACTGCAGCAGCTGCTATAGTGCCGTTTTCTAATGCTTGTTTTAAATCTTCTTCGTTTATAAGCCCCCCCCTTGAACAATTTATAATTATAGCGTTCTTTTTCATCTTGCATAAATTGTCTTTGTTTATAATATTATTTGTTTCTGGAGTCTTTGGTATATGAAGAGATAGATAATCAAGTTTAGGTAAAAATTCATCTAAAGAAGTTTCGTATACAGCCCCAACTTTTTGAACAATCTCTTCTGTAGCAAATGGGTCATATACTATAACTTTCATTCCAATAGAGAGAGCAATATGCACAACTTTTCTTCCAATTCTTCCAAAACCCATAACACCTAAAGTCTTTCCAAAAAGCTCATTTCCTGTAAACTTATCCCTGTTCCATTTAGCTTCCTTTGTAGAAACTGCAGCAGGAACTATATTTCTTGATATGGCAAGCATTAAAGCAATAGTATGCTCTGATGCAGCAATAGTGTTTCCGTCTGGAGAGTTTACTACTATTATTCCTTTTTCTGTAGCAGCTTCAACATCTATATTGTCAACTCCTACTCCAGCTCTTCCTATAATCTTTAAGTTCTTTCCAGCTTCTATAATTTTTCTTGTTACTTTTGTTTGACTTCTCACCATTAAAGCATCATATTCGCCTATGATGTTGGTTAGTTCATCTTCGCTCATAGTAGGAAGAAATACAGCTTCAGAAACATCTGCTATTATATCCTTGACGCATTCATTTATCTTATCAGTTATCAAAACTTTCATTGTGTAATTCTCCATTTAATTTAATTTAAGTGTGTTATATTTTTTTAACAATAATATTACTACTTTTTAGTTTTCGTTCTTTATTTTTGAGTGTGTAGTGCAGCAACTCTTGCTATGTAAAATATTATACAAAAACTTGAAAATATTATTTATTTAGCTCTTCTATTAGTTTTTTAACTCCGCTTCCAACTTCAAATTTGTATCCCAATTTAATTAAGCTAGCTTCCAATGCACCAACTGCCATTATTAAATCTCTTTCGCATACAAATCCTAAAGTTCCCATTCTAAATATTTTGTTCTCTAAACTTCCCTGTCCATTAGCTACAACAATATCATAATCATCTTTCAAAGTTTTTCTTATGTCAGGAACAGTGATTCCTTCTGGAGGAAATATTGAAGTGATAGCATAGCTTGCATTATTATCATCTTCTACAAAAAGTTTTAAGCCTATAGTTTTTATTGCAGCTCTTAAAGCAAGAGAAAGTTTTTTATGTCTTTTATTAACATTTTCAATTCCCTCTTCTTTAATCATCTTCAAAGATGCATGAAGTGAAGTGATGAGATTTACTGCAGGAGTAAAAGGAGTAGTATCTTTAGCTAAAGATTTTTTATGCTCTTTCCAATTAAAATAAAAACTAGGATACTTACATTTTTCATGCATTTTAAAAGCTTTTTCGCTTGCAGTTAAAAATGAAAGCCCCGGAGCTATCATAAATCCCTTTTGAGAGCCTGACAATGCAACATCAATATTCCATTCATCGGTTTTAAACTCCATAGCACATAAACTTGTTATACCATCAACAACCGATAATGCCCCATGTTTTTTTATTATAGAACATAATGTTTTTACATCATTAGCAGCACCTGTAGAAGTTTCACTATGAGTGAGTGTTACTATTTTTATGTCTTTGTTTTTATTAAAAGCCTCTTCAAGCATTTGAGGTTTAATTACTTCGCCAAGAGGTACTTCCACTTTTATAACTTCCGCCCCTCTGCTTTCTGCAATTTTTGCCCATCTTGCACCGAAATTTCCAATTATTAAGCATAATACTTTATCACCCTCATTAATAATATTTTCTAATGCAGCACACATTGCTCCTGTTCCACTCGCTGTAAATAAAAATACATCATTCTTAGTTTGAAACACATATTTTAAATCTTCATAAACCTCTTTTAATATATTTGAAAATTCTTTGCTTCTATGTGCCATAGGGTGTTTTGCCATTTCTATCAAAGCAGATTCTGGTACAGGTGTAGGTCCCGGTATCATCAAAAAAGTTTTATCTCTCATAATACAATCTCCTAAAAAATACTCTGTTATAGTATATATAGATATTATATTACTTTATACTTATTTACAATACTATATTCAGTAATATTTTAAATAATTTTTTATATATTTCTTGTTTTTATATGATAAAATCAATATTTTAATTTAAATCTGATGTGCAATTTGGGCATTTTATTGCTTTAATGTTTATATTAGAATAACAATAGGGGCATACTTTAATATCTTTTTTATCTTCTTTCTTTTCTTTTAGAATTTTTTCTTGTATTTTATTTAGCATTTTTATTATAATAAATATAGAAATAGCAGTAATTATAAAACTTATTATAGCATTAAAAAATATTCCAACACTTATAACAACTGCACCAGCATTTTTTGCTATCTCTAATGAGGCGTATGGACCTTGATTTTCTATACCTTTTTTTATCACTATAAATATATTAGAAAAATCTATTCCGCTAAGCATTAAGCCTATTGGAGGCATAAAAATATCTTCTACAAATGAATTTACTATTTTACTAAAAGCAGAACCTATTATAATACCAATAGACATATCTATTACACTTCCACGCATTATAAAATTTTTAAACTCTTTGAGCATAAATTATACTCCTTAATTTTGCTGTTATGTAATTATATAATATATTTAAAATTATTGTATTAGTTATAATACATTTATTTTTAGGAGTGCTATTTATAGTATTAAAAGTCTACAAGGCTATTATTTTTTGTGTATATAAATAATACATATATAAAAATAAGCTTTTGCTAGTTTTATAAAAATATACAACAAACGTATAAAAAATATACAATTTATCAAATAATATCTGGCATAATTCTTGCATAATATATAGTGTAGCAAAAATAAAAAATTGCTGCTTACTATTAATTGAAAAAAAGGAGATTTTGTTATGTCAAGAATATTTTTACCTGCTTTACATTCTATATGGGATAATTTTGATAATTTTTCTAATTTTTATAATGAAGAAAATAGTATTTCTAAATATAGCGATTACAAGTTAGAGGAGAATGATAATAGCTATACAATAGAGATGGATATGCCGGGAGTAAAAAAAGAGGATTTGGATATTGGTATAAAAGAGAATATGCTTTCAATATATGCTGAGAGAAAGAAAGTAATGAAAAGTGATGATGGTGATAAAGAGGAAGTTGTTTCAAAATATGAACAAAGTTTTAATATTAGCGTGAAAGGAATAGATATTGAAAACATTTCTGCTAATTTTGAAAATGGAGTTTTAACTCTTACTCTTCCAAAAAAAGAAGAAGTTAAGTATGAGAAAAAAATAGAAATAGCTTAAAAAATATAAAATAATAAAGGAGATTAGTATTATGTCAAGAATGTTTTTCCCAATGTTTAATAATAGATGCCATAGCGGAGATAGTTGTATGAGAGATTATTCTTTATACAAAAGAAACTACAATATAAATGAAGATGATAAGGGCTATACAATAGAGATGGATATGCCGGGAGTAAAAAAATCAGATTTAGAGATTGGAGTAAAAGAGAACATACTTTCAATATATGCTGAGAGAAAGAAAGTAATGAAAAGTGATGATGGCGATAAAGAAGAAGTTGTTTCAAAATATGAGCAGAGCTTCAATATTAGCGATAAATCAATAGATGTTGATAATATATCTGCTAATTTTGAAAATGGTGTTTTAACTCTTATACTTCCAAAGAAAGAAGAAGTTAAGTATGAGAAAAGAATAGAAATAGCTTAAAAAATATATTGCCTTGTGAATGCATGCATTATAAATGCATGCATTTTTTATTTTAAAATAATTTGACTTGTGGATAAATACATTATTTATAGTGTCTCTGCTTTAATATTTAGCATGTAAAAAATATAATTAGTATTATTTTATTAATTTGCACTTTTTGGTTCTTTGATGAAGTCCTCACCGCGAAGGCGGGAAAAAGAACAATAAAATTTTTATTATATACTAAAAAATCTTTGATTTATCAAAAGTTAATTTTTTATTATTTAATGTAAATAACTCTAATTATAAAGTAAAAACAATACAAATATTTATTTCTTATCTGTCTTTCCTTTAAGAAGCGGCATATAATCAAAAAACGAATATATTGTAATAATTGTTACAACAAGTAAACTATAATATACTATACTATCATAAGGCAAAACTATAGAAGTATATTTAAGTATCTTTATTAAAAATATTATCACAACAGCAATAGCCCTTGAAGCAGTCTTTAATTTTCCGCTAAACTTGGCCGCTACAGCAAAGCCTCTAAGCCCTCCAAGTATCCTTACAAACATAGAAAACATATCCCTATAAAGCGAAATAATATACATCCACATAGGCATAGAGCCTTCATACAAAAATATTGTAAACATAGTGATGTGAAAAACTGTATCAGCAAAAGGGTCTAACACTTTACCCAAATCACTTACTATATTTAATTTTCTAGCCAGCATGCCGTCTAAAGCATCGGTTATCTCTAACACAATTAAAAATATTAAAGCAAGTATTGCCGTAATGATAGAATTATAAAAATATAAAAATATCACTAACGGCGACAAAATGATTCTGCTAAAGCTAAGTAAATTAGGAATATGTTTCTTCATAATTTTATCCTTAAATTATTTTTTATAAAATTATTTTTCTAAACCTTCATATAATTTAAGACTTTCTTCAGAATTTAATTCCTCTTCACTATCTTCTACACTATCGCTTTTTTCATAATAATCCTTACTTCTCATAGCCGCATCATATATAGAATAATCTACCTCATAAACTATGCCGCTTTTAGGTCTTACATATATTCTATCATCTACAGTATATACTAATTCATAAACTTCTTTAGTATTATCTTGCATATATATTGTAATAACTGCATCTGGAATTCTAAATAATTGTCTCATCAACTCTTGATCATATACAAAAGCGGATGCCTTTACCAAAGCTAAAACACTAAAATCTCTATAAGCCTTATCTAAATCTGTTTGCTCACCCAAATCATCTACAACCCAATCAGTTCTATTTAATTTTTTTATTGTATTAGTATAATCTTTAGTAGCAATTTCTACAGTCGTTACAGAATCTAAAATTATAGGGCTTTCAAATATCTCTTTATCTCTCAACATGTCTATTGTTTTTTTAAGTGCCTCTATATAAACATACTCCACACTAAAATACTCATCATTATACTTCACATAATATCTCTCACCGTCAGGAGTCTTATTTCCAACATATATTTTGTGTTCTTTACCACCGTCCCAAACTGTAAACTCATTAGTTGGATTATCCAAACCAAAAGAAGAAACCTCACTTAAGTTTGTTATTATCAAATCTATATTAAGAGTGTTAAAGTTTTTAACATTTGCAAAAGCTTCCATTTGATCAACTTTATAATTATTATCTGGAGATGTTATAGTCCAAATGTTATTTTTCTTTTCAACTGTAATATCTTGATTATCATATATAAGATGATATTTATTTACATTGGTTTCATTAAGCTCAAAAATCTGAGTTCTTGGCTTATTTGCTATTAATTGCTGTTTTTTATATTTAGTAGTAAAGAAAGCCGTAAAACTAATTATAATTAATACCACTAAAAGAATTATTATTTTTCTTATATTTTTATTCATATGTTTATCCTAATTTTATTATATCTTATTTTCTATTTTGAAGAATTATATTAGCTAAATACAAAAATATAGTTGTTACAGAAAGAAAATAAACAATATCTCTTAAATCTATTACCCCTCTAGCAATATTTGCAAAGTGATAATCTCCACTAATGAATAATATAAAATTAGAAGTATTAGGAAAAAGAAGACCTAAGAATTTTAATAATATATTAAGAGATATCATTATAGCTAAAGCAACAATCAAAGCTATTATTTGATTTTTTGTAACAGATGAAGCAAATATACCTATAGCACATAAAGCAGATATTAAAAATACGCTTCCAACATATCCGCCTATCACAGGGCCAATATCTAATCTTCCCAAAAAAAGCAAAGTGATAGGATATAGTATTGTAGGCACTAAAGCAAAAAGCATAAATACAACAGCAGATAAAAACTTGCCTATTATAATATCTAATGTAGTTACAGATTGAGTGCTTATTAATTCATAAGAACCGCTTGAAAACTCGCTCGATAATAATCCCATTGTAATAGGAGGTATTATTAAAGAAAGTATAAAAGGCAAAATTGAAAAATAATCTTGCATATCATTTTGTGCTAATATAAAAAATCTTGAGAAAAAATATATTCCTGAAGCTATTAAAAATATTGCAGAAAATATATAGGCTATTGGAGATAAAAAGATATGTTTTAATTCTTTTTTTAATATTATTTTTATTTTATTAAAAGAAAAAATATCAGTCATTAATTTTCTCCTTTAGTTAAAGTGTGGAATACTGTCTCTAAGTTCTCTTTCTCTTTTACGAACTCATATATTATCCAATCTGTGTTTTTTATAAATTTGTACACCTTTTCAATAGGCTCTTTGTCTGTTGTTTTTATAATAATTGTTTTTATATTATTATCAATTTCTTCAATTAAGGTTATGTCTTGAATATTTTCTAAACTATTTAACTTTGTCTTTATAGTTTCAAAATTATCATTAGTTTTTAGAGAAAGTTTAATAGAAGCTATTTTATTATCAACGCTTAAATGTTTAGGATCATTATCAGCAATAATAGTTCCCTTGTTTATAATAATAGCCCTAGAACAGGTAGCCTCAACTTCACTTAATATATGTGTAGATATTAAAACAGTTTTTTCTTTTCCAAGCTCTTTAATAAGCTCTCTAATTTCAACAATCTGATTGGGGTCAAGACCGTTTGTAGGCTCATCTAATATAAGTATTTTAGGGTCATGTATAATAGCTCCAGCAAGCCCTACCCGCTGTTTATACCCCTTAGAAAGCTCTCCTATAGGTTTTGATATTACCTCTTTAAGCGAACAAGCCTCTACTACATAATTAAGTCTCTCTGATAATTTAGCTCTATCTAACTCCTGTATATCTGCCATATAAACTAAATAATCAAAAACACACATATCATTATATAAAGGAGCTGATTCTGGAAGGTACCCTATTATTTTTTTTATTTCTATATCTTTATCTAAAATACTCTTTCCATCTATAATGGCATCTCCGCTTGTAGGAGAAAGGTATGATGTTAATATTCTTAAAGTTGTGGATTTGCCAGCACCATTAGGACCTAATATTCCAACAATCTCTCCAGATTTTATTTCAAAGCTAATTCCTTTCAAAGCTTGAAAATCATCATAATACTTAGTTAAATTCTTAACAGAAATCATTTTTTATATATATCCTTACAAAACATTTTTACTTATACTCTTAAACTAATAAGAAAGAATTATAATACAAAAAACGTAAAATCTCAACTATAATAATAACCTTAAAATTCTTTAAGAGTTATATATGCTTTTATAAAAATATATTTATTATTACAAATAAAAAAAGAGTGTTAGAATAATATCCAACACTCTATTATTTAGTTATAAAAAATATTTCTTACTGATTATTAGTTACTATTTCTACATTTTGAGTAAAAGTATAAATTAAGTTAGTACCAGAAGTAGTAGTAATAGTTAATACATCGCCATCTAAAGCAATAGTATCAGCACCATTTAATATTTGTAAATACTCATTTTCAATAGCCATATCTTCTTCAGGACCAGCCATTTTAGTAGAAGCTAATGCATTTAATTTTAATTTATTACCATCCAAAGAAAATCCAGTAAAATAGTTATTAACAGCAGATTTTCCGCCTAACATGTTAGTAGCAGAAAAAGCAATAGTTACTGTTTTTCCTTCATACATATTAGTAAGAGCGAACTCTTTACCTAATAAATCATCTACTGTAATTACAGTAGTATTTGCTGTTTCAGTAGTTGTATTTGAAGACTGTCCGCAAGATACTGCGAATATTGCTCCCATAACAGCAAGAATTAAAAATAATATTTTTTTCATTTTGATTCCTCTCAATTTAATTTTTGAGAAGAATTATATTATAATTAAATTTATTATCAATATAAATATTGTAATTTTAGTAAAATTTAATACATTTTTTTTAATATTTTAGTATAAAAAATAATTTTAATAAAAAACTATTTAGCACCTGCTGCTTTCAATATTTTTACTATATTTTGATGTCCTCTCTGAGTTGCATAGTTTAATGCAGTTTTTCCATATTTATCTTTTATATTAACATCAGCACCAGCATCCACCAACATGCGAACTATTTTAGTATGACCTTTATATGAAGCCCTGCTTAAGGCTGTTCTATTTCTAACATTTACTGCATTTAAATCTGCTTTCTTTTCTATTAAAACTCTAACAACTTCTGTGAGTCCTTCTTCTGAAGCTTCTATTAGAGGAGTTTCACCCATTCTGTCTTTTGCATTAATATCAACTCCTGAGTTTATAAGCTCTATTGCTTTTTTTATGTCTCTTCTTTCTAAAGCATCCATTATAGGTGTTCTTTTCTGCTGTGCTAATAAAACTGCACTGACAATAACAAATAAAAATATAATCTTTTTCATCAAAAATATTCCTTATTAAATAAACTAATTTTATTTAGCACCTGCTGATTTCAATATTTTAACTATATTTTGATGTCCTCTTTGAGTTGCATAAGACAATGCCGTTTTTCCGTATTTATCTTTTAAATTAATATTTGCACCTGCCTCTATAAGCATAGAAACTATTTGAGCATGTCCTCTGCTAGAAGCTCTCATTAATGCTGTTCTTTTATTGTTATTAACATCATTTAAATTTACTTTTTTACTTATCAATAATCTTACTACTTCAGGAAGCCCTTCTTCTGCTGCCTCTATTAATGGAGTTTCACCTCTTCTGTCTCTTGTATTAAGATCAACACCCGAGTTTATAAGTTCTATAGCCCTTTTAGTGTCTTTTCTCTCTAAAGCTTCCATTAATGGAGTTCTTTGAGCAAACAAAGATAAACTAAAAACCATTATCAAAAATATAATTTTTTTCATACACAAATCTCCTTTATTAAAATTTTATTTTGCACCTGCTGCTTTTAAAATATTAATTATATTTTGATGTCCTTTTTGATTGGCATAAGTTAATGCAGTTCTTCCTCTATTATCTTTTAAATTTAAATCTGCTCCCGCTTCTACAAGTACTTTTACTATGTTAGCATAACCTTTAAAAGAAGCCCTCATCAATGCAGTTCTGCCCCATTTGCTTTTGAGATTTAATTTTGCATTATTTGCTATCAACAATTTTACAACTTCTATATGTCCGCCTTCGGTAGCTTCTATCAAGGCAGTTTCTCCTATTCTATCTTGCTGATTTATATTAGCTCCGCTATCTATTAATGCTTTCACTTGATTGATATCCCCTCTGCCAGCAGCATCAACAATTGCTATATTGCTTTTTGAAAATGCAATTAGAGAAAACATTAAAAACAAAACAGATGACAATATTAATATTTTAAAATTTCTCATAAAAACCTCCTTTAAAATTTATAAAACACTATTATGAAAAATAGTATAATAAATATAATAGGATTTGTCAATTTTTTGTAAATAAAATTTGTAATAAATTTACTATTTTTGATATATTAACACAGATTGATAAAATAAATTTACATTATAGAGAATTATTATATGTTTTTATAATTTTGTGACTAAATATATTTTTCATTTTTTACATTATAATACAATGGAAAAGTGCCCAATATTAAAGTTTTCATTTTTTTAGGAAATAAATTTCTATCATCAAATAATGTTTTTCAATATTCATTTTCTTATTATCCAATCCATTATAAAGCATATTATTATTATAGCTCCTATAATACCAGTAACTATTCTAACACCACTCTTCCCCAACATTTCATATATAAACATCATAAATCTTGAACCAGCAGGTTCCAAAAGCCACTTCCAATTAAAAATTGCAGCCAAAAGAAATAGAAGTCCTGCTAATATTCCAAATAAATGAGGATTTTTTTTTATATAATTTATTAAACTCTCCATAATTAACTATTATATTATATTCTTAATATAAAATCAAAATTATTTAATTTTTTTATAACGCACGGTAATAAAGACTTTATATATATAATAATTGCAATTAATAAATATACTTAATAATATAATAATATTTTTCGTGCGGTGAGAAATAAATAAATTTAAATAAAACTTGGGGGGCAGCTAAAAAATCTAATAAGCAAATACAAATTAAAAAATACAAAATAAATTTTTTAATGCCGTTTTTTATTATTGCTATGGATAAACTATTTTTTATTCTTTACATTTATTTTCTTATAATTATTCCTATGCTTTGTGATTTTCTTTAATGCCATTTTTCTGTCTTTCTTTATCTCTATAGAACTTTTTTGCAATTCTCTGTTTTCATTTAGAAGTGTTATATAAGCATCATATCTCTCATAAGGTATTTCATCATTTTCAAGAAGCTCCAATATATAACAATCTGGTTCATGCTGATGCGTACAATCTTTAAACTTACATTTTTTAGCATACTCTTCTAAATCTTCAAAAGTTTTCTTTATGCCTTTATCATCTTCCCAAAGCCCTAAATTTCTTAAACCCGGAGTATCTATCACAACCCCACCGCTATCTAATACTAAAAGCTCTCTATGTGTTGTGGTATGCATTCCTTTAAAATCATACTCTCTGACCTCTTGAGTTTTCATCTTCTCGTCTTTCAAAAGATAATTAATAATAGTAGATTTACCAGCTCCTGATGCCCCTATAAAAACTGATGAAGTATCCTTCTTAATATATTTCAAAAATGTATCAGTATTCTTTCCTGTTTTTGAACTGTAGGCAAAAGCTGTTTCATTAGGATAAGTTTCTTTTATAGTAGCCAACAATTCCTTATATTCAGCTTCTTCATATAAATCTATTTTACTTATTGCAATTATTGGTTTAATTCCAGAAGTGTGAACTACAGACAAATATCTAGCAATAGCTGACATCGGCATCTCATTATCAATACCAACTATAATAAAAGCATAATCAATATTGCTTACTATAGCTTGAATATCATTTTTTTTAATATTAGCTTTTCTGTATAATATATTTTTTCTAGTGAGTATAGTATCAATAAAAGCATTGTTATCAGACTTTTTCATTAGCACCCAATCACCAACCACAGGAAGCTCGCTTTGCACTTCAGAGTTATATCTAATCTTCCCTTTTATTCTCGCTAAAAACTCTCCATCATCAGAAAAAAGTGTATAGTATCTTTTATTAATTCTTATCACCCTAGCAGGCATAAGTTCTTCGTTATTAATCTCTTCTAAACTATTAACCTTCAAAGCTGATAAAGCTAACTTCTCAAAATATTCATCAAAGCCAATATCTTTTATTTTCAATATTTTTATCCTCATTGTAATAATATATATAACTATATAATACTAAACATAAAAATATTTGTCAATTTAATTATTTACTTCAATAAAATTAGTTTTTAAATCCTTATTGATTTCTTCTATTTTATAATTTGGCAACACATTCAATAATCTACTTTTTAAAAATCTTTCAATTGTTTCAAATATTATAACATTTGGTTTTTTATCAACTATATCAACTATATCAAATTTATTAACAGATATAACACTTGTTTCATTAAATGAAGGAAATATATAATCTAATAATTCTTGGGCCATAGAATCTCTAATAATATATATATTGTTAGTATTCATTGAATATTTATTTGTATAATAATAATTTATTCCCCAACTCATAAGGTTATTAATCATAATATTTGTTTTTTTACTTATAAAATTACTTATTACAAAAATTTTATCATCTTTAAAATATTCTAAACTTGACAAAGCTACATAATTTGCTGTTTGACTATAATGTAACCAAGAATTTCTATATTTATAATCAAAACTTAAAATATTTAAACTTTCTAAATTTCTAACATTAATAGAAAATAATTTCATTAATTTTGAATACGCAATATATCCACCTAATGCATTCCAATGATGATCATAGCGATAATATAATTGATATTTATCTTTATATTTTATTAATTCATCTTTAGGATATACAATTTTTATATCTGTATTTTTTATCATATACTTTACAAATTCATCTGTCGAATTTATATTTGTTTTTCTTTTTACATAATTAGGCATATAATTTGTATATATGAACTCTTTATCAGGACATATCATTAATATAAAATCTATATTTCTTTTTTTAAGTTCATCTCTAAAATTTAGTAAATTATTTTTACAAATTTCTAATTCCATATCAGAAAAATAGAAGTTTTTAATTCCAATATAATTTTCAATAGTATTGTCTATTTTATTATCTCTCTTAAAAAATAACCATTTATTTTTTCCTAATAATGTTTTATCTGATATAAAATTTCTAAATACAAATAAATCTATCAAATTTTTTAATTTTATAATCTCACTTCTAAAAGGAATATAATCATTAAAATATTTTTCATATTCATTAGGATATTTACTTACATTATTTATAGATAAGGTAGGTTTTTGAGCCTTTAATCTATTCTCATAATTAGTCTTATCAAAATAATTTCCAAATAAAAAATACATTATATTAGGCATAATCAAAAAACATAAAAATATAAATAATATATAAACATATCTATTTATATTAATAATTTTACATAATAAAAAATTTAAAAATTTCAATATAATATTTTTTAATTCATAAATAAAAATAATTAATAATATACAAGATAAAAATAATATGCTTAAAAAATTAAATTTAAGTTTTAATTTATAATAAATATCATCTATTTTTTTTTCTTTTAATTTCTCTAAGCTAACTAAATTACCAAATGGAGTACCAAAATTATTATTCATTTTTATTTCTTCTATATAATCAGGCAAACTATTAGTATTTAAATAAACTCCATATATATCACTATTTCCAAAAATTTTACTATAATAACTAATTCTAAAATTATAACTATATTTTGAAATATTGGAATTTGTAAAAATATAATTAGTTAAGGATGAATAATCTAATTTGTTATTTGAAGAAAATAATTTTTTTGTATTTTCTACATCAATATTATTTAATTTTAAAGTATTATCTGCATTAATAGATAAGTTTGATAAATAACCTTCTCTATTAAGATTACCTAAAATAAATAAAAAAAATATTAAAGATACATATATTATCAAATATATTAGCAACAATTTTCTATCTTTTCTAAGAAGAAAAAAAATGTAATAAATAATATTCAATAAAATTTTTCTAAAAACATATAATAAAATAATAAATATATAAAATAATATTAGGTATATTAATAAGTTAAAAAATTTAATATATAAAGAATATTCTATATTATCTATTTTTTCTTGTTCTATTATTTTAGAGCTAATTAAAATACCAAAAGGACTTCCTTTTTCTTGAAATTTTACATCAGATATATAATCAGGTAAACTATTAGTATTTAAATAAACTCCGTATATATCACTATTTCCAAAGACTTTACTATAATAACTAATTCTAAAATTGTAACTATATTTTGAAATATTGGAATTTGTAAAAATATAATTAGTTAAGGATGAATAATCTAATTTGTTATCTGAAGAAAATAATTTTTTTGTATTTTCTACATCAATATTATTTAATTTTAAAGTATTATCTGCATTAATAGATAAGTTTGATAAATAACCTTCTCTATTAATACTTCCTAAAACAAATAAAATTGAGGTCACTATGATAAAAATAACACCAACATATAATAACGTTTTATTAAATAAAGTTTTATTTTTCATAAATTACACCTACCATTAAAATCTGAAGTAAATAAATGGATTGTAAGTACCATTAACTAAATACATAATACAAATAAACAATAGTATGAATTGAATTATACTTTCTAATATATAAACTCTGCTTGAAAATATAGCTTCTTTAACTTTTGGAAATAAACTTTGAAATAATCCGCTGAATAATATTCCAAATATAAAACAAACTAAAGTCTGAGGATAAAAGAAATATCTTACTGTATAAATACTTTCATGATAACTAAACATTAATTTGTATAAATCTAATGCATGAGTTAAATTATTTGCTCTAAATAATACCCAACCTAATAAAAATACGAATATTACATAAATATGATTTAAAAATTTTAATTTATTCTTTTCCAACAACTTACCTAAAAATATTCGCTCTATTATCAAGAAAAATCCATGCCATAAGCCCCAAAGAATAAAATTGAAACTAGCTCCATGCCATAAGCCTGTAGCAAAAAAGACTATAAATAAATTAAGATAAGTAAAATATTTCCCTTTTCTGTTTCCACCTGAAGGTATATATAAATATTCTTTAAACCATGTAGATAATGATATATGCCATCTCCTCCAAAACTCTTGAACTGATTTAGATATATAAGGATAATTAAAGTTTTCTAAGAACTTAAACCCAAACATATGCCCTAGTCCTATTGCCATATCAGAATAACCTGAAAAATCATAATATATCTGAAGTGTGTAAAGAATTGCTGCCACCCAAGCTAATGCTGTACCTATTTCTCCTACGGGCTGTTTTAATATTTCATCACAAGATAAAGCAAACATATTAGCAAGTATTACTTTCTTAGATAGTCCATATATAAAACGCTTTATACCATAACTTATATTTTCTAAACTCTCGGTTCTATTCGTTATTTGAGTGTCTATATCATGATACTTAACTATTGGACCTGCTATTAACTGCGGAAAAAAGGATATATATAATGCCAAATTAATAATATTTTTCTGTGCCTTATTATGTTCTCTATAAACATCTATTACATAAGATAGAGCCTGAAAAGTATAAAATGATATTCCTATTGGTAAAATTATATTTTTTAATGAAATTAATTCTTTTTTTGATATTGAATTAATTATTGATATAGCAAAATCGGTATATTTGAAATAACCTAATATTAATAAATTAATTACTATACATAACGCTAAATATATTTTCTTTTTTGATTTATTATTTTCTTCTATAGCCCTATCTATTAATAATGCAAAAATATAGTTAATGACTATAGAAGAGAACATTATCAGAGTATAACTAACTCCGCCCCAAGCATAAAATATAATACTAGCTATTAATAATAAAACATTTCTATATTCTTTTTTAATTAAATAATATGATATAAAAACTACTGGCAGAAAAAGCCACAAAAAAATCATGGAACTAAAAAGCATTAGTATAGCTCCATGTTATAAAAGTTATATATAGAAAACTTAAAGATAAATAGTTTAGTGCGGTGCGGTGCGGTGCGGTGCGGTGCGGTGCGGTGCGGTGCGGTGCGGTGCGGTGCGGTGCGGTGCATAAGATTACTCCGATTTTTTATTATATATATTACAATAAATATTAAGTAATGTCAATTTTTCAAAATTATTATTTTATAAAAATATATTATATTATTGACTATAAAATACACTATGATATAATCTATTTCAAACGGCTAATATGTAGAGGTTTTAGTGAATATAAATGAAATAATGGATAACCCCGAAAAACAAATTGAGGTGTTTTCTAATATTATAAAAAAAATGAATTCTTCAACAGACTATGAAGAAAGTTTAATAACTCTTATATCTGAAATAAAAGCCGTTATGAATTCAAATACAATTCTTTTATATTTAGTAGATCAAGAATTAAGTAATCTAAACTTTGAAATGTCTATAGGTCCATTAGGCGATAAATGTTTTGGCTCTATTATAGATAATGATAAACCCATAGCAGTAAGAGCATACACTACATCAGCTTCATTATATTCTAATGATCCAAAAGAAGATTCAAATTTTGTTCCTTTGAAGGATATGATAGGAGATGAATTAAAAAATATATTATTCGTACCAGTAAAGATTAGAAAAAGAAACATAGCGGCAATATTTCTGTTAAATAAAAAAAATGGTAATTTTGTAGAAAAAGATACTGTATTAATGAAATCTTTTGCTCATTTAGTATCTTTATCTCTGGTAAACAAAATTAATTATGAAAAAGCACAGTCAAGAGCATATGAAGTTGCTGCTTTATACGAAATGTCTATATCTATAAACAGATGCGAAACAGTTGATGAAATATTAAACAATAATATTAGTATAGTATGCGAAGCTTTTGAGGCACATAGAGTTTCCGTGATATTAAAAGAAAATGGAGTGTTCAAATTTAAAGCTGCAATAGGTATTGATGAAGATATTTTGCAATATGGAATAGTTACAGTAGAAGACAATGTACTTGCTGAAATATTAAAAACCAAAAAGCCTGTTTATTCTGTTAATGTTTCTAAAGATCCTAGATTCAAACCAAATAAATCTTTAAGATATACAAGAGAGAGTTTTATAGCAGCACCTATAATTATAAAAGATGAAATAATAGGCTTTTTATGTGCTACAGAAAGAAATATTAATAAAGCATATAATTTAAGTAATTTAATGCTATTAGAAATGTTAGCTCAGCAATTAGGTGAAAATTATATGCATGTACTTTTATCTGAAGAGTCTAAAATAAAAGAATCTCTCACAGAAGAAATTAATTATACAGAGCAATTACAAAAAAGCGTACTTCCAACACATTTTCCAAATGATAATTTATTTGATATTGCAGCAATAAGCATACCAAGTAAAAACGTAGGCGGTGACTTCTATGATTATATAAAAATAAGCAGCACTAAATATGCACTTATAATAGCAGATGTATCAGGTAAGGGATTAGGTGCTGGCTTCTTTATGACTATGACAAGGTCTATATTAAGAGTTTATTTCTCCCAAATAGATGACCCAGCAAGCATATTAAAATATACTAACAAACATATTTATGAAGACTCTAAAAATGGTATGTTTGTTACTTGTTTTTTAGTTGTAATAGATACAAAAAATAAAACTTTAACTTACTCTAATGCTGGACATTTACCTCAATATTTAGTAAAAAAAGATGAAGCTTCAAATACAAAAATAATAGAAGAGATGCATGCAAGAGGCAAGCCATTAGGGTTTGTAAAAAATGAAGTCTATACAAATAAAAAAATACAATATTCATCAAATGACACAATAGTATTATTTACAGATGGGGTAACGGATACTTTCAATAGATTTGATGAAGTTTATGGGGATGACAGATTAAAAGAACTCCTTAAAAATGATTATGATAATCCTAAAGAGTTATTAGATGATATAGTAGAAGAAACTGTTAGATTTAGAGATGAAGTAGCTCAATTCGATGATATTACTCTATTAATAACAAAAATTTTATAATTTTTTTAAAAATTAAACAAAATTTATATGCTTGATTAATTGAATAATTGTTTTATAATATAAAGAATAACTTTAATACATTTAGGATAAAAAATTGAAAGTAAAAGATTTCTTCAAAAACAAATTAGCTAATTTAAAAAATAATTATAATAGAGTAAATCTCAATAAATTTATAAAAATATATATAGCAGTATTAGTTGTAATATTTTCTATAGGCACTTTAATATTTGCATTTTTAATAGCAGATATTATAAGACAGCCAGATGTTCAAGCGGTAGAATTATATAAGCCAACAATACCAACAAAAATATACGACATAAAAGGCGAAGTTATATCAGAGTTTTTCTCAGAACAAAGAGCTTTAGTTGAATATAAAGATTTGCCTGCTCACCTTATAGAAGCAATTATATCTATGGAAGATAATAATTTTATGACACATAACGGCATAGATATAATAGGTATATTTAGAGGTACTATAGGAAACATGATAGTTGGTAAAAGACCAAGAGGAGCAAGTACCCTAACCCAACAGGTGGCAAGAGGAATAGTATTAAAATCCAGAGAAAGAACCATTATGAGAAAATTAAAAGAGATCTGGGTAACATTTCAAATAGAAAAGAGATTAACTAAAGAAGAGATAGTAACATTATATTTCAATCAAATATTTTTTGGCCACTCAGTTTATGGTGTACAGGCAGCAAGCAGATTTTATTTTAATAAAGACGTACAAGATTTAGATTTAGCTGAATGTGCTATGCTTGCAACACTCCCTCCTTCACCAAACACCTATTCCCCTATCAATAATCCAAACATATCAATGAGCAGACATAAACTTGTATTAAAAAGAATGACAGATTTGAAGTTTATAAGCCAAGATGAAGCAGATAATGCCTATAAAGAATTTTGGGCTTCTTATAGCGGAAAGATAGGAAGAAGAGGATCTACTGCTTATAGTGCTTCAATAGACAGAGCTCCATATATTACAGAATATGTTAGAAGAGAATTGATTGACAAATACGGCGAAAAAGCATTAAAAGAAGATGGATTAAAAATATACACTACTATAGACATAGAAAAACAAGAAGCTGCACAAAAATTATTAACAGAAGCCTTAAAAGAATATAATGACAAATATGAAGGCGGTTCTATGGATATAAGCACTATCTATGACAGAGAGCTTATAGATAAAGTGGAAATGCTTTCATTATTATTTGAGCTTCCAGAAAATATGGCTAGAAACAAATTCTCTATAGCTGTCCGCTCACTTCTTAACCAAGACACATCAACTTCATTAGCACTTATTTCAGATATGTTTGGTATGGAAGAAGTTAATGACATTATGATGGAAGTAATGAAGGCAGATGAGGCAGAATTATCACGTCAAATAGAAGGGGCATTAGTTGCAATAGACCCAAGAAATGGATATATAGTTTCTATGGTTGGGGGCTCAGGATTTACTCCAAGAAACCAATTTAATAGAGCTACTCAAGCAAGAAGACAGGCAGGAAGTGCATTCAAGCCTTTCGTATACGCTGCTTCTATGGACGTAACTAATTATAACCCAGCAACCATAGTAAGCGATGCTCCTATTGGTTTTGTACCAGAGGAAGGTGAAGAAGGAAAGGTTTGGATACCGAAAAACTATTCGGGCAATTTTAAAGGAGATGTTAGTTTAAGATACGCTTTAGCTGTTTCACTTAATATTGCTACAGTTAATGTATTAAATTATGTTGGTATTACAAATGCAATAAGATATATAGAGCCTATATTTAAAGCACAGCCCGATGATGCTAAATCAAAGAGAATGTTTAACCCAGATTTAACATTAGGACTTGGTACAGGGCTTTTCACACCATTAGAGCTTACTACAGGATTTGCCACTATAGCAAACAAGGGTAAAGAGGTTGAGCCTATACTTATAAGATATGTTACAGACAGATATGGTGTTATGATGGATAATTTTGAAGAGGATTTGAAAAGAGAAATTAGCCTCAGAGGCGGAGCTAAACAGGTGATGAGTGAAGAAGTTGCCTATATGATTAGTGATATATTAGCTGGAGTACTTAGAGGTGGTACTGCTACTAGTGCTATGTATGAAGCTGGATTTACTAGAATGGGGGCTGGAAAAACTGGTACTTCCAACGACTGGAAAGATGCTTGGTTTGTGGGTTATACTCCTGAACTTACTACTGGTATATGGATTGGTTTTGACTCTTTCAAATATTCACTTGGTAACCATCAGGTTGGAGGAAGAATTGCTGCTCCTATTTGGGGTAAATATATGGTAGCCGCATTAAAAGAAATAAAACCTACTTGGTATTCTCAGCCTGAAAATGTTGTTAGATTGGAAGTGTGTGCAAGAAGCGGTAAATTGCCTAGTTCTTCTTGTCCTGCTCTTACTACAGATTTATTTATAAAAGACAAGATACCTCAAGAGACTTGCAATGTTTGTGATACTTATTTAGAAGACACTAGCAATCTTGACAGTATAATTGATTCTTTCTTTGATTAATAATGTTTTATGAGTAATATAGTTAATATTGATTCTAATGTTTTAAGATATAATAATATTTTAGCTATTCCCTCTATACATTCAAGGGTATATTTTGCTTTGGCTGTGAGAGAAGCTTTTTATAATTTTAAGCCCGATGCTATAGTGGTAGAACAGCCTTTAAACTTTTATAAATCTCTAAGAAATGCTGTTGCGAGGCTTCCATTTGTTAGCCTAATTATAAGAGAGATAGAAGATGAAGCTGTTTATATACCTATTGACCCTTGTGACTCTATTATAGAAGCTATAAGGCTTTCAATAGATGAAGAGCTCCCATTATATACAATAGACAAAGATATCACATCAATAAACACCAACTCTCATTATCTTATGCCTGATGATTATTTATTAAATAAGATTGGGCTTGAAAGTTTTTATAATGAAATAAAAAATAATTACTCATTCGTAAAAACTAAAACTGATGAAGAGAGAGAATCGTTTATGGCTAAAGAGTTAAGAGATATCTCTCAAAAGCATGAAAGAATATTATTTGTTTGCGGAATGTCGCATTGGGATAATATTTTAAATTTACTAAAAAAAGAAAAAACAGAAATTAATGATGAAAAAATTGAATATAACGAAGACAACAACAAAATATTTAATATACATAAAAACTCTATAAATAAAGTGCTTGGAGAGTTTCCATTTACTTCGTATATGTATGAAAAATACAGAAACAATGAATTAGAAAAGTTTGATAAAATAGAAATTATAGAAAGTATCTTTAGAGAAGCTAAATTAAGATACAAGCTTCCTATATCTATATTACAACAAAAAAATATGATGAAATATTTAAGAAACTTATGTATATTAGACAATTATATTCTTCCAGATTATATAGATATGCTTACAGCTTCAAAGTGTATGATTAACAATGATTATGCTTTGGAAGTAATGGAAGGTATGGAGTATTATCCTTATTACACAGATGAAGATGAGAATTATCCTACAATAAAATTAAACCGCGACCCTGCCACTAACGGAATGGAGGGCTTATTAAAAGACAAAAAAATAAAGCTCCATAAACATGATAATATATGGAAAACTTCTTTTAAGAAAGTGCATGTAACAACTCGTCCAAAAGAAAAATATGACGGAGAATGGGCTGACACTTGGAATAAGAGAACTAATTTACTTTCGCATATACCTGAAGATGTGCTTATGGAAAAGCATATGAATATACTTAGAAACAAAATTAGAAACATGCTTACAGAAGATAAGGCAAAAATAGAGCCTTTTAAGGTGAGCATTAAAGACGGTATTGATATGCGTGAGACCATAAGAAATTATTATAAAAAAGAGATATATGTTAAAGAGATTCCAAAGATAAAAGGCAATATTGGTCATATGGTTGTGATATTTGATGAGGAACATGATGAAGATTATGATTGGAATATAGTTTGGTATAGCGAAGCACATGATGACAGCGATTTAATACTTTATTCAACAGAGCCCGGTAATACTTTAGTTGGTCCCGGTATATCAAAATGCTTTTTTGGAGGTTATGCTTCATTAATGCCTCCGCAGGCTCCGTATGATGTATGGAGAGAATATGCTAAACTTAAAAAAGACGGTATAGTGAGAAATTATGCTGATTTATTATTGTATACTGCTATAGTTTATTCTGTGGACAAATATTTAGGTTATGTTGCCCCTACTCCACCGTCAAACATATTAAAAGAGTTTGCTAAAATGACAACAAAAGTAGAGATAGTTTATGTACCATTAAATACCTTCTCTAGTGAAACATTAAGAAAACTAAGACATTTCCATGTACTTGGAGCCAAGAGACTAAGAAGCATAGCTAACGATTATATTATTTAGTAATTATATATAAACAAAAATTAGTTTTTTTATTTGTGGTGGCTTTGCCCCCTGCGAAGCGTGCCAATAGGGTGCACACCCCCACTTCTTTTGCGACCGAAGAGAGTCCTTCAGGGCGACCGAAGGAAGTGCCTGTGGGTATTGCCAGAAAGAAGCAAAAAGGCTACATTTTTTTAACTTAAAATATATGCATTATCTTATACTTTATACATATTCCAAAATATACAACGCTATAGTATTTGTACTTTTTGCAACTTTTTGCTACTGGAAAAAGTTGATAGAAAATAATTATTTTAATATAGACTAAAAATTTTTAAGTCTCTCAAAAATATTTTTATGTTTTTTTATTCTCGGGGGCTAGCCCCCGAACCCCTACTTCTTTTGCGACCGAAGGGAGTCCTTCAGGGCGACCGAAGGAAGTGCCGGAGGCGTAACCCAAAGAAGCAAAAGGACTGCATTTAATGAAGTATAGCTTTTTATATATAACAAAATATAAATATTATTTTAGCTTTATATATTCCAAACATACAAAGCTAAAACGTTTGCACTTTTTGGTTCTTTTTGCGGCGGGAAAAAGAACAACAAAAAATTGATATAGAATAATTGTTTTACTATATACTACAAATTTTTAACTTTCTTTATTTTTATTATTTGCAGGGCTTTGCCCCGCACCCCAGTTCTTTTATTGGTATAAAAGAACCAAAAGAACTGCATTTTTATCAAGTATATCCAAAAAATATGGCATTATTTCATATATATTTCTTAGATATAAAACTTAAATGCTTATACTTTTTGTTAAGGAAAAAAGTTTAATAAAAAACTCATACAAAATAAATATTTATCAACTTAGTTTTGAACAAATATATTACTTTTCAAAAGGATATTTTATCTTCCAGCTTCTTCTTAAAGTGTCCATTATATTCATAACTCTTATAATATCTTCATGAGGCATTTCTTTACATTCTAGCTTTTTGTTTCTAATAGCATCTACACAAGAAATAACTTCATATTCATAACCGCTTATTTGTTTTGGAACTTTAATAGTTTTTACAACTTTTCTGTCTAATGAATAAACTGTTATACTTTCTGGGTTATTGATATTTTTTACAACAATATATCCTTTATCTCCATTAATAACAGCTTCTCTATTTGTTAAAGCTGACATAGTACTGTTTAATACCGCCATTTTTCCGTCATCAAAAGTAAGAGTAATAGAGTTTTGTTCATCTACTCCTTTTTTAGTCTTCACACAAGTAGAATCTATTTTTTTTATTTTATTTCCAAATACCATAAGAGCGAAATTGATAGTATAAACTCCAACATCAAGCAAAGCCCCTCCTGCTAATTCTGGCTCTATCAATCTTTCTTTTTTATTTATAACATAACCTAAATTTGCTGTTAGAGAAGTTACCTTACCTATAATGCCACTTTTTATAGTTTCATTAATAATATCTCTGCTTGGCATATATCTAGTCCAAATAGCTTCAGCAAGTAAAAGTTTTTTCTTTTTAGCAAGAACTATAACATCTCTAGCTTGTTTTGTATTAACAGTAAAAGCCTTTTCACATAAAACATTTTTGTTGTTATTGAGACATAGTTTTATATGCTCATAATGATGAGAATGAGGTGTTGCTATATAAACTAAATCTACATTTTCATCTTTCACCATCTCTTCATAAGAACCATAAAACTTTTTAAATCCATATTTTTTAGCAAAAGCCTTACTTCTTTTTATATCTCTTGCACTTACTGCATAAGATTCTACATCTTTTATTTTTGAAATAGTCTTAGCCATAGTTTCAGCTATAGTGCCTGCTCCTATAAATCCTATATTAATTTTTTTCATTATAAAAAACCTCTTATAAAATGTTTATAGAAATATGATATTATTATTTCTTATATTGTCAAGAAAATTATTTGTCATAAACTTTTTAATTATATTAAAATTTATTCATGTCTATATATAATATACTTAATCAATATTCAAAAATATAAATAAAAAATTATAATTAATATGAATAAAAATAAAATAATTTAATTATATTTATTAAACTATTTTTTTAATATCTGATATATTTGAATTGTATATTTTAGCATTGTTTGATAACTCAATGATTGTTTTAGCAAAATAAAAATTATCATTTAAACAAGGTACTAATATAAAATCCTTTATATTATATTTACTTATAGCTTCTTTTCTGTATTCCATATCTATTTCATAAATTGTTTCAGAGTTGTCTATTGTAAATGCTAAAGGATATATTATTAATTTTTCTCCTTTATATTTTTTTATTATGTCTATTGTGGCAGGAGAAAGCCATTCTATTTTTCCTATTTTTGATTGATAAGAAAGAACAATATCTTTAAAATATAATCCTTCCTTATAGAGTTTTTCTTTTAATATTTTAGTATTATAATTACATTCATATTCATACGGATCGCCTTTATCAGCATACATTTTTGGTATTGAGTGTGCTGAAAATATTAATATATATTCTTCAGAGTTTTTATTTACTATTGAATCTTTTATTAATTTTATTATAGAATTATTATAATTATCATCATAATAATATCTGTCTATTATATTAATTTTTGGATTATATTTTAGTTTCTTCATAGCCTTATAAACACTTTCTAATGATGATTTTACTGTAACTTCTGAATATTGAGGATACATACTAAATAATATAATTTCTTCTACACCGCTATTTTTTAATTCTTTCAATACATCATAAGCATAAGGATGAGTATAATTCATTATATATTTATAATCTGATAAACTGTCTAATTTATTAAGTTTATTTACTAATTTTTCTGTATATTCATTTATTGGAGATTTTCCTCCTATAGCTTCATAATGACTTATAACATCAGGTTTTATTTTATTTACTATTTTTTTTGACACCATATTTCTTATAAATCCGTTTTTTATATTTAGAATATAATAATCATTAAACATATTAACTAAAAAAGTATTTATTTCCTCAATATTTTTTGGTCCGCCCATATTTAATAGTATAACGCTTTTTTTATATTTAGACTTATTCATAATATATCCTTATTAGTAATAATTATTAATTATAATGCATTTTTATTAATTAGTCAAATCTAAAATATAATTTTTATTAATAATAATTAAAATAAATTGCTGATATGTTTAAAGATAAATTAAGAAGAAGTGTTTAAAATTTTACAGTTAGTTGATAAATAATAAATTTCTATCTATAAAACAGAGGCTTTTATGAAATCATATTATGACAAATTTAGAAATTTTGACTATATACAAAAAAGATGCACCTATAAAAGATGCATCTATTATATTTAAATTATAATTCTATTTTTTTGATTAAACCAGTAGGAATCTCTGGAATATATATAACATCATTTATAACATCTATATCAGCAGCACCTATCAAAGAACCTTCAATTTTTTCTAATTGTTCTTTTGTGCTTATATCAAATACATATATAGAAGCATTAGTTCCTCCTTCACCCCAATCTGTAACATATAGTTTATTGTTATATACAGCTATACCGTCTAATCCGCCTGAGCCTATTATAGAATCTATCCATTTACCTAATCCGCTTCCATCTGCATTAAAAGAATATATATAACCCGTATTTTCTGCTCCCATAAATCCATTTGAAACAACATACAATATACCATCATTAAAAGCTATTCCATTAGCACCATAAACATTTTCAATAGTGTTTACAATAGAAAGCGATGAGTTATTTTCTATTTTTATTATATATACCCTACTCTTTCCTGTATCTGTAACTGCTATAGTATTATCATCTATTGCAACTACATCATTTAATAATTTGGCATCATTTATAGCGAGTTTTGTTATTATAGTATTATCTTTAACATTGGCAAGCACCACATTTCCAGCTAATTCTGTCTCATCATCTTGATCAGCAATAGCAATAATATCATCAGTGATAAAATAAAACCCCTTAGGTGAATCTAATTCTCCTTCAAAGAGTTTTATTGGATTAGAGCCGTCTTCATTAACACATAAGAAAAAGCCGTCATTTGCTTTGCCTGTATTTCCAATATTTGCAATATATAATTTTCCATTTCTTAATCTTATACTTTCAGGTGCAGCAGTGCCTTCAACATCTATTAACACAGCTTCTTTTTTATTATTAGATGATGAAGAATTTTGTTTATTGCATGAAACAATAAATATTATTATAAAAAATAACGCTAATATAATTTTATTCATAAAAAAACTCCATAACATTTTTTATTTTAAAAATATATTATTTATAATCTATATCAATATAAAATTATGATAAAAATAAAAAAGCACATATTATAATCGAATTATAATATATGCTTATAATTATTTATAAATTATACAAGAAAATTATATAATAAATTATAATTGTACTTTCTTAATTAAGCTTGTAGAAAGCTCTGGTATATATATAACATTATTAACTAAATCTATATCAGCAACACCAGACAAAGAACCTTCAATTTTTTCAATCTGCTCTTTAGTATTTAAATCAAACACATAAATACAAGCATTATTATTAGCACCGTTTTCGCCCCAATCAGAAACATATAACTTTCCGTTTGCAATAGCTATACCATCTAAAGCACCAGCACCCAATCTTGAAGCTGTCCATTTAGTTAAGCCTGTACCGTCTATATTTAAAGTATAAATATCGCCTCCATTAGCATCGCCTCCGAATGTGCTTCCTGCTATATATAATACTCCGTTATCTAAGAATATGCCATTAGCACCAACTACACCTGTTACTGATGAAGTAATAGATAAAGCTGAATTATTATCAACATTTACGAAATGAACTGTAGAAGCACCAGTGTCAGTTAATGCTACTTTTGTAGGAGTTATAACTACTGTATCATTTAAGAATTTAGAGCCTTCTATAGGAAGTTTAGTTATTATTTTATTTTCTTTTACATTAGCTAATACTAAATTACCTGTCATAGAGCTATCATTAACTTGATCAGGTATAATAATAATATCATCATTTAAGAAAGAAAAACCTTTAGGGCTATCCAATTCACCTTCAAAAAGTTTTTGAGGGTTAGAACCATCTTCATTAGCAACAATGATAAATCCGTCTTTAGGTGCATTAGGGTCTCCCAAATTTGCTATATATAATTTACCATTTCTAAACTTAACACTCTCAGGTGCTGCTAATCCTTCAACATTAATAGCAACCGCTTTTTTTACATATTGAGCTCCTGAAGTACTGCTGCTAGCTTTAGTTGTTCCATCTCCAGAATTATTTGAACAAGAAACTGCAAATACTACTAATGATAAAATTAAAAAAAGTTTATTCATTTTTTTCTCCTCTTTATTTATTCATTAAAAAAATTTATACAGCACTTTCAATATTATATCAATAGTCTTTAAACAAAATATTGTTACCAAAACAGTTACAATACTAAAAATAAAAAACTATTGACTATTATGCTTATTAAATTTATTATAATATCATGAAGATTAACACTAAATTATCAGTTGCTACACATATAGTTTTATGCATAGCCTTTTTTGAAAATGAAGGCACTACTTCTCATCTGCTTGCAAAAAGCGTAAAAACTAATCCCGCCCTAATAAGAAGAATTCTATTAAAACTTCAAGATGCTGGAATAGTTGAAACAACTAAAAAGGGAAGCAAACTTATAAAAGATGAAAAAGATATAACATTGCTGTCAATATATAAAGCAGTATTCACAGAAGAAGAAAGAGGACTATTTAGTTTTCATCACCCTAATCATGTTTGTCCGGTTGGTTGTGCTATGTTTGATGTACTTGGAGAAGAGTTTAATAGTGTAAAAGAAGACTTTGAAAAATCATTATCCAAAATCACTATCAAAAAAATAGTTGATGAAGTGAAAAAAAGAAAAAAGCATTTAGACTTTATGAATAAGTAGTTTTTAATGTTTTAAAATTGTTATTTTGTTGCCTTCAAGTTTTATTATTTTTTCTTTTGATAGTCTATTTAATTCTCTTGATAATGCACTTCTATCTGAAGATATAAACTCTGCTAATTTATCTCTATTATACGGTATTACTATATTATTAGATTTTTGTATATTAGACATATATTTTAAATAAAGCATTATTTTACTTCTTAAACTTTTTTGACTTAATATATCATTTTTTATAGAGAGAAATATATTTTTATCAGATAAAACTTTAATGAGATTTTGCAAAAAAATTGCATTACTAAAAATATTATTAGTATTTATTTTTAATATCTTAGTATTGGTAAAAGATAATGCCTGTATTGTAGAAATCTTCTTTGTAGATAATGCAAAAGATTCTGCAAAAATATCTCCAGCATTTAATATATTAACTATGTTTTTTCTTGCATCATCATATTCTTTTGAAACTTCTACCATTCCATCTAATATTAAATAAATATGCTCTATACGATCTCCTATGTCTATAATAGTATTTCCTTTTTTATATGATTTATTTTGATATCCAAAACTATTAATTATATTAAGAATATTATCTCTCTCTATATTATTAAATAAACTTGATTTTAATATTATATCTATATACTCTTCCATAACTCAAACTCTCAATTATATAATAACTAATATAGTACTTTTTATTAAAAAATCAATATTATCTAGTTGCCATAGCAACTGAGTTTTTTATAAAAAATAGTATTATAAAAACAATTAATAACTTTTATAAATAGGAGTTTAAGCAAAATGAAAAGAAGAATAATAAAAATAGATGAAGATAAATGCACAGGCTGTGGAGAATGCATACCAGATTGTCCTGAGGGAGCTTTACAAATAATAGACGGAAAAGCAAGACTTATAAGCGATTTATTTTGTGACGGGCTTGGAGCTTGCATAAAAAAATGCCCAGAAAATGCAATGACTATAGAAGAGAGAGAAGCAGAAGAATATAATGAACAAAAAGTAATGGTAAATATTGCTAAAGGCGGTGCTAATGTAATAAAGGCTCATCTAAAACATTTAAAAGAGCATGGAGAAGATAAGCTTTTTAATGAAGCTATAAAATATTTAAAAGATAATAATTTGGAGGTACCTAACATGGAAGAAAACAAACCTTGCGGATGTCCCGGAAGCATGCAAAGGGACATGAGAGATAAAATGCCTACATCCAACAACAATATAAAGATGGATTCTGAGTTAAGAAATTGGCCTATACAGCTAAAACTTATGAACCCAAATGCCACCTATCTTAATGATATAGATTTACTTATTAGTGCAGATTGTGTTCCTTTTACTTATGCAAATTTCCATTCAAAATTCTTGAAAGGCAAAGTGCTTATGATGTTGTGTCCTAAACTTGATAGCGACATAGATTCATATATTGAAAAACTCGCTAATATATTTGAAACAAAAAATATTAAATCTATTACAATAGTTCGTATGGAAGTGCCTTGCTGCGGAGGTGTTGAAATGATAGTAGAAGCAGCTCTTAAAAAAGCAAATAAAAACATCATAATAAAAGAATACACTATATCCATAGATGGAGAAATAATCTAATAAAAAATAATAATGAGATGATTATAAACTAATCATCTCATCATACTTGAAATAATTAATCTTAAGATATATTATTCTTTATAATATATTTAAGGATTAATTTTCAATGAAAAAAAGAGTTCTCATACTTGGTGCTACTGGTTCTATAGGAGTGAATACTTGCTCGGTAATAGAACATTTTTATAATGACTTTGAAATAGTAGGAATTACTACAAACACAAAAATCGATGTATTAAAAGAAGAATGCATGAAATTCAAACCAAAATATGTGCATATCTCTTCTCAGGAAGCTTTAGAAAAGTTCAAAAAATTTAATATCAATGTTAATATCTATGAAGGAAGTATAGCTGATTTTGTAAAAGATATTGATTTTGACATATTAGTAAATGCTTTAGTAGGCTATTCAGGTTTTCT
The DNA here is from genome assembly GCF_009755885.1 of Brachyspira sp. SAP_772. Taxonomy (NCBI): domain Bacteria; kingdom Pseudomonadati; phylum Spirochaetota; class Spirochaetia; order Brachyspirales; family Brachyspiraceae; genus Brachyspira; species Brachyspira sp. SAP_772. Next base: position 340,721 of record NZ_VYIX01000001.1, on the reverse strand, counting down.
TCCAACAATAGAAGCAATAAAAAAATCTAAAATGGTGGCATTAGCAAATAAAGAAACATTAGTTGTAGGCGGAGATATAATTAATGATTTATTAAAAAAACATAATGCTAAATTGGTGCCAATAGACAGCGAACATTCTGCAATTTTTCAAATATTAAATCATTTTAGCAATGTAGAAATTTCAAAAGTAATAATAACAGCATCTGGAGGACCTTTCTTTAGAACTCCAAAAGAAGAGTTAAAAAATGTTACAGTGGAAATGGCTTTAAAACATCCTACTTGGAATATGGGCGGAAAAATTACAATAGATAGTGCCACTATGATGAATAAGGGCTTTGAAGTAATAGAAGCTCATCATTTATTTAATTTGGATTATGATAAAATAGAAACTATTATACACCCTCAAAGTTTAATACATTCTATGGTTGAGTTTGTAGATGGGGAGATATATGCACAAATTGGAAAAAATGATATGCGTCTTCCTATACAACATGCCCTCACCTACCCTGAAGTAAAAGGTACACCATTTGAAAAATTAAAACTTTATGAACATAGTGAGATTAATTTTTATAAGATGGATTTTGATAAGTTTATTATGCTAAAACTTGCTTATGAATGCGGCAAAAAGGGAGGATTATATCCTTGCATATTAAATGCTGCTAATGAAGTATGTGTATATTCTTTTTTGGAAAGAAAGATAAGATTTACAGAAATATTTGATATAGTAGCGAGAATGGTAAAAATTAATGTTTCGCATATACCGCTTACTGTGGAAAATATTATAAAAATTGATAATGAAACAAGAAAAGAAACTTTAAAATTAATAGAAACTATAAAACATATGTGAGAAAAATTATGAAAGAAAAAATAATAATTGGTTTTTCAAAATTAATAATATTTAGAGAAATATTAAAAACAAAAACTATAAAAAAATTAATAAAGTTATTAAAATATAATTCTAATGATGATACAGAAACAACATCTTTATATTACGATTTTTTAAATGAACTTTATAATAATAATGATAATATAGGAGAGTATTTATTAGAATATATATTTAGAGATGATAACATATATATAAAAAAAATATTATTAAAACAAAATATAAATAAAAACATAGAAAATGCTTTAAAAGAAGAATTAGATTTTTTTAGTTATTTATCTGAAATTAATTTGTCTGATATTTATAATAATTTTGCAGGGTTAGAAACAAAAAAAATTGATTTTTATAATATATACTCTAGTCATATAAAAGAAATTAGCAAAAAAGGCTATGGAATATTTTATAACAACAATATGTTCACACTTGATGAAAGAAACAACATAACAAAAGCAGAACATCAAGATAAACAAGATATAAAACAATTATATGGTTATGAGAGAGAAAGAGAGAAAGTAATACAAAACACTAGGGTCTTATTAGAAGGAAAAAAGGCTAATAATATACTTCTTTATGGTGATGCTGGTACTGGTAAAAGCAGCACTATAAAAGCTATTGCCAATATGTTTAAAGATGAAGGTTTAAGGCTTATTGAAGTTAAAAAAAGTCAATTATCATTTATCACAGATATAATACAAAAACTAAGTTTAAGTCCACTTAAATTTATAATATTCATAGATGATTTAACTTTTTCTTCTAATGATGACAGTTTCTCATATTTAAAAGCAGTACTTGAAGGCGGAGTAAACTCTTTTCCACAAAATATAGTAGTTTATGTAACTTCAAATTATAGGCATTTAATAAAAGAAAATTTTAATGACAGGACAGGAGATGATATACACGTAGAAGACACTATTCAGCAGATAATGAGTTTAACAAACAGATTTGGTATAGTTATAACTTTCCAAAGACCAGATAAGGATTTATTTGTAGATATAGTGTTATCATATGCAAAAGACTATAATATACAAATAGATAAAGAAGAACTTATAAAACAAGCAGAAAGTTATGCTATAAGAAGTGCAGGAAGAAGCCCAAGGGTTGCAAAGCAGTTTATAGAGACTTTATTATAATTTAAATAATAATTCTTAAACTATAATACATAAATATATTTCTATATTAATCAGGAACATTAGGAAATTTAAATATTGTGTAACCTGCTATATTAGTAAGTTCAATAGCATTATTATTTATAAGATATTCCATCTCTCTATTATTTCTATTATCATCCCAATTATTGATAAGTATATCATCTCTTATTGCATATAATATATCAGGACTTTTAGAAATATTTAAGTTCATATTTGTAAAATATATTTTAAAAATGTCCTCAAATTGTTTATGAACTATACCAGAAAAACTATCATATATAGCAATTTTCTTACCCTGAGAATCATCTTTAATAAAATTTCCAACAGCATACAATGCTTCTTCACTTCTAGGTTCTTGAAATAAGTAAAAATATCTATACATCTCTCCCGATACAGCAAACACATTAAGAATAAAGAATATACTAATAACTAATTTCTTTTTATTATTAAAATTATTTTCGTAAAACTTAAAAAATAAAATATATGTAATAAAAGAAATAGAGAAAGCAGAGTATAAATAATGAAAAGTACCCGGTTTAGATCTAAAAATAATAAATGATAATATCGTTATAGGTATAAACATTAAAAATACATAAAACATTTCTACTACTGTTCTAGTTAATTTATCATCTATATTTTTATTTTTTATAACTATAAAAATAGAGTTAAAAAACAAAAATACAGATATTAATACTGATAAAATTAAAAATATTAATCCATAAAAATAAATACCATTTTTTGTCCAAAAATAATATACAGAACCAAATCTTGTACCTATCATACTTGACATTTCATTAGTAGGAAAAATAAGCAATGCATATATTTGAGGAAATGGAATTCTATTTAACCCATCTCTTATATTCATAGCAAGTTTTAAATTATTAAAACCATTTTGAAATTCAGATACTAAATAAGGTAAATACAATAGAAAAGCTATAAATACTCCAATACTCCAATATAAAAAATAATGTTTTGTAGTTTTAAAACGTATTATAAGATAAACTATAATTGTAGGAACCATAGAAAAGAAAACTACAAAATGCCCTTGAGCCATTAAAGCAAGTATTGGAAAAATAAAAATTGATGATATTTGTTTTATTTTTTTATTATCATTATTAATATATTCAAATAAAAATATAAAAAATAAAAAGCTAAATATTAATGTAATATTAGGATTCCAAAAATCTGTTATCGCTAATATAACATAAGGATTGCATAATATCAAAGCAGACATTATAGAAGTAATAAAAATACCAAATTTTCTATAAAACCAAAATAAAAATACAATTAATATTATCAAATTAAATATTAAATTAATAATTCTAGCATTTAATAAATTTTCATTAGATAATTTATAAAATAATGTATAAAATATATAATATGCTCCTCCCGGAACTCTAGGTGTTGTAATTTCTCCATTAATTATTTCACTTGCTATAAACCTTGTACCTGTAGTAGGCAGCTTATTAGAATCATACCATTTTTTCATGTCATAAAAATGCTGAACCTGATCCATCCCTATATATCTTTTATCAACTGCATAAAATGAAATAAATATGCATGCTATTATGGATATAATTATTAATATAATACTATATAACTTCATACATAATATCCTTAAGGTTTTCTAAAAGGTTCATCACCTATATATTTATATAAATACAATTTAGAAGTATTTATTATTGGTATAGAATTTTTATTTATATAATCCATATAATTAGATATACTCTCATCTGTTTTTTGAGAAGATGCTACCATATTTATTATAATATAAAAATTGCTAGAATCATCAACTTGATTAAAAACAGACTCTGGAAAATAAATTTTAGCAATATCTCTGTATAAATAATTATAATTCGCATCATATACTAATTCTACTTTAACATCACTATTCTTAGAATCATTATATAATGATGATATTATAGTTTCAATATTTCTAAAACTAAAAGGCTCTTCATAATTTTTTACATAAGTTGTTATTTGAAAAGTCATAACAATTATATTTAGTATAATTAATAAAGATGATGTAAATAAAAATTTATCAATTTTGAATTTACTTTCTTTTTGTATAAAAAATAAAATTATAGGTAAAAAAGAAAATGAAAAAAATTGATAAAAATAATGTATTTTAGCAAACTGACCTGCAAACATATTACCAATTATTGTAATAGGAATAAATAATAAGAATATTCTCATCATTTCAATAATTATTTTTTCATTATTTGAATTTACTTTGTATTTTTTATTAAAAGAAAAATATATAGCTCTCAATAAGCATATAAATGCAAAAATAATACTGATAAATAAAAATAATACCCCTAAAAATTTAATTGGATACATATTCCAAAATTTTATAATTGATATCATCTTTGAACCATAAAAGGCCGACATTTCATTAGTTGGAAAAACAAATAAAGATTGAATTTGAGGAAAAGGGAATTTACTAAAAGAAGAACGTGTATTAAAAATCATATTTAAATTAGAAAAATTAGTTTGTATTTCAGAGATAAGATAAGGTAAATATTCTAAAAAAGATAAAAATATTCCTATGATAAAAAATTTCATATATTTTAATGTTCTTTTAAACTTAATAATCAAATAAATTATTATAGTTGGAACAAAAGAGAAAAATACAAAAAAATGTCCTTGTGCCATTATTGCAAGTACTGGAAAAATAAATATAGCAGCAAATCTTACTATATTTTTTCTTGTATCATTTTCTTTATTTTCATCTATATATTCAAATAAAAATATAAATAATAAAAAACTAAATATTAAAGAGAGATTAGGATTCCAAAAATCTATAATCGCTATAACAAAATAACCATTGCATAAAATTAGAGGTACAATAAAAGAAGTAATAATTAAGCCAAATTTTTTATAAAACCAAAATAAAAATATTGATATTATAATTAAATTAAATATTAAATTAATGATTTTAGCACCTAATAAAGTTTCTGAAGCTAATTTATAAAATAAAGTATATATTATATAATACGCTCCTCCCGGTACTCTGGGGGTAGTAACTTCATCGTCTATAATTCTAGTAGCCATAAACCTAGTACTAGTAGTAGGAAGTTTTTTACTTTCATACCATTTTTTCATGTCATAAAAATGAGTAGGCTGATCTATTCCTATTGTACCTATAAACTTTTTAGGCACACTATAATGCAGCAAAAATAAATTAGCAAAAATAGCAGATACTATTAATAAAACAGGTATAAATATATACTTATCAAATCTCATAAATAATGTTTATACTAAATGGCAAGCACAATAATGCCCATTTTCAACTTCTCTAAACTCAGGAACTTTCTCAGCACAAATAGCCTCTGCCTTAGGACATCTTGTTCTAAACTTGCATCCTGATGGAGGATTGATTGGAGAAGGTATTTCACCAGAAAGTATTATACGCTGTTTGTTTTTTGCAACTGAAGGCTCTGATATAGGTATAGCAGAAATTAAAGATTGAGTATAAGGGTGAAGTGATTTTGTGTATAATGATTCACTATCAGTAAGCTCAACAATATTACCCAAATACATAACAGCTATTCTTTTAGATATTTGACGCACCACCGCTAAATCATGAGCAATAAACAAATAAGTAAGTTTCATATCTTGCTGCATATCATAAAGCATATTTATAATTTGAGCCTGAATAGAAACATCTAAAGCAGATACTGGCTCATCGCACACTATGAACTCTGGATTAACAGCCAAAGCACGAGCTATACCTATACGCTGTCTCTGCCCGCCAGAAAACTCATGCGGATATCTCTGTGCCTGTTCAGCATTAAGTCCAACAAGTTTAAGGAGATTAATTACTTTCTCTCTTCTTTCTGATTTTGTAGAATAAAGTTTGTGAACATCAAGAGCCTCGCCTATTATGTCTTCAACAGTCATACGAGGGTTAAGTGAAGCATAAGGGTCTTGGAAAATAATTTGCATTCTTTTAGCATATTGTCTGTAATTATTTTCATTAACTTCCTCTCCATTAAACAATATCTTTCCGCTTGTAGGTTTGTAGAGATGAAGCAAAGTTCTTCCAAGTGTAGTTTTACCGCTTCCAGATTCTCCCACAAGTCCAAAAGTTTCTCCTTTGTTTATAGTGAAAGATACTCCATCAACGGCCTTTACTGTTTGTATATTTCTTCCAAACAAACCGCCCTTTATTCTAAAATGTTGTTTTAAATCTTGTATTTCTATTAAAGGTGCCATAATTTTTCCTTTTATTTCATTAATTAATTAGGCATTTGATGAAGCCAGCAAGCAGAAAAATGCCCCTTCTCAAATTCAGTTCTAGGAGGTTTATTGTCTATACAAACCTTCATACATTCTTCGCATCTTGTGCTAAAAGGACAGCCTGCTTTCATATTAAGTAAATCTATAGGTGTTCCTTCTATAGGTATAAGTCTATCTTGTTTAATATCAATACGAGGTAAAGACTTAAGAAGCCCTAAAGTATAAGGGTGTTTAGGTCTTTCAAATATATCAAATACAGTACCTCTCTCTACTATGCCGCCGCCATACATTACTATAATGTCATCAGCCATATCAGCTACAATACCAAAGTCATGCGTAATAAGTATAACAGCCATATGTATTTTTTTCTGTATATCTTTTATAAGCTCAAGTATCTGTGCTTGTATTGTAACGTCGAGTGCAGTTGTAGGCTCATCAGCAATAAGTATTTTAGGGTCTCCAGCAAGTGCCATAGCTATCATTATACGTTGACGCATACCGCCTGAAAGTTCATGCGGATACTGTTTTATTCTTCTTCTTGGTTCATTAATACCAACCAATGTTAAAAGTTCTACAATTCTTTCTATTGCATCTGGAGTGCTTATTTTTTTATGAGTAGTTAAAGCTTCCATAAGCTGATTGCCTATAGTATATACTGGGTTCAAACAAGTCATGGGGTCTTGGAAAATCATTGATATAGAATCACCCCTTATTTTCTTTTTTTCATGTTCAGAAAGCTTTATTAAATCAGTACCTTCAAAAAGTATCTCTCCATTAATAATTTTACCGGGCTCTTCAATAAGTCCCATAATAGAATAAGCAGAAACACTTTTTCCGCTTCCAGACTCCCCAACTATTCCTAATACCTTAGATTTATCTAATTTATAAGAAATATTATTAACAGCCTTAACTTCTCCAAGCGGTGTAAAAAAAGATACGCTTAAATTTTTAACTTCTAGTAAACTTTCCATTAAATACCACCTTTATAGCTTTTTATCTGTTTTTCATTCTAGGGTCTAAAGCATCTCTAAGTCCATCACCCACCAAATTAAAACAAAGTATTATAACACTTATTAAAGCAGCAGGGAAAAGCAGCTGATAAGGATAAGAATAAACCCCGCTAACAGCATTTGAAGTTAAAGAGCCAAGTGAAACCATAGGAGCACTTACACCCAAACCTAAGAAACTTAAAAAAGCCTCAACGAATATAGCATTAGGTATCTGAACCATAGCTGATACTATTATTGCTCCCATAGCATTAGGTATTAAGTGCTTAAAAATTATTCTGCCATGAGAAGTACCTAAAGCCCTAGCAGCAGTTACAAACTCCTGATTTTTTAATGCTAAAATCTGTCCTCTAGTCATTCTAGCCATATTAGTCCAATATAGCAAAGATATAACTATAAATATACTAAAAAGTCCGGGACCTAAAAGTCCAATTCCTCTTAATGACTCATTTTGTAAAAATAGTTTATCCATAGGAGCTTTAAGAACAACTGACAATAATACAACAATTAAAAGTGTAGGCACAGCACTAATAATATCTACTATACGCATCATAATATTATCAAGCATACCGCCAAAATATCCAGATATAGAACCATATACTATACCTATTATTACAACCAAAGTAGCAGACACTATACCTATTAAAAGAGATATTCTAGCCCCTATCATACAACGCACAAGCAAATCTCTTCCCAAAGTATCTGTACCAAATGGGTGTTCTAATGTGGGCAAACTATTTTCAACACCTCTATTTATTTGAGCATATTCGTATTCTGATATTATAGGTATAAATATAGCAAGAAGAGCTATAATGCCTATTATAATAATAGAAACTAAAGCCACTTTATTTTTTTTGAATCTTCTATAAGCATCCTGCCAATAAGTTACACTCTCTCTCTTCACCTCGGCAGCAGCCTTTTCTTCTTCGCTTGCCTTTACAAATAATGATTTATCTAAACTATTTTCCATTTATTATTCCTTTTTATTAATCTTGAATCTTTATTCTAGGGTCTATAATACCATAAGATAAATCAACTAAGAAATTCATAATTATTAAGAAAGCTCCATAAAATATAGTAACTCCCAATATTGTAGGATAATCCCTTTGAGTGATGCTTTCAACAAAATATCTTCCAAGACCGGGTATATTAAAAATCTTCTCTACAACAAAAGAACCAGTAAGTATACCAGCAGCAAGAGGTCCTATATATGTAACTATTGGTATAATAGCATTTCTTAAAGCATGCTTAAATATAATTATGCTTCTTGATATACCCTTTGCCCTAGCTGTTTTTATATAATCTTGGTGAATAACATCAAGCATAGAACTTCTCATAAGTCTAGCCATAAAACTAAGTGAACTAAAAGATAAAGCAAAACCGGGCATTAAATATTGCTTAAAAGAATCAAAACCATAAGCAGGAAGCAATTTTAATTTAACAGAAAAAATAATTATAGAAACAGTAGCAACAACAAAACTAGGCACTGCTATACCTAAAGTAGCTGCCACCATCACAGCCCTATCTATTGCCTTACCCTGTCTAAGAGCGGCAACTATACCAAATAAAACTCCAATGGTAGTGGAAATAAACATACTAAATATTCCAAGCCTAAAAGACACAGGAAAAGCCCTCACTATAGTACCTGATACAGATTGACCTATTTTAGTGAGAGAAGTACCTAAATCTCCTCTAATTGCATTTTTAAGATAGTTTGCATATTGAACAACAAGAGGCTTATCTAAACCATATTTTTTATTTAAATTCTCCAAAGCAACTTTACTAAGCGGCTTCTCTCCAACAAATGGTCCTCCCGGTACCGTATGCATTAAGAAAAAAGTAATGGTTATTATAACAAATAAAGTTAAAACTGATATAAATAGTCTCTTTAAAACATAATCAAACATAAACTATACCCCAAAATTAATAATTAATTATACAATTATTAAGATATGCAATTATATAATAAAAATGTTCTTTCGTCAATTAAAAAAACTGAATAAAATTACATGTAAAAATTGTCATGCATATTCTATTTCTATTAGAGACCTCAAAGCACTTTTAGCCTCTGTTAAAAATCTCTGATTAGGATCAACTTTGTAGTTTTCGCCTATCTTAAATACTTCAGTACCGCTTTCTGATTTTAGTTTTAAGAAAATAGTATAATCGCCGGGGTTTGATGATATAGCATTTTGTAAACATAATAAATCCATATCATCAAATATATTTTTATTAACATAAAGTGCTAATTGTTTTTTGCCTGTAGTATTTTTTATAATAATATTATTATTTTCTCTTTTTATTATAGAACCATCTTTATTATTAACAGCATTTTCATTAGAGGGTTTTGGTATTTTATTTTCTGTTACTAAAGTTTCTGCATTATCTCTTTTTATCTCTCTTTTTACTTCTTTTAAAACATTCTTTTTATCATTAAGAACGCTGTCTAAATCTTTAATATCTATTATGTTATTATATATTTTGCCAGAAAACTTATTTTTATCTCTTTTACCTTTTATAAGTATACCCATATTTTCATTGAGAAGCTCTCTATATTTATCAACCTTTGTTGTAATATAGAAAGTGCTCTCTGTAAACAAATCTATCACTTTTAATACAAGCATAGGAGTATTTTTCTTTGTAGTACCTTCTGATATATTCATTAAAATTGCAGGTATAGAAAACTCATATTTATCTTCAAGTTCTTCTAATTCAAGTAAATTATTAAAATACTTATAATCTATTTTTGTAATATATCTTGCAAAAGGATGATATCTTAAAGAAAAGCCTAAAACCTCTTTTTCATTTTCCATTAAAATATTATTAGCATATTCAACCTGTTTTTCTATCACCAAAGAAGCACTTCCTGTATCATCTTCAGACATAGAATCAAAAAGCATAGTTTGTCCTGATAATGTTTCTTTTTGATAGTTAGATGCATGAGCAAGTATTGCATCAAGTGAAGAAAGTAATGCACTTTCAGTATGTCCGAACTCAGAGAAAGCCCCGCATTTTATAAGTGTTTCATATACTTTTTTATTAACCAAATGAACATCTACACGTTTTACAAAGTCTTCTAAATTTTTAAACTGACCATTATTTTCTCTCTCTTCTTGTACAGCTAAAGCAGCTTGAAGACCTACACCTTTAACAGCATGTAAAGCATATACTATCTTTCCGTTCTTTTGAGAGAATAAAGCATCACTTTCAAAAACGCTCGCAGTAACAACTTCTATATTTTTTTGTTTAATTTCATTTAGATATAACGCTATCTTATCAGTGTCAGCTATCACAGTATTAAGCAAAGCCACATAATATTCCATTGGGTAATGAGCTTTAATATAAGCTTCTTGATAGGCTATTAAAGCATAACAAACAGAGTGAGATTTATTAAACCCATATTCAGCAAAACCTTTCATTGTATCAAAGAGATAATTTAACAACTCTTCATCATATCCTCTTTCAAGTCCGCCGCTAATGAATTTCTCTCTCATAGAGTTCATTTTCTCTACTATTTTTTTACCCATAGCCTTTCTTAAATCATCTGCTTCGGCGGCAGTAAAACCTCCAATAACCCTACTTATAGCCATAATCTGCTCTTGATATATTAATACTCCCTGACTTTCTTTAAGTATAGGTTCTAAATCTGGATGCTTGTATACTATCTCTTTTCTTTTGTTTTTTCTGTCTGCATAATCTTTATCCATTCCAGAGTTTAAAGGACCGGGACGATATAATGCCACACTTGATACTAAGTCATCAAAACTTGTAGGCTGAATATTTATAAGCATCTGACGCATACCGGGACTTTCAAACTGGAAGACCCCTCCTGTATCAGCACGCCTAAATATATCATAAACAGCTTCATCATCTAAAGGAAGATTATCTATATCTATTTCAGTGCCGTATCTCTCTTTTATATCTTTTATAGCATCTTTTATGAGTCTTAAGTTTTTAATACCCAAAAAGTCCATCTTTATAAGACCAGCACTTTCAACATAAGTCATCTCATATTGACAAGCTCTTGTACCTGTTTTAGAATCCTGATAAACTGGAGCTAAATCAGCTATAGGATGAGATGATATAATTACACCAGCAGCATGAAGCCCAACATTTCTTACCAAACCATCAAGCCTCATAGATATCTCATACATATTTTTTAGCTCTCTGCTATTATCAATCTCTTTTCTAAACTCAGCACAATCGGGATGATCATATATATCTACAACTCTTTTTATATCATTAGGTATGCTTTTAGCAAGCCTATCAGCAGTAGCTAAATCTATACCCATAACACGGCAAACATCTCTTATAACAGAACGTCCGCCCAAAGCTCCGAAAGTAGCAATCTGAGAAACATTATCTTTACCATATTTTTTTGTTACATAATCTATTACAACTTCTCTTTTATCATCTTGGAAGTCAACGTCTATATCGGGCATGCTTTTTCTTTCTGGATTTAAAAATCTCTCAAAAAGCAAATTATAATCAAGCGGATTAACCTTTGTAATTCCTGTAGCAAATGCAACTATTGAACCAGCTGCACTTCCTCTTCCCGGACCTACAGCAACATCATTATTTCTTGCATAATTAATAAAGTCCTGAACTACTAAAAAATAACCTTCAAAACCCATCTTAGCTATAACACCTAATTCCATATCAAGCCTTTCCATAGCCTCTTTTGGAATATTGTTATTATAATGCTTATTAAGTCCTTCTAGGCACATTTTTCTTAATGCAGTAGTTTCTGTCTCACCATTAGGAAGCTCATAATTTGGCATATAATAAGTTTTAGTCATTATATTTAAATCTTTGCATTGCTCTGCTATTTTAACTGTGTTTTCAAAGGCTTTTGGAAGTTTTGCAAAAGATTTTTTCATCTCTTCTTCAGTTTTCAAATGAAACTCATTGCTTGGAAACTTATATCTTCTTGGCATATCTAAAGTAGCTTTAGTTTGTATTGCCAAAAGTATTTCATGAGCCTTAGCATCTTCTTTTAATACATAATGCACGTCATTTGTAACTACTAATTCTATATTATGGTGATTTGCTAATTTATATAAAGCACTATTTAATGTTTTCTCTTCTGCTAATCCATGATCCTGAAGTTCTATATAAAAATCTTCTCCAAATATAGATTTATAATATTCAGCTAATTTTGAAGCCTGTTTATAATCTTTTTTTCTTATAGCAATAGGAATCTCTCCGCCCATACAAGCAGATAAACAAATCAAGCCTTTATTATATTTTTCTATTAATTCATGATCAACTCTTGGTCTATAATAAAAGCCTTCAGTATATCCATGAGTTACCAATTTGCATAAATTGTTATATCCCTCTTTATCTTTAGCAAGAAGAACTAAATGCATAGCACTTTTCTCTTCAGAGTTATCTAATTTTTTATCAAATCTAGTCTTTGGAGCAACATATACTTCGCATCCTATGATAGGTGTAATTCCTTTATCTTTAGCCTCAGAAAAAAACTCCATAGCCCCAAACATATTACCATGGTCTGTCATAGCTATAGCAGGCATATCTAATTCTTTTGCCCTATCTATTAAACCTGGTATGAGTCTTTTAGTTTTATCTGTTTTAGAATATAATGATTTAATACGAGCAGCACCATCAAGTATAGAATACTGAGTATGTACATGTAAATGAACAAATGACATAAGATTATACCCCTATTTTTCTAAATCTTATTTTATACCCAATTATGTTAAATATCAAGTTAAAAATCGATTTAAAAACAATATTATAATATACTATAAATATTTACGGTAAAAAATACTAAAAATTAAATCCAAATACAATAATTTTCAAAAATTAGTGCTATAAAAAAATATTTTAGCTATTGACATTTTTTATTAAATATGCTATTATACTTAAACAATTAACGATAAAAAAATATTCCGAGATAGCTCAGTCGGTAGAGCAGGTGACTGTTAATCACCGGGTCGCAGGTTCGAGCCCTGTTCTCGGAGCATTATTTTAGCCCTATGTTTATGGGGCTTTTTTTATTGCAAAAAATTAATTCAAAAAATCAATAATTATATATTAAACTTAAGAATCTATCTTGAAAACAACCATAGAACAATCATCATCAGGACTTCTATAATCTAAATACTCATAAAAATCTATTTTAATAGTTTCTATAATATTTTCAGCACTATAAGCACTATTATTTATAAACATATCTTTTAACCTATCTATACCATATACATCATATTTATTTTTTGACTTGGATGCCTCAATAATTCCATCTGTAAAAAATAAGAAAACATCTCCATTATTAAGTTTAATATCCTCTTCATGAAAATATGCACTAGGAAATAAACCTATTATAGTGCCGCCATTTCTATATTCTTTAATAGCATTATCGCGTATACAAAGCAAAGGAGTGTGTGAAGCATTTGAATAAGTTAAAACTCTATTTTTTAAATCTATTTTCGCAACTATCATCGTAGAATAATATCCGCTTGGCATCATATTAATTAAAGTGTCATTTATATCATGAAGCAGTGCCTTAACACTTTTAAAATTTTCAGATAAATCTCTAAAAGCAGTTTTTATTACAGCTGTTATTATGGCAGCATCTATACCATGCCCGCTAACATCAGATATAATAAAAAGTATCTGACTGCTGTCCCCATTTAAATAAACATAATCAAAAAAATCTCCCCCTATTATCTCAACAGGATTATAAAAGGAATAAGAAGATAAATGCTCATTATTTGGCATTTTCTTAGGAAGCATAAAAGTCTGTATCTTCTTAGCATTTTTCATGTCTTTTTTATATTTCTTTCTTATATTATCCAACACATCATATCTTCCCAATATATACATGTTTTTTTCTTTTAATTTTTTTATGGCACTTTGATAATCATATAATATACTGCTAGTGATTTTTGAAAGCCTATATGTAACCCCATTATTTTGAGTTTCCATTACTTCCTTATAATTGCTTATAGAACTATTTAAATAAAAATATACTATAAAAAAAGAAATTGAAAAAATTAAAAAGAATACAAGTAAAACTATAAATACAATTTTTGTATCATAATAAATTATAGAAGCAATATTTAATATGAGAAACAGCAAAAAAAATGCTATCAATGCTATTTTCAATAAAATTAAAACTTTTTGTTTCATAATAAGAACTTATTATTATTATAAAACAAAAAGTAATTATTTGCAAACTACACAAAATTATATAAATTAATAAAACTAATAATTTTTATTGAAAATTTTTATCTATAAGTTTTTCATATGTTCCATTAGTCATTATTACAGATAAGCCTTCGTTAATCTTATCCAAAATTAAAGTATCTTCCTTTCTCACAGCAATAGCATAATCTTCTTCAACAGCATCACTTTCTATTAATTTAATACCATCATTATATTTAGCAAAATTTTTGCAAGGCTCTTTATCAAATACAATAGCATCAATTTTATCTTCTGCCAAAGCAAGTACAGCCCCAGCTCCAGTATCAAATTTCTGAGTATTAACCCCTTCCGTTTCTGTCATAATAATATCACCCGTAGTACCAATAACAACACCAACATTCTTTCCAAGCAAATTATCAAAATTAGTAATACTATCATTTTTTTCATTAACTAACATAACCTGACTAGATACATAATAAGTCTTAGAAAAATTAACAAACTTTTTTCTCTCCTCTGTCACAGTCATTCCCGCAATAATAGCATCTATTTTTTTAGTTTGTAAAGCAGGTAAAAGACCATCAAATTTCATAGCTACAATCTCAATATTAAGACCAGAAACTTTAGCTACTTCATTTATTATATCATAATCAAATCCCTTTATCTCATCACCTTCATAATAACCAAAAGGAGGAAAATCAGCATCAATTCCAACAATCACAACATCTTTGTTTGATACTTCTTTATTATCACTATTGTTGTTATTATTTCCACAAGAAAGAATTAATAAACCAAAACATAAAAACAAAAAGAATATTTTTTTCATTATAGAAACTCCAATTATTACTGCGGATAATAATACTATAAGAAGTTAAGAAAGTCAAGTGCTATTTTTTAAATATAAAAAATACAGCTAATATTAAACATAAAAAACCAATAAAATGATTAATTCTCAAAGTTTCTGTTTTAAAAAATACAACTGTAAATATTGTAAATATAGTTAAAGTAATAACTTCCTGCATAACTTTTAATTGCATAAGAGAGAAAGGCCCTCCATTCCCCTCAAAACCAATTCTATTAGCAGGCACCTGAAAACAATATTCAAATAAAGCAATACCCCAACTAATTAATATAACAAAAGGAAGAGATAATTTAGCTAAACCTTTCATTTCGCTAAATTTCAAATGTCCATACCAAGCTATAGTCATAAATGTATTTGATAAAATAAGAAGTATTATAGTGCTTACACCTTTCATAATTTTTTAATCTCCTGTTTTTATTATGATTTAAAAAATATTTATTTATTAACTTAAAAGTTTAATATTGATTTTAGGATTTAAAGCATAATGCTGTTCTATTTTCTTTTTTGTATCATCTATTAAAGATAAAACATCAGAAGCTTTAGACATATTAGTTGAGCAATTATCAATATAAATACATTCATTAACTATATAATTTGGAAATCTTTTATGCCATCTCATAGTACCAGCCTTCATATCAAGCCCGCCAACTCTCTCAACCATCTCATAAGCTTTTATATTATCAAAATCTTCAAATACAGGACCAATATTTGCTTCCATTGGGGCAACAGAGCCTCTTATATATCTAAACCACTCTATTCTATTATCTATACTTTCAGGAGAATCTTTCTCTAATCTTAAAGTAGCAGATAAAATAATCATATTGTCTTTAATCTCTCTGCTTGAAGACAAATATTCATTTTTGGATATATCTTTTATAATCATTAAATCTTGATAAAGTACAGTTAAAGTTTCTACAATATTCATAAATGACATGCCAAAAGATTCAAGCTCTCCATAAATAGCAGACTCTATTCGGCTATTAACTAAAGCAACAAACTCTAAACCAGATAAATTTCTAATACGAGCCTCATGTGAAAGTCTCTCCAAAATAGCAGAACTATTCGCTTTTAATACACAATCATCTAAAAACTCAAAATTTTCAAAACTGCCTTCCATAGATATAATAACTCCATCATACCCATCATCAGATACAAGGAATTTATTTTTATCTTTTATCACAAAATATTTTATATTATTTTTATTTAGAAAGACAAGTAAAGACAAAAGTTCATCTATATTCTTTACAGTAACATATAAATCTACTATTCCCCCAACACTAAAACTAGTACATTCTTTAAACGGACGGTTTTTATTGTATGTAACCTTATTTTCTTGTAAAAAATCTTCAAGAGCTTGATAATTTTTTTGCATAATCGTTACTAACCTTTACTATATTACCAGCTCCTAAAGTAATTATTACATCTCCGTCTTGTTTCATTTTTTCTAACTCTGGCAATATATCTTCTATATTTTTTATATATTTTATATTATTATTTTTTACTATTTTACATATAGTTTCACCGCTAATTCCTGCAATAGGATTTTCTCCAGCAGCATATATATCGGTAATTATTAAATTATCAGCATTTAAAAAAGCTTCTTCAAAATCATTTAAAAGCAGCTGAGTTCTGCTGTATCTATGAGGCTGAAATATAGCTATAATACGTCTGTCTTTATAAGCATTTCTAAGTGAAGATAATGTAGCTTTTATTTCTGTTGGGTGATGACCATAATCATCAAATAATGTTATCTCCTTATCATACAATTTATTTAATCTTCTGCCTACACCTTCAAAGGTTTGAAGTGCTTTTTTTATAGTATCAGTATCTATATTTAAATGGTACGCCACTGCAATTGAAGCTAAAGAATTAAGCACATTATGCTCGCCTATTAAAGGAAGTTCAAACTCCCCTAATAACTCATCTTTATAATAAGCTTTAAAATATGTTTTAAACCCTTCTGTATTTATAGAGGTTTTATCAACATAAAAATCATATTCATTAGAAAAGCCATAAGAATAATATTTTTTAGTTACACTCTTAGCTAAATCTTTTACAACATCGTTTTCAAAACAAAGAAAAGAACATCCATAAAAAGGAACTTTATTAATAAAATCTAAAAAAGCAAGTCTTAGTTTTTCAACATTGCCATAATAATCTAAATGGTCATTATCAATATTTGTAACAACGCTAAATACAGGTGAAAGCCTTAGAAAACTTCCGTCACTCTCATCTGCCTCACAAACCATATATTCACTATTTAAATTACAATAGGCATTGCTCTTAAGATTAAAATGATTTCCGCCTATTATGCATATTGGGTTTAATTTTGCCTCTATCATTATTTGGCTTATTAGAGAAGTGGTAGTAGTTTTTCCATGAGAGCCTGATATTGCTATTCCTTGCTTCAAACGCATAATTTCAGCAAGCATCTCTCCTCTTGGTATCACAATAATATTTTTCTTTTTAGCAGATATTATCTCTTCATTAGTAGGGCTTATTGCTGAAGAGCTAACAACAGCTGTAACATCATCTTCTACATTACTTTCTCTATGACCATAATAGACTTTAATACCGCAATCTTCTAAAGACTGAGTTTTTGGAGTTTTAGCTAAATCGCTTCCTGTAATTGTAAATTCATCTATAGAATTAAGCACCAATGCTATAGCACTCATTCCTATTCCGCCTATTCCTATAAAATGTATCTTCTCTTTCTTTTTTGTAAACATTCGCACATACCTATAAAATTTTTATTTTTTAAATAACAAAACAAATAATTTTTAGTTAAAATTACATAAAAAATTGTAATTAATTAATATTAATTTTTTTTATAATATTTGTGGTAGAATACCCATTTACAAAATCTATTAATACAGTTTGTTTAGCATATTCTCTGCCAACAACCTCTTCTATTTTATAATCTCCGCCTTTCACTAAAATATCAGGTTTTATAAATTTAATTAATTCTAAAGGGGTGTCTTCATCAAAAATAACAACATAATCAATGCACTCTAATGCAGATAACACTATAGCTCTATCAGTTTCATTATTTATTGGTCTGCTACTTCCTTTTAACCTTCTCACAGAGTCATCACTATTTAAGCCAAGTATAAGTATATCGCCAAGCTCTTTTGCTTTTTGTAAATATTCTACATGTCCCCTATGAATAATATCAAAACAGCCATTAGTAAATACTATCCTTTTTGTCTCTCTTTTATTTAATACATTTTTTAATTCTTCTAAATCATTAAGTATTTTTTTCATATATCAATAAAGTATAAACAAGCCCATTTTGAAATTTTTACATAAATTATAACATAAAACCAATTAATGACAATCATAATTTAATAATAATTTAAATTAATTATATTTTTTTAATTAGATGTTCTCTTTGAAGCAACAAAAACTACAAAACCAAATAATAAATATAAAGCAGAAGTAATTATTGCAGTAATTAAATTATCCATAGTAGAGCCAATAGCTAAAACTGTATTTAAAATAGGCACAACCAAAAGCCCAGTAACAGACATTAATGAAAAACCTAAAGAAAACTCACTTAAAGCAGGACTTTTATAATCTGGGTCGCATATTTTTAGAAGTGTCATACCAGTTATGAGTACCCCTGTTAAAGTACCCCAAGAAATTATAGCTCTCTCAAAAGTATAATCATCTTTAAATAATATGCTAGTAAAAGAAAACACTATTAAATATGTAAATATAAACCCAAATACGCACATAACAATTATTGGAGCCATATAAGTTATAACTGCCTCTATTGGCAAACTGGTTATGGCAGACACTATAGCAAAATCGCTTAAAGTACCCATTATCTTAGCCTTTACTTTAGAATCTACGCACCAAGATAATTTTAGCTTTTTTATGATGAAGTTTAATGCAAACATTATTATCATAGCATAAGTCCAAACAGGCAAAACATTAAGGCCCTGTATGCCTATTTTTTTTATAAATCCTAATACAATATATGCTATAGCACATACGCTAAATATAACAGCGAGGTGAAAAGTGATAGTTTCTATGGAACTGCTAAAAAAAGTCTCTCTTCCCAAACTACCCTGTTTAGATATATCATCATTATAGCCAACCTTTGTAGGGTCTTCACTTGATATTTTTTTTACTATATTAGTTTTATTTTTTCTTATAGCAATATTAATAAAAACTATGCCAAAAAGTATTCCCCCAATAAGCCCAATAGTAGCAGTAGTTAAAGCAACGCCCTGAGCAGTTTCTTGTATTATTATGGGAAGCCCAAAACCTTCAAGCAATTTACCAGTGGAAGCTGCAAGTCCATGCCCGCCAGCAAACCCTGCAGAAAGCTCATAACCGAATGTTCTATACATTGGCATATTTGGATTTATTTTACTAAAAAATATATTTGTAGCATAACCTATAGCAGATTGAGCCATACTCGCACATTGAAATATAGCAAATAGCATTAAAACCTTAGCAGGATAAAGTGATTTTATACTTTTGTTTTCATTTAAAAACATCCCCAAAGGAATTGCCGCAAATATTGGTACAGATAAAATACCGGGTAAAAGTGAATAAAACTTAATATATTCAACCGATATTGAATAACTTGAAAACCTTCCCAAAATCTCTGGAGATATAATTAACCCTATAAAGCCGCCTATCACAGAGGCAGGTAAATATAAATCTTGAAATAGTTTTACCTTTGCTCTTAAAAAAGTGCCTATTAATAATAATATAGATAAAAGTCCCAATGCCTGAAGTAATTGTGTTAATAATTTCGAAGTCATTTTTTGTCCTGATATGATTTTTTATTTAATTTATTGCTTTTAGTTTTAATAATTTCTCTCTCTTCTATTTTTATATGGTCGCCATAAAACTTTGGAGGTCTGTTAAAAATAATATCTGCAAACATTAGTAATCTTGCTCCAACTTCTCTTGGAAATTGCCTTATTCTATATAATTTTCTTACATTATCAGCACTATAAGCTATTGCCTTAATATTTTTTTCTCTGGCAATAAACACAGCCCTCTCATTGTGAAAAGGCTGAGATACTATAGTAAAATTACTTAAATCAAAAACCCTATTTGCTCTTAATATAGAATCTCTAGTTCTAAAACCAGCAAAATCTAAAAATATATGCCTCTTATCTACTCCGAGTTTTATTAAATCTAAACGCATCTGTCTAGGTTCATTATAGGACCTATGTCTATTATCGCCGCTAACAAGTATATATTTTACTTTGCCGTTAGTATATAGCTCATAAGCTGCATCCATTCTAAACTTAAAATACATATTTATTCTGCCGTCAGACAAATATTTACTAGTACCCAATACCAAAGCAACATCATTATATGGAATATCTTCTATAGAATTATATATATATTTATTTGAAAAAATAGATACGCTAAAATAGGATATTAAAGCTATTAAAACCGCAGCAATAGCAAACTCTACGATAAATTGGTAAAAAGAGTAAATAAAAAGCAAAATATAATTAATTATTTTTAAAAATATATTATTATAATTTTTACTAATATAATTAAACTCGTAAACTATTAATTTTATTTTTTTTATATATTTATTTTTTAATCTACTAAACACCATTCTAAACAATACAAATCATTATTTTTTTAATATTATCGTAAAAAATATAGGGAACTTTCCTTATAAATAATTCGTCTAATATTACATAATAAAACATATTAGGATTTTTTATGTTAAAAGCAATATTTTTTTCTATAATATCATTATTTTTTCTCTCTTGCCGAGGGGTACCATATCATCATTTAAGAGGATTTGATGGTCCACCACCACCTATGCCGGGAGGTCCAGTATTCTTTGACCATTTCTTTGGAATACATGGAATACTTAATATTATAATTAAAATTCTTATAATTGTTGTTTTAATTTTCGCAATAAAATACATATACGACAAAAATAAAAATAACAAAAAAGAATAGTTATAAAAAATTATTATCTATTATATGGGGCAAATCTCTGTAAGAGCCTTATTAAAAAATAAGCTGCTAAAAACATTACAACACATAAAGCCCATTCAATGCCTTTTGGAATTCAGGGAAAGACCTGTATAATAGAGCCTAATACAAAACCTGACATTATTAAATAAGATGATTTCACATAATGCTCCATCCAATATTCAAGCAATTTTGTAGTAAGCACAACCCCTAAGATACTTCCTATAGCTAAAGGAATCAAATATAGAAAATATAAATTAAGAACGGCATCAATAGTTTCTTTATATATCCCAATTTGACAATAATTATTTTTCTTATATATTATATAATAAATAATTATTTATTGAGGTGATATATGGGTTGTCTTGGTGTATTCTTTGCTTTAAGCGATAAAGATGTAAATAAATTATTAAAAACTTCAAGGTTTGAAAGACCTGATTTTATTTCTGAAGACTTAGAAGAAATATATTTTGAAAAGCATACAAAATATATTTATGAGCTTGATAAATCTTGGGACGCTATGCATAGATGTCTTTCTAATGATGGGCTTTTAGTATTCGGTGATGATAATTATCCTTTTGGTTCTATTATAATGGGAGGAGAGGTTTTATACGGAAATGGCGATGATGAGGAAGATTATATTATCACATTAAAAAAAGCTAATATAGTAAAAGATATTGCCTCAAAAATAGAAACTATAACAAAAGAAAAGTTCAAAGAAAAATATTTTAAAATAGATGAGAAAGATTATGAATATCCTCTAAGCGATGAAGATTTTGAATATACTTGGGATTATTTTTATAGAAGTATAGAGTTTTGGAAAAATGCTTCAGAAGTTAATAGAGCCGTTATATTTACAGTAGATCAATAAATAATGCAATGATAAAGCATTTCATTTTTATAATATTCATTTATTGTTTAAATGCTTATTCTATTATGCCAGAGGATATTTATAAATTAAGCGAATTAAAATATGATGGTTATGATATATACAGAGAAAAATCAAATATAATCGGTTTTCATAAATATGAATATAATTATAATCTGTTTTTAGAAGATGATAATTTCGATACTAATAATTTATTTATTAAGACATTTGACAGAGATGCGAATATAGAATTAAAAATAAGTACAAAACAAAATCAAAAATACAATATAAAAATATTAGAAATAAATATAATTAAGTTAGGGCGTATATTAAATACATACAAAATAAATATATACCCTACTCTATTTAATTTAGAAATTACAGACGGATACAATAATTATAAATCTCTAAAAGAAAATAAAACATTCACAATCAAAATAAATAAAAATATTTTTGATGAAATAACTGAAAGAAATATAAACTCATTTTTAAAAATGGATTTTTATTTAAATGGCAGTAAAAAAATAAAAAATTTTAAAGAAATAAATAACAATACAAAAACTTTTGATATAGAACTTTTTAGCAGATATCCATACTATTTTAATGTATATAATATGAAAGTAACTTATGAATAATATCAAGCCCATATATACTAAAAATTTTTAAGTTTGTCAATTTTTTTGTTGTTCTTTTTCCCGCAGCTCGCACCCATACCTAAAGGTACTTCCTACGGTCGCAGGCACTCCTTTCAGTCGCGGTGCGGACTTCGTCAAAAGAACCAAAAAGTGCAAGTATAAAATTAGTGCTAAATTATACTAAAATTGTATTACATGTAAGATACTTTATTAAATTAAACCCAAATATAGACTTTTTGCTTCTTTGTGGCACGCCACAAGGGCACTTCTTTCGGTCGCCCTGAAGGACTCCTTTCAGTCGCAAAAGAAGTGGGGGTGTGTACCCTAAGGGCACGCTTCGCAGGGGGCTAGTCACCACTAATAATAAAAATAAGAAAATAATTTTTTACAAAATGTAGTTGTTTAGGTATATATTATCTATTATCAGGGTCAAATCTCTGTAAGAGCCTTATTAAAAAATAGGCTGCTAAAAACATTATAGGACATAAAGCCCATTCAATGCCTTTTGGAAGCCCGGGAAATACCTGTATAATAGAGCCTAATACAAAGCCTGATATTATTAAATAAGACGATTTCACATAATGCTCCATCCAATATTCAAGCAGTTTTGTAGTAAGCACAACCCCTAAAATGCTTCCTATAGCTAAAGGAATCAAATATGGAAAATATAAATTATGAACTGCATCAATAGTCTCTTTATATATTCCCAAAAGCAAAAACATATATGACACACTTATACCCGGAAGTATCATTGCTATTGCCACAATTAACCCTGCAACTACAAGTATAAAATACATGAATGTCTCGCTTCTGTTGCCACCGCTGCTAAAAAAACCTTCTGGTATTATTGATATTAAATATACTATAGCAGCACCCAATAAAATATATACAATACTTAAAAAATCGAATTTATAAGATTTAGTTTTATTATACACCGTATTAAAGCCCCCAAGTGCAGCCCCCATAAAAAAGAAAGAAGAGACCGTATAATATTTTTCTATTAAGTTTGATAAAGGCTTTGAAATTATCACCATACCCAAAACAGAACCCGCACAAAAAAATATTAAAAACAAAAAGTTGAGTTTATTTTTTGAAATATAGTTTTCATTTTTTGAGAAAGTTAGTATACCGCTTAAAGAAGCTATTAATTTATCATATATTCCAAGTATCATAGCCATAGTGCCGCCGCTGAACCCCGGTACAAGCATTGAAGCTCCTATTATAAAACCTTTAATAATTGTATATATATAATTACCTATAATTTTCATAATTTTTAATAAACCTCTATAATTTTTATTAAATAACTCTATTTTGGAAAGTGATGATATATTAATAAATAATTTTTATCAAGTATTGTTTTACATTTTATTTACATTTTTTACAAAAATAATATATATTTTTTTATTATTGTGTAATTTACTCTGTTTTATATAATATATATTGAACAATAATTATTCATTGTTCTACTTGAATATTTTTTTATATATAAATATAATCATTTCTATATATAAAAACATGAAAAAGTTTATATTATTTATAATAAACAAACCTACTACAGTATCTGTTACTTTAGTTTCTGTATTTATAATAGGATTTGTAAGTATATCTAAATTAAAAGTAGATTATTTACCAAATATGGAGATTCCTATTATAAGCGTAAAAACAGTATACGAAAACTCAGCACCAGAAGAAGTTGAAAAAAATGTTACAAGGTTAATAGAAAGTGCTATATCTTCAGTTAATAACGTAAAAAACATAAAATCAAAATCAAAAGAATCAGAATCAAATGTAGAAATAGAGTTTAATTGGGGCACAGATTTACAAACTGCTGCAGATGACATCAGAGAAGCAATAGATATGATAAGAAGCGAGTTGCCTGATGATGTTGATAACCCTAATATTTCAAAGTTTTCAAGCGATGCTAGCCCTATAATGGAGATAGCATTTTTTGGTATTGATAATTTAAGTGCCTTATATGATTTAATAGACAGCAGAATACTCACATCATTAGAGCAAATTGAAGGAGTAGCACAAACAGAGATAAGAGGCGGACTTAAAAAAACTATTTATGTGGATATAAACCTAAACAGATTAAATGCCTATTTTATAAATATTAATGATATAGTAAAAACACTCTCTCTAGAAAATCAAAATATAGTTGGAGGTGAAACCTATGAGGGTGTTTATAAATATGGAATAAGAACTAAAGGTGAGTTTAGAAATATAAATGATATAGAAAATGTAGTAGTAGCTTTAAAAGATAATATATTTCCTGTAAAAATAAGAGATATAGCAAATGTGTATGAATATTATGATGATGAAGCTGAGATAGTAAGAATTAACGGACAGAAAGCAGTAAGTGTGGCTATAACAAAAGAATCTGGTGCTAATATCATACAAATATCAAGAGATGTTAATAAAAGATTAGAAACAATGGATTTGCCTTATGGTGTGTATTATAAAGTATTATTTAATAGCTCTGATACAATAAATAACTCAATAAAAAATGTAATAAGCACAATATGGCAAGGAGCTTTATTTGCTATAATAATTCTTATGATATATTTATGGGATATAAAAAGCGTTATTATAATATCAATATCAATACCAATATCAGTAATAACAACATTTATATTAATGTATTTTTTGGATATATCAATAAATATTATCTCTCTTTCTGGGTTAGTTCTTGGCGTTGGAATGATGCTCGATAACTCTATAGTTGTTCTTGAAAATATTTTTATACATAATAAAGACTCTAATAATATAATAGATAATATAAAAGCCTCTGTAAATGGTGCTAGCGAGGTTTCTGTAGCAATAACAGCATCAACTCTAACAAGCGTATCAGTTTTTTTGCCGTTTTTATTTGTTAAAGGACAAGTTGAGCAAATGTTTAGTGATTTATGCTTAACTGTATCAATATCGTTATTAACTTCTCTTTTTGTTGCTATCACAATAGTGCCTTTACTTGCTTCTAGAATAAAAAACAACACTTTTAAGTTTACAAAATTAGAGACATTTTTTCAAAATAATATTCACAGCAAAACAGAAAAGTTTTATTTAACATTATTATCATTAGTGATGAAAAATAAAAGAAAATCATTTTTAATAATATTTTCAATACTATTTTCTTTGCTAATATTAATGCTCATAAAAATACCAAAAGAAGGATACCCTGTGTCTGACGCTGGCACTATAATATCGAGATTGAGAATGCCAGTTGGAACGAGGGTGCAATTTACAGACTTATTTATTGATAGAATGGAAGATGATATAGAAAACAGTGTTGGAGAAAATATAGATTATTATGAAACAAGAGTGAGAACAGGAAGAAATGAACATCATGGAGAGGTAAGAGTAAAATTAATAGACAGAGAAAAAGGAAGAGAGAAAGATATTAATTATTATATAGAAGAGATAAGAAATAAAGTAAACGGCTACCCCGGAAGAATAGAATTAAACTCAGAAAATGTTGCAATGGGAAAGCCTAAAAATTATAGCTCTATTATAATAGAATTAGTTGGAGATAATTTAGACATGGGCTATGATGTGGCAAGCAATGTTATTAATGCTGTTTCTAAAGTAGATGGGATAAGAAATGTACTTATAAAAGAAGATGACTCAAATCATGAAATATTATTTACTATAAACAGAGATTTAGTATCAAAAATAGGAATTAGCTTAGATACCATAGGAAGCATAATTCGTACATCTTTTAGCGGAACAGTAGCAAGCACTATGACATTAGAAAACTCTTTATATATAGATTCTGATATAGTGGTAAGACTTGAAGACAGTACAAGAGAAAATATAGACGGTGTATATAAATTGATGATACCAACAGGAACAAATATTATACCAATATCTTCTGTAGTACAAATATCTAAATCAACAGGCCCTACAGAAATAAATAGAAAAAATGATAACAGGATAATAGAAATAACAGCTAGTTCATATGGAAGGGCTGTAAATGAGATAATAGCAGATATAAGAGAAGAATTAAATAAAATATATATACCAAGCGGATTTTTAGTAAATTTTTCAGGCGATTATGAGGATATGCAGGAATCTTTTCAGCAATTATTAATATCGTTAATAATGGCTATAGTGTTTGTTTATGCTATAATAGCAGGGCAATTTGAGTCATATATCACGCCTTTTGTAATATCTTTATCTGTGCCTTTTGCTTTGTTTGGGGCATTAATATTTCTTTATATTAGCGGGGAGACTTTGAATGTTTATAGTGCAATAGGTATTATAATGCTTGTTGGTATAGTTGTAAACAATGGAATAGTTTTAATAGATTATATGAATAAAGTTGTATTAGAAGAGGATATTTCTTGGAATGAATCAGCTTTAAGAGCTTGCAAGAGAAGATTAAAACCAGTGCTTATGACCTCTTTAACTACTATTTTAGGTATGCTTCCTATGATGCTAAAAGTGGGAAATGGAACAGAGATGTATAAACCATTAGCTACTGCAGTTTGCGGGGGGCTGATCTTTTCTACAGTATTTACCCTTATAATAATACCTGCTGTATATTCAAGTTTTAGAAATAGGTTTGATATAAAAAGAAAATACGATTAATAAAAAAATAAAATTTCACTCTAGTTAACATACTTAATCAATTTATAAATAAAACTTTCGATAATTATTTAAGTACTATATTAAAAGGGTTTGTTTATGGAAAATCAATTAAAAAGGATAGAAACTAATGAGCTAGAAAATCTATTGGAAGAGTTTGCTGATTATTTACAAACTTTAAATTATGCTGCTCATACAATCAATAGTTATACTAAAGACTTAAAAGAATATATAAAATTCTTAGAAGATAATAATATAGATTTTAATGATGCTACTCACTATACTATAAGAGATTATTTTGCATCTTTAAAGAGTAAAAAATTAAAAAATGCCACAACTTCAAGACATCTTTCATCTATAAAGAAGTTCTATAAATACTTAATAAGAAACGGCTACTCAGATAAAACAAGAATAATAAACATGAAAAGCCCAAAAAGAGAAGAACATATAGCAAAATTCTTATCGCTCAATGATATAGATAAAATATTAGAGATAGATGATGATAATGATTTTACTATTATAAGAGATAAGATGATGGCTATATTTATGTATGCTATAGGTTTAAGAGCATCAGAATTAATATCTATTAAACTTAATATGATGCATAAAGGCTCTAAAACTTTAAGAATACTTGGTAAAGGTTCGAAGGTTAGAGAGATACCTTTAATCCCTATAATATATGATAATTGGGATTTATACATGCAAAAAAGGGCAATTATACAAAGAGAGTATGGAGAAGACAATAATTATTTATTTGTAAACAGATTCGGTCAGCCCATAAGCGACAGGAGTGTTAGAAATTCAATGAAAAGGCTTATGAGAATGGCTAATATTAGTATAGATTTCTCTCCGCACACTTTAAGGCATACATTTGCCACACATCTTCTAAATAATAATGCTGAAATTAGAGGCGTTCAAGAATTACTAGGTCATGAAAGCATATCAACAACTCAAAGATATACCCATGTTACAAATGACAGACTTTTTGAAGTATATAATAGAGCACATCCTCATTCAAAATAAAACATGCCAATAGAAAATTACTTGATTTTTTGGAATCTTTTTTATATAATTAACATATTAAAGTTAATTAATAAAAAAATCATTGAGGTTAAATAAATGTCATCTAATAAAAAAATAGCAATCAAAAAAAAGAGCCCTGTAGTTAAAACTTTGCAATGGCTTGGGGTATCTGCTGTATCTATTTTGCTTATAGTATATTTTTTGGTAATAGATACTACAGGAAGTCAGAGAACTCCTACAATAGGCTCTGTTAATGGTACTCCTATATATTATACTTCTACAAGCCCTTATGGAAAAGCTTTTAGAGAAATAGAGAGCTATTATCAGCAATTTGGTATACCTATGAATGCTGATATATATAATAATATAGAGGATTTGGCTTTTAGAAGAGCTGTTACTACTATACTTTTAGATGATTTGGCAGCAAAAAATATAACTGTAAGTGACAAAATAATACTTCAATATATGCAAAGCCAATTTATAGACAGTAATGGTAATTATAACCAAATGGCTTATGATGCTTTTATTAAAAATACGCCTCAAGCAGAAAAAATTAGAATAGAAAAAGATTTAAAAGAAACAGTTATGGCTCAAACCATAGCTTTAGAGTTATTTAATGGTGTTAAAATTAATTCTTTAGAACTAGAAAGAGAATATATAAAAAATTCAACAAAAAGAGATATTGAGATGCTTTATATAGATGCATCAGATATAGTAAGAAATGCTGATATACTTGAAGTAGATATAGACAAATATTTTAATGACAATAAAACTAATTTTGTACAGGCAGATATATCTTGGATACTTCTTGCTAATGCTAAAGATGCTGAAAATGTATACAAAACACTAAAAAATGATATTACTTTATTTGATAAAACTGCAAAAGAAAAAAGTATATATACAAATGAATATCATTTAGGTTATGTTACAAGAATGGAAATAGATAAAAATATAGCAGATAGAGTATTTACAAACACTCAAACAAATATTGTACTTTCTCCTATTAATGTTAATGGTGTTTACTATGTTGTATTAGTTAATGATATAAGATTACCAGAAAAATACACAGATGTTAATGCTGGTGTTTTAAGAGATAGTTATTTAAATGATAATCTTAAAGTATTGATTGAAGCAGAAAAGGCTAAACAAGTAGAAGTATTAAAAAATGCTGTTTCAAACAACAATAACTTCGCTGCTTTAAATAATAATGGAAATATTAAATACTACAAATCTTCAGCACCATTTGCTTATGGTCAAGGTTTAGTTAATGCTGCAGATGGAAATGTTATCCCAGATTCATCTAGCCCTATATTCAACAGCACTGTATTTTCTTTGAATGTAGGAGATAAAAGTGAAGTTATAAAATTAAATAATGGAGTTGCTGTTATAAAGGTTTTATCAGAAGAAAAGGCAGATATAAACAAACTAGCATCATTAGATACAGCTCAAAAAAATACTGCAAGAAGAGAATTATTAAACACAACTGTTGCTAATGTATCTATTGAATGGGAAAATAGAAGTATTGAAGAAGCAAGAATAAAGAGACATGAAATAAGATAAAAAATAGAGAGGTATTTATGTTTGACAATAACGTTCATTATATAAGAAAAGAATTAGAATCTATATACAATGTTGTAGTAGAAAATTTAGGTAAAGAATTATTAAGCAAAGAGATAAAAAAGCTTGAATACGAACCAAAATTAGATAGAATTAATATAAATGATTTCATTTTTATAAGGTTAACATTTGAAAATAAAGAAGATCATAAAGAATTATTTTATGAGATATATATAGAAGATGAAAATGGAAATGCATTAGAAAACTCAATGATAAACGTAGAGCGACCATTCTCTAAGCTTGTAGATAAAATTGATTATCTTATAAAATTAGATTATTGATTATGTTTTTGTTATTTTTGCAGCAACCTCTAAAGATATATAATTGAAACCTAAATCAATAAATATCTATATTGTTTTTTATTTTATTCAACTTTTTTACACCACAAAAAGTTTTACTATTGGCCTACTCTTTATGAAAGTGCAAATAAAAAATAACACTAAATTATATTATTTTCTATTTTTATATGTAGTATAATTTATAAAAAAAGTACAGTTCTTCACAAATCATATTTGAAGAATATAGGTTCAATATAAAAATATTAATTTCATAAAAAATTATCATTTTTAAATTTAAAAAATTGTAATTATAAAAAAATTTGTTATATTTAAATAAATGTTTTAAATCAAATACAACAATATAAGGCACTAATGAAAAATATATTAAAAATTCTAATAACAATTCTAATATTTAGCTCCACATTATTTGCAAAAAGCGGTCTAGAAATAGGTATATTCGTTCCTCTTGGTATGAGCGTTGGTATAAATACTCATCCAGAACTTCCAACAAATATGAATCAAAATACATACAATACTTACATATCAAACAATACAAGAAATACATTTATTGGTTTTGAAACAGGTGCTTTGGTGCAAATTGGCTACAAGCTAGATATTAATAGAAATGCTGGTTTTAGTTTTTTAGCTGAATTGGGTTATAGCAGAGATACATTTAATTATAAATTAAAAGATACAGAAACTAATTCACAGGCAATAAGAATGGAAAACTACAGAAATTACACTTTTGATAGTTTTTTAATTGGAGTGCTTCCTAAATTTAATTATAAAAGATTTTCTATAGGTATAGGTGCCGGCGTAAAAATTGCTTTAGCTGGCACTATAAACAATTCAAGTTATAATCCGCTGCTTGGATACTCCACAGAAAAACTTCAAATAATAGATACTAAAAATTATAAAGATTATTTTAACTCAAACATAATACCATATATTAAATTAGTAGTAGATTATAGTATTTACACTTCACAGAAATTTGATTTTGTACTTGGAGGATATATTGGCTATGATTTTCCTCTTACATACACCCCTAAAAATGCTGATTTAACAAAAATAGTGCCTGATAAAATATCTAGTTTTGATATAGGATTTAATATTGGCATAAAAATAAGACCTTTATAAAAGAGAGATTAAATGAAATTTTTTAAAATATTAATAATAATGTTAATTTTATCAATAAATGCATTTGCTAAAAATAGCTTAGAAATTGGCATATTTGTGCCGTTAGGAGTTGGAGTTGGAATAAATCAATATTCTCTTACAAATGAAAATCCAACTCAGCAGCAGGAAACTAATTTTAATAATATTGTAAAAAAAGAAAGTAGAAAATCTGGAGTTGGTTTTGATTCTGGAGTTTTATTAAATATAGGATATAGATTTAATATTAATAAGGATATGAGTTTTAGTTTACTTGCTGAAATAGGCTATTCTCATGATGAGTTTTCTTTTTTTAGAGGAGATGTTAGTAATAAAAATACTTCCGTTTTTATGTTTGAAAGCATGACATTTGGAATATACCCAAAATTAAATTGGAAGAAATTTTCTTTCGGTTTAGCTGGAGGAATAAAAGTGCCGCTATATGTAAGGTCTGTTTCTTCATATTATAATTACACAAAAAATGAAATTAGTAGAAACATTGAAAATTATAATGCCTCTCAAATAAAAAATATGTTTAATCTTCCAATAATACCATATATTAAATTTTCAGTAGACTATTCTATTTATACAGATAAAAAATTTAGTTTTGTTTTAGGCGGATATGTTGGTTATGATTTTGGACTTTCTCTTAAAACGCCTCTTTTAAATAATCAAAATGCAGCTCTAACAAAATT
The DNA here is from genome assembly GCF_009755885.1 of Brachyspira sp. SAP_772. NCBI lineage: Bacteria > Pseudomonadati > Spirochaetota > Spirochaetia > Brachyspirales > Brachyspiraceae > Brachyspira > Brachyspira sp. SAP_772. The sequence goes on along the minus strand of NZ_VYIX01000001.1, from coordinate 308,593 downwards.
GATAAAGCAAAATATATCAAGCTTTGATATAGGTTTTCAAGTGGGCATAAAAATATTGCCGAATTATTAATAGGAGATACAATTATGAAAAAAATAGTAATTTTAAGCTTATTTACAATAATATCACTTCTAAGCTGCAATAATAATTACTTGAATCCAGATGCCTATACAAAAGAAGCAATTGATAGAAAATATCCTTATTGGAATATAGGAATGTCAGAGTTTAAAATAGCAGAGGGTCTAACAAATTACGCCACTATAACAGTAGAAGAAAAACGTTTTATATTAAGATGTATGGCACTTATGAGAACAGCTGTAAATACGACTGAGTTTCCTACAGAAGTAAAAAAGAAAACTTTAGCTTCTTCTGTAAATGCTTCTTATGGTAATGTAAGTATAAAAGTTGGAGATATATATGATAATGATAAATTAATAGATGTTGTACGTTCTCTTCAATATACTAATTTTATATACGAAAAAATGAATACTGGCGGAGCTGCTTTTGGAAGTGTTGGTCAGTCAAGATATGTACGCTATGTAGGAGGACAAGATCCTAATCAAATTCCTACTGCTAATTGGGTTGGTTTTGAAAATGCTAATTGGATTCAGTGGTCTGGAAACAGTTTATATGGTTATGCTAGTTTTTCTGGTTTAATGTTTCATGAGCATATGCATAATATTGGTTTTACTCATGTAGCTGAAACTTCAAGTAATAATGTGCCTTATGGCCTTCAAGGTGTTGTACAAAGCTTAATAGAAAGAATACTATATGGAGACTTAAAAACTAAATATGCTACAGCTTTAGATGAACTTACTGCTTACTACTATACTGAATACAAACATTTACTTTTAGAAGACAGTGTTTTTGACCCTAGTAAGAAATAATATTTTTTATTGCCTTAACATTTAATTGATAACACTTTAAGTATTTATATATCAAAAAATGCTTAAAGTAAGTTATCATAATTCCGAAAAGTTATGTAAACTATACACAAGGACTATCATTAAAAATGAAAGACAATATAGCTTCTAGTGCTTACAGCCTCATAAGAAGAAAAAAATATAAAAAAGCTAAAGAATTACTTTTATCTAATAGAACTGCATTAAACCGTGATGCTAATGCTCTTGCTATGCTTGCTTTTGCTAATATATTTTTAAAAGATTTTTATGCTGCTGAAGAGGTATCTAGAAAGGCACTTAGAGAGGATAGTTTTTGTGTGAATGCTATGATTGCAAAGGGATATATTAGTTTGCATAATGGGCATAGAGAAAATGCTTTAAGAGAGTATTTTAGAATATTAGAGCTTGACCCTCAAAACAAAATAGCTAAAGACAATATTGAAAGAGTGAGATTTTTAACTAATAATGCTAAAGGTAATGAGATTAACCCAAAAGCATATATTTTAGGAAAAAGAGAAATATCTATATTAAAACTTCTTATACTTATACCTATCATTTTTGTTATATCTTTTTTATCATATTTAGCAATAGACAGAGGATATCCTGCTATAAAATATATATTATTAGACAAAGAGCAGAAAGAGCTTAGAGAGAAATTACAAGATGTATATTTATTTGAGGGGCTTGAAGACGGTAAGATTCCAGAGAGTGCAAAGAGCCCTACCTACTCTCCTAAAGAAGTAGCAGAGATGTTTGACAAGGCTAAAAAGAATATGAGAAGTGCATCAGTTAATGAAGCTGTTATGATAATAAACGGTGCATTAAACAGTGACATAAATGAATATCTAAAAGAAAGATTTAGAGTTTTAAAAGAGTTTGTAATAGCACCAGATTATAATATATTTAGAGAAAGCCCAGATTATCTTACAGTGGTAGGAAACTATGAATTATATAATGGCGGATATATAAAATGGAAAGCGGACGTAAACAGCATATCAAAAACTAATATAGACGGTGTGCCAAAAAACAAAGCAAGAATATTGGTATATGATCACAACGCTGAAAACATAGTTGGTGTTGCTGACTTAATATACAATGTAACATTAAATCTAGAGCCAAAGAACTATATAGAAGTTTACGGCAAAGTATTAGGCTACGACAACAAACAAAAATCCATAGAGTTAGAAGCCCAAGTAATAAAGCATTTGCCTAAGAAGAAGTAAAAATTAGCATTTATAATTACTATTAGAAAACTATACAATAAAAAAACTATTATAAATATGATTTTTTATTATTATAAATACTTTAAATATAAATAATAAAAATTACTTAACCCACTTCTCTACCTTCATCACCCATGCCTCGCTAGCGTATGCCGCTTCCAAGCCAACTTCGCTGTCTTCAAATATTATTGTCTCTTTATTTGAAACATTAAAATATTCCATGCACTTAAAAAATATCTCTGGGTGAGGCTTTTTATTTGCTATGTCTGCCCCTGTTAAAACTAAATCAAATACTTCACCTAATTTAAATGCTTTTAATATGCCATATACTCCGTTTGGCGATGCTGTGGTTGCCAATGCTAGTTTTTTCTTGCCTCTATTAGATAATATTGTATCATAAATAAAAGGGTGGATATCTAAAAGATTAAGATTGTTTAAATATATTTCCTCTTTTTTAATATGTATCTTCTCAATTAAAGTGTCTTTATCTTCTGTTATTTTATTTAAATCCAACACATTAGCTACAAAAGTTTTATAATGCAAACCAAAGCATTTTTTATAATAATATTCTTCATCAAGTTCTATATTAAACGCTCTAAAGGCATTGCTGTATGAATAATAGTTCAAATAGGCACTATCAATTAGAGTACCGTCCATATCAAATATTAATAGTTTTATATCTGTCATAATTAAACCTTATAATTTTTTGAATATTCATTATAACATAAAGAGAAAATTTTTACATTAATATTTATTCTGTAATTATAATATTGTATAATTCTAATATAATATATATAATATCAGCAATAAAATAACTATGAAAATACAAACATTACTGCTATTATTAATATTATTTGTAATATCCTCATGTACAACACCACCTAAAAAAGATATCAATAATGAAGCAGCTCAAATGTGGATTGAAGAGTCAAAAAATAAAATAGTAATGGATAATTTTCAAAATATATATAAGTTTGATAAAAACTCTAATATAGACATTATAATATACGGCTACTCTAATCCTACAAAATATAATCTTTTAAAAATGTCAGAAAAAAATAAAGCTGTATATTATACAAAAACAAAAAGACAAAGTTTTATATTAAGCTCACTTCCAACATTTAATTTATATAATCTGTTAGAAAGTAAAAAAGTATATGACCCAATGTATTTAACTGTAGATTTTAATTATAGAGGGGATTTTAAAAATAACACTGTCTACAGATTTAAAGGATTTGTAATAGAAAACGGAAAGCTATATATAGCAAACAATTATAATAAATATTATATGGAAAAATTAGAAAATTGGCTAAATAAAAATGGTTATGGAAAAGATTCATATTGGAAGCCATATAATGGTGCTAATTGGAATGAATATCCCATACCAACAGAAGATGATATAGACTGGGATAATGTTTTTTTATTAGGAAAATTAGAAAAATAGTTATAATATGCTATAGAAAATAGTAATTTTCTTTTATTGTTATATACTCCTAATTAAGTTAATATTACGCTACAACAATTAGGAGGAATAATGACAGCTAATTCAAAATGCATTATAAATACTAAAAACATAAAAAACACTCAAAAAATAGGAGAATTATATTCAGCTATTTCTCACAGTGTAGGAGCTTTACTCTCAATAGCTGGATTTGTTCTTATGCTTATAAAAGTAAATAAAAATTATGTGCTTCCTGTGGTAGTTTATGGCGTTGGTATTATATTATTATATACATTTAGCTCTCTTTATCATTTTTTTCCAGATGGTAAAGTTAAAAGATTATTTCGTAAATTTGACCACATAGGCATATATATTTTTATAGCAGCAACATACACGCCGCTATGCATATTTTCTCTTCCCAAAAATGTTGGAATGCTTATATTATCTGTGATATGGGTATGTGCATTAATCGGCGTGATATCAAATACTATTTTAATATATAAAAGCCCAATACTCACAATAATTTTATATATTTCTATGGGTTGGATTATTGCTTTTGCTTTTAAACCTCTTCTAAGAGAGTTTAATATACTTCATTTAAGCTGGTTAATATGGGGCGGAATATTTTATACTATAGGGGCATTCTTATATGCATTAGGAAAAAAATATCAGTATAAAACTAAACAATTCACACATGACATATTTCATATATTTGTATTAATGGGCTCATTCTCTCATTACTGGTTTTTATACCAATATGTGATTTCTTGATATACAAAAAGGGCTGCCTCTAAATATTTAGAAGCAGCCCTTGATTTTTTATTATTTATATATTATCTCATTATAGTATCATAATAATTAACTATGTACCAATATTCACCCATCTTTCTTAATATAAATATTCTTTTTACTGTAGGGTCATAAACATCCCCAGTGTTCATATTAAAGAATCTATTATACATAGTAACTTCAACTTGTGCTCTTTTAAGTCCATATTCTTCTGTAATAGTGACTTTATCAACTGTGTAATTTAATAAAGTGTATACACTGCCGGCATCATATTCTCTGCTCATCATATCCAAAACCATAGTATAATGATTTTTTAATGTAGTATCTTTTGTAGATATTATATTTCTTCTTAACTCTGTCATAAACTGATTTCTAAGATTTCTATCATAAGCAGAAGCTAAATATTTTTTAAACTCATCAAATAAAGCCTTTTTATCTTCAGGCAAGGAAGTTCTATAAAGAATGTCAAACCTTATAGCAAGCTCTCTAATATTTTCTGATTTATAAGCATTCTCTAAATCGTTTAAGAAATTATTTCCAAAATTAGTTCTTATCATATTAACACTAACAGTGTCAGAAAATTGTTCTCTTAAGAAATTTTGGAAACTCAATCTAGCAGCTTTTTGATATATACCAGTATCAGTAAAATCTTCAAGATAAGTATTGCTGTAATTTCTTCTATAAGCCTCACTATATCTTTGACTTATACTAATAATAGAAGGCATATGCATATAATTAAAATAATTACTCCACTCTTTTCTCTTCATTGCATCTAAAGTATATGTAATAACCTCATCAGGGTAATATACAGGCAAAGTAGAAGCACTGTTAGTAGAAGTTCTAGCAACAACAATATTATTTGTAGATTGAGTTGTAGTTGCCGTTCTTAGAGGTTCATCAATAAAGAAATATGCATCGTCTGCCCTAATAACATATTTTTCAGTTAAATCAGGCATAGGATTAAAAGTAGCTTCTATTCTATATCTTCCGGGCTTTGTAAAATAAAACCAATTATTCAAATCTATAAAAAATGAATAACTCTCACCCTCTCTTAATGTAATCACTCTATCCTTTGAATTATCTATAGTTCTATCATTTTGATATTTCCACAATGTATAATTATCTGATGAAACAACAGGATTATTATAATTATCATAAACTGTAAATTTATAATTATTGAAAGGATTAATAGAATTAGTAAAGCTTATTTCTCCTTTTTGAGCATATATTCTTATTTCCATAGTTACAGGTTCATTTAATCTATATCTATTTAAGTCAAAGTTCATGCTAATATTAAATGAATTAGGAGCCACTATTTCATCATTAGGATATATTCTTTCAACTTCATTTAATACTATCTCATCTAAAAAATTATCCTGCGCAAAAAGTATAGAAAAACTAAATATAAAAAGTATTATATATTTCATACAACATTACCTTAAAAAATACTACTATAATAGTTTATCGACAAAAGCCGAAATAACATAAGAAAAATTATAAAAAATCTAATTATGCATTAATTATTATAAATTTTCTTCTTTATTAAACTCTTCAACTATAAAAGTATTAAAATCATCTTTAGTACATGCATAAGATTCTTTAAATAAAAATCGTTCAAGTCCACCCATATTTTGAAATTTTCTATTTTTATAATCTGATTTTGATAATTCTTTCATACTATAAAATATATTATTTTGATTTTCATATTCCTCTTTTTTATTTTCATTATAAACCAGTATATATACAACATTGTTTTTACAGTAATCTAAATCTTTTATTATTCCCAAATCCATTAATGTAATAAAACTATCATATCCTTTCTTATATATTTCATATTTTTTACTCTCAAAATTAGTATACTCTTCATTATCTTTATAATCAATTCTTTCTTTTTTCTGTTTAAAACTGCCGCTTTTAAACTCTATCAAATAAAGTTCATTTTTAATCTTAATAAATTTATAAATAGAATCTACAGAACTAGGTGGATTTCTAAATTTATACATCTTATCATACTGTCTTACCAATTCATCAATATTTATAATTTCGAATTCACACTCTGTCATATATGATTTTGAAGTTTTACTATATGATGATTCTTTTAAAGAAATTTCTAATTTAGAATAATTCAAATTCGGTAACTTTTTTGATAATGCCAATTTTATTTCTTCAAAAGCTTCAACAGTCATAATTAAATTTCTTCATCTCTCATATTCTTTAAAATCTGTAAAGGTTCAAACATTTTCTCATAAATTATATCTAAATTATCATTAACATTTTTAAATACTACATTACATTTATTATCAGCGAATTCTGTAATATAAAAATTAACCCTTTCATCTATATTATGCCTTTTAGAAAATCTGTTAATAGCTTCCAAAAAATAATGACTATGTGTAGTTATAGTAATAGTTAAATTAAAATATTTCTGTAATAAAACAATTAACTCTGCATATATAAGCTGCCATTTTGGGTGAAGATGTATTTCTGGCTCATCCAATATAAGAACATCTTTTTCATTTAAAGAACCATTCTCCAAAAGACGTTTTATTATAACAAAAGATTTTAATCCTGCTGAAAGATTTCTTAATTTTATTTCAATATCATTTTCATTATAATGCAAATAAAAATCATCATCTTTATTTACTATTTTAGCATTTATAATACTGTTAAGTACATCATAAACTTTTTCCAAAATTTCTTTATTTTTTACAGAATCAAAAACATTTTTATTATCATTAGTAAAGAAATCATCTATTGTCTTTTTTAAAATAAAATTATCAGTATCAATATTACTATTTATATAATTAACTATAAATGGATTATCAATATAAAATGCATTATGAATTATATTAAAATCAGTTTCAAATTTTACACATTCATCATTTTTAAACTCTATATTCATTTTTTGTTTCTTTATTTCTAATTCCAATTCAGCATTTGAATTTTTATTAAATAAATTATTAATTTGGTTTTCAAAAATATTTCTAAAATAATCCGTCATTATTTCAAACATTAATTTACTATTTTTTGTAGAAATAATATCCAATATATTTTTTGCTATTTCATCAAATGTATCATCATCAACTAAAATAATGTATTGCTTTTCAATAGTATTTTTTAGTATATTAATTAAACCTTTTGATGATACCTTTTCAGATAAATCATTTACATAACGATATATTTTATCTATTATCGGACTATCTTTAGGAATAAAAATTGGAACCCCAAATCTATTTTTTATATTTAATTTCTTAAGTATATTAAATATTTTATATTTTAAATCTTCTTCTATTATAAACTTTTTAAAATTATCATGATTAAATATTGAAAATAATATTTTACCTATAGTACTTTTGCCTGTATCATTATCTCCGCATATTACAGTTATGCCGTCTATTTTTATATCTGCTTCTTCTATCTTAGCAAAATTAGATATCTTTAATTTCATAAAACTACTTCCAAAAAATACTATTTTTATTATAAAGAACTTTTTTATTTTGTAAAGATTAAATATTTTTTAAACTGTAAGCTCTTTGTTTATCTTTATCAAAGCTCTACTTATTATATAATGATTATAATCAATACTGTCTTTCATGGCCTCATAAAGCTTAAAAGAGCCCACTATAGATTTATCATAATCACTATCTTCAAACTCAAAACCCTCTGTAATGGACTTTATAACCCTCTGCATGGTAACACCCAAAAACTCATTAATTTTACTTATATTAAGTATCTTTATGTCAGATTCACTTAACTTCTCTAAAAGTTTATCTACTTTTCTATGCCTTTTTAATTCACTGTTAATTTCATCGCATAGTTTAATAGCATTTAATACATAAGGCTTAAGCTCTATTATTTCAGCATCTATTTTCTCTAAACCTGTTTTTATATTTGATAATATTTTATTTTTTTTATTTACTTCTTCAGAGTTTTTATCTATTTCTATATTAATATTATCAAGTTTTTTAAGAAGCTCATCAACTGTAATGTTTTCCATTGCATTGATTATTACTCCGCCTTCTGTGGCATTATAAAACTTTTTACTGCTATTTAATTTGCATTGCTCCTCATACCAATTTCTATACATATCAAAACGTGAATCTGTAAACACACTCTCCCCATAAACATTTTTCTCTTCTCTCAAATTGCCAGAAACAAGCACTTTATATATTCTGCTGTCATAAGAATCAAGCTTTCCTATCTCTGTGAAGAAATTCTCTTCATGATAGCTTCCTTTTATATGTGTCTGATGATTAGGAAAAGACAAATCAAGCCCAAGCATTATTATAGGGTTAGCACCAATTCTAATAGCAAAGTCGTATGCTGCAGTAGAAACACTTCCCCCCATAGTAACATCTCCCCTCTCTCCCAAAGGCTTCATAAAATATTTAGCAAGAGGAAATATAGAATCTAAAAAATATATTGCTCCTTTAAATGACGATATAGCCTCATTATCAACAGAAGATTCTGCTATTAAAACAGTATCTTTAAAATTAATATTCCTAAAATATTTTGAGTTCTTTTTTTGCGGGTCAATAGTAATAACAAAATGAGGCGATATATTATGACTAGATAACGGCTTCATCGCAGTATCTACAGCTATTATTATTGCTTTATCCTTTAACTCTTTTAACTTTCTAATATTTTTCTCTAATGAAGGACCAGCAGAAACCACCACCGCCGGAATATTTTTATATTTATCAAAAAACTTATTTACGCCATAATGAGTTGCTATCTCTACAACATTTGATGCTATATTATAAGCCCATAATTTATCGAATCTTAAAATCGTGTTTATATTAATAGTTTTTTTGTCTATTATAGATAATACTTTAGTTTGATAAAATAAAGCGTCATCTGCAAATAAATTGCTGTAAGACCTTGTAATAAAAAATTTTACTTTTTTAGTGGTTTTTAAAGATATAAACTTCTCTATATCTTCAATGTCATATCCGCCAATAAAAAATGTAATCTTACTATCTTCTAATATTTTATCTAATCTAAAATTATCAATAAGCAAATTAAAAAAACTAATAGAAGGCTCAATTACAACTATATTGATATTAATTTTCTTTAGAGCATTGATTAAATATCCGCCGCCAATGCCAAATACAAATACCATATCAATATCATCTTCTATTTCTTTAATTAAAGTGTTAGCCTCTTTTATAGGGTCATAAGCACTATGAAGCAAAACACTCTTTCCATTCTTTACAACTTTTGCAGAAAGGTTTTTGGATTTTGTTTCAATAACCTCTAAAGAAACATTATCTTCTTTTTTGGCATTTTCAATTAAATCTAAAAAATTAATAGGATATGCTTTTATATTTTTTTTAATAGCATTTAAATTATTTTCTCTAATATCTATCATTCACGATTTTCTCTCTACTATATAATTTGCAAGCTCAATTAATATATTTTTTGCTTCGTTATCATCGTATATATTTAAATAATCTATAGCCTCTTTTGAAGTCTCTATTGCCTTCTCTTTTGCCCCCTCAAGCCCAAACTGTTTAACATAGGTAAGTTTGCCCTCTTTTTCATCTTTACCCACAGTTTTACCAAGAGTTTCATTGTCAGAAATTACATCAAGTATATCATCTTGTATCTGAAAAGCTAAACCAATAGCCTCTCCATATTTAGTAATATTTTCTAAATTAATATTTTCTTTCTCTGAAGCAATAGCTCCCACTCTCACAGCTCCCCTAATCATAGCACCTGTTTTCTTAGAGTGAAGTATTTTAAGCATTTCAAAATCAATGTCTCTCTCTTCATAATACAAATCTATAAACTGCCCCATAACCATTCCAGAAACTCCCGCAGCATAACTTATCTCATAAAGAAGTTTTCTCAAAGTTTTATCATTGATATTAGCATTAGATAAAATCTCAAATGAATGAGTAAGAAGTCCGTCCCCAACAAGTATTGCATTAGCTTCTCCATATTTAACATGTGTTGTAGGTTTACCCCTTCTTAAGTCATCATTATCCATAGCAGGCAAATCATCATGAACCAAAGAATATGTATGAATAAGTTCTAATGATACAGCTGGTATAATAGCTTTTTTATAATCTCCGTTAAATAATTCACAAGCAAGGCAAGTTAAAATCGGTCTTAATCTTTTTCCTCCTGCCTCAAGCGGATATTTAAGCATATCTAAAAAATTATTTTCTAATGATATATTGCTAGTTTTAAAAATATTATTTATCTCATTATCAATATCTTTTAATCTTATATTCATATATTCTTTAAGATTCATATTATTTATTCCTTACCACTTAATAATAAAATCATTATATAAAAAGAGATGAAAATGTAAAGCTAATATTAAATAAAAAAATTGTATTGAGTTTTTATTATTGATTTTTAATTTAATACGATAAAAAATAAATGATAGTATTTAATTTAAAAAATTGGAAACATTATAATGAATAAAATTATTATAGAAACAAACAGGCTAATATTAAGAGAATTAAATAAAAATAGTGAAGAAGATTATAATAGTTTATGCGAGATATTAAAAGATAAAGAAACAATGTATGCTTATGAACATGGCTTTACAGAGGAAGAATGTAGAGAATGGTTTGAAAGGCAAATAAATAGATATAAAACTTATGGATTTGGACTTTGGGCTGTTATATTAAAAGAAAATAATAAACTAATTGGGCAAGCTGGTTTAACGATGCAAAATATTGATATAAAAATTAATGGCTCTAATGAACTGCTTGAGATAGGCTATTTATTTAATAAAAATTATTGGCACTTAGGATATGCTATAGAAAGTGCTATCTCTTCTAAAGAATATGCTTTTAATAAACTAAATGCTGATAGAGTTTATTCTATAATAAGAGATAACAATATAGCCTCTCAAAAAGTCGCTATAAAAAACCAAATGAAAATAGTCACTCAAATAACAAAGCATTATTACAACATAGATATGCCTCATTATGTTTTTTGCTGTAAAAAATAAAATAATACCTTTTTTAAATAAAAAAGGCATGCAATTTATGCACACCTTTTTATAATAACTTATTTAATAATTATTAATCTCTGCTTCTTACCTTTGCTAAAAGTTTTAATATCTCTAAATATAACCACACCAAAGTAACAAGTAAACCAAAAGCAGCATACCATTCAAAATATTTTGGCATGTTGTAAGCCTCACCCTTCTCCATAAAGTCAAAATCCAAAAGCAAATTAAGTGAAGCTATTACAACTATAACAACACTAATACCAATGCTTAAAGGACTTGAACCATATAAGAAAGGAATTCTTGCACCCAAAAATGACATTACAAAATTAACTAAATATACAATAGCTATACATAAAGTTGCAGACACTATTACACTTCTAAACTTTTCTGTAACTCTTATAATTCTAAATCTATAAAGCAGAAGCATAATAAATAAATCAGCAAAAGTAAAAAACACCGCCTGAACAACTATACCATCATAAGCAGCATTAAATACATAAGAAATTGCCCCAATAGCAACACCCTCAAGTATAGCATAAAGTATAGATAAAACCTTTGCCAACTCTTTTTTGAAAGTCATTATTAAAGCCAAAACAAAAGCCCCTATAGATGAACCTATAGCAGCAGGATAAAGCATTTCTGGACTATTTGCTAAAACAAAAAATACGCTCACCATTGCAGAAAGCATTAAAACTAATGTTAGAATGATAGATTTGTTTATAGCACCATTAATAGTCATAGTGCCTTCATTTGCATGCCTTAATTCATAATCAAAAGCTTTTTCTGATAAAACTGGATTAGCCATTTTCAATAAAACCTCCGAATGAAATTAATAATATTTTCAACGAATTGCAAATATTACTGGAAACATTATATAGGTATAAACAAAAAACTCAAGCCCCTTTAGCGAACTTCCTAAACGCAGTAACAGTCTGAATGAAATATGATATTGTACTTATTTATAATAACTAGATATATAATTTTTGGCAGCTAATGATATAAATTCACTTCTATTTGATGATAAGTTATCTATTGTCTTTAATAAACTCTCGTCTAATGTAATATCTATTCTCTTCTTCTTCTCTCTTGAAACTTTTACCTCTATTAACATTCTCGTTATAGGTTCATCTTCAGTTTCTTTAATTATCTTTTCCAAACTAGAAGCTTTTGGAATTTTCTCGCCATCTTCTATTATACCATCAATATGCATTTGAAGTGCTACTTTAGAATTATCTATTACTTCTTCTAAAGTTTTACCTGCACTTACACATCCGTCAAAATCGTAAAATGTTGAATTATAACCTGATTTTACTTTATAAATATTTGCTACAAATGTTTCTATATTTTTTTTCATAATAAAATATTTTATAAAAACAAACTATTTATTTAAAATCTTTATCTTAGCTTGTTTTTCTATACTTTTTATCACAGCTATTGATAAGTCAACATTACTATGATAAGGCACTGTAACTCTTCCCTTTTTTATATTATGTTTAAACTGTTTATGGCTTCCTTTCTGAGCAATTTGAAACCATCCGTCTTGTTTTAGGAGCTTTATAATTTGTAAAGCTGTCATAATAATTTTACTCCTGCAATTGAGTTATTGTATTTAAGCTCCTTAATACACATAAGTATACACATAAACTATTTTTTGTCAACTCACAATCAAGCCCCTTTAGCGAACTTCCTAAACGCTTGAACAGTCTGCACCGAGCCGTACCAAAAAATTTTACAATATTCATATAGATTAAATATTAATTTTTATATTATCTACTTGATTTTTTATACATTTTATAATATTCTAGTTATATATACTTATAATTAGTATTATTATTATAAGATATCTTTTCGATAATAAACGAAAGTAGTTATTTTATGAAAAATAGAGGTAAAATAAATATAGATACTGCTGATTACCTATATAATAATAGGCAAACATTTATTAATTACATCAATAAATCTAACTATGATGATATTAATCATATTATTATAGGTAGGTGGTATTATGGGGTATTTTTATTAGCTAAGGATTATTTAATTTCTAAGGGTTATAGCCAACATTGTAATAAAGATTTTAGAGGGCAACTTTGTACAATAAAAAATTGTAACCTTCAATGTCTAGCACATAAAGGGAATCGTTATTCAATATGGGCTGTATTAGTAACTTATGCTAAAAAAAATAAAGCTTTGGCAACTAGAGGGACACAGTTAGCTCAATTGAGAGAAAATTATGAATATTCTGGTAAATTGTGCAATCAAAATGTTTTAAATTTAGCATATAATTATTTTACTAAAATACTAAATGACTTATAATTATAAGGAAAGTAAAAAATGAATAATTTTAATAGAGATAATTTATTATTATCAATACTAAAAAAATATTTTGATAATTTTTTTAAATTAAACAATAATATAAGACTAATAGAACAGAATGATTATTATATAATTTATTTTATGGATGAGTCTTTTTTAATTAAAAATAAAGATAATATAGAAAGTTTATTTAAGTATTTAGATAATAAATATAAAAATATATTATCATTTTTAGATATATTTATTGGATATGATTATATTTATAATTATTATTTGAATAATAATGATTTAATTGAACAAGAAGAAAATGGACTATGCAATGATTTAACATTAAAATTGTTGCAAAATTATAATAGTCAAATTATGATAGCAGAATATTCAAAAATTTTATCAGTATTATTAGATTTATGTATAGAAACTGTTAAAAAATTTAATCATAGTATTATTTATGATAAAAAAAATATAAATACATCTATTAGTGATTGTAATATAAAAGTAGAAAATAAAAAAGAATATAATAATATAAATAATTATGAGGAAGATGATGAATATTTTGAAGCAGCATGAGAATTCTACTTTTTCTATAACAGAAATTAAACTTGTTAAAGCTAATTTTTTCCAAAAAAATAATGTCATTAATAAAGATGAAATAGCCATAAATTTAAATATGGGATCTTTTTATTCTACTAGAAAGGATATAGAAAATTCTATACAATTAAATTTATCTGTTGATATAGAACTATTTCAGGAAGATATAGATAAAAATAAGATTTCTATTGCTACAATAGAAACGATAATAGTTGGAATATTTGAATATAAAAATGATATTTCAGAAAAATTGCTTCCAAATTTAGTTTCTATTTTATACTCATATATTAGACCAATTGTGGCACAATTTTCTGTTATGGCAAAATTACCTCCTATAGATTTACCTATATTAAATTTAAGTAAAATAGAAGTTAAACATATAGAAGAAAATTAAATCACTACTTCAATTATAACCCAAATATATAAATCATCAACAATATATAAGATGACAATAAGTGCTTGCAGTTCTTTTGGTTCTTTTATACCAATAAAAGAACTGGGGTGCTGCACGGTGTGTACTTCGTTAAGGGCAAAGCCCTGCAAATATCTTAACAAATAATTTTTTTATTTAATGTATGTTTTATTCAACTTTTTCCCGCCGCAAAAAGTTGCAAAAAGTGCAAATGTTTTTATTTTATATCCTAGAATATATATAAATATAATACTTGTATTTTGCTTAAAAATGCAGTCTTTTTGCTTCTTTGTGCCAACAAAAGAAGTGGGGGTGTGGGGGCTAGTCCCCACGAATATAAAAAAGATAAAAATTTTATTGTTCTTTTTCCCGCCGCAAAAAGAACCAAAAAGTGCAAATGTTTTTACTTTATATCTTGGAATGTATAAGATTAAATTAATACCTATATTTTGTATCTTTTTGAAAATAATTTTATTCTTTCAAAAAACCATGCTCATACACCTTAACGGCAATCTTTTGGGCAAGAACGTCAAGATTGCGTTTGAGGTCGGCAAGTAATGAGTTATAAGTCTCGTCTTTAGAGGTTGGATTCATACGCCCCTTGTCATTAAACTTCTGGAAAAACGCACGTATGTCATAGTAGGACGCATTAACATTAATGAGGTCGAAAGAATGATAATATTTCCATAGCGATAACCCAGCCTCAAAAACCGCATTAGCCTCGCTTGAAAATTTTAAAGGAGAAGACGATTTTGTGTCGCTGCTAAAAAGACTGTCATTGTCTGAAGTAGTTTTTTTAATTTTTCCAGAGAGGAAATCAGTCATGAAGTGAGAGGCGAAAGAGTCTTTAGCATTAAGCTGCACTTCGGTGAACGGAATCCAATGATTAACGCCGTGCTCTGAAGAAATTCTGTTTTTAGAGTGGAAAAGTGTAAAAGCTAAACAATCATTTTTGAATTCTGTATCTTCTTCCCAAGAGTCATTAGGATAAAAAAATTGGTCGTTGTGATTAATCCAAGTATGCTCAATACAATGACGCACTGAAAAATATATACACATATATATGATATTATTTACATTTACAGGCATAATTTTTCCATGTCTTTCTGGTTTCATATTTGAAATGTTTACAAAATTATTCGTTTGAAAATCTGGGCTATCTCCAACTATAATACCAAGATTAATTTCGCCTGATAATAATTTGTAAAAGTCTATCCAAGTATTAATATTTTTTTCATTTGTATAAAAATTTCTTACACCTATTTTATTTTCTTCATCATTAAAAATTTCCAATCTTATTTTTTTTATCTTTTCTTTTTTAGAAGTATCCCAAATCATAAAGCCTATAGGGAATTGCCCATTAACATTATCAAAAGTATAAGCTGGCACCATAAAACCATTTAAAAATTTCGCTTCAAAAACTTCTCTAAATTTTACAAAATTAGTAGAATTAATATATTTTAATGTAGCAAAAGAAGCTAACACGCAATTAGGAATTTCTTTATAAACTCTTATAAAAAATTGTGCAAATATCTCATTACTTGCTTTACTAAGTAGCTTTTTATATTTTATATATGTATTGTTGTCAGTAGAAACTTTATCTTTATGCTCTCCTGTTGCTGACATTTTCTTTTTATTTCCAGCCTCGGCGTAAGGTGGGTTGATATAGATTACTAATTTCTTCCTACTCTCTTCATCTTCTACTATTCGCCTCAAATCTTCTGGAAGCTTATCAAACTCGTCATTCAAAAAGTCAAATTGAAATATATGATTCTCTAGCAAGTTCGCGCCATTCTTCACTCGCTCTTTCATTATCTCTACATCTGCCTTGTCCAAAGTAGATGCCCATATGTTATATTTATTCGTAAGCCCCGCAAGCAAATTCCCCGTGCCTGCCGCACAGTCCCATATATAATATTCCTCCTGCCAATTCTCCCCCAATACTTCCGCTATATATTCCTGACTCTTCTCAACCCATATCTGCGGCGTGAAAAACGACCCCTTTCGCTCTCTTATATCCTGCGGCACAAGTAAATCCCGCCTCTCTATTATATAATCCCAATACTCACTTTTAGGCGGTCTTTGATACCTCTTCCAAAACTCATTATGTGCCTTCTGCTTATCATAAAAATACGCTTCCTTACTCGATGCAAGCCCCATATCGTCTATTTTTCTGTCAAGCTCATAATGGTCAGTTTTTAGTATTACATATAGTTTTTCTTTTAATGTTAAATTATTCTCGCTTAGTAAATCCGCCAAATAAAAATCGGCATCTATTATACCAAAACTTTTAGCCCTATCCCAATCCACAGATATAGATTCTTTTACGGCATTAAGCCACTTTGAATATATATTAACAAAATTATTCTTATCTATCTGCACTTTCGATAAGGAGTTTTTACCCGCTATAAAATTAGCCCTTATAAACTCTTTTAATTCACTCTCATCATCATCAAATTTATAAATATAGCTTTCATTTTTCAAAGTATTTTCTACAAGGTTGTATAGCTGTTTAAACTCTTTAGACTCATGGTCAGAAGGGGTTACATTCCAATTAAAATCATTTTGATTAAAAACATCAAGCACTTTATAATACTGAATAAAAGCGATTTTCTCAGCATCAAAAGCCCCCAAGAAAGGCGGCGGCAAATGTTTATCGAATACTCTTTTTTTTCCTATAGTGAGTATAAGCTGCACAAAGGATTCATATATATCATTTTTATTTCCTTTTTTAGCTTCTGCCCACAAAAAATATTCAGTATCTTTTTTATCTGCTTCTTTTTTTGGAGCGATACTAAAATCAATCTCCTCTATAATTTGAGTATTATCAAAAGAGTAAAAATAATCTCTAGCGACTTTATTTTTTAATTCTTCTTCTCTGATAGTTTTACTGTAAGACATAATAGTTATAATATTTTAATTTTCATTAAAAGTCAACAATTTCATAACAGTTTTAAAATTGCAAAGAGTGCAAATGATTTGACTTTATATTTTAGAATATATAAATATAATACTTGTATTTTACCTAAAAAAATGCAGTTCTTTTGGTTCTTTTATACCAATAAAAGAACTGGGGTGCGGGGCAAAGCCCTGCAAATATCTTAACAAATAGTTTTTTTTATTTAATGTATATTTTATTCAACTTTTTCCCGCAGCAAAAAGTTGCAAAAAGTGCAAATACTTTGACTTTATATTTTACAATATATTTTCAATATAATATAAAATCTAAAATTAAACATAAATGTATATTTTGTTAAATGCAGTTCTTTTGGTTCTTTTATACCAATAAAAGAACTGGGGGCGTGGGGGCAAAGCCACCACAACTAATAAAAAACATAAAAATTTTATTGTTCTTTTTCCCGCAGCAAAAAGAACCAAAAAGTGCAAATGTTTTATTTTACATCCTAAAAAATATATATAAATATAATACTTATATTTTGTCTAAAAATGTAGTTCTTTTACTTATTTTATAATTGACTTTTGGCTAAAAATAATTTATCATTCTCCACAATTATGGGGATATAGCTCAGCTTGGGAGAGCATCACAATGGCATTGTGAGGGTCGTGGGTTCGAGCCCCATTATCTCCAATTAACCTTTTTTATACACAGAATAAGCGTAAGATATTATAGCAGATGCTGCTGATACATTAAGTGAATCAAAATCGCTACAGGCTTTTATCATAATGCTGCCGTCAGAATTTTTCTTCAAACTCTCTCTCACTCCGCTATGCTCATTTCCAAGTATAATAGCTGTAGGTGTGTCAAATTTAAAATTTTCTAATGATGTACCGCCCTTCTCGCTCGCATGATATACCCAAAAACCTTTATCTTTCATTATCTCAACAGCTCTATTAAGATTGGTCTCTATTGATATAGGCAAATGATAGGCAGCACCAGCAGATATCTCATAAACCTTTTCATTTATAGGAGCAGCATTGTCTTTAGGTATAATGATTCCACCCAAACCAAAAAAATATGCATTCCTTATAATAGCACCCAAATTATGAACATCTGTTATAGAATCAAGTATAAATATGAGCGGCGTATTAGTTTTCTCTAAAGCCCTATCCAAAAAAACATCAATACCTATTTCAGCATTTTCTTTCACACTCGCAGCAATAGAATAAACTTTACCTACAATGCTTTCCATCTCTCTTTTGTCAACATTTTTAATTAAAACTTTTTTTCTCTCAGCAAGCTTAATTATTTCTTTTTCTCTTTTAGATATAGGAAATTTAATATAAATAACATCAACCAAGTCTTTAGATAGAGCTTCAACTATAGCATTCTTCGAGCTAATAAACATTATTTCTTATAACCATTAGGGTGATTTTTATGCCAATTCCAAGCAGTTTCAACTATTTTCTCTAATGAGTCTATAGTAGGAGTCCAACCCAACACCTCTTTAGCCCTATCACTGCTTGCAATAAGTTCAGAAGAATCCCCTGCCCTTCTAGGACAAACTTCTGCAGGTATAGCATGCCCTGTTACTTTTCTAGCCACATCTATAACCTCTTTTACACTAAATCCGTTTCCATTACCCAAATTACAAGCAACACTCTTACCGCCATTTTTAAGATAATTCATAGCAGCAATATGTGCCAAAGCCAAATCGCATACATGTATATAATCTCTCAAACAAGTGCCGTCTGGTGTAGGATAATCATCTCCAAATATTTTTATATTCTCTCTTTTGCCAAGCGGAACTTGAAGTATTAAAGGTATTAAATGTGATTCTGGATTATGGTCTTCTCCAATATCTCCGTCAGGATGAGCACCAGAAGCATTAAAATATCTTAAAGCTACATAATTAAAATCATAAGCTTTTGTATACCAAGAAAGTATTTTCTCTAATGCAAGCTTACTGTCGCCATAAGGATTAGTAGGCTCTTTTCTGCAATCTTCTTTTAGAGGAATAGATTCAGGCTCTCCATAAACCGCAGCAGTAGAAGAAAATATAAAATTCTTTACTTTAGCTCTAAGCATAGCATTAAGAAGATTTATAGAGTTAGATACATTGTTATAATAATATTTAGCAGGATTTTGTACACTCTCACCAACTTCTATATAAGCACATAAATGCATAACAGAATCAATATTATGTTTAGCAAATATCTCGTCAAGTAAAGCACTATCTCCAATGTTTCCCTGATAAAAGTTCTTACAATCTTTAATAGCCTCTTTATGACCATACTCAAGTGAATCTATTACAACAGTTTCTATATTCTGTTTTAAAAGTTCACGCACCACATGTGAGCCAATATAACCAGCTCCTCCGCAAACTAATACAGCCATAATAAAAAACTCCTTTTATAAAAAATTAATTTTCAGCACCTAAACTCTCTAAAAGCTCAGTAGTCTCAGCATCATTAGCATAATACAAAACACCATCCCCATCTTCATCGGTGCTGTTAATATCAAAACCTAAATCATTAACCAAATATTCAATAACTTCTATATTGTCATTTAAAGAAGCAATATGAAGCCCATTAGCATCATAAATATTTCTAGAATCAATTAAATCAGGATGAGCTTGAACTAACATTTTTATTTCATCAACACTTCCAGTACCGCAAGCCCATAAAAAAGCATTCCACCCATCTTCATCTTTAATATAAGGATCCGCATCATTGTCTAGTAAATATTGCATTATACCCAAATCTCTATAAAATATAGCAAATATCAAAGGAGTAGCCCCATCAATACTATAACTATCATCCATAAACTCACTATACTCGCTTTCATCTGTGCTTATAGTATCATCAATTAATTGACTATCCATCTCTACTAATTCTGCAACCCTTTTTAAACTATGATTTCTTATAGCATCAAATATATCATACTCTTCGCTATATTCACCCTCTTCTCTATCTTTGTAGGCAAACGCATAGGCACTCTTAGTATCAACAAACTTACCATTAACCTTAACAACATTAGTATATTCTTTATGATATATATTATTAGGGTCGCTAACATAAACTTTATTATTATTAACTGAAACTTCAGATTCTTTCTTACAAGAAAATAATACTATAGATAATATTATAAAAATAATAAACAATACTTTTTTCATAAATTAAAAAACCGCCATTCTATATAACTAATAAATAATTATACCTAAACAACTATATTTTGTCAATTTCTATATTTTTATATATATTATTAACTTTTTTATTTTATAACACTTTTAATACTTCATAAAAAAGTTTTATCATTTAAATATAATATTATAAATAAAACAACTGAATGCATGCACTAAAATCTACACAAATAAAAAACTTAAAAACTATTCTTTAAGAATTTAAAATTATATTTCATATAGCAATCACAATATATAAATTGATTTTTTATTTTTATTATGCTATAATAGCGAAATGATTTCAAATACTCTTTTGTTTTTTAAAGACTATTATTTCCCTCAAAATAATTAATTTCTTAAACCGTGTGTTTATTCAATCCAATTAATAAAAATCTTGTAATTATTCAATAAATAAAAACTAGTATTATGATAAAAATAACAGCATTAAAAAAACAATATAATAATATAGAAATATTAAAAGGTATAGACTTACATATAGAAAGAGGTAAAATTTTCGGCATAATAGGCAGAAGCGGTGCTGGCAAATCTACTTTATTAAGATGTATAAACGGTTTAGAGAAATATGATTCAGGATATTTAGAAGTTAATGGAATTAATATAAAAAGTCTAAATGATAAAGAATTAAGAATGTTTAGAAAAGATGTTGGAATGATTTTTCAGCATTTTTCATTAATTACAAGAGCAAGTGTATATGATAATATAGCATTTCCTATGCAATGCTGGCACTGGAACAAAAAAGAGATAGATGAACGTGTAAGATATTTAATAGATATTGTTGGGATGTATGATAAAATAAATAATCTTGCAAGAGATTTATCAGGCGGACAAAAACAAAGAGTTGCTATTGCAAGAGCATTATCAATGAATCCAAAAATATTATTATCCGATGAAGCTACCTCTGCTTTAGACCCTAAAAACTCTGAATCTATTATGGAACTTTTAAATGATATAAATAAATCTATGGGTATAACAATAGTACTAGTTACGCATCAAATGAATGTTGTAAAATCTATATGCGATAATATGGCAATAATAGAAGACGGACTTATTAAAGACAGTGGTGTAGTTGAAGAAATATTCATTAATCAGCCTCAATCTCTTGTTAATATATTAGGAGATAATAAAATTTTACTCCCTAATTCTGGGAAAAATATTGAAATAATGTATAAAAAAGATGACTCAAATAACATTATAGAAAAATTAATAAGAAAATTTAATGTAAATATAATAGATTTTGTTATGGAAGATTATAAGAATTGCATAATTGGAAAAGTATTAATAAATATTATTAATGACAATGATGTAAAAAAAGTAGAGGAATATCTAAAATCAATGAATATAGAAAATTATAAAATATTAGGAGAATAAATTGGAAAAATATATAAATTATTTTATAAAATTGATACTGCCTTCTACTATAGTAACAATTAGAATAGTATTTTTTACTATATTAATAGGCTTTATATTAGGATTTATAATAGCAGTATTATTAACAATGTACGGACCAAACGGACTTAATTATAAAAAAAGATTTTATAATATATTAAGTTTCATCGTTAATACAATAAGATCATTCCCAATACTAATATTAATAGTTGCAATATCTCCATTTACTCGTCTTGTAATAGGCACAACTATAGGAGAAAAAGCAGTAATACTTCCATTATCAATTACAGCAACTGCATTTATATCTAGATTACTCGAAAGCAGTTTTATTAAAGTTGATAAGCAATTAATAGAAGCAGCCAAATCATTTGGAGCTACTAATATGCAGATAATGTTTGGTGTAATTATTAGAGAGTCAATCCCTTCTATAATATCTGTTATCACTATGGCATCAGTAAATTATATAGCAGCAACTACAATAGCTGGAGCAGTTGGAGGAGGTGGTCTTGGTGCTGTTGCCTTAACCTACGGATACCAAAGTTTCAATAATACCATACTATATTTTTCTGTATTTATTATGTTTTTGTTTGTAAATATTACACAGTATATTGGTGATTTTATATATAAAAAATTAATTTAAGGATAATATTATGGATTTAGAAAAAATTGATAAAGTACTTAACAGTGTATTAGAATTAGAGAGATATCCAATAGGAATAAAATTTATATTTACAGAAGAAGAATATGATAAACTAGATGCAGAGGAAAGCAAAAATAAAACATCTTACTGCAGGTTTGTAAGCCGTGCGAGTGAAGGCAGAAAATTAAAAATACATAAAGGTCATAACGCTTGTTCAGGCGGAGCAGTTGCCCTAGGATTTCAAAGAGTACTGCCTGAAAGTGCATCAGGTATTAGAAGATTAAAAACAGGAACATATAGAGATTTAGGAGTAAGCAGAAAAATCTCAAAAAATATGGTATATTGCGAACATAAAATTTTTGGTGTTTCAATTATGCCTCTAAAAGATTATAAAGAGGAACCTGATGTTGTTATATTTGTATGCAAGCCGTATCAGGCAATGCGTTTAGCACATGCATATTCATATCATTATGGGCATGCTAATGATATAAAACTATCAGGAATGCAGGCTATATGCGAAGAATGCACTTCTTATCCTTATGAAAATGGATGTTTTAATATGTCTATGATGTGCTCTGGTACAAGAATGATGGCTGGATGGAAAGATGATGAAATGGCTGTAGGAATGCCTTATAGAATATTTTTAAATGTGGTGGATGGATTAATAAACACTATTAACCCGCTTGAAAGAAATAAGCATAAAAAAATCATTAAAGAAAAACTTGAAAAAAATAATCTATCTAATTTGTTAGATATAAAAATGAATCAAAATTATGATGATAATTGCTACATAGGAGGAATTGTTGAAAAATAAATAATGAATAATAAATAATAAAAAACAAAAAGGAGAAATTAAAAAATGAAAAGAAAAATATTATCAATTCTATCAATGATGCTTATTATATTAATTGCATCTTGCTCTAACAAAACATCATCTTCATCAAACACTGAAAAAGGTAAAGATGATACCATAGTAATAGGATGTATGGCTTTGAATGCTGAGGCAGTAGAAGAAATTAAAAGATTAATGGAAAATGAAGGCTATAAAATGGAAGTAAAAATATTTGACGGAAATAATTTACCTGCTTTAGCTTTGAGTGCTAATGAGATTGATGGACTAATATTAAATCATAAACCATGGATAGATACTTTTAATAAAGCTAATAACTCACATTTAGTGTTGGTTGATGGATTTAAATATGCATCTTTAAATGCACTTTATTCATCAAAACATAAAACA
Organism: Brachyspira sp. SAP_772; assembly: GCF_009755885.1. NCBI lineage: Bacteria > Pseudomonadati > Spirochaetota > Spirochaetia > Brachyspirales > Brachyspiraceae > Brachyspira > Brachyspira sp. SAP_772. The sequence continues at coordinate 284,587 of NZ_VYIX01000001.1, read as the reverse complement.
GTGGAAGATATACCTGATAATGCTGTAATTACTATATCTAATGATCCTAGTAATATGGATAGAGGACTTAGATTTCTTGAAAAACTAGGTCTTTTAAAACTAGGAGAAAAAACTGGAGAATTCTACACAATGATTGATATAAAAGAAAATCCAAAAAATATAAAATTTTTAGAAGTAGAAACTACATCAACAGCTGGTTCTTATGCTGACGCTGATGCCACAATCACATTTTCAAGTGTTATGAAAAATGCAGGATTTGATGCTCATTCATATATAGTAGAAGATGGAGAATATAATAATTTCCCAACAGGATTAGTTGTAAATTCAGGAAATGAAAATTCTCAATGGGCTAAAGACATAGTAAAAGTTACTCAAACAGAAGAATATAAAAATAAATTTAATGAAATATTTCAAGGTGCTTATATAATATATTAATAAATACTATAATAGGAGTTTTATGATTAAAGCTCCTATTATTAGTTAAAAAAATTATTAATATGCTTGCTGCAAAAGTAATTTATAAAATAAGTTGTTAAATTATTATATTTTCTTAATTTTTTATTATATTTATATTAAATTTAATTCTCAATACAAAAGAAATAAAAATATTTACTATTTTAATAATAAACTGTTATAACTAATATATAATTGACTTTTTTAATAAAAAATATTAGACTTTGCTTAAGATTTTTTAGGAGATTTTATTTATGGGACATAATATAATAGACGGATATAGAAAAATAGAAGGTAATTATCCAACATACAGAGAATATTTAATACATTTCTATTGCAAAGATTGTTCTAATTTCTGGGCTGTAGATGATAAAGAAATTAATATAATAGAAGATGATGATTTAACTAATATAGATGATATAATAGATGATTCTGTATCAAACTGCCCTATATGCGGTTCAACAAATATAGCAAGAAGCAATAAAAAATAATTAATTATTTAACTTGTTTCTAATAAGTTCTATAATCTCTTTAGAATTAATTTCATTAGCTAATTGTAGGGCATCTTTATTTTCTTCATTTTTAATGTCTAAATTAGCACCGCTTTCTATTAATATTTTTGCCACATTTATATTATAATTTTTTAAAGCTATTATCAAAGCAGATTCATTTCTAACATCAACATCATCTAAATTAGCACCATTATCTAAAAGAAAGTTAACTGTTTCAATGGCCCCGTCTTCAGCAGCATACATAAGAGGAGTTTTATTACTAAAATCTTTAGCATTAATATTTATACCAGACCTAAGTAAATATTTAATCTTTTTTAAATCTCCATACAAACAAGCTATATGTATATTGTCATTATTAGAATCTAACCTAATATTTTTTAAAGCTCGTTTTAATATAGGTGTAAGTATGACAAGAGAAACTATTATAATAATAATTATAGTACTATTTTCCATAATACAAAATCCTATGATTTCAAATCAACTTAAGAACTACTATAAAAACATAAAATATTTTAATTTTGTAAAAGTATATAATAATATTATTAATTATTCAAATAAATTATATCTTTATTATTAGTATCTATTATAATATTTTTTCCGTCAAATTTTTTAGCATCTTTATAAACTATATAAGGTATATTTAAAGCCTTTAACAGTATACCAGAATGAGAAATAGAGCTGCCGTTCAAAGATACAACCCCTTTAATATTATTAGAAAAATTAGCAATATTCGATACATAAATATTATCTGATATTAAAATTATATCTTCTTTATCTGGTAATTCCATTTTTTTATCTAGCATTACAGATAATACTTGATTTAAAATATCTTGAATATCATATTTTCTCTCTACCATATAAAAATCATCAAACTCATTAAAACAATCATATATATTTTTCATAATATTAGTATACAAATATAAAGCAGTATGTTTGGAAGTATCAAGCAAGTTATCAACATCATTAATAACAGCCTCGTCAAGAAGCATAGATAAATGAGAATCAAATATAAGAATAGCATCATTGGAAATATTTTTTTCTTCTATCTTATTTTTTTGCTTTAATATTTCTTTTCTTACAGTTTCTATTGCATATACAAATTTTTCTTTCTCAGTTTTTATATCAATATCTCTTTGTTCTTCATAACCTATCTTTATATCTAAATCAACATACTTAGCCAAACCACTAACCTTTCCACCACATACAATTTCAAAATCAGAATTAACTGTATATACTTTTTCTGCCTCATTATTAGTAAAATCAAACTTTCCATCAAATAAATCTTGAAAGAACTCTGTCAAAACTTGATGATTATCCCCTTTTACATATACCTCTACCACATCATTGTTTTGTATATTTAATAAAGATATCTTACTCATACTATCAGCATAAACAATATTTTTATTTTTAGTTTTGTTAGTAATATATACAGAACAATTATTTTTTGATACCATATTCATAAACATAAATATAGGTCTAGCATGAAAACCATTTTTTAATTTTACTGTATATTCTTTTTTTATATAATCTTTCAAATTAACATTTTCTATATAATATTTTTTTATATAATTATTTAATTTATCTTCTATCTCATCTATTTTTTTATTTAAAGAAGCTTCAACAGCCGCAATCATTGCCCCTTCTAAAATAGGAGCAAATGATATTCTCACATTTTTTTGCTTTTCTTTATCAAGCATAGCAACAGCCCTCTCGCAATTAACTAAAGCACCTTTACTATCAAAAAATATAATAATACCATCATCAGTATAATTATCATTTATAACCTTATAAATATCATTATGATTAGTACCCAATAAACGCTCCCCTATTCCTCCACAACAAGCAGCAGATATATTACTAACTTGATTAACATATTTTTGTAATGCCATTACAAACTCATTACTATCTGAAACAAAAATTAAACCAACCACATTAAATCCTTTTTATAATTTTTATAAATTAACATATTATTTATAAGATAAAGTATAATAAAAACCTAATTTTTTGCAATATAATAATCTTTTATTATAAAAATATTTTTATCCTCATATTAAACTACTTGCAATTATTTTTCAAAAAATATATTATTTTAACAAATATTAAGGGGGAATTCTAATGTTCAAAAAAATACTTATTTCAACATTAGTTCTTGTTTTTTCTGTAACAACTATGTTTGCACAAGAAACAACAACAGATACAACAACTACTACTACTCAAGATTCTAATAATGCAACAGGTACAAAACCTAGAGAAGAATTAGATCAAAACTTTGTAGATGCTTTAATTAATCAAGATGAAACGCTTTTAATTAATGCTATAGAAACAGGTTCACCATCAGTTAAAGCATTATGTTTTGAAGCTCTAAGCAAAAAAGGTGCTACTAGTGATTTAGCTATAAGAACAATTAACAGATATGTTGGCTATGGTTTAGGTACTTCTGGTGCTAATTCTGATTCTGATGTAAGATATCAAGCATTACAAGCTGCAAAAGTTGCTAAATCTGAAACTAGTGTAGATTATATATCTCAAATGCTTTTTGCTGAACAAGAAACTTTCAATATCATAGCTGCTGTACAAGCTTTAGGTGATATAGGAAGTGAAAAAGCTGTTCCTGCTTTACTTTTCCAATTAAGATTAGGAAGAACTCAAGGTATAGTTTATGAAGTAGCTGTTGCTTTAGGTAAAATAGGAAGTCCTATGGCTTTAGGTGATTTAATAGACCTTTCTCAAGATGATCAATATTTCTTAGCTATTAGACAAGCTGCTGTAGACGCTATTAAAAATATTAAACCAGCTGCTGAAAACAATAATAATAATACTCAGCAAACTACTGAAACTACTCAGCAATAATAATATATATTTATATAATAATATAAAAGCCCTCTATTGTATAAATAGATGGGCTTTTTTAGTTTATAGATTTTTATGACTTTTATAATCTTTAATATGTGTTAGGAGTTTGTATGAATATTTTAAAAAATTATAAGTTTTCATTTATTTTAATTTTGGGAATGTTGATAGGCTCTATTATTGGAGCTATTTTTGGAGAGAAGGCTTCTGTGCTTCAGCCTATTACTGATATATTTTTGAATTTACTTTATTGCTGTGTTGTTTCTATGATATTTGTTTCACTTTGTATATTTTATACCAAAACTTATGGGATTCAATTTGCATAAATTTGCTGCTACACTAATAAATGCACAAATGAGCAGAACTAGTACATGCAAATAAAAAACTAAATACAAAATAATAAATTAATATACTAGAATTTAATTACATACTGTAATTATTATATGCAAAAAAGCAACGGCTCTATTTTACAATATGCAGTTATTTCTCATGACTACACTACATAATGTAAATATTAATAAGTTTTAAAATAAGTCTGATATATTTTATGTATATTTTCTTATATTTGAATAAACTGTATGAACTGAAATATGAAGTTTTTCAGCTAATGCTTCCACAGAACCTTTTAATTGAAAAAATCCTATTTTATGAAGTTTTAATATAATCTGTTTATTTTTTTCCTGATTTGGTATTGACATATCCAGTATTATATCATTAATATTTTTATTAAGTATAGATTTTATCATATCGTCAATATTTGAACTGTAATTTTCAGAATGAGTTTGTTCTTCACCATCATTTTTACTTATAGAAAATTCTTTCATAAAATCTATAATGCTTACTTCCATATTTATATTAATGCATAATAAACCAATTAATTTATCTTTATTTTTTATGGGTATTGTAACGGATTTACATCTGTCTCCATTTGGAAATCTTGATTCATAAGCTTCTAAAAATTTTTTATCTTTATGTACCGAATTTATAAGCTCTAAAGCTAAATCGGTTATCGGTGCACCTACATCTCTTGAAGAATTATGCCCATTTTCTATAAATAAAACAGCTTGTTCATAATTATCTAATGAGTGAACTAAGACTTCACAATACGTTCCTAATATATTCGCTATTCCTTTTACAACATTTTTATATGATTGTATTATAGCCCTATCTGTATCATCTAATACTACAGGGCCAGACTTAGTATAATTATCCATAAAATTACCCCATTAATTATTATTAAATTTATTATATCTTATAATGCTATAAAAAACAAACATTATATATATTTTTATGATAAAATATAAAAATAATATATAAACTATCAAATTTTATTGACAGTATAAACTATTTGTATATACTATATTATATATTTAATTAAGGACTATTTTATGACTATAGAAGAATTTAACAGTAAATATTTGGTAAACAGAGAAGGTACAAATTCTCAAAAATGGGAAACACAAAAAGACAGAAGATTTAAAGTAGGCGGCTTAACACCTATGTGGGTTGCTGATATGGAATTCAGAGCTCCTGATGAAGTAATAGAAGCTTTAAATAAAAGAGTATCTCATGGTGTTTTTGGATACACAGTTTTATGGGATAGCTATTTTGAAGCATTTTTTAATTGGCAAAAAACTAGATACAATATAGACTTAAAAGAAGAATGGATAAACTTTTCAACAGGTTTAGTAACTGCATTATATTGGTTAGTTAATGCTTTTACTAATAAGGGAGACAGTGTTGTAATACTCACTCCTGTTTATTATCCATTTCATAATGCTGTTAAAGACAATGAAAGAAATTTAATAAAATGCGAATTAAAAAATGATAATGGAATATTCTCAATTGACTTTGAAAAATTAGAAAGTGATATAGTAAAAAATAATGTAAAATTAATGATATTCTGTAATCCTCATAATCCTGCTGGAAGAGTTTGGACAGATGAAGAAATAGACAAAGCTTTTGATATATGTAAAAAACATAATGTATATATTATCTCTGATGAGATTCACCAAGATATTAATTTGGGTGTAAGACCATTCATTTCTGCTCTATCTATTAAAAATAAAGATAAATATTTAGACAGATTAGTTGTTTTAACTTCGCCTTCAAAAACATTTAATTTGGCATGTCTTCTAAACTCTCATATAGTTATACCTGATGAAAAAATGAGAGAGAAATATAATAAATATGTTAACACTATTAATAGAACAGAATTAAGCTTATTGGGAATGGTTGCTGCAGAAGCTGCGTATAAATATGGCTCAGATTGGGTTGATGGGCTTTTAAAAACATTAAAACGCAATTATGAATATATAAGAGATGAATTAAAAGCAAAAGTTCCTGAAATAATAACAAGTCCTTTAGAAGGAACTTATTTACCTTTTATAGATTTGAGAAAAGTTGTTAGCCCAGATAGAGTAAAAGAGTTCATACAAGATGATTGTAAAATAGCTATAGACTTTGGAGAATGGTTCTCTGATAATTGTAAAGGCTTTATAAGAGTTAATATTGCAACAGATTTTAAATATATAGAAGAGTTTGTAAATAAAGTAACTTCACAATTAAAAAATAAAAATTATAAATAATTTTTAAAAAGGAGATTTTCATGAAAAGTTCTTTTTGGAAAAATTATAAGTTTCCAATACTATTAGTTTCTGGAGTAGTGATAGGAAGTATATTGGGAATAGTTCTCAAAGAGAAGGCCACTGTTTTAAAGCCATTTGGGGATATATTTATTAATATACTTTTTACTGTAGTTGTTCCTTTGATATTTTTATCTATCACGAACTCTATTATTCAAATGGACAATATGAAGAGATTAGGTAAAATAGTAGCTTCAATGTTTATAGTATTTATCATTACAGGACTTATTGCTGCAACTATAATGATAGTTACTGTTAGAGTATTTAATCCTGCTGAAGGTTTTACTATGCCTATCACTCAAGTTGAAGAGCCTAATCCTCCTAAAGTATCAGAACAATTAGTAAAAATGGTTACAGTTACAGATTTTAAAGATTTGCTTTCTATAAGCAATATGCTTCCTCTTATAGTATTTTCTTTGTTCTTTGGTTTTTCTATAAAATTAGTAGGAGAGAAAGCTAAGCCTTTAATCCCTGTTATTGAAGCGGCCACACTTGCTTTGATGAAATTAGTTAGCATTATAATGTATTATGCTCCTATAGGTTTGGGTGCTTATTTTGCTAATTTGGTTGGTAAATTTGGACCAGAGTTAATAGGTACTTATGCGAGGGCTTGTGCTGTTTATTATCCTGCTGCTTTTTTATATTTCTTTATTTTCTTCCCTATTTATGGATATATTGCTGCTGGAAAATATGGAGTAAAATCAATGAAACATTTAATTACTCCTGTAATAACTTCTTTATCAACACAAAGCTCTATTGCTACACTTCCTATAAACTTAGAGGCTTCTAAAAAAATAGGTATTAATGAAGATATTAGAAATATAGTTTTACCTATAGGTGCTACTGCTCATATGGACGGTACTTGTTTAAGCGGAATATTAAAAATAGCTTTTCTTTATGGTGTATTTGGAATGAACTTTACTGGTATTGAGGTTTGGATTGGTTCTATAATATTTGTTGTACTTGCTGGTATGGCTAATGGTGCTATACCGGGCGGCGGACTTATAAGTGAAATGCTTATTGTTTCTATATACGGTTTCCCGCCTGAGGCTTTCCCTTTAATAGCTACTATTGGTATATTGGTTGATCCTCCTGCTACTATGGTTAATTCTGTTGGAGACAATGTGGCTGGTATGTTGGTTTCAAGAATAGTAGAAGGAAAAGATTGGTTCAAACAAAAAGTTACACAATCTTAAAAATATTATAAAAAAATAAAAGCATGCTAAAATTAATAGCATGCTTTTTTATTATATTAAATGACATAATTGATATTTATTATTCAATGTTATATAATAATATTTACTTTCTATTGAAGGATAATTATATATGAGAAGAGAGTTGGCTGTTGTTTTAGAAACATATAATAACAATATTGCTAAAGTACAATTACAAAGAAGTTCAAGCTGCGATGGTTGTAAAATATGCTCTGCTGGAAAACCTGTTATATTAAGAGCTAATAATAATATAAATGCTGCTAATGGGGACAATGTTATTATAGAAGTAGAAGAACTTAAAAAATCTACTAATTTCTTTGTTTATATAATACCATTACTATGTCTTATAATAGGATATTTTGTTGGTAATTATATATCTAAAATTGCTGATATTAATCATGATTTAGGACCTATAATTTCTTTTGTATTCTTTTTTGTTTATGTGTTTGTTGGCGTACTAAAATTAAAAAAAAATAATAAGGTTATAGCTAATATAATAGCAAAAAATAATTTATGAAAATTAAATATATAATATTTGTTTCGATATTATTTTTATTTGCATCTTGCAAAACTAATTATGAAACTTTTTACAAGATAGGAAATGATACAGTATCTTCTGTTTATAAAATTACTTCTCTAGAAATAAAACCAAAAGTAGAAAAGTTTGAGGATAATTATATATATACTTTTAAAAATGATACAAATGCTTTATATAATAGTGTTAAGTATGCTAATTATTTATGGAAGAATGAAGGTTATTATATCACTCAGCATAATGGTTTCGGTAAAGAAAACGGAAGTGTTGAACTAGCAAAAAGTTCAATAGACCCTAACAAAGTAATAAGAATCAACATTCATTCCTACACTAACAATTCTTTTGATGTGGCTATATCTTTAGTAAACGGAACACTAAAACTAAAAAATAATACAAATAATTAAACTTTATCCATATTGAAATTAAGCCAATAGCCAAGCTCTACAAACAATTTTTTCTCTTCTTCATCAAAACTTATAAGAAGTCCCTTATATTTTAGAAGTATCTTATAAAATATATTTTCATAAGTGTTTCTGTCTATAGGCATATCATTATTAGATAAAAACTTAATATCCCTTAATAAATCAAATATTATTTTTCCATTTCCAGTTTCATAAAGCTCATTTAATGCCTTTTTAATATTCTCTCCAACAACTTCAGATATACCACTGTTAGAAATAAATATACCAGCATTTCTCGCATCTTTTAACTCTTTAGAAACCTCATCATAGGCATCTCTTCCTTTTGAGAGTATAAGCTCTCTTAATATAGGAGAATCCATAGCTCCCATCAATCTTCTATAGTCATAATCTGGTGTAATACCATTTGTGTTAAAATATTTAAATAGTTTTTCATATTCAGGATATATTTTATGCATTATATTATCTAATTTAGAAATATCCTCTTTAAATAAAGAATCTGCAAACTTATCTCTAATATCAGAACTTAAATCTTTCAAACACATAGTATATACTAAATTATCATTACAATCTTTATTTTCAGAAAGTGTAATATTGTTTTTTAATTCATAATTCTCTTCAATAGTGTCAACTTTAAAATATAAATCTGATGTTATATTATCACTCATTACGCCTTCAATATGTTTTTTATCTATTAGAGCAGCTTTAATATTATGTTTAAAAATATTGATCTCTTTTTCTTTATAATCGCTTGCAATTAAATTAAATATAAACTGGTTAATAATATAAAGCTTAGTAAATAAATCTATCTTAGCATTTTTCTCATAAAAATATCTAGCATTATGATGTTCTTTTTTATTACTAATTGAAGTTTCCAACGCTTCTAAAAATTTCTGATAAGCCTCTTCTACAAAAAGAGCATTCTTATCTTTAACAAGCATTCTAGCATAATGGAAAGACCTCTCAGCATATTGCATATTTTTAATAGGCTCTATCCTAGAAACATCCTCAAAAAACCATCCGCAAGAAGTATAAGCAAATAATGAATATTTATAAGATTCCATTAAAAATATAAACTCTTTAAAAGATATATGTTTAGAGCATATTTCATATAAATCTTTAGCATCAGAATCATTATATATAGCCCTAACATACTCTTCTCTAATAGAGTTTCTAGATTCATTAGTGAAGTTTAAAAATAATGCAAATAATTTGTCTTGCATATTCCTAAGTATATCAAAAGCATCTCTAAGCCCCTTTCTCCAAGACAAATCAATAACACCATCTCCTCCGCATCCGCAATTACTTCTCCACCTTTCAACACCATGCGAACAACTCCAAGAAGTTCCTCTTTTACCCTCTCCTTCATGCAATATCACCTCTTCAGTAGGAGGACATATACTTAAATAATGCTCATAATTCGTAGGTGTAATATGATCATAATGAATATTATCATGGAAATATCTAGCTAAACACATATCCCCAAAAGGTTCATGATGCCCATAGCTCTCACCATCTGTAGCAATATTAACAAGCTTCCTATCTCCATAAGCATTTCTTATTCTCTCAGCCAATTTCTCAGCAGAACAAAGCAAATGCTCAAAAGCTATAGCATTTGATATATAAGGGTCATAAAAAAATACAGCAATCCTCTTACCATTATGACCATAAAGCCAATAAGGTTTAGATGTGTCTATTCTAGCCCCAGATACATCACTCTGAGTAATACCCTTAACATAATGTGCCTGATATGGAGAGAGTATTGTAAACTTAACTCCACAATCACATAAAGCATCAACAACATCTAAATTTATAGCCGCCTCAGAAAGCCATATTCCTTTTGACTTTCTTTTAAAATATTTTTCAAAGTTGTAAAGTCCCCATTTAATTTGCACTACCATATCTTCTTTTTTGGCAAGCGGTAAAATTATATGATTATAAACCTGAGCAATGGCATTACCATACCCTAACCTTTCTATACTAAGCTTATCTGCTTCTAATATTCTCTGTAATAAATCTGGTTTCTTATCAGCAATATAATCCAACAATGTAGGTCCAAAATTAAAGCTTATATACTGATAATTATTAGACATATCTGTAATTCTGCCATAACCGTCTAATATTCTTGAATAAGCATTTGGGCTATAGCATTCATTAGTTATTCTTTCATTCCAATCATGAGCAGGAGAAGCACTTATCTCCTTTTCTATCTCTCCTAAAAATGGATTTTCTCTTGGAGGCTGATAAAAATGCCCATGCAATATTAAATATTTCATAATCAGAATCCTAATACAAAAAGATTATTTCATAGTATAAATAAACTTACATATATTTGCAAGTAAATAATTTTTATTTTAATTATCGAAATAAAGGTTTGTTTTTTAAGCATAAAAAAAGCCCAATACTATTTGTATTGGGCATTATTTTTTATTTGGATATATTTTTACTTAGATAAATATTTATGTATACCAGCAGCAGCTCTTTTACCGTCACCAATAGCAAGTATAACAGTAGCAGCACCGCGAGCAGCATCACCGCCAGCAAATACACCCTCTAAAGAAGTAGCACCTGTCTCTTCATCTATTACATAAGTACCTTTTTTAGTAGTTTGTAATTCAGGCACTTTTCTAGATATAAGCGGATTAGGAGTAGTACCTATAGCAATAATAACAGCATCAACATCTATATCTTCAGTTTTTCCTTCAACAGCCACAGGTTTTCTTCTTCCATCAGCATCAGGCTCACCAAGCTCCATAACTTGAGTTCTAACACCTTTTACATTATCATTCTCATCGCCAAGAATTTCTAAAGGAGCTCTTAAGAATCTAAAATCAACCCCCTCTTCCATAGCGTGATGAACTTCTTCAACTCTTGCAGGAAGCTCTTTTTCTGTTCTTCTATATATAATATATACTTTTTCAGCACCAAGTCTTACTGCAGTTCTGCAAGCATCCATAGCAACGTTACCGCCGCCTAATACAGCAACTCTTTTATGTTTTATAACAGGAGTATCTACTTCTGGGAATTTATAAGCACCCATTAAGTTTACACGAGTTAAATATTCGTTAGCAGAATAAACACCGCAGAAATGCTCACCCGGTACATTTAAAAATACAGGAAGTCCTGCACCTGTACCCAAAAATACAGCATCATATTCTTTTCTTAATTCATTGAAATCTAAAGATATACCAGCAACTTCATTTATTTTAAATTTAACACCATCTTTTTTAAGGTTTTCTACCTCATGAGCAACCAATTCTTTAGGCAAACGGAACTCAGGAATACCATACATAAGTACTCCGCCTATAGTATGTAAAGCCTCAAGCACTGTAACATCATAACCTAATTTTATTAAGTCTCCCGCACAAGCCAAACCAGCAGGACCAGCACCTATAATGCATACTTTTTTGCCGTTCTTTTCTACTTTTAAATCTTCATGTTTTGCATGCTTTCTTTCATAGTCAGCAACAAACATCTCTAATTTACCAATAGCAACAGGCTCAAATTTCTTACCAACAACACATCTCTGTTCACATTGTTCTTCCTGAGGACATACCCTTCCGCAAGCTGCAGGCAATGCATTAGTTTCTTTTATTTTTTTAGCTGCTTCTAAAAATTTCTTTTCAGCTATAAGCCCTATAAACTCAGGAATTTTTACTTTAGCAGGACAGCCTTCCATACAATGCGGAACTTTACAGTCCAAACATCTTAATGATTCAGTATATGCTTGTTCTTCTGTATAACCAAGAGGAACTTCTTTAAAATCTTTTTTACGCTCTTCAGCACTTCTTTGAGGCATTTCTTGCCTAGGTATTTCACCTAATTTTGATCGTGGTGGCATATATATATTCTCCTATTTTTTAGAACAATATTAAATAATTTGATAATATTATACAACAAAATAAAAATATAGCAATGATATATTTTTATTTTATCATAATATAATATAAAAAAGAAATAATTAAGTTTAATATATAATTTTTATTAATATTATATAATATAAATATACCATAATTGTTATAAAATATAAATAAAGTTTTTTTTCTTTTTATATTGACAAACACTTGTATATTGAACAAAATAAATATATAATACAAAAAAGAAAAATTATAAGAGTGGAAATTTTATGGAAAAAGAACTTATTTATTCTGTAGAAGATGATGATAATATAAGAGATTTGATTAAATACACTGTTGAAGAGGCAGGGTTTAATATAGAATGCTTCAGTAATGGCAAAGATATGCTTGAAGCTTTAAAAAACAATATACCTAGTTTAATACTTTTAGATATTATGCTTCCTGATATGGAAGGTACTGAGATACTAAAAATAATAAGAACAGATTATGCCCATTTACCTATAAAAGTGATAATGCTTACAGCAAAATCTAGTGAGATTAATATAGTTACTGGGCTTAATTTAGGTGCTGATGATTATATACCAAAGCCTTTCTCTGTATTAGAACTCATAGCTAGAATTAAAGCTAATTTGAGAAAAAAAGATGTGAGAGTGGATACAGAAGAATTGACATTTGGTGAGATAAAACTAATAGTAAAAAAAAGAGTAGTTTATGTTAATGATAGGCAGGTTTCTCTCACACAAAAAGAGTTTGACTTATTAAAACTGCTTATGGAAAATGCTAATAATGTTGTAGATAGAGAGATGATGCTTGAAGAGGTTTGGGGAGTTGAGCATTCTATGGAAACAAGAACCATTGATATGCATATTAAATCTATTAGGCAAAAATTAGATTTACACAAAGAAAATATTATTACTATTAGAGGAATGGGATATAAATTAATAGAAATTTAATTATTTTATGATTAGAAATATATTTTTAAAATCATTATTTATTCTTATATTATCAAGTGCTTTAATGTTTATAGGAATTCTTTTTACAGTGCAGTATAATAATATTATGTATAGCAGAGTAATGATTGTTAATATTATAGAGATGCTTCAAAAAGAAATAAATATATATGATGTTAAGACAGAAGAAGATTTTAAAAATTTTGTATTACAATCAGATAAAGAAGAATTAAGAATAAGTATAATATCTACAAATGGTGTAGTTATTGCAGACACTATCAGCGACACAGCAAAAACTACATTAGGCAATCATAATAACAGAAGCGACGTTATAGAAGCCTTACACAACACAAATGATGAACCTTCTTTTTCAATAAGCACTTCCATTAGTCAAAAAACGCCATACATATATGCATCAAAAAAAATCAAATCTGATGACTTTGTTGATTATATATTAAGAGTATCTATCCCTATGGATTCTATTAATAAATATTTAACTACATTTTTATTTACTGCTGTTATGGTAATAACTGTTGTTGTAATACTCATGGCTTTTGTACTTCCTTTAGTGTCTAGAAATATTATGAATCCTTTTTATATTATTAAGGAAACATTAGACAATATATATAACAACCGCTCACTTACACCTAAAAACCTTACGGGGTTTAATGATATTAACAATATAATTTATGATATTAATGAAGTTGCTGTTGATTTGAATAACAATATCATAGCATATCAAACAGAAAAAGAAAAACTTAATTATGTATTAGAAAATATTGCTCAGGGAATTATTGCTGTTAATAATAAAAAAGAAATATTTTTTATTAATCAATTTGCTATAGATTTTTTGGACATTGGGGAGAGAACAGTTAATAATTTGAATGAGATAATAAAAGATGAAAATGTAATAAAAAAGATAGACAATGCAATAGAATTGGCAAGTTTTTCAAAGTTTGATACAAAAGAACATAATATGGATATAGAAATAACTATAATACCAATACACAACAACGAAAATATATCCGCTTTAATAAAATTTGAAGATGTTACAGATATTAGAAAATTAGAAATAGAAAAACAAGACTTTTTTATCAATGCTTCTCATGAATTAAAAACTCCGCTAACTTCCATTTTGGGTTATTCTGAGCTTTTATTAGCTACTGGCGGAGGAAAGAACTTAAATGATTTTTTAAACAGAATAAACTCAGAAGCATTGAGAATGAAAGAGTTGGTTATGGATATGCTTACATTAAGTAGAATAGAGGCTAATTGGCAAGAGACTATAGATGAGAAAATGGATATAAAAGAAATAATACTTAATGTTTATGACAGCAATAAATTAAAAGCACAAAAAAGAGATATTACAATAGACTTAAATATAGAATCTGCTTTTATAATGGCTAATAAAGAAAAAATAACAGAGGTTATTAATAATCTTGTAGACAATGCAATAAAATATACAGATGATGGCGGAAATGTAAAAATTATTCTAAGTACAGATAAAGATAAAGCAATTTTTACAGTAAAAGATACAGGCTGCGGAATAGCCCCGCAGTATTTAAACAGAATATTTGAAAGATTTTTTAGGGTAAAAAACAATAAATACCTTAAAGTCAATGGAACGGGGCTTGGACTAACAATAGTAAAAAATATATGCAATAATTATAACGCTGATATACATGTAAAAAGCGAAGAAAATGTTGGAACAGAAATAAGCGTTGTATTTACATTGTGTAATGAAGAAAAGGAAAAAACTATAAAGAAAGCTGTTTAAATATTTTTATTTAAGCATAATTGCCTAAAGGCCTCATAAGAAACTATAGCAGCGGTATTCGATACATTAATAGAGCGTATATCATCACTCATAGGCAAATACACAGAATTAGCAGCATCATTTTCCCATATGGATTCTCTTAAACCTGTACTTTCTCTTCCAAACAAAAGTATATCATCATTGCTATAATTAAACTCATCATAACGAATAGCTCCAAACTTTGATATAGGCACTATTCTTTTGTTGTTTTCTTTGCAATATTCTAAGAAAGTGTGTTCATTTTCATGTTTTATTAGGTTTAACTTTTCCCAATAATCAAGCCCTGCCCTTCTAATCTCTTTAGCACTTAGTATAAATGATGGTTTTGACACTATGTGAAGTGATATATTTAATCCCACACAAAGCCTCCCTATATTTCCAGTGTTAGAAGGAATCTCAGGTCTATATAATGCTATTGACACATTAAAATTTTCATTGCTTATATTAATTTTCTCTTTCATGTTTATATATACTAAAAAACTTTAAGTTTATCAAAAATGTTTTTTATTTTAATTATTTGCAGGGCTTTGCCATTAACGAAGTACACACCGTGCAGCACCCCACTTCTTTTACGACCAAAGGGAGTCCTTCAGGACGACCGAAGGAAGTGCCCGTGGTATTGATATAAAAGAAGCAAAAGAACTGCATTTTTAAGTTATTTTTATATTTCACAGCATATTTAATACATAACAATATTTTATTTCACAAAAATTATAATTTATATTTATAAAAAACTAACAAAACATATTTGTTAAATCAAAAAAGGAGCCTTAAAAGACTCCTTTAATTATATTCTAATTAATTGTCATTTACTGCCTTTTCGTTGTTGCTTTCTTCACCCTTAGCTACAATAGCAGGCTTTTCTTCAACTTCTTCCTCTTTTTTAGGTTCAACAACTCTAAGCGAGTTAAGAAGAGTATAAGCAACAGCAACATTTTCTTCACCAGATTCTGACATAACTCTAAATGACATAAGTGAAGAATATCTGCTTTTACCATAAGAATATCTAAATCCTATCTCTACACTAGCTCCAGCATCTATTGTAACAACTTCACTGTCAAGAACAATAGCAGCTAATGCCTGAGATAAATCAGTTTTAATCTTAACATTATTAAGTCTTCTAGAAGTTCTATTAACTATAGTAAGCACTCCTGTTCTGTTTCTCTCATTAAGCTTAACAGTAACATTAAATGGGTTTTCAGAATATTTTTCTTCTATTCTTGAAACTATAGAAGCATTAATATTAGCCCATTCTTTTATAGTATTAGGACCTCTAAACTTAGACCACAACATTCTTGATACATCATGGAAGAATACTCCTCTTATTCTGCTGCTTCTGTTGAATTTAGCCTCAGACTCATAAACCCTTCTCATATATTCAAGCTCAGGTCTCAAACTGCCGTCTTGAAGCCTATTATCAATCATATTACCAACTAAAACATTGTACTCACCAGATAAATATCTAGGCCAAGCAGCAAGCATACCTACATGCTGAGGACGGCTAGCTTCATATATCATAACAGCATCATAGTCAATACCAGCATCAAAGAACATATAAGGATCTTGTCCATGTTCCTGCCCATGATTCCAACCTAAAGTAAATGCCCATAATTTTTTCTTTATTCCAGAATCTTTTATTGCTTTTATAATAAGCGATTCTTTATGAGCTCTATACCATCTCCACTTCATGCCTATTTCTTTTCTGCCTCTATTAACAGCAAGCCAACGCATACGAGCAGCCTTGTTCATAGTAGACCAATTAGCAGGAGTATAAACTCCAGTAAGCTCTACCATCTCATCAACCAACTCATAACCATCAACTTCACCAGTTCTAATAAAGTCCAAACCAATATATGATATATTAGGATTAGCATCATATCTTTTTAATATATCTATTATATCCTGCACTCTCTTAGGGTCGCCCAAAGAAATATGTCTGCTTTCTACCAAACTTTTAGTACTGGAATTGTATCCAACAGAAACTTCATATCCGCCTTTTCTGTGTCCGCCGCCAGCAGCAAAATAGCTCATAACATAAGCACCAAGCTCAACATTGCCCTTAGATTTTGAAGCAGCTAGGTTCTCAACATTCTTAATCATAGCAGAAGCCCAAGGTTTTTCAGGAGTAATACCGCCAGTCCACCCTGTAGTCTGTCCTCCTATTACCCACAAAGTATCACATTTCATATAACGAACCCAGTCGTATATTGCATTATAATCCTCTGTTAATGCTCCTGTTTCTATATTAGGAATTTTCTTAGTAGTTAAATCTATAGCATATTCTAACGTAGTTATCTTTTTTGTCTCTTTAGCAGGCGGAGATTGTCTTCCTTTTACAGTAAAATCTTTTGTATAACCATAAACTCCGCTTTTTGTCTGTACAAGCACAACCGCCTGATATTCACCCAAATCTCCTCCAAATGGATGTAAATAAGTCGCTTTATACTCTGCATTTTTTAATTTAAATACATTAATAGGATATCTATCATCAACATTCTTTCTTACACTTTTATCTTTCTTATACCTTACATAAACACTTAAATTCTCTACTTTATCATCTGTATATATAGAAGCATTTATAACTACAGGTTCATATCTAAATACTGATATCTTAGATAAATCTATAGAAACACGAGGAGCATCTCTTTTCTTAGAATTAGCAATAGCACCTTCTATAGCCTTGCTTAATTTATCAGAAGTTTTATCAGTAGTATTTCCAGAGAAAACCATAGCAGGAAGTACATTAGGATTAGGCATTTCACTGCTCATCTCCTCATCACTCAATAATAATTCCTGATTAAAAAGATCTATATCCTCTCTCACGCTTATATCTTCATCTACATAAAAATCATCCAAATCTACAGCCAAGTTATATTCATTAAATATAGGTTTACTATGAACCAAAGTAAGAGAATCTGGATTATACATATCTATTCTATGCGTTCTTATACTATTATCATCTTCTTCTATCGCATATTGTAGATTGTTATTATAATTAATTATAGTAAGCCTCTCTCCTATACCAAAAGTAAGAAATATAAGAGAAGTTGCTATAAGTAAAAGTATTGTAGTTGCTATAATGCTTTTTTTCATATAAAGTAGTTTCCAATTATTATTTTATTTTTTAGCTGTTTTGTCTAGTATGTTTTGTATATTTAGGGTGTTTTGCAATCTGCTTTTTTAAATGTGTAGAATCAACATGTGTATATATTTCTGTTGTAGTGATATCAGAGTGTCCTAACATTCTCTGAACTGATCTTAAATCTGCACCATGCTGAAGAAGGTGTGTGGCAAAACTATGTCTTAAAGTATGAGGATAAACATTTTTCTCTATGCCGCTTTTTTTCATCGCCTCTTTTACTATCTTCCAAATACCTACCCTAGAAATTTTATCTCCTCTAAAGTTTAAAAATAATTCACTGGTCTTTTTACCCTTAACCATTACTACTCTGCTAGTTTGAATATATCTCTTTAAAATATCTAAAGCTTTATCATTTATAGGAACTATTCTCTCTCTTTTACCTTTACCGCAAATTTTTAAATATTTTTCGTCAAAGAATATATCTTCTATTTTCAATGAACAAATTTCACTAACTCTAAGTCCAGAAGAATACATAAGTTCAAATATAGCCTTATCTCTCAAACCCTTATCTGTTTTTTCATTATGCACAGATAATAAATCATCAACCTCTTCAGTAGTTAAAGATTCTGGCAACACTCTTTTTAAACGTATTACCTCTAAATTATCAGTAGGGTTCTTAGAAATATAATTTTCCATTACTAAAAATTTATACAAATTAACTATACTTACTTTATTTCTTGCAACTGTTCTAGACTTTGAGCCCTGCTCTTTTCTTTCACTCAAGAACTTTTCTATATCTTTCCTAGTAGCTTTCAATATTGTTTTTTTATTTCTGCCTAGAAAATCTAAGTATATTACTATGTCTCTTCTATAAGACTCTAGTGTATTTTGTGACAACCCTTTCTCCATTGACTCATAATTTAAATACATTGATAATATTTCTTGATCTGAAATTTGCTTCACTGACATTTAATATTGCCTCTTTCTTTAAGATATATACATAATTTAGTAAACATAAAAATTTTATAATATTCTGTTCACTTGCATATATTATCGGTAATATAATCAATATATTTAAACATAATATATTGTTTATAATATTATTATGTTTAAATAATATTAAATATTTTAAAAATTAAATGTTATTTTTACTATTTTTTTATAAAAAACAATATTATAAAAAGTAATATTTTAATATTTTATTTATTTTTTCTTATTTGATATAAAAAAAGTTAACAAAATATATATCTAAAATATATTGAATATGTTAAATTATATATATAAAAATGGAGGCTAATTTTATGGCAACTTTATTTGATATAATAGGACCTGTAATGATAGGACCTTCTAGTTCACACACGGCAGGGGCTTGCCGTATAGGTAAACTAGCTAAGAATATTTTGGGAGAGGATGTAAAAGAAGCCAAAATATATTTACATGGATCTTTTGCTCTCACTTGGAAAGGTCATGGCACTGATAAAGCTATTTTAGCTGGTCTTTTAGGATTTGAAACTTATGATGCTAGGCTTAGAGATAGTTACAAAATAGCTAATGAAAATAATCTTAAATATGAATTTATACCTACAACTTTAAGAGAAGCATTTCACCCTAACAGCGTTTATATAGAAGTAAAAGGTGAAAATAATGAGGCAAATATTTTAGCTTCATCTATTGGAGGCGGGCTTATTGTATTAGATAAAGTAAATGGTATAGAAGTGCATTACAAAGGAGACTTCCCCACTATAGCTATAGTTAATAAAGATGTACCCGGTATTATTGCTAAAGTTACTTCTATCATCTTTGAAAAAGGAATTAATATAGAAAATATGAATGTTACTCCTCAATTTGAAGGCCCTAATAAAGGATATGCTATTATAGTTATTGGTATGACTGATGTTATATCAAAAGAAATAGAAGAGAAAATTAGAAAAATAGAAAATATAAGAGATTTTGTATTTTTAGATAAATTATATTAAATGTTATTATTAAAAGGAAAATAAATTATGGATATAAAATCTATTGAATCATTAGTTACTACAGCTACAGAGCAAAATAAAAAAATTAGTGATATAGTTATAGATATAGAGGCTAATAGTCAAAAAGTTGATAGAAGTAAAATAATAGAACAGATGTCTAGCTATTATGATATTATGAGAGAATCTGTAATCAATGGAAAAAAGGATAAATTTAATTTTGTAACAGGACTTCAAGAAGACTGTGTTGATATAGTAGAGAAGTTTTATAAAAACAAAAAAAGCATATTAGGAGAGACTATAGGGGAAGTAGTTACTGCTGCTATGGCAGTCAGCGGTTATAATGCTTGTATGGGTAAAATTATAGCAGCACCAACAGCAGGAAGCTGCGGAATAATGCCTGCGGTGCTTACTGTATGCGAAAACAGAGGATATAAAAGAGAAGATATAGTGCATTCTATGTTTACAGCTGCGGGACTTGCTGATATTATTGCTCAGCTTGCTACATTTGCTGGGGCTGGCGGTGGTTGTCAGGCTGAATGCGGAAGTGCTTCTGCTATGGCTGCTTGTGCTTGTGCGGAGATTATGGGAGGGACTCCTGAACAGTGTGCTAATGCTTTTGCTTTATCTTTATCTGCTATACTAGGGCTTGTTTGCGATCCTGTTGCTGGATTCGTTGAAGTGCCTTGTATGAGTAAAAATGTTTTGGGAGCTGTTCATGCTATAGTTTGTGCGGAGATGGCTTGTGCGGGATTCAAGAGTGTTATTCCTGCTGATGAGGTTGTTATGGCTATGAAAGAAGTTGGTGATGGTATGGATGAAAGATTTAAAGAAACTTCGCAGGGCGGACTTGCTAACACTCCTACAGGACGTGCTATTGCTGAGAGACTTTTAGGGAAAATTAACAAATAATTTTATTATAATTAATAAGGGCTTACAATATTTTGTATGCCCTTTTATTTTTAACTTTTATAAAAAATAATATGATTACAACAGAAAGACTCATCATAAGAAAATTTAATATTAATGACGCAGAAGCATTATTTAGCATTTTGTCAGACAAAGAAGTTAATAAATATCTTCCTTGGTTTCCTTTCAAAACTATAGAAGAAACTAAAAATCATCTAGAAAAATTTTATCTAGAAACAAATGAGAATAGCAATTTTTATAGATACGCTATTTGCCTTAAAGAAAATAATATTCCTATAGGCTATATACATTTTGAAAACAATAATGATAGTAATGATTTTGGATATGGGCTTAAAAAAGAATACTGGAACAAAGGCATAATAACAGAAGCTTCAAAAAAAGTTGTAGAAAAATTAAAAAATGATAATATCAAATATATTACAGCTACTCATGACATAAATAATATTGCAAGCGGGGAAGTAATGAAAAAAATTGGCATGCATTATAAATATAGTTATGAGGAACTCTGGCAGCCAAAAAATATATTAGTAACTTTTAGAATGTATCAATTAAACTTAGATGATAATAAATCAAGAGTTTATGATGTTTATTGGAACAGATACAAAAAACACTTTATAGAACAAATATAAAAAAATTATAAATAAAAACTATAATCAATACAATTTGACAATTTATTTTTTTCTAGTATCATTAAAAAATTAAATAATAATTCAACATGTTTAAAACAATGAAAAAAAACAATAAAAAAAAGATTATATATTTTTTTATAGGAATCATATTATTTATAGCTATATGGAGTTTTGTTTCTATAAAAATTAATTCTGAAATTATTTTTCCAAGTATAGATAAGATTTTTTTAGATTTAACAAATATAATATCACAAAAAGATTTTTACTCTAATTTATTATATACATTCATGAGAGTAATAGTTACTTTTGTGCTTTCATTTTTGCTTGCAATAACATTAGGAATAATTGCTGGCATATTTAAAAGTGTTAGATATATTTTAATGCCTATTATAAACTTTATTAGAACAATTCCAACTATACCTCTTATTTTAATAGCAGTATTATGGTTTAATAATAATTTAGTGCCTATATTTGTATCTTTGTTTGTAATATTTCCAATAATATATGATGCTGTAGTAAATGGAATTATAAACATTGATAAGAACCTCATAGAAATGTCAAACTCTTATAATGTGTCTTTTAAAAATCAATTAATAAGTTTGTATATACCATCAATAAAACCCTATATACTCACTTCAATATCTCAATCAATGGGTATGACTTGGAAAAGCGTATTAGCTTCAGAAATTATAACTCTCCCAACATTAGGACTAGGCACAAAACTATATGAATCGCATTTATATTTAAACACAGTTAGTTTGTTTGCATATTGTTTGATTGCAATTATATTTAATATTATATTTGAAATTATAATGAGGCTTCAAAATGATTTGTGATGATAAAAAAATAATTAATAATGTTTTGCAAATAAATAACATAAACCTCTCATACAATAACAACATAATATTTAAAGATTTTTCTATTAGTTTACACATAAATAAAATAAATATTATATTAGGCTCATCAGGATGCGGAAAAACTTCGCTTCTTAATATAATCGCTAAACAAATTGACAGCCCCTCTTTTGTGTATCAAGAGCCAAGATTATTAAATCATTTAAACGCATACGAAAATATTAATTATATTTTAAAAGACAAAATTAAAGATAAAAACCTAAGAGATAAAACTATAAAAGAAGCATTAACTATAACCAATCTAATTGATAATATACATAGCAAACCAAATGAGCTTAGCGGAGGCATGAAACAAAGATTATCATTAGCAAGAGCATTAGCCTATAATTCAAGCTTCTTACTAATGGACGAACCATTGCAAGGTCAGGATATTAAAAGAAAAAAAGAATTATTGGATATAATTAAAAACATTCAAATAAAAACAAACAAAACTATTATCTATGTTACGCATGATATATCAGAAGCTTTGATACTTGGAGATTATATATATATTCTCTCAAAAAATAATAATTCTACCAAGTTAATATTTCAAACAAAATTAGAAAGCAATGATTTAAATAATAATATAGATATGCAGTCAAAGTTAATGGATATTCTTATAAACAATTAATCTTTTAATATCTCTAACGCTTTATCATAACCTAAATCTGCAGACTTTTTTAAATATTTTTGAGAGAGCTTTTCATATTTTTCTTTTTTCTCATTATCTTTTTCATGCTTTAGAAAAATGTTATATATTCTATAAACATCATAGCAGGCAATATAATCTTCACTGTTATATTTTAAAGTCTCTTTTAAATATTTAAGTGCTGTTTTGTATTTCTTTTGTCTTCTATAGCAAACGGCAAGTAAATAATAAGCATCAGAATAAGCCTTATTTAGAGATATTGCTTTTTCTAAATCTTCTATAGCTTTTTCTATTTCATTTCTCTCTAAATATATTTGAGCCTTACTATAATAAATATCAAAATCATGCGGATATATTTCTATAGATTTATTATAAGTTTTTATAGCATTATCATAATCCTTAATATCACAATAAACCGCAGCCAAATTATAATAAGCATCTAAATTCTTTTCATCTAATTCTATAACCTTTAATAAATCTTCTATAGCCTTATCATATTCTTTTTTATTGATATTATTTAAAGCACTGTAGAAATATTGATTTTCTTTGCTGTTCATTTTTATTTCCTAAATATATTAGTTTTTTATACTTTTATTTTTATTATATTTTTTATTTAAAACCCTAGAAGAGCAATCCAAAGCATAATCAGCAAACTCTTCTTTATCTTTCATATGGTATGCAAGCCCTGCAACCATAGCAGCATTGTCTGTAGTATATTTTAAAGCAGGAAGATAACATTCAAAGTCTTTAGAGTTTCCAAACCTTTCACGCAAATAACTATTGCATGCCACTCCCCCAGATAATGTAACTCTCTTTATACCGCTTTTTTCAACATATTTAAGAGTTTTTATATATAAAGGCTCTATCGCACTTATTTGAAAAGCAGCTGCTATATTTTCATTAGTAGGCTCATAACCTTTTTGTAAATATTTTTGTGTAGAATATACGCAAGCAGTTTTAAGTCCGCTATAAGAAAAATTAAACTCATCAACATCATTAAGAAGCACTATAGGATATTTTATAGCTTCTTTGTCTCCCTCTCTTGCAAGCTTGTCTATAATAGGTCCGCCCGGATAACCAAGATTTAAAAACTTAGAAACCTTATCATAAGCCTCACCCACAGCATCATCTAAAGTAGTGCCAACAACTTTATACTCGCCATAATCATGAACTTCTGTAATGATTGTATGTCCGCCTGAAACAACCAATGCTATATACGGAAACTCTATATTGTTTGTAAGATGAGGCGAATAAATGTGTGCTGCTATATGGTCTAATGCTAGTAATGGTTTGTTAAGAGAAAAAGCCAAAGCCTTAGCACTTCCAACTCCCACAAGAAGCGAGCCTAAAAGTCCGGGACGGTTTGTAACAGCAAATAAATCTATATCATCTAATGTTGTGTCAGCGTCTTTTAATGCCTTATCTATCACATAAAGTATAGCCTCCAAATGCTTTCTTGCCGCTATCTCTGGAACTACACCTTGAAACTCTTTATGAGCATCTATAGAAGAACTTAATACTGATGATAAAACATTATTTCCATCTTCTACTATAGCAACTGAAGTATCATCACAAGAAGTATCTATACCTAATATTTTCATTTTTTGTTTTCTCCAAAGTGCATATTTATTTTATAATATATACTTTTTTCAATTATTTGTAAACATTAATTGTTTTTATACTGCTTCAAATTTAATATATATTGAAAATTTTAAGTTTGTCAATTTTTGATTTTTAACTTTGGGCACTAGTCCCCCTGCGAAGCGTACCCGTAGAGTAAAACCCATACTTATTTTGCGACCGAAGGAAGTGCCTATGGTACGGCCGCAAAGAAGCAAAAACTCTACATTTCTAGATCAAATTTAGATATTATACCATATTTAATACATATCTCATACATATAAAACTAAAATATTTGGCTTTCTTGAAGTATATCCGTATGATAAAAACTTTATCGAAAATTACATTTCAAATTTGGAAAATAACTATATATCAATAGGAAGAGCTAAATAAAACAAAAACTTATAAATATAAATATTCTTTTTTACAAAACAAGTAATATTAAAAAAACTATTACATATTCTCTTCTATGTATTTTCTTAGTTTATATAATGCTATTAATACATTTTTTCTGTTAATATTATTTTTAGTTGAAAATAAAACTTTAATGTCATTAATCTCAGAAAGTTCAATATAATCTTCAGAAGCAATTTTGTCATATAAATAATTTATAGATTTTAATAAACCATCATTATAATCTTTAAAATTAAAATATTCATCAGGAACATTCCATACTAAAGCTTCAATAATTTCATAATTAAATTCATTTAATTCTTTTATCTCACCATTGAAACTTTGAAATATGTATTTAAATATTTTAATTAAATTGATAAAATTATCTTTGCATTCATGCTCTTTTTTATCAAAATTCTTATTGTCTAGTTTAGGATAATATATATTATTCTCTCCGTCAGAAGAAGTAATTAAAGCCGCTTCAATCTTATTGTTCTCTTCTTCAATTTTGAAACTAGGTCTTAATATAATCTTTTCTTTATCATAATCAATAACAAGATAATCTAATATATCATTATATTCTATATTTTCTTTCTCTAATATCTTTGAAATATCTTTTTTAAAACCTCTAGTATCTTTGGAATTATTTTTATTATCATCAATTAAAAATAAATTAAGATACTCCATATAGCTAACATTGGTATTATTTCTTTTAGCACCCGTAGCAATTATAGATATGTTATTGTTATTTATAATGTTAGCTACAAAATCTAAAGCTTTATCAATTTTATATCTTGGATAAATAGTGGTATTTCCAACTAATTTATTTATATAATCATATATATCATTCATAATTTTATGCTTTTTTAAGAGCAGCAGCTAATATTCTATCAAGAGGAAGTATTTCATCTACCCCACCTCTAGCAATAGCTTCTCTTGGCATACCAAAAACAGTACAAGTCTCTTCATTTTGAGCAATATTATAAGCACCAGCATCTTTCATTTCTTTCATTCCATTAGCACCATCATCACCCATTCCAGTAAGTATGATACCTATAGCCTTATTCTTAGCATATACAGCACCGCTTCTAAAAAGTACATCTACAGAAGGCTTATGTCTAGTAACAGGCTCACCGTCTACAACCTCAATATAATACTTTCCATTTTTAACTTTTATCATAGTATGCTTTCCGCCTCTTGCAAGTACAGCCTGACCGCGTCCTATGCTCATACCATCTTCAGACTCAAAAACTTCTATTTTTAATACTGTGTTTAATCTTCTAGCAAATGAAGTAGTGAAATGTTCAGGCATGTGCTGAGCAATAACAATAGGAGGAGCAGAAGGAGTAACATTTTTTAAACATTCTATCAAAGCCTCAGTACCGCCAGTAGAAGAGCCTATAAGTATTATTTTATCCATAGCAACTTCTCTAGAAGGTACAAGCGGAAGTATAATATCAGCACTATTTTTTGGATAAACCTTAAATCCAGAAGTTTTAGGAGCTTCTACAGCAACTCTGCTAGGAGCAACATTGCTAGTTGTTTCTGTAGGCATAGCAACACCATGCTTTTTATAAAACTTAGATCTGTTGTTGTAAGCATTTTTTATTTTTTCAACTAAATCAGTAGCTAACTCTTCAACTCCATCTCTTACATTAGCAGAAGGTTTTATAACATAATCAAAAGCCCCAATATTTAAAGCATCCAATGCTAACTCTCTATGTTTATCAAGCAAAGAACTAAACATTATTACAGGAATAGGATTATTAATCATAAGTTTTTTAAGATAAGTAATACCGTCCATCTCAGGCATTTCTATATCTAAAGTAATAATATCAGGTTTTATAGTTTTTAATTTAGCCTCTGCAAGTATTGGATTAGCAGCAGTGCCAACCATCTCCAAATCAGGGTCAGAATTAACAATTTTTGTAAGAAGTTGTCTTATTAATGCACTATCATCAATTGATAAAACTTTAATTTTATTAGCCATATAATTTTTTCCTTTAATGTTTTCCTTATATTAAAATAATGTAATATCAGATTTCTCTTCAATTTTTTGCTGTAAGTTTTTAGAATACTTAATTTCTTGTTCGGCAGAGAACTCTTTAGTTTTACCTTCAATTTTTTTCATAAGCACTCTATTTTCTGTATTGAAAAAAAATACTTTTCTAGGCCAAGAACCTCCAACGTCCTCACTAATAATAGGAATATTTTCATCTGCTAAAAATTTTCTAGCGAATCTAATATTTTTATCTGGCACCTGAAGCACATTACTAGTCATACCAGTTAAAACGTGCCCACCCCCAAATATCTTAGCAGTAAGATTAGCCTTTTTACCCCCAAGTTTAATTATCTCGTTTATTAATACCTCCATAGCATAAAGACCATATCTAGTATAATTATAATCATCTTCCGGATTCTCCCATTCCTTCATCTCTGGGAGCATAAAGTGATTCATCCCACCGAACTTCAAATTATTCTCAAACAAACAAACCGATATACAACTTCCCAAAACTGTTTTTATTACCGCAGGCTGTCTAGAGGCATAATAACCGCCTATATATATAGTGATTCTTTTAAAATTGCTGTTGGCAGCTGATGGAAAATCTAACATATATCAAACCCCGCAATTAAATCTTTTTATAGATATTGCTAGAAATATATTTAAATAAATCTGAAATACCAAATAATGTTTCAGAGTGCCCTATAAATACATAACTATCATCTTTCATATATCTATAAAATTTATTAAATAATTCTTTTTGAAACTCTTTATCAAAATAAATAATTACATTTCTGCAAAATATCAAATCAAACTTAGTATGTATATCAAAATCTTCATCTTTAAAATTAAGCTGTCTGAATGATATACATTTTTGCAAAATATTTTTTACTTTGTAAAGACCAGCATTATTTCCAGTACCTTTAAGAAAATATTTTTTTAAAGTACTAGTTTGAATAGTTTCTACTGTTTCTTCTTTATATATACCAGCATAAGCATGTGCTAATACATTAGTATCTATATCGCTTGCTAAAATCTTTATATCATAATGATTAAATCTCTCTCCAAAATAATCATGAAGTGTCATAGCAATGGTATAAGGCTCTTCACCAGTAGAACAAGCAGCAGACCATATTCTTAAATTATTAACCTTTCCTTCCTTGTAGTTTTTTTCCCAATTTGGAAGCAAGGTAGTTTTCATATATTCAAAATGCTTATTTTCTCTAAAGAAGTCCGTTTTATTTGTAGTAACAGCATTAATAAAATTGGTAACTTCTTCATCTGGAGCACCTTTCAAATAGTCTATATATTCTTTAAAAGAAGACATATTTAAAGCTCTAATTCTCTTACTTATCCTAGAAGTAACTAAAGCTCTTTTATGTTCAGACATTTGTATACGAGTTTTATCATAAATAATTCTCACTAATTCATTAAACTCGCCGTCTGTTAAAGGTGCAAGATTCAATTCACTCATATAAAAAACCTCAAACTATGGTCTTATTCATATCGTCATTAGATTTTACTATATCCTCTATAGGAAGAACCATAATAATCTTATTTTCAAGTCTAATAACATTAGATATCTGTAAACCGCTAACATTAGCAATAGGAGTAGCAGTCATCTGGCTTTCATAAACAGTAATAACATCAGAAACCATATCAGCAAGTATGCCAAATCTTCTGTTAGAAGTAGATATTACTATAATAACATCATTTTCTATAGAACGGTCATCTCTTCTTTCAAGACCAAAACGCATTCTTATATCAACTATATGTAAAATATTACCCCTCAAATTAATGAGCCCTCTCATATATTTAGGACTTCCCGGTACAGGAGTAATAGTAGTAACACCAACTATACCCTCTATACTTAACACATCAAGAGCATATTCTTCGTTATCTATCTTAAAAACAAGAAATTGCTGACTTGGCTCTGTGGAAGCGTTCTCTTCAGCACCTATACCCACACCGCCAATCTGTGCTATTTCACTAGCATTAATTTTTTGATTATCCAACATATTAAAATCCTTTATTATTTAACGCCATTATTAACTTTATTCTGTAAAGATATATTAACAAGCCCCTGTATATCTATAATGAGAGCTATTCTACCATCTCCAAGTATAGTACCGCCTGCAATTCCTGCATGCTTGCTGAAAGCAGAATCCAAAGACTTAATAACAACCTGCTGCTGATCAAGTAACTCATCTACAAATATAGCACATTTTCTATATCCTGCCTCAACAACTACAACAATACCATCATCTATCTCATTAACTTGAGTATCTATCTCAAATACCTTGTGAAGTCTTATGAGAGGTAAATATTCATCTCTGATTTTTATCATCTCACCTTTACCCTCAAAAGGTTTAACTTGATCGCTTTTAATTTTTATCTGCTCTATGATAGATATTAATGGCATTACATAAATCTGCTCACCTATAGCAAAAGTAATACCTTCTATAATAGCCAAAGTTAAAGGAAGTTTAATAATAAATGTGCTTCCAACTCCTTCAGCACTCTTTATCTCAATCTTTCCTTTCATCTTTTCAACATTCGCCCTAACAACGTCCATACCAACACCCCTTCCGGATATGTCAGTAACTTTTTCTGCAGTTGATAAACCCGGGCTAAATATTGTTCTATATATTTCAGCATCAGAGTAATTGCCGTCTTTTGATAATAAGCCTTTCTCTACAGCCTTATTAAATATTTTTTCTTTATTTAAGCCATTACCGTCATCAGACACCTCTATAACAACATGCCCTTCTTGGTGAGCTGCAGACATTGTAATAGTGCCATATTCAGGCTTTCCTCTTGCAATTCTCTCTTCTTTAGTTTTTTCTATACCATGGTCCATAGAGTTTCTAATAATATGTTTAAGCGGGTCGGATAATTGCTCTAACATATTTTTATCTATCTCTGTAGTTTCACCTTTAAGAACCAATTTTACTTCTTTGTTTAATTCTAAGTTAAGGTCTCTTACATATCTATGGAATTGTGTGAATATAGGGCCTATAGGCATCATTCTTATATTCATAACCTCTTCTTGTATTTGTCTTGAGGTTCTGTCCATAGAACTAACTGCCTCTTTTAAGCCATTATCTATATCTAAGTTTTGTGTTAGCTGCATTATTCTTGACTGCGCTATAACAAGCTCTCCAATCAAGTTCATTAAGCTGTCTAATTTTCTTATATCAACCCTTACAGTAGAAGGAGCCTGTACCTTAGTTCCTGTAGGTTTAGCAGCTGGTTTATTTTCTTTAGCCTTATCATCATGAACTTCTTCTTTCTTCTCTTCTTCATGCTTTTCTTCGGCTTTCTCTTCAACTTTTTCTTCTGCCTTTTCTTCAACAGGTTTAGCTTCCTCTTCTACCTTCTCAGTAATATTAATATCATTATCATCTATAACAAATAAGAATATATTTTGAACTTGCTCTATTGTAGAAGAAGTTTCAACATCTAATGAAAATTGAGTGTAACAAGCATAAGGATCTTCTAAATCTGATATAGCAGGTAAATTGCTAATATCTATTTTTAAATTGCTAATAGTACCTATAGCCTTAAGGTCATTTAAAAACATAAGAGGGTCTATACCATTATCAAAAATGCTAGGCTTAAATATCATTTCAATATGAAACATATTATTTGAAGAAGATGATTTAGTTTCTTCTTTAGGTTTTTCCTCTGCTTTAGGAGCCTCTTCCTTTTTTTCTACAGATACAGTGCTTATATCATTTCCTTCTGCTATAGCTTTTATTTTTGCTTTTAGGCTTTCTATATTTGTAACGCCATCTGCTTCACCAACACCATCTACTATGTTTTTAAGCATAAGTTTTACAGTGTCCAAAAACTCTAATAGAACAGTAATCATTTGCGGAGTAACATCCAATTTGCCGCTTCTTACCTTCTCCAATAAGTTTTCTGCCACGTGGTTTAACTCACTCATTGTAGTAAAACCAACTGTACCAGCAGAAGATTTTAAAGTATGGGCACTTCTAAATATTTTATTTAAAAGGTCTTCATCACTTTTATTATCTTCGAGTAAAACTAAATCGTTTTCTAGTCCTTCAACTATCTCATTAGCCTCACTCAAAAATATCGAAATAAATTCATCACTATCAAACATATATAACCTCTGATTTATTACATACTACTACACAAACATTAAACATTAATTTAAAAAACGTTTAACAACATCTAAAAGCTGTGTAGGGTTGAAAGGTTTTACTAACCAACCGCTAGCTCCTGCTGCCTTACCTTCCATCTTCTTATCATCTTGAGATTCTGTTGTAAGCATAAGTATAGGAGTATATTTATACTTATCAAATTTTCTAACATTCTTAATAAACTCTATACCATCCATCTTAGGCATATTCAAATCTGTAATTATCATATCAATGTTTGAAGCCTTATTTACAGCTTCTAAGCCAGTAGTACCATCATCAGCAGAAATTACATCATAACTTCCCTTTTTCAAAGTATACTCAACAGATGCTCTAGCAGTATTTGAATCGTCTACTATTAGTATTGTTTTAGCCATACATTTAACCTCTTATTTTTTCATTAAATTTATATATTAATTATTTGTTTACCATATTTAAATATTCTATAAAAGAATTATCTAACCCTTCTACTATAAGTTTTTTTTGATTTTTATCAAGTTCTTTTTTTATAGAATAAAGTATTTGTAAGCCAGCTAAGTCTAAATGACTATCCTCTGGGAATTTTATTGTTGTATCTTCATTATAATTAGCTGCCTTTATAACATTCTTAAAATACTTACTCATAGTTCTTATATTAAGATTTTCGTCTATTTCTATAACAGCCATAAATACCTCCTAAAATAATGTAAAATCTCCACTATCCGAACCTTCTTCTATATTAATATCGACATTTAATGTCTCATCTCCAGATAAAATACTGTTCGCTATAGTTCTCTCTTTCTTTATAGTATAATAATTTACTATTTCCATATATTTATCACTTTCTATCTTCCAACTCTCTATATTTAAAGTTTTGTAATATTCATTTTTCTTATTTCTTATAATATCACGCATCTTATTAAATACTTCCATTATCTCATTAATCTTTGTTAAGAGAGTAGTTAAAGAACTTAAATCTATTAATGTTTTTTCTATTAAATTAAACAATTCTTTAGCATGCGTGTCTAGTCCTTTAATATTATCTTCTATAATACCTTTAGACTCTTCCAAACGTTTATAAATATTATCCATTATAGATTCTATATATAAATTTTCTACAGACTGCTGACTAATATTAAATTTAAACTTATTTATAGCACTAAATATTGTAGTTTTTATATTTTCAAATTTCTCCAAACAAACATCTACTGTATCTGTGATATTTGTAGCTATAGATTCTACACTAACCATAGAAAATGTTTGAGAATCACTAAATATATCACTATTTTTCTCTAATTCTATTTTAGCTAAAAAGTTAATAGAGTTAAATGCCTTAGCAATATTTTTTGTCTCTAAAAACATATTCTCTAGCTCTTCTATAGAATCTATTATACCCGCATTATTATCAGATATTCTATGTTTATTACTCAAAAATAATTTAAAATTGTCCAAATATAGCTTAATAAAACCTAAATATTCATTAAATATAGAGTCTGATACACTAAAAGGAAACTCTGATTTACCTGATTGTGCCCCTATCATATATTCAACTATTGTGTTTCTGTCTGACGATATATCAAGTAAGCTTTCTTTAAGCCCCCTTAAACTATCATTTATACGAGCATTATTATCTAAAATCTCTTTATGTATAGACTTAAAATTCTCTATTATCAAACTTAAAACTACATCATCAAAAGTAAGCAAATCTAATAATTTATGCTCTAAAGATTCATTATTTTCTAACTCAGCAGCGTTATTTATAGCAATTACCTCTTTTCCATAAGTATCTATAAACTTTCTATTCTCTTCTACAACAAGTTTTATAGAGTCTATTATATGCTCTGTTTGCTGCCTAATTATGTCTTCTTGCGGAAGTATCATCATCACTTCAAATATATAATCATAGCTATTATCTACTCTTGATATTATATCAGAAATCATATTAGAAAAAGTAGCAAAAGAATTAACCATATTGTTATGCTCTCTATCTAGCTGCTCTCTCATTATATTGAAGCTTCTTCTTTGCATCTCATTAGTTTTTAATATTTCATCTTTAAACTTATCAAACTGTACAAATAATTCCTGCCCTATTCTATTCATTTGGTCGGCTTGTTCGTTGGAAGTTTCTGACATTTTTATGATGTTTTTCGATATCTCTCCAAATGCCTTACCGCCAGAACCATACTTCGAAGCTATGATTATAGCATTAAGAGAATAAACCTTTATCTGATCTGCTAATTTTCTTATCTCTTCTATGGATTCCATTACATTACTAATAATATTAACGTCTTCAATAATGGAATTTGATAAAACATCATCTTGATTAATTAATGTTTGCATTCTATCAAAAGATTTAAAAAAATCTTCTTGATTTTCTTGGAAGTCGCTTGAAAAATTTTTTTCACTATCTTTTTCTGTAAAATAGCTTAAGAGAGAAATAGACTTCTCATTTTCATTTTTCATTTCTTGTTCTATTAATGGAAACTTCTCTCCTATAAAGCTATAAACTCTTCCGAATTCTGTTAAGAAATTTTGTATATCTTTCACAGTAGCTTCTAAAATTGCAGAATAATCAAGAATATTCTCATTAACATTACCATAAACTGTAGTGCTATCCGACACTTATATAATATCCTTATTTTAAAATACATTAAAAATATAACATTTATTATCGCTTTTTGCAAGTAAATTATTAAATTACATACTGTCTATTTATATCGACTTTAATATTTTAATCTTTTAATATTTTAATAATTAAAAAGAAGTTTTTTACCGACAATAAAAAATTATAATTAACTCTCTATAGAATAGAAAAAGGATAAAAAATGCTAAAATATATAATAACATCATTATTTATATTAAATACAATGCTATTTTCAGCAGACTTTTTAAACGAACAAAAAAGATACCCAAGAGTAAGAAAAGCAATAGAAGATAAAGAGTTAATAATCAAACAAAATCTACAAAACAATAATATATCTCTAAATAAATTAAATATAATAATTGCAGCATATAAGGAAGAATCTATATTAGAAATATATGCAAAAAATAATACCGATAAAACCTACAAAAAAATAGTTCAGTATAATATAGCATCAAAATCTGGTGTATTGGGCCCAAAAAGAATGGAAGGAGATTTGCAAGTTCCAGAAGGTTTTTATTATATAGATAGGTTTAACCCAGCAAGCAGTTATTATTTATCTTTAGGCATTAATTACCCTAACAAATCTGACCAGATAAAAGGAAAAAGAAACAAATTAGGAGGAGATATATTTATACATGGCTCTGATGTTACTATAGGATGCATACCTATGAAAGATGATAAAATAAAAGAAATCTATTTGTATGCAGCATACTCTAAAGATAATGGGCAATCAAAAATACCTGTGTATATATTCCCATTCAAAATGACAGAAGAAAACATCAAAAATAGAAGAGAATCACAACAATTAATAAACTTTTGGAAAAATATAAAAGTAGGATATGATGTATTTATAAATAGTAAAAAAGAAATAATATACAAAATAGATGAAAATGGAAATTATCAATATTGAAAAACAATATAAATCTTATATAATAGAATATCATTAATAGTAAAAAATATTTAATGATACTGGAAAAATAAACAAATGATATACTTATCAAAAAAAATAAATAATGTATCTTTTATAAATACATACCGTATTTGGGCTAATTATTTTGTTATTGCCGTATTGTTAAATTTTATATTTTTTAGAGTTTTTATTATTGATAATGAATCTGTATTTTACTTACTTTCTTTTATACTTAATTATGCTATTTTAATAACTTTTTTTTTACTGCTTTTCTATAAATTTTATAATTGCATGTTTGATTCTCAAATTTCATATTCCATAATTGGATTAGTATTCCTCATTACAGGCACATTAAAACTATATATAACTCATATAAATACATATAACATCATAGAATTACTATTTTTTATTTCTACTCTAGTACTTACTATATATATATTAGTTCCAATCATAATAAAAAAAGATATATATGAAATAACGAGAGGAGTATATATTTTTATATTATTAACTTTAGTATCATCTAATCTAAACTATATAATAATATCAATCAATAAATTATTAGATTTTGATTTTTTACATTATTTCTCTTCTTATTTATCCATATATTTATCTAAAGTGTCTTCAATATCTTTTATAATGTTGATGACAGCGTATATAGTTGTGTTTATGAATGAAATAATAATAAAAAACATAAATAAGTCTTCTGCATTATTAATGCTTATTGTTATATCATCAGCAACATTTTTATTTAGAGAAAGTTTTTTATTTTTTACAATTTCTTTATACAATGCTCTAAATATAGGAATATACCTTCCTATATATATATACATGATTATAATAATTTTATTTTTAATAGCTATGTTTAGCTCTTTTACGGCATCATTGTTTTTAAAAAAGTATTATCCAGAACTTATAGCTTTTAGTTTGCTTATTATGGCTGGACTTGATATGAATAACTTTTCTTTAAGATTAATATCAATGTTTTCAATAATGGAGCTTGCTAATTTAATTAATAATAATGAAACCGAATAACAATTATGCCTTATTTAGATTCAATGCCTGCTGTAAAACATCTTTTAAGAATATTGAAGCTTTAGCATTATCTAAATTATTATTATTAAACTCTAATATTATATATGTAATATTATCTACTTGTAATTTAAATATTTTATCTTCAGAGTTAGGCTCCCCAACTTTAATCATACCATTATAAACCATCCAGCCTTTCAAAGTTACATAAGCATAACCGCTATTTTTTAAGTCAATATTTAAAACAAAATACGGGCTTTTAGATTTATATAATCCAGACCTATCTTTTAATGTGATTTTACTTTCTATTTCTTTATAATTTGTTGCAGCAGTATCAATAGTATTATTATTAACACTTTTGCAAGAGATAATTAAACTAATAAAAATAATTGAAATAATAAATTTTTTCACCAATATTCTTCCTTATAGTTTATACTTTGATTTTTTTGACTTTATTTTGACTATTCTTTAAAAGCATTATAACAAAATAAAAGCAAAAATCAATAATTATATATTTATAAAATTAGTTCAAATATTTAAATCTAATATTGAAATAAAAAACTACTTTTATGAAATTATAAAAATTTTTAGTATATTATAGTTATATGTATAAGAAGTTTTAGTAATCAAAAAACTATTGAAATAAAGATATATATATGCTATACTAAAACTATTGTAATTAATATTTGATGTTTTAAGAGGAAAATTATATGGCTACTACTCCTATAAAATTCATGGATGTTAGATTTATAAATCCTTTCATAGTATCTCTGGTTTCTATATTTAAAGAAATGGCTGGTATTCCTATGGAAAAAGGAACTTTGGTAAAAGGACAAGGACGTAAATTATTTTCAGGTTATGGTGTTGCTATAGGAATAGTTGGAGATGTTAATGGGCAAGTTTTGTATGAATTCCCTGAAAATTTTTCTCAACTTCTCACAGAAAGCCTCACCGATAAAAAACGCAGTGATTATGACTCTGAAGATGAGTTTGAAGATATGATGAGAAGCGTTATAAATGAAATGGGTAATACTATAAGCGGACTTGCTATCACTAAATTATCTGAAGAAGGTATAAGCTGCGATATTACTCCTCCTATACTATACTATGGAAAAGAAATTCAAATTATCCCAAAAAACTTACAAACTATCATAATACCTTTTCAATCTAATATTGGTTTTGTTAGCGTTAATATAGCTATGGACGCTTAAATATTTTATTATATAATTGCTGTATGAAAAATATTGTTATATTATTCTTTTTTATAACTATAATATCATGTAGTAGCAGTAAAAAGATTATATCTAATAAAGAAAATAATACTATAGAAATACACAATATATATAAAATATATCCAAGTACATTAAAATTAAGTTTAATGTCAGAATATAGCCAAAAACATTATGGTTATCCAAATTATAGTTTGGTGAACCCTCAAATAATAGTTGTACACTCTACCGAAACAAAAAATTTACAAATAGCTCTTAATGTTTTTCAAAATGATTTTCTTATAGGAAGAGCGGATATAGATTCTGGAGGAGATGTTAATGTTGGTACGCATTTTTTAATTGATACAAACGGTACAATATATGCAAGTACTCCTTTAGAATATATGGCAAGGCACACTATAGGGTTAAATTACACAGCAATAGGTATAGAAAATATAGGTTTTGCTGGTCAGCTTACAAAAGAGCAGCTTAATTCAAATATTAAACTAATTAAATATTTAAAAAATCATTATAAAAGCATAAAATATGTCATAGGGCATTATGAATATAGAGACACCAACGCAGCTCATTATCATCTTTTTAGAGAAATAGACCCCACATACAGATTCACTATAAAAACTGACCCCGGATATGATTTTATGCAAGAAATAAAACAAAGGATACATTAATTTTTTATTACGATTATGGAAGTTATATTTATTTATTTATTTGAAATTTTTAGCATATTAATACTAATAATGCTATCAGGGCTTTTTTCTGGAAGTGAAACGGCATACACAAGCATAGATGAAGTAACATTAATGCGTCTTGTGAGAGAAAAGAAAATTAAAGAAGATGATACAAAGTATTGGGGTAAAAATAATTCTATGATACCTACCCTTCTTGTAGGAAACAATATAGTTAATATTACAGCAAGCTCAATAATAACTGTATTTGCTATAAAAATAGCCCTTGCCCTACCAAATATTTCTGAAAATATGATGGTAACAATTTCTACAGCTACAATCACAATACTTATTATTATATTTGGAGAAATACTTCCAAAAGTACTTATGAGAGTAAATGCTGAAAAAGCTATACCATATTTGCTATACTTTATGAAGCTTTGTCATTTTATTTTTAAACCAATTACTTTTTTAATGGATAAAATAACAACATTTATAATGAATTATTTTGTACCAAAGAAATTAAGAAACAAAGAAAAAAAGAGTGCATTATCAAGTATAGACGACATCACAACAATAATTAATTTAGGGCATAAAGCTGGAATTATAAAAGGATATACACATGATTTGCTTACTGGTGTAATGGATTTTAGAAACAAAACAGCAGAAGAGATAATGACGCCTCGTGTAGACATGGTATGCATAGAAGCTGATACTGATATTGATGAAATTATGCGTTTAACGGTGGATACTGGTCTTTCAAGATTTCCTGTTTATGAAGAGACTATTGACCACATTATAGGAATATTTCACACAAGGGCTTTATTTAAAGATTATATCAAAAATAACGGCAAAGCAAGCAAAATGAAAAAGAAAGCAATAGATTATATTATGCTTCCGTATTTTGTACCTGAAACAAAAACTATAAGCAGTTTATTTACAGATATGCAAAAAAGAAAATTGCAGATGGCTATTACAATAGATGAATACGGCGGCACTTCTGGACTTGTTACTATGGAAGACATTGTTGAAGAGATTATGGGTGATATTGAAGATGAGAGCGATAAAAAAGAGAAAGATTTAATAAAGTTAAAAGGAAAAAGAATCATAGTAAATGGAACAGCATCAATTGAAGATGTTAATGAAGTATTGAACTTAAATATAGAACATGAAGAGTATCAAACTATAGCGGGATATGTATTAGATAAATTAGACCATATACCTGATGTAAATGAGAGGCTTATATTGAATGATTATAGGGTAAGGATAATGAAAGTTGAAGACAGAAGAATAATAGAGATGGAATTTACTCCTATAAATAGCATTAGAATATCCGATGTAAATAATATAAACAATACTGAAGTTAATACAGATAAGGAAGAAGAATAAATGAAAAAATTTATTAGTATATTATTTATATTGATGTTTCTTTTTTCATGCGAATCAAAAGAAAACAAACAAAATAATGAACCTATAAAAAAGGCAAAGTTAGTTTTTACAGGCGACATTATGACTCATCCAAAAGTTGTAGAAGCTTTTGAAGGTAATGATATACTAATAGATTTAAAAGATTATTTTCAAGGTGATATTGTATTTGCCAATTTGGAGTTTGTGGTAAATACCAATAAACCTCCTATGCCTTATCCAGAGTTTAACGGCTCTAAAGAGTATTTAGAATATTTCTTTAATTATTTTAATACTTTCTCTATAGCAAATAATCATGCTTATGACCAAGGAGCTAAAGCAGAGGCAGAAACTGTATCTATACTTCATCAAAACAACATACTCACATTAGGAGGCTCAACAAACTCATCAGATATATCCCCTATAATAACAAATATAAACGGCATACCAATATTTATATCAGCATACACCATGCTTGATAATGCCTTAAGCCACAAAACAAATAAAGACGGTTATTTCTATTTTATGAACTTCTACCCAAAAAAAGATGATTTGATAGCAAAAGTAAAAAGTGATATGTCTTTAGCAACAAACAATGAAATAAAAATAATATCTTTGCATTTTGGATATGAATATACAATCGCTCCAGAAGATACCACTATAGAAACAGCAAGAGCTTTAATAGAAAATGGAGTAGATATTATAATAGGTCATCATCCGCATGTACCAAGACCAGCAGAAGTATATAACGGCACTAACAACAGTGGTATAATAATATATTCTTTAGGTAATTTTATTGCTAATCATAAGGGAAGATATCCGTATTTAGATGTAGGAACTATTCTTTCATTAGAAATTGATGAAAACAGAGAAATCAGTTTTTCTTATGTTCCAACATATTATGCATTTTTTAGAGATAATGGCTTTGAGTTTGTAATGAAGCCAATAAAAGAAAACCCTAGTATTAATATGCCTACACTATCAAGCAATTATGTTTATAGTGCTTATGACACTAATGCTATAAAATCAGGCTATCAATTAATAAATAATTTTTACTCACCGCTTACAAACGAAAATGTGAAAGATATTTTTGTATTAGATAAAAAAACAGCAAATAATAGAATGGCTAAAAATTGATTTTTAGAGATGTTTGAAAAGTATTAATAAATGTTTTAACTTTGTATGTTAAAAATATACTAAAAATTTTTTTTAACTTATCAATTTTAAATTTGATGTTTTCATTATTTACGGGGACTAGCCCCCGTACCCCCACTTCTTTTACGACCGTAGGAAGTGCCTTCGGTATTGGTATAAAAGAAGCAAAAGAACTGCATTTTTAGCTTAAATATAGATATTATTATATATTTTATCTAATACATATTGTAAACCTACAAATCTCAAGTACTTGCACTTTTTGCAACTTTTTGCGGCGGGAAAAAGTTGAATAAAAAAATTATATGATAAAATATAGTTGTTTATGTATATAGTGAAAATTACTTTTTATAATTTTTTATAAATAGATACTAAATATGGCAAAATATCTCTATAATCTAACTTATTTAAACAATCTATAGTCTTACAGCCTCTTCTTATATACTCGCAATGAAAGCTTTTTATCTTATTACAATATTTTTCTCTCGCTTCTATATTAAAAGATTTATCTCCTCGAACTCCGTATATTAAAGGAAGTGTATCTCCAAATATGCCTATAGAATATATTCCAAGTGCATTTGCAATATGCAATGGTGCACTATCGCCTCCAATTAAAGAATATGAATATTTTATTACAGATATAAGCTCTCTTATTGTAAGTTTATCAGTAAAATCTATTATATCGTTAATGTTTTCTTTCATAGTGTTGGCAAAAGCGATATCATCTTTAGAGCCTATAATAACTATTGGCACATCATTAAAGTCTTTTTTAAACTCTTTAATTAACTCTGCAAAATGAGTATATCTTTTACTTATGCGTGTAGCTCCGCCATGAACAACTAAGGCATTTTTATAATCTTTCATTTTGTTATAACCGAATGCCTCTTCTTCTTTGCTTAAAAATAATTCTGTATGAAAACCATCATCTTTTATATTTAAAGGTTTTAAAATTGAAAGTATAGTATCAACAATATGTCTACTGTGTTTTTTCCAAGGAGTTTTATGTGTAAGCAAAAATCCTCTGCATTCACTATTAACACCAACTCTCACTGGTATATTAGCTTTTTTTAAAATAGATGCCGAAACAAATGATGTGTTTACAGCAAAACCTATATCATAATTTTCTTTTTTTATAAACTCTAAATTATTTTCATCTCTAATAATGATATTATCTATATACGGATTTTCT
Organism: Brachyspira sp. SAP_772; assembly: GCF_009755885.1. Classification (NCBI taxonomy): domain Bacteria; kingdom Pseudomonadati; phylum Spirochaetota; class Spirochaetia; order Brachyspirales; family Brachyspiraceae; genus Brachyspira; species Brachyspira sp. SAP_772. Next base: position 242,798 of record NZ_VYIX01000001.1, on the reverse strand, counting down.
TTTAATATATCAATTCCCCTACTTCCATTTATTACATCAATAGTGCAACTATCAGCATAATGTTTTTTTATAGCCCTTATAATTGGAGTAATAAATATAGTATCTCCAATATAGTTCATTCCTATTATTAATATTTTCATTGATAAAAAATTAAACCTTTAAATATTGTTTCTATTTTTTCTATTATGTACACGATGTCTTTTAATGCTATTAATTCTTCTTATCCTAGTATTAACAAAATTATTTACAGCTCTTTTTCTCTCTTCTTTATCAGAAAACAATTTCTCTTCATTATACATTCTCATAATTTCAAAGAATAATATAAAAGTTAAAGGACCAAGTATAATTCCAGAAAGTCCGAAAAATAAAACACCGCCCAATATAGCAAAGAATATAAATAATGGGTGAAGCTCTATTCTATTTCCTAAAAGCAAAGGACGAACAAAGTTGTCTGGTATAGTGATAAAGAACCAAGAGACTACTAAAAATATTATGGCTCTTAAAATTTCCCCATTAATTATAAAAAGTACTCCAAGAGGTATCCAAATAATGGTAGTACCAATAATAGGCATAAATGAAGCTATAATTGTAAGAAGTGCAAAAGTTAAAGAATTAGAAACGCCAAATATAGAATAAACTATAAAAGCACAAATACCTTGAAATATACCAGTAAATAAATTTCCAAATATTATTCCTCTTATACCCTCAGAAGCCTGTTTAAATAATCTGTCTAAATATTTTTTCTCTATTGGTATTAATGAACTTACTTGTTCTTTAAGATACTCCCCATCTACAAAAAAGAAAAATAAAGAAAACATCATAAATATAAATGAACTTACAAACTTACCAGTTCCTTTTAATATGCCTGCAACATTTTGCGTTAAATAAGAACTTACCGAAGTTAAATTTGATAATAAACTATCTTGTATTCTTCTTAATATCTCTGTAGCAGATATTTCTACGGGAAGCAATGATAATAATTCTCTTAATCTATCATTATTTAAAATAGAATTAAAATCTAAGTTCATAAAATATTTTATACTAATATTTGATATATCTATAAGCTGAACTATTATAGTATATAATAACAAACTAGTTGGCACTAAAAATATAATTAAAGATGTTAAAGAAAATAATAAGGCCAAAGTGTGCCTTTTAATCATAGATATCTTATCTTCTTTACCATAGCTTTTGCCTATAGCCTTTTTAAATAACGGTGATAAAACAACATAAAAAACCAAAGCAAAAAATATCACCATACCAAATGGTCTTAAAAGCTGATACATTATAAATATTGATAAAAAGATAAAAGTGATAAAAAATATTTGACCTATATTATATTTGTTCATCTATATTCCTAATATATTTTAAATACTAGTGTATTATATTATATTATTTAATATTGTCAAAGAAGTAAATAAATATTTTTTATTGATTATTATTTTTTTCTATAGCCTTACATTCATTCCAAAGATTATCCATCTCTTCCAAGCTCATACTCTCTAAGCTTCTATTCATTTTTTTTGCCATATCTTCTATATATTGAAATCTTCTTCTAAACTTTTCATTTACTCTTAATAGTGAATTAACAGGATTAATTTTATTCATACGAGCAAAATCCAAAACAGTCATTATTAAATCGCCTATCTCTTCTTCTAAATGCTCTTTATCTTTTTCGTTATATGCCTCTTTAACTTCTATAAGCTCTTCTTCTATCTTATCTAAAGAATCATCTATATGCTCATATTCAAACCCAACACTAGCAGCTTTTTTCATTAACTTGTATGATTTTTCCATTATAGGCAAAGATTTTGGTATGCTGTCTAGTATGCTTCTATTATCGTTTTTCTTCTCTTCTTTTTTTATCTCTTCCCACTGTTTTAATATGCCATTAACATCTTTTACTTGGCTCTCTCCAAATACATGTGGATGTCTTCGTACAAGTTTTTCATTAATGTTATTACAAACATCATCTATATTAAATTTATTTTCATCATTAGCAAGCTCAGAAAAAAATACAACATGAAGCAAAATATCTCCAAGCTCTTCTTTTATATTCTCATAATCTTTATTGTTAATAGCCTCAACTACCTCATAAGCCTCTTCCAAAAAACAAGGTATCAAACTATCAAACGTCTGAACCCTATCCCAAGCACATCCATTCTCTCCACGAAGCTTTTTAACTATAGATATCAACTCTTCAAAAGATTTCATTTATTTGTTTCTCTCTTTATTTTTCTATAATAGTTTATTCTCTTAGGCTCTAGTATAGCATTATATATAATAGCATTTTTTATATCCAAAGAAGTAAGCATATGATTAACATGTCTTCTATTTTGATTTGATACATTAAATATTGGACTTTCTTCTGTAATTTTAGATTTTTGAGATTCTAATTCTCTTATTCTAGAAGCATATCTATTTTGCTCTTCTAATATTTCATTATCAGGTTCATATTCATCATCATAAAAGTCATCATTATTTTCATTTATATTTTTTAATTCACTTATGCTTTTTCTAAGATTTCTATATATCTCATCATCATTATTATTATAAGATTTTCTATTGTTAGTGTTAACTTTTTTATTAATAGTTTTTGGTCTACTAACTTTTTTTGAACCGCCTTTTGCTGCCTTTTGTATTAGACTCACTATAAGCCAAATTATACCTATTATTATATATAAAATTAATTCCATAAAACATTCCTTAATAAAAGTTATTATATTAAGTTAATATAATAATGTCAATATTGAATATTAGTTTAATATTTCCAAGTTATTAAACTTCAAAATAAATATTTAATTTTTAAGTTCTTTTATTAATTTATTAGCCTCTTCAAATCTTCTTTTTATTTCTTTCCAATTTTTCTCTTCTATTAGATTTCTTGGGCATAGCCAAGTACCTCCGCATGCAAATACATATTCATTTTGAAGATATTCTTTTACATTATCAATATTTACACCGCCCAAAGGCATAAATTTCACTCCTGTGTGCTTATAAACAGGTGCTATACTTTTTATCCAATTAATTCCTCCATAAAGACCAGCATGAAAAAACTTTATATATTTATACCCATAAGCTAAACATTGTTCAACCTCAGAAGGAGTTGCAGCACCGGGTATGTAATAATAATTTTTATTCTTAGCATATTCAAGCATCGTAGGCTGAAAACCGGGACTTATTATTATATTTGTGCCTAAATCAACTACTCTGTTAACTTGTTCTATATTTAAAACTGTAGCAGCAGACCTTTGAATAGTTGGATAATCTTTAGCTAATATTTCTAATGCTTTATATCCGTATTCTGTTCTTAAAGTTAATTCTATAGAAGGAAGAAACTCCAAACAAAGTTCCGCTATCTTTCTTGTCTCTTCTTCATTTTCTACAATCACTACTGGTATTATTTTAGTTTGTATATATTTTTTAAGCATATATATTCCATCAAAATTATTTTTATTTAGCATTCTATTTAATTTACCATACTTAACTGTTAAAGTAAATATTAGTATTATTAAAGCATATATTCTCTATAATGTTCCCTAAATATTTAATATCATTAGGCACTTCTCCATTTTCTGCCCACTCGCCTATAATATTACATAATATTCTCCTAAAATATTCATGTCTTGAATATGATAAAAAACTTCTTGAGTCTGTAAGCATTCCAACAAATAAACCCAATGAAGCAGTATTAGCAAGAATTTTAATCTGTTCCTCAATTGCATCTTTATTGTCTAAAAACCACCAAGCAGAACCAAGCTGCATTTTTCCTTTTATACCTTCACCTTGAAAACATCCCATAAGAGTTAAAAGAGGATAATAATCTTTTTTGTTTAAACTATAAAAAATAATTTTTGGAAGCCCTCCTTCATTGTTAGCAGTTTTTAATAATAATGATAATTTTTCTATAATATTAGAATCTCCTATAGAATCGAATCCTGTATCAGCACCTATTTTTTTGAACATCACTTCATTATTGTTTCTCATAGCAGAAATATGTATTTGCATAACTAAGTTTGATTCTCTATATTTTTTAATTAATTTTAGCAGCATGTATGTTTTGTATTTTTCTATCTCTTCATTAGACAGTATTTCTTTATTCATAGCTTTTTTAAAAATATCATCTATTATTTTTTCATTATCAAAATTAAAAGGAATTACATATAATGAACAATCACTAGACACACAGCCTAAACTCTTAAAATAATCTACTCTATTATATAAAGCTTCAATTAATGATTTTATGTCTATAATATTTATTTTACTTGCCTCTTCTAGTTTTTTTACATAATCACTAAAATCAGACATTTCTATATTTATAGCCTTATCAGGTCTAAAAGAAGGGACAACTTTTGTATCAATATTTCCTATTTTTGATTTGCCTTCATTTATTAATTTATGATATTCTAAATTATCTATGGGGTCATCAGTTGTACCTATTGTATGAACTTTAAATTTTTTGAGAATATCTTTAACAGTCATATTATCTAATTTTTCATTTGCTTTTTTCCATATTGTATCAGCATTATCTTCATTAATAACTTCATAAATATTAAAATATCTCTGAAGCTCTAAATGACTCCAATGATAAAGAGGATTTCCTATTAAATTAGGAACTGTTTTTACCCAAGCCATAAACTTATAATAATCATCAGCATCACCTGTTATAAACTTTTCCTCTACGCCATTAGCTCGCATCATTCTCCATTTATAATGATCACCATAAAGCCAAATTTCTGTTAAATTTTTAAATTTCTTGTTTTCAGCAATTTCTTTTGGATTCAAATGACAATGATAATCAAATATAGCACATTTATTAGCATAATTATAAAAAAGCGTTTTTGCTGTTTCACTACACAATAAAAAATCTTCACCCATAAAAGTTTTCATTATATTACCTCTTTTGTTTATAAAGTTATAAAATAAATGTAATAAATTATAATTTTAAAAAATATACAATTAAATTATTTACTCATTTTGTCTATTGCTTCCCATAACCCCTGCAAATAAACAGCTCCCAATGCCCTATCATAAAGTCCATAACCGGGCATAGACACTTCACCCCAAATAGCTCTTCCATGATCTGGTCTAAATGGTCCTTCAAAACCTATATCATAAAATGCTTTCATTATAGCAAACATATCCATTGAACCATCGCTTGATAAGTGAGCTGCTTCTTGGAATTTACCCTGTGCTATATGCTCTAAGTTTCTCACATGTGCAAAGAAGATTTTTCCTTTTAAGCTTCTTATTATATCAGGTATATCATTTTTAGGATTAGACCCTAAAGAGCCAGCACATAATGTAACTCCATTACAATAGCTATTAACACTATTAACCATTCTTAATATATTCTCTTTATTAATTATTATTCTAGGAAGTCCAAACACAGGCCATGCAGGGTCATCAGGGTGTATAGCCATTTTTATATTATATTTCTCACATGTAGGCATTATTGCTGTTAAGAAATATTTTAAGTTTTCAAAAAGCTTTTCATCATCAACATCTTTATACATTTCAAAAAGTTCTTTTAATCTGCTTAATCTATCAGGCTCCCAACCGGGAAGTACAAAACCATTAGAATTAGAATCAATTTGTTCAAACATTTTTTGTGGGTCTATTTTATCTATTATCTCTTGGTCATAAGACAATACTGTAGAGCTATCAGGCCTTACTTTTGCTAAATCACTTCTAGTCCAATCGAATACAGGCATAAAATTGTAGCATACTAAATTAATTTCATTTTTGCCTAATACTTCTAATGTTTTTATATAATTTTCTATATATTTATTTCTGCTAGGAAGTCCTATTTTTATATCGTCATGTATGTTTACACTCTCTATACCATATATTTTAAGTCCTGAGTCTTCCACTTCTTTTTTTATATTTTTTATATCTTCATCTTTCCAAGCTTCTCCTACTTTGCTATCATATAATGTTGTTATAACTCCTTTCACCCCGGGTATTTGCCTAATTTGTTTTAGAGTTACAGAATCAAAATTCTTTCCAAACCATCTTAAAGTCATTATCATAATTAATAATTCTCCCTAATTATTTTATATATTTTTCTAAGCATTCTTTTACAGCATTCTCTTTACTTATCATTTCTTTAAAATAACTTTCTATTTTGTCTGCTAAATTTATTTTTTCATCATATAAATCAACAGCAAATATAGTCTTGTTTGATAGTATAGGTTTTAGATTATTTCCAACACTTTCTATATTTTTAAATTGAATATTTTTTATATGTTTTTGTAATTCTTCTAGCATTGGGTCTGGGCTTATTTCCATAGGCTTTCCTTCATCATCAATACACATTAAATACCTAAGCCAAGCTGCTATTGTTAGAGGTATGCCTACTAAAGAAGAAGCATCAAATCTTTTTTCTATATAAGATTTTAAAGTTTCTCCGTATCTTATAGGAATTTTTTGTGAAGTGTCTGTTGCTATTCTTTTTGGAGAATCCGGTATATAAGGATTTACTAAACGCTCTTCAATTACCTCTTTTATAAAATCTTTAGGGTTCAAAATTTTAGGATCAACAACTACTTTCATGCCTTCATCATATCCTATTTTTTCAACTAATTTTTTTAATGCATGATTTCTCATCTCTTCGTATATAAAATTATAATTTAGCAAACATCCAAACACTGCTAATGCTGTATGAAGAGGATTTAAACAAGTTGTAACTTTCATTTTTTCTGCAATTTGAACAGTTGTTCTATCTGTTAAATATACCCCAGCTTTTTCTAACGCTACCGTTCCATTAGGAAATAAATCTTCAATTATTAAATATTCAGGAACCTCAGCATTAACAAAAGGAGCCATATTGTTATCCCCTACTTTAAATACTGACATATCTTCAAGCCCTATCTCTTCTAATTTTTTTGCTATAATATCAGAAGGTCTAGGAGTGATTTTATCAACCATACTTAAAGGAAAAGAAACTTTTTTACTATCCTCAATATATTCTATAAATCCATCATCAGCAAAACTTTTTTTTACCCATTCTTTAGATATTTCAACAATAGATGATTTTAATTTATCTCCATTATTAGAACAATTATCTACACTAAGTATAGCTATAGGATAAGCTCCATTTTTATATCTTTCTAAAAGCATAGCAGCAGCAATACTCATAATATTTTTTGCTTTTTTTGGTTCATTATTAATATCTTCTTGAACTATGCTGTTATAATTGCCATTCAAATCTTTTATTGAATAGCCTTTTTCTGTAATTGTAAAACTTGCTATTTGAAGCGAACTTGATATAAATATTTTTTTTAATGCATCGTAATTATTAATAAAATCAGCATGAATTACATCAGTTATACTTCCTATAACTTTTTTATCTATTTCTCCATCGCTTTTAATAGAAGCTAAAAGAGTAAGATTATCAAAAGGCTTATAAACTTTATTAATCATTTCATAATCATCATCTCTTCCAAAAGCATGAGTATCTACTGCTATTATACCAGTATCTATAATATTATCATTCAAAAGACTGTCAGCTATCCTTGCTATAAAACCTCTAAATATGTTTCCAGCTCCAAAATGAATCCATGTTGGTTTTTCAGCTGTATTTTTTATAATTTTATTTATATCATATTTAGGTATTTTTATACCCGCATTTTTCCAAAAACTTTTATCATTCAAGTTTTCTACATTGAGTTTCATAACATATCCTACTGCTTTAATAAAAAATATTAAGTGATATTATAATTTATAAATTTTGATATTTATTGCAACCATAATTTTATCATATATTTTTAGAATATACATAAAAAATATTTCTACATAATAAAAATTTCAAATAAAAAAGGCTGTATAATAAATCTAATAATTAAATATATTATACAACCTTGAATATTTTTAAATCTTTAATTAATTCTCTAATAAATCTATATAAATATTATCATATATATACTAATGATTAATTTTCTATATAAGCATAGCTAAATTTATGGTTTGCTAAAGTATCATATACAACACCTTTCAATTTAGGATTAACTAAAGTAGGTACAGTATAATAGTATAATGGTATTATAACATCATTGTCCATAAATATTTTCTCAGCCTTATGCATAGCATCCATTCTAATATTTTGATCTATTGTACTCATAGCAGTTTGAAGCAAATTATCATATTCTTTATTTGTAAATAAAGCATGGTTTTGAGGGCTATAACTTAAAAACATACCTAAGAATGTCATAGGATCATTATAATCACCTGTCCATCCGCTTCTTCCTATCACATAATTCTTATCAGTATATAATGTTTGTAAAAATACTGCCCATTCCTGCTGACTTATAGCTGTGTCTACTCCTAAATGTTCTTTCCACATTTGCTGAACTGCTTCAAATATAGGTATTTCTCTATTTGAATCAACTAAAAATTGAATTACAGGCAAACCTTCCCCATTTGTATAACCTGCTTCTTCCATTAACTTTTTAGCTTTTTCTACATTTTTTTGATAATCTTCAGGCTTAACACTTATATAATCCCCGCCTACCTCTCTGAAATCTCCATTAACATCAGATGCTCCAAACGGTACAAATGCTCCAGCAGGTACCCCAGCCTTTACTACATTATCAACTATGTAATTTCTATCTATAGCCAATGATAAAGCCTTTCTAACTCTGCCGTCTTTTAAAATATCATTAGTAAGATTTACAGCATAATAGTATGTTCCAAGACGTTTTACCATTTGAAGTAATCCTTCTTCCCTTAAAATATCAATATCCTGTGCTGGAACTCTGTCAGAAAAATGTAAAGAGCCTTCCTTTATGCCAGCAACTGAAGCTGTAGGATTATCCATTAAAACAAATGTTATTTTTTCTGGAACTAAATTCTCATAATCCCAATAATTAGTATTTTTTACCATTACTATATTATCATCTATATTACGCTCTATCATCACATAAGAACCATTCCCTATATAACTCTCTGGGCTAATAGTCCAAGAATTGCCATATTTTTCTATAATATCCTCACGAATAGGAAAGAATGTAGGAAATGCTGTTAATTCTAAAAAATATGCTGTAGGCTTTTCTAATCTTACTTCTAAAGTATAATCATCAATAGCCTTCACTCCTAAAGCATCTAAATCCATTTCACTTGCATTAATAGCCATCGCATTTTTTACAGGCTCAAACTGATAACTATATTCACTTGCTGTTTTAGGATCTACCGCTCTTTTCCAAGCATATACAAAATCTTTAGATGTTAATGCTGTTCCGTCAGACCATTTGCCGTTAGTTCTTAAATGAAATGTATATGTAAGGCCGTCTTCACTTATATCCCAACTCTCAGCAGCTCCACCTACTAATACTCCATCTTTATTTTTTGTAGTAAGTCCTTCAAATGCATGCACTATATACACAGCTGCATCTACTGCTATATTTAATGCCGGATCTATGGTTTTAGGCTCTGGACCCACATTGATAAATAAACCTTCATCTTGATTTTGAGTTTTTGATGAACAAGATGTTATTATCAAGCCTATTGATAATAAAAAAATAAAAAATAAATTAATAGCACTTTTCATAAATCAATATCCTTTTTTTGTAAATAATTAGAAAATATATTATATTATCAATTATGAAAAATCAATTGATTAATAAAAAATTATGAGGATAGTTTTTATTGATATTAAAAAAAATTTTTAAAATAAAAAATAGCAATATAATCAAATAAACTATATTGCTATTGAATTTATAATTTTACAAATAATTATTCTATAGTACGCATGTCTATCACATATCTAAACTTCACTTTTCCATCTATCACTTTTCTATAAGCATCTGATATAGTTTGAGCATCTGCTTTTATTATTTCAACAGTAGGATAAATATTATTTTCTATAGAATAGTTAAGCATTTCCTGAGTTTCTTTTATGCCTCCTATAAGTGAACCAAATAATTTTTTACTGCCATGCTGACCTACCATTGCTATAAGTGTAGGCATTTTTGATGTGCGAGGAAGACCTAATATACACATAGTACCTCCTCTTTTTAGCATACTCATATACATATTAACATCATAGTAAGCGGGAATTGTACTTATCACATAATTAAGAGTGTTGTTAAGATTTTTTAAATCATCTGGATTATTAACATTAACATATCTTACAGCACCCATATTTAAAGCGTCCTCTCTTTTGTCTTCTGTAATGTCAAATACTGTAACTTCTGCCCCTAACTTCACAGCATATTTTACAGCCATAGAGCCAAGCCCTCCAAACCCAGCAATGCCTATTTTATCACCTTTTTGTACATTCATAACTTGTATTGGTGAATAAGTCGTGATGCCCGCACAAAGAAGTGGAGCAATCTTTTCAAGCTCTGCATTGTCTGGTATGAGTATTGCAAAATCTTCAGATACTACTATATTGTCAGAATATCCCCCTTGAGTAATTTCATTATCATGGAATCTGTCTCTTGAACCATAAGTAAAAACAGCCCTATTTAAACAGTATTGCTCTAAATCATCTAAACAACTCTCACACTCCCCGCAAGAGTTTACCATGCATCCAACTCCTGCGAAATCTCCAACTTTAAATTTTGTTACTGAGCTTCCAACCTGTATAACCCTTCCTGCTATTTCATGACCAACTACTAAAGGCGTATTGCTTGATTTACCTTCAACCATATGTATATCGCTATGGCATATCCCAGCATAAAGTATCTCTATTAAAACATCATTGCTTCCAACAGAGTGCCTTGTAAACTCATGATATTTAAAATCCATATTAGCAGAAACTGCAGCGAATCCTCTTGATTTTATTCTTCCGTCTGCATTGGTTTGTATGTTAATAGGGGCCTTTTTTAATTCTTGATTATACACTGCATTAGAAGAACTGTTTTGATTATTAATTTTATTATTGTTATTTTGTGTTTGAGCATTAGAAGAATTGTTGCATGATATAATAGATAACAGCATCATTATTAATATAGCTTTTTTCATTTTTTTATCTCCTTACATATTTTTATAATTATATTATATCATTGAAGTAAACTCTAGGGTCAAGATTTTTTTAAAATTTATTTATATTTTAAAATTTTATTCTAATTCCCCACCCTTTATTCTTGTTAAGTTAATTTGTCATTATTGCAATATTATTTTTTTAGCTTTTATTGTTATTTTAATACCCACCCTAGCGTTATTTCAATATTAAATCCCAATACCGCACGCAGAATAATATTAAAAATATAAATTTATTTTTAATATTAATTTTAATCATATATAAAATTTAGCTTATCGTGCGTTGAATAATGCGTTGAATAAATTGTTAATCTAATAAAAGCTTTGGCAGGCATGCATTTTTTGATTAAGCGTAAAATAATTGATGTTATAATTTTTAATTAAGCAATGAAAAATAAATGGCGAATATGTAGTTTTATAACTTAATAATAGGAGCATTAAAATGAAAAAACTATTTATTATAATTTTATCATTTTTATTATACTTTACAAATTCATTATTTTCACAATTTGATGCTAGTATATATGCACCATTATCTTTTACATTAACATTTCCTATGTTGGATACTAAAAATGTTACTGTAAATAATCTTGAAGGAAACAGCAGTTTTTCTGCAGGAGTTATAGGAAATTTCGGACATAAATTTTCTATAAATGATGGAAAATACTCTATAAGCCTTTTAACAGAGCTTGGATATTATAGACAAACTTTTTCAGCATCATTTCATTATTCTTCTATAGAGTTTAAAGATACTTTAGCTTTTGATACTTTATTAGTTGGAATAATGCCGAAATTAAATATAGATTTAAAAGACTTTTTAGCATCTATAAATCCAAATTATAATACAAAAACTATATTGAGTATAGGTATCGGTTTTGGAATGAAAATACCTTTTGGAGGATATGCAGCAAGTTATATTGATAGTACAGGAGAAAATCAAAAACTTTCATTCAATGATATAAATAAAAATTTTACTTATCCTATTATACCATATATAAAATTGCAATTAGATGATTATTTTTATTTTAATGAACATATTGCATTTTTATTTGGAGTTAATATCACTTATGATTTTGGTATATTTTATGATATTAATTATATTGACAGTCAGTTAGCAGTTCCATTATTAAGTACTTTTATAAATAAGTATGGATTTGGCAGTTTAGAAATTGCTTTAAATTTAGGAATAAAATTTGGAAATTAATTTTAATAAAATAAATTATAAAAAGTTTTAATATTTAGTTATTAATAAGCTATGTATGGAGAAAGAATCAATATGGTTTGAGATAAATAGAACATTGATGGTAATTTACTTTTATTATTGTTATATATTGAAATGATTGAATTTTTACTATACATTTGATAGAACTTCATATTTAAAAAATCTATATTAAATGTAGTATAATATCTAAATATAAGTTTAAAATACAGTTTTTTTGGTTATTTTATACCAATACCGAAGGCACTTCCTACGGTCGTTCTGAAGGACTCCCTTTGGTCGTAAAAGAACTGGGGGTTCGTGGGCTAGTACCCGAAAATAATAACAATATAAAAATTAATTTTTACAAACTTAAAAATTTTAAGTATATATATTACATATAAAAAAACTAGTGGGATTTAATACTATTTTATATTTGCACTTTTTGGTTCTTTTTGCTGCGGGAAAAAGAACAACAAAAAAATTGACAAACTTAAATTTTTTGAGTATATGAAAATAATAAATAGGAATGAAAAAATGGCAAAAATATCTAATTATCTTTTTAACAAACATATAGAAAAATGCAAAATATCATTAAGAGGATTTGAAAAAAGCGAAGTTAAAGATTTAAAAGATGATTTTAAAAAAGAAGCAAAAAAAATTCTAGCTGATGCTAACAATTTTTTAAACGGTATTGATGCATTAAATTATTCTGATTTTGATGATTTTAATAGCAAGGCGGAAACTTTTAATGATGAATTAAACAGAATACTTGAAACATTTTATATAAAAGAGCCTGATGAAATTTATACTTATAATAAGTTTATTGATTATTTTCATTATGATCAAACTATGTTTAATGATGAAGATAATGAAATAGATGTCAATGATTTACATACTTTAGATGAATACTTCGATTACAATACTAATGGAGTTGTTTATAATAATTCAGGATCATATCAGAAAGCTATAGAGTGTTATAATAAAGCCATAGAGTTAATTGATAATTATGCATTATCTTATTATAATAGAGGACTTGCTAACAATAATTTAGGATTTTTTAAAAAAGCTATAAAAGATTATGACAAAGCTATAGAATTAAGTAAAAATTATAAAGATGCTTATTACAATAGAGGGCTTGCTAAAAATAATGCTAATTTACACAAGGAAGCTATTAAAGATTATGATAAGGTTATAGAATTAGACAATAAAAATATAGATGCATATAATAATAGAGGTGTTTCCAAAAATTATTTACAGCTTTTTAAAGAGGCTATAAAAGATTTTAATAAGATTATAGAGTTGGACACTAATAACTATTATGCTTATGGTAATAGGGGCAATTCTAAGCATGATTTGGGACTTTATAGAGAAGCTATTGAAGATTATAACAAAGCTATAAAGATTAATCCTAATTTTGCAGATGCTTACTATAACAGAGCAAATTCAAAACAAGAGTTGGGATTATATAAAGAAGCTATTGATGATTATAATGAGGCTATAAAATGGAAACCTAAAGATTTATATGTATATAACAGCAGAGGAAATGCTAAATATAATTTAGGCTTGTATGAAGAAGCTATAAAAGATTATGATAAAGCTATAGAATTGAATCCTTATTATGCAGATGCTTATGAAAACAGAGGAAGTGCTAAAGATGAATTAGGACAGTATAAAGAAGCTATTGAAGATTATGATAAAGCTATAGAATTAGAACCGAATACTGCTTATTTATATAATGATAGAGGCTGGGTTAAGAAAAATGCTGGATTATATAAAGAAGCTTTGAAAGATTATAAAAAAGCTTTAGAGTTAGATCCTAATAATGAATATGCAATTAGAAATATGCAAGGTCTTAAAGAAGAACATGGCTTGAAATGAAGTTATAATATAATGAATATTTTTAAGTTTGTAAATTTTTTGTTCAACTTTTCCCGCCTTCGCTGTGCGGACTTCGTCAAAGTTGTAAAAAGTGCAAATACTACAACTTTATATTTTATAATATATCTTCGATGTAATATAATATCTAAAATTTAACGTACACCTAAAAGATAGATTTCATAAAATGCAGTTCTTTTGGTTCTTTTATACCAATAAAAGAACTGGGGTGCGGGGCAAAGCCTTGCAAATATTTTAATTTAAACAAATAATTTTTTTACATAATATATGTTTTTGCAACTTTTCCCGTGGCAAAAGTTGCAAAAGCACTTATTAACTTAATTCTTTATTATAGTTTTACTATTTTTATATTTTAAGCCATATAAAAATCAATTATCTAAAAAAATCAGATATGTTCTCAATAAATCCTATTATTGTATGTAATATTAAAGATGGTATAGCAATTACAATTAGAAGTACAATCGTAAAAATAGTTGATAAAATATTAAATATTTTATTAAAAATTAATTTTATATTATATATAAATACTACGGGATACGCTTTTTTGCCATTATTGTTTTTTATATTTTTATCTGCATTATTTTCTATCAAAAGAGAGGCAACTTTTTTTTCCATATTAATATTTCTATGATTATTATTTTTTTTATATGAAATCTTATGAAGTGCAGTATCTCCATCATTATTTTGTAAATTAATATTTACTTCGTTTTTTATAAGCATTTCAATAATATCATATTCTTCTGTTCCTATATTATCTCTAGAAAGTATGTAGTGAAGTATACCATTTCCGTCATTATCTTGTATATTAATATTTGCTCCAAGATTTATAAGTGTTTCAATTTTATATTTGCTATCTGGAACTCCTATAATTTCACTTTTACCAAATTTAGGTTTATGATGTGAATCATATGACTTACTTATATCAAGTATAAGGCTTTTTCCCTCTTCATTTTTCTTATTAATATCCATTCCATTATCTAATAAAACTTGTACGAAATTAGAGAAATTATTAGTGCTTAAATTAGGTATATAGTTATACCATGTCTCACTATTAGTTATAGAGTAAGTTATATATTCTTTTTCAATATTTTCAATTATGTATTTAAACTCATCGATATTTTCTGATATTACTGATTTGTATAATGCTGATTCTTTATTTGTTGCCGCTAAATTTTTAAAATCTTCACTTACCTGACCATAAGCAATGTACGAACTAATAATAAATATTATAATACCTAATACTTTCATCATAAACCTCTTTTAATCATATTTTTGATTATACATTGTAGCAGTATATTGTGTCAATAAAAATTTCATTAATGAAGAATAAAATTGATTATAATAATTTTAATATTTCAAATAACATTTTTAAACTAGGTTTAATAACAACTGAATATATATTATTTTTAAAAATATCTATTTTTTCTTATAATATTTTTTTACTAAATCAATCATTTTTTTATCCTTAATAGCCTCGGCATATTCTAAAACATTGTAGCTTTCTTTTATACTTCTGCCATAGTCATTATCAGGTTTCATTTTTATATTTAAATCCACTCCGTTTTTAAATAAATATTCAGCAACTTCATAATTATGTTGGTCTATAGCATGAAATATCGCAGTATAGTTTATATCATTAGGATAATAGTTCACATCAGCCCCATTTTCAACCAATGCCTTAACTATTTCTAAATTACCCGCACCTGCAGCAATCGCTATAGGAGGATAATAATCTAAAAATTTTGTATCTAAATCAGCACCATTATCTTTTAAGAGTTTTACCACTTTAGGAGTAGATGCTGCAAGTATAGTAGCAGGTGCAACCCCGCTATTATTTACAGCATTAACATCAGCCCCATTTTCTATTAAAAGTTTTGAAGCCTCATAAGGATTTTCTCCCGAAATTGCCCATAATAACGGAGTATCTCCATTCTCATAAGCTTTCAAATTAACATCTATTCCATTGTCTATCAAATATTTCATTATATTAATATTTCCCTTTTCAGAAGCATAAATAAGTGCACTTGCTCCCCAAGATGATTTTGCATTTATATCAGCATTGTTTTCTACTAATAAATTAAATATCTCTTCATTGCCTTTTTCGCATGCAATTATAATCATAGTTTTACCGTCTTTGTTTTTTATATTTATATCAGAGTCATGTTCTATTAGTAATTTTGCTATCTCTATATTGCCAGTCCTCACAGCTTCCATCAAAGCATTAAATCCGTCATTTGCTTTTAAATTAACTAAAGCCCCATTATCAATCAAAGCTTTTGCTATATCATAATGATTATATGATGAAGCTATCATTAGAGGAGTAGTATTAGCATAGTGAGTAACATCACCTATAATAATTTCGTCTTTTGAAGCAGCATTTATACCACCTTCATTTATTAATTCAATTATTTCAGCAACCCCTGTTTTATTTTTATTCTTTTCTAATAAACTTAATAATTCATTGCTTGGCTTTATTATTTCATTTGTAGTAGTGGTTAAACTATTTATTTTATCATTATTGCTCTTGGAATAAAGTGATGAAATTGCAATCATTAATATAAGCAGTATTTTCTTTTTCATATAATAACCTTTTTATTAATATATTTATATAGCAATGTAGGAACTAATTATAATAATCCATAATACTTTCATCATAAACCTCTTTTAATCATATTTGTGATTATACATTGTAGCGGTATATTGTGTCAATAAAAATTTCATTAATGAAGAATAAAAATTGATTATAATAATTCTATGGAATTGAGAATAATAATTTTAATGTTTCAAATAACATTTTAATTAGGTTTAATAATAACTAAATATATATTATTTTTGAAACTATTTATTTTTTATTATAATATTTTTTTACTATGTCAATCATTTTTTTATCTTGAATAGCCTCAGCATATTCTAAAACATTATAGCTTTCTTTTAGTATATCTTTATAAATATCAGAAGGTTTTAATACTATATTTAAATCTACACCGTTTTTAAATAAATATTCAGCAACTTCATAATTATGTTGGTCTATAGCATGAAATATCGCAGTATAGTTTATATCATTAGGATAATAGTTCACATCAGCCCCATTCTCAACCAATGCCTTAACTATTTCTAAATTACCCTCACCTGCAGCAATTGCTATAGGAGGATAATTATCTAAAAATTTTGTATCTAAATCGGCACCATTATCTTTTAAAAGTTTAACTACTTCAGGAACAGATAATGCAAGTATACTAGCAGGTGCAACTTCGCTATCATTTACAGCATTAACATCTGCACCATTTTCAATTAAAAGTTTTGAAGCTTCATAAGGATTCTCTCCAGAAACAGCCCAAAATAATGGAGTACTCCCATTATAATCCTCTTTTCCATTAACATCTATACCATTATCTATTAAATATTTCATTATGTTGATATTGCCTTTTTTAGAAGCATAAATAAGTGCACTCTCCCCCCAATATGATTTTGCATTTATATCAGCATTGTTTTCTACTAATAAATTAAACATTTCTTCATTGCCGTTTTCGCATGCAATTATAATCATAGTTTTGCCGTATTCATTTTTTATATTTATATCAGAATTATTGTTTATTAGTAATTGTGCTATCTCTATATTATCAGCTCTTACAGCTTCCATTAAAGCATTAAATCCATCGATTGCTCTTAAATTAACCAAAGCCCCATTATCAATCAAGGCTTTTGCTATATCATAATGACCAAATGATGATGCTATCATTAAAGATGTTGAATTGGGGTAGTATACTATATTTTCTATAATGATTGTACCTTTTAAAGCCGCATTTACACCGCCCTCATTTATTAATTCAATTATTTCAGCAACCCCTGTTTTATTTTTATTCTTCTCTAATAAAGCTAATAATTCGTCGCTTGGCTTTATTATTTCATTTGTAATTGATAAACTATTTATTTTCTCATTATTGCTCTTGGAATAAAGTGAGGAAATTGCAATTATTAATATAAGCAGTATTTTCTTTTTCATATAATAACCTTTTTATTAATATCTACTATTATATAGCAACGTAGACTAATACTCAATATTAATAAACTATTTTAAACTAACAAAATCTCCTTTGTAATTTATACGCAAATCTAAATAATTGCTTAACTTTATTCTATAGAAATTTGTTGTTTTATTTATTTCGTATATATGAACATCTCCATATCTTTTTATAATATTTCTTAGACTATTTGATATAGGTTTTGGCAATATATTATCTGATATATATTCATCGCTGCTAATATAATTCCAATTACCATTTCTATCAAAATCAATATAAGTTCCATTAGATAATTTTACTTCATATTCATCATTAATTTTATCTATATATATTATTTTTGCATTACGGAAGTAAAATTCTATTAATTTTCTAGCATTTTCAGGAAGTTTGCTAGGGGTTATTTTTATAGAGAATTGTAATTTAGCATTCATATTTAACCTCCATATTGTTATTTGTAAATTATCTTTACAATTATAATTATAGTCATAGATAGAGTTTTGTCAACATTATTTTACAAATAATTTACAAAAAATTTACAATTATTAACACTTTATACATGCTATATAATACATATAACACATAATATGTACAACTTTTATGTAATAAACAACATATTCGTCTTTACAATACTGCTAAATATATTCAAATACACAAAAAATGCTTGAAAAATATAACATTTTGCAATATAATTTTTTTGTAAAAATATTTAGTAAATATATTTTGCTTTAATATTGCTTATTTTAATTCTTTATATAGTAATAAAATAGGCAAGATTTTACAAAATATACATAATAATTGAAAAAATAATAATTTTTTATTAATAAATATAGTATCAAACTACGGAGTGTTAATCATGGAATATAATTTTACTACCATTGAAAAGAAGTGGCAGAAGTACTGGAAAGATAATCAATCTTTTAAAACAGTTTCTAAACCTACAGACAAAAAATATTATGTATTAGAGATGTTTCCTTATCCATCTGGAAAAATGCATATGGGACACGTTTCAAACTATACTATAGCTGACTCTATAGCTAGATACTATAAACTGTTGGGTTATGATATTTTACACCCAATGGGATGGGACGCTTTTGGTATGCCTGCTGAAAATGCTGCTATAGACAATAAAACCCACCCTGCTGAATGGACTTTAAAAAATATTGCCAATATGAAAGAGCAGTTAAATTTGCTTGGATACTCATACGACTGGGATAGAGAAGTTACCACTTGTTTGCCTGATTATTATAAATGGGGACAGTGGTTTATATTAAAAATGTATGAGAAAGGGCTTTTATATAGAAAAGGCGGAGATGTTAACTGGTGCGAGCATTGTAATACAGTGTTGGCAAATGAACAGGTTACTGCAGAAGGTACTTGCTGGAGATGTGATGGAGAGGTTACCAAAAAGAAGCTTGAACAATGGTATATAAAAGTTACTGATTATGCAGAGCAGTTAGATGCAGATTTGAAACTATTAGAAGGCTATTGGCCCGATAATGTTATAGCTATGCAAAAAAATTGGATAGGAAGAAGCGTTGGTGCATATATTAATTTTAATTTAGATGACGGTAAAGACTTCCCTATATTTACAACTCGTCCTGACACTATTTACGGTGTTACTTATATGGCTATAGCTTGGAATTATGACGGGCTTTTGGATATGTGTACTGCCGAACAAAGAAGTGCTGTAGAAGAGTTCATTAAAAAGTCTGCTAAGATTGACCAAAAAACAGACTACGAAAAAGAAGGTGTATTTACAGGAAGATATGTAGTTAATCCATTTAATGGAGAGAAAGCCCCTTTATATGCTGCTAATTTCGTTTTAGCTGAATATGGTAGCGGTGCAGTAATGGCTGTTCCTGCTCATGACCAGAGGGACTTTGAATTTGCTAAAAAATATAATATTCCTATAAAAGTTGTTATACAAAATGCTGACAATTCTATAAAAGCAGAAAGTATGACAGAAGCCTATGTAGAAGACGGAATAGTTGTTAATTCTGATATATTAAACGGGCTTTCTTCAAGAGATGCTATAAAAAGAGCAATAGAATATGCAGCAGAAAAAGGTTTTGGAAGAGAGCAAGTACAGTATAAACTTAGAGATTGGCTTATATCAAGGCAGAGATATTGGGGAAATCCTCTTCCTTTTATACATTGTGAGAAATGCGGGGTTGTACCTGTACCTGAAAGTGAGCTTCCTATAACACTTCCTATGGATATAGAGTTTACAGTTGGAGAGAATCCTCTTAAAAAATCTGCTTCATTTGTTAATACAACATGTCCAAAATGCGGTGCCCCTGCTAAAAGAGAAACTGACACTATGGACACATTTACATGCAGTTCTTGGTATTATGCTAGATATACAGATGCTCATAATGACAAAATGCCTTTTGACCCTGCTGCTGCTAATGCTTGGCTTGGTGTTGACCAATATATAGGCGGTATTGAACATGCTTGTATGCACCTTTTATATTCAAGATTCTGGTACAAGTTTATGAGAGATATAGGACTTATAAAAGGAGATGAGCCTTTCAATAGACTTCTTACTCAGGGTATGGTTTTAGCAAATAGTTATGAGGCTAAATCATTGAAGAAATTCTATACTCAAGAGCAGATGAACAATAAAGAATATGAAAAAGACGGCATTAAAAAAGAAGACATTATAGTAAAAATGGAAAAGATGTCAAAATCAAAAGCTAATGGAATTGATCCTGCTGAGATTATAGAGCTTTTCGGTGCTGATGCTGTTAGAATATTTGTTATGTTTGTTGCACCTCCAGAAAAAGACAAAGAATGGTCTGATGAAGGTGTTAAGGGCTCTGCAAGATTCTTAAACAGAATTTGGAACTTATTCTTAAAATACAAAGATGAAGAAGCTTTCAAAAATGCTAAATCATTTGACTATAATAATCTTTCAAAAGACGGACAAAAGTTATTTAGAAAATACAATAAAACTATTAAGAAAGTTACAATAGACATTAAAGACAGATTCCACTTTAATACTGCCATTGCTTCACTAATGGAGCTTTTAAACGACATGTCTACTATAAAATTAGCTAACAATGATGATTATGCTATGTTTAGAGAAGTGATTAGAGGATACTTAATTCTTCTTAACCCTATAGCTCCGCATATCACAGAAGAGCTTTATCAGATATTAAACTTCGGTAAAATGATAATTGAAGAGAGATGGGTTGAACATAATGAAGAATATTGCAAAGACGACACATTTGAATTAGTATTCCAAGTTAATGGTAAAATAAGAGACAGAGTAGAAGCTGATGTTAATATAAGCGAAGATGATGCAAAAAATCAGGCATTATCAAGCGAGAAAGTAAAACAGTTTACAGAAGGCAAAAACATTGTTAAAGTAGTTTATGTTAAAGGCAAGCTTGTAAACATAGTTGTAAAATAAAATATTTTTTACACAAATAAAATAAAGAAGAGTATAAAGTTATATTTGTACTCTTCTTTTTTATTATAATTTATAACTTTTTTAAAAATTATAAGTATTATTATTTATTAAAAATATTTTTTATTTCTCTAGCTAAATTTTCAGCTATTATTTTATGCGATTCTTTATCAAGATGTATTTGATCTTTTTCACTAGACTGCACTATACTTCCTAAATCAAAAAAATAAACTTTTTCTTGTTCTGCAAGCAATTTATATTTTTCAGGCAATTCTTTAGATATTTTTACAGAATTTTGATTAAACCCTGATAAGTCATTAACAATATCAACTTTATCTCCTATAGGAGGAGGGGCAAGCAATAAAATTTCAGGTTTTTTATACCCCATTGAATCTTCACTATTTCTAATTTTAAATATAATTCTTTTAATTCCCTTAGTAATTAAGTTAGAAGTAGCAGAAAAATGCACTTTAACATCGTTTGTACCTAAAGCTAGTATAATTAAATCTAATGGTTTATGTGTTGCTAATGCTATTTCTATATATGCTATTCCATTTCTACCAGACTCAAATGGATCATCAAATACAGTTGTTCTGCCATTCAAACCTTCCTCAATAATCCTATAATCATTCCCCAAAATATATTGTAATATTCCTGTCCATCTTTCATTTATAGAATATCTTTTATTAACTACTGGTATTAAACCAAATGTATTACTATCTCCATAGCATAGTATATTTAGCATAATCTTAATTTCCTATTAAAATTAATATTTGTTCTTAATAATATTAATAAAAATATATTTGTCAATATTAAAATAAACATATTATTTTTTATATACACTTCTATTATATTAGTATATAAGATTTTTACTAATTTCTATTTAGCTTACATTACATACCCCACCCTTTATTTTTCATTGTTTAATTTTGAAATTCTAATTTTATTTATTTTTATTGTTTAATAAGAATTAGCAAGCCCACCCAAGCTTTATTTAAATTAATAATCTATTCAACGCACGGTTAGATAATCACTGCTTATAAATGAAAATGTTTATAAAAAATTATTCCTAATTTATCATTTAATTTAACGTGCGGTATTGAAATAATTAAATTTTATTGTATTGAATTATTTTTTTTATTTTATATAATGTAATTATGTATATATTTGAATTTAAAGAAATAGGAAAAGAGTCTATTTGGGGCGGAAATACATTAGTTAAATCTTATTCTAAACCTTTTGATAAAGATAAGAATATTGGTGAAAGTTGGGAAATATGTGATTTAAAAAATGATAAAAATGTTGTTTCTAACGGTGAGTTTAAAGACAAAAATATATCATTTGTCATAGAACAGCTTGGAGAAAAACTTTTAGGAACTAATTGCAAAAATAATAAAGACTTTCCACTATTAATAAAATTAATAGATGTAAGAGATAAATTGTCAATACAAGTTCACCCAGATGAAGAATATGCTAATAAAAAACATAATAAGCATGGCAAAAATGAAATGTGGTATATTATGGAAGCGGATAAAAATGCTAAACTTCTAATAGGGTTAAAAAAAGGTATTGATAAAAATAAATTAAAAGAAGCTATAGAAAATAATGAAAACATAGAAAATATGTTTAATTATTTTGATGTAAAAAAAGGAGATGCTTTTTATATACCTAATGGATGCATACATGCTATAATAGGAGATATCTTAATAGCAGAAATACAAACGCCAAGCGATATTACATATAGGCTTTATGATTGGAATAGAGTAGATAAAAATGGAAACTCAAGAGAACTTCATATAGAAGATTCTTTTAATGTTATTAAAGATATAGATGCTTTTCAATTAAAGTCAAAGAAAGAAAATTTATTAAAAAAAGATAATATAGAAATAAATAATATATTTTCAAATGAATATTTTATAGTAGAAGAATATATTATTAAAAATAAATATACTTCTAAAACAAATAATAAAACATTTGAAATAATATTGGTAATAGAAGGAAATGGAACAATAGCAAGCGATGAAAATAGTGTTGAATTAGAAGCTGGAAAAACTGTTCTTTTACCTGCATATCTTGGAAAGTATAGCATTAATAGTGAAAAAGGTATAAAATTATTAAGAGTGACGGTTTAAGGAAAATTGTAGTTTTATGAATATAATAGAATTAAAAGATGTACATAAGAGTTTTGGCAGTCAAAAGGTATTAAATGGTGTCAATCTTATAGTTAACAAAGGAGAAACATTAGCAGTTATAGGCAATTCCGGCTGCGGTAAAAGTGTTCTTATAAAACACTTAATAGGATTGTTACAGCCAGATTCTGGAAGCATTATAATAGATGGAAATGATATAAATCAAATATCAGATAATGAGCTTACAGAGGTGAGAAAAAAGTTTGCTATGGTTTTTCAGGGAGCTGCTTTATTTGACTCTTTAAATGTTTATGAGAATGTAAGTTTTGGGCTTAGAAGAATAAAAAAAGGTATATCAGAAAGTAAAATAAAGGTAAAAGTAGCTGAAGTATTAGATATGGTAGGTATGCCAAATATAGAAAAGAAAATGCCTTCAGAATTATCTGGAGGAATGAAAAAACGTGTTGGGCTTGCTCGTGCTATTGCAATGGACCCTGAAATATTGTTGTATGATGAGCCTACTACTGGATTAGACCCCGTTATGTCTAGGGTAATAGATGATTTAATAGTAAAAATGCAAAATATACTTAATGTTACAAGCATAGTTATTACGCATGATATGACTAGTGTATTTAGAATGGCTGATAGAGTTGTTATGCTGCATAAGGGGCAGA
This sequence comes from Brachyspira sp. SAP_772, assembly GCF_009755885.1. Lineage (NCBI taxonomy): Bacteria > Pseudomonadati > Spirochaetota > Spirochaetia > Brachyspirales > Brachyspiraceae > Brachyspira > Brachyspira sp. SAP_772. Next base: position 218,481 of record NZ_VYIX01000001.1, on the reverse strand, counting down.
TTATAGAAGGCGGAGACCCTGACCATTTAAAAGAAATAGAAAACCCTCATTTAAAATTCTTTTTCATGAGCAGTATAGCAAAGAAGGGTGAAGATATAGAAAGTATTAGACCAAAAGATTAATTTATAAGGAAGTTTTATGAAAAACAAGGTAAAATTAGGAATATTTTTTATAGTTACTTTAGTTCTATTAATTGGAGCTATAACTGTATTTGGTAAGTTTAAATTAAAAGGTAATGGATATAGAATATATGTAGACTATGTATTTATTGGAGACTTGCTTGTAAATGGTAAAGTATCATATAGAGGAGGAGGTATTAATATTGGTTTCATAGAAGATATTAGTATTAATCCAGATGGAACTATAAGAGTAACTTTATTTATTACAGACAGAAAAGTTATATTACCAGAAGGCACAAGATTTACTATACAAACAGTAGGTTTGGGGCTTGGTGAAAAATATATTATGGCTACACCTCCAACAATTACAACATCAGGACTTAAATCTATAGAGCCAGAATCTGTTGTGCAAGGTGTAGAGCCTTTTAGCTTGGAAAGCACATTAGGTTCTATAGGAGATATTGGTAAAGATTTAAACTTTGAGCAATTTTCCGAAATATTTACTAATTTATCAAAAACTATTATAAGTATAACTCAAATCATAGGTACCAATGAGAAAACTATTACAGATGTAATTTCAAATTTTAATGAAAGTTTAGCACATATTAATTCTATTACAAAAGATTTATCTAGCATAATTAATGATGTAGAAAATGGTAAAGGTACAGCTGGAATCATTATGAAAGATACAAATATGCAAACAAATGTAGCTGCTATTATTGATAATATGAAAGTATTTAGTGAGAAATTAAGAGATAATCCTTCTGCATTATTATTTAGAGAGACTAGGACTAATAGATAATATAATTTTTTTAAGGAGTATCTAATTATGCCTATATTTAAAAAATTAAGTGATGAACAAAAACAAGAGCTAAGAGAGAAAAAAGAAATAGAGGCAAAGATAAACAAAATATCAAAATCTAGCTTAAATAGATGTATAAAAGATGCTGAATATATTGCAATTAAAGCAGGAAAATATTCTCTTAAGTTTTTTTCTTCTCCAAAGAAAATATCTCATAAGGGTAAAACAGATTTATTTACAGAGATTGATGTAAAAAATGAAAAAATGATAAGAGAATATTTAGCTAAAAAATATCCAAAATTTGGTTTTTATGGAGAGGAATCTGGACAAACTGATAATGATAAAGATTTTAACTGGATAGTAGACCCTATAGACGGAACTACTAACTTTATACATGGTTATCCATTTTACTGTGTATCTATCGGTTTAGCATATAAAAATATACCTATACTTGGTGTTGTTTATAATCCTATAACAGACACAGTATATAAAGCACATATAAAATCAAAAGCATATAAAAACAAAAAAGTAATTAGTGTAAGCAATAATAATAAATTAATAGACTCTTTAATAATTACAGGTTTTTATTATAACACTAGCACTGATGATGATTTTCTAAACAATAGAATGATAGATTTTGCTAATATGGTTAAAAGAAGTTTGGCAGTTAGAAGAGATGGTTCTGCGGCATTAGATATATGTATGGTAGCAGAAGGTATTGCTGACGGATTTTTTGAATATGGATTATCACCTTGGGATATATGTGCGGGTACTGTGATTTTGAAGCAAGCTGGCGGTATGGTAACAAACATTAACATGAAAGAATATGACATATTTTCAAAAAAACAATATGTAGCAAGTAATAAAAAAATTCATAAAGAAATGATAAAAGTACTTGAATAAGTTTTCAATAGATATAAAATATATATCAATATTTTTTAATATTTTTGTTTGAAGGAAAAATTTATGATAGAAGGTAAAAAAGGAAAGGTAATTCAAGTAGTAGGCTCAACATTGGATGCCGAATTTGAAGAAGGACATCTTCCTGCTATATTAAATGCTCTTTATATAGATAAAGAAGTAGAAGGAATAAAAAGACATATAGTCTGCGAAGTTCAGCAACATTTGGGAAGCGGAAGAGTAAGGGCTATAGCTTTAGAATCCACTGATGGTATATCTAGAGGAGATGATATAATAGACACAGGCAATCATATAATGGTTCCTGTTGGTAATGAAACTATAGGAAGAATATTTAATGTATTAGGACAAACAGTTGATAAAGGTGAACCTATCAATGCTAAAGAATATCGTTCAATACATGCTAATCCTCCTAAATTTGATTCATTGGAACCAAAACTTGAAATATTTGAAACTGGTATTAAGGTAATAGACTTACTTGCTCCATATATTAAAGGCGGTAAAACAGGACTTTTCGGAGGTGCTGGAGTTGGTAAAACTGTTCTCATAATGGAATTAATACATAATATTGCAAGCGAACATGGAGGATATTCTGTATTTGCTGGTGTAGGTGAAAGAACAAGAGAAGGAAATGACTTATGGTCAGAAATGAAAGAGTCTGGAGTTATTAATAAAACTTGTCTTGTTTATGGTCAGATGAATGAGCCTCCCGGTGCGAGACTTAGAGTAGCATTAACTGCTCTTACTATGGCTGAATATTTTAGAGATTCTGCTAATTTGGATGTGCTTTTATTTATAGATAATATATTTAGATTTACTCAGGCTGGAAGTGAGGTATCAGCGTTACTTGGACGTATGCCTTCAGCAGTAGGTTATCAGCCTACCCTAGCTACAGAAATGGGTGCTTTACAGGAGAGAATAACTTCTACTAAACATGGTTCTATTACTTCAATACAGGCAGTATATGTACCTGCAGACGACTTAACAGACCCTGCACCTGCTACAGCATTTACTCACTTAGACGCTACAACTGTACTCTCTAGGGAAGTAAGTGAAAAAGGTATTTATCCTGCAGTAGACCCTCTAGCTTCAACAAGCAGAATATTAGACCCTATAGTATTAGGTAAAGAACATTATGAGGTAGCTAGAAAAGTTCAGCATATATTACAAAGATATAGAGACTTACAAGATATTATTGCAATATTGGGTGCTGACGAGCTTTCTGAAGATGATAAATTAATAGTATCACGTGCTAGAAAAATAGAACAATTCTTAAGTCAGCCTTTCTTTGTAGCAGAACAATTTACAGGACTTCAAGGAAGATATGTTAAACTAGAAGACACTATTAGAAGTTTTAAAGGAATTTGTAATGGTGATTATGATGATTTACCAGATCAGGCATTTAGATTGGTAGGTTCTATAGAAGAAGCTATTGCTAAAGCTAAAACTATAAATGCTTAAATATTAATACACCCTTACCGATAATTATAACAATAATAATACTTTAGGTTGTTTGTATGCAATTAAATAAAAAAGAAATTTCTAGAAAAAATAAATTGAAGTTCTACATACCAATACATTTCTTAATAGTTGCTGTTGTATCTGTTGAATTATATTCAATACTATTAAGAACTATATATCAGTTGGGAAGTTCTTTAAGAGGATATGTATATTTATTTATTGTATTAATAGCATTAGGAATTTCTATAAGTTTATTTTTAGATTGTATAAAAGCAGAGAGAAAAAAATCTGTTATGCTTGGAAGGCTGTATGTTATAAAGACAGGTGTTGCTGTTGTATTAGTAGCTATAGTTTCATATACGATTTACCTAATAGAAGGAAGTATTAGCATTTTTGAAATAATTAATATAAGACTCATAATGGTAATATTTCTTATAACTTTTTCTATGGGGCTTGCTTCTCTTTCTTTTAACTTTTTGGTGGGACCCTTATATAGAAAAACTGGCTCTAAAGAATATTATTTACCTATGGGTTATAGTTTAGTGCCTATATTGATATCGGTAGTTATATTTATAATCACTTTAGTTAATGGTATGCATTATAGGGCTGAATCTTATCACTATGGGGCTTCTAATGCATCTAAAAAAAGAGAATATGCTAATGATTTTGTAAATGAGTTTGCAAGAAGAATAGATAAATATATTAATGTTACTACCGCCCTATCATACTATATAAATAATTATCCTAGAAATAATAATAATTTTAATGATAATATTAATATTATTAATAATTATATAAAAAAACAATATATAAATGATCCTGATATAATATCTTTTGCTATATATTTCTCAAACCTAGATAATATGGGAATGAATATAGATGATACTGCAGCAAGAAATTTATATGTAGATTTTGGCTATAAAGATAATAGCGTTACTAGAGTATATACAAATTATACTCCAAACATAGATAGAACTAAATTGAATCTGCTAACTAGTGAAACTAATTATTATGTAGACATTATAAGATATAATGATAGTTTTTATGTTTATAATCCCATTATTTATAATAACAATAATATAGGTTTTATTTTATTAGAAGTAAAAACTTCAATATATGAAGATTTATTAAATAATAATTTATATAAAGATAATTTAAATATATTTATTACAGATAGAGATTATAATATTAATGCTTTTAATAATCTCAATGAACTTCAAAATATGCAAAACATACTAGGAAATGTTGGAAACTCACTTCAAATTAGAGACGAACAAAACAATAGTAAAATAAATAGTGTTGTAGATGCTAAAATATTCTATAATGAAGCATTAAATTTATTATTTGTAAAATATTTATTATTCAATGATATATATGTAATAAATAGTTGGAGTTATCAGCCTGCATATCAAACAGATCCTGCTTTTAGAGAGGTATTATCTATTGCTAATTTATTTATATATCTAGGATTATTAATATTTTTAATTTCTATAATATTATTAATATACAATTTAAGAAGAACTTTAGTTGCTGCTAAAAACGTTTCTGAATCACTCAGTGAAGGCTCTGGTGATTTAACAATCAGACTTCCTATAGTTAATAATAATGAAACTGGTGAATTAGTTCATTCATTTAATAAGTTTTTAGATAAAATGCAAAACATTATCGTAACAATTAAAAACAATGCTTATACTATGACTGGAAACATACAAAATATGAGAGCTTCTATTAGTATGAGTATTAGTGATTTTAACACAATATATAAAGAGTTTGAAAAAGAATTTGAAAACTCTTCAAAAATATCAGCGTCCTCTTCTAATGCTGCAAGAGTGAGTTTTATGCAAAGAACTAAATTTAGCTCTGTTAATGAAACTATACAATTATTATTAGATAATATTAATGACATTACAGATAAAATAAAATCACAATCTGAAGCAATATCAAGAACAAGTACATCAGTTCAGCAGATGATAGCAAATATTGTTACAGTGAGCCAAGGAGCAAATAAAGCAAATACTTATGCAAAAGTATTATATACAGAAGCACAAGATGGAAGTAATATAGGAGAATCTGTTACAGAATCTATTCAAAGTATTAAAGAATATTCAAAACAGATTACAAACATCACTCAAGTTATACATAACATAGCAGAACAAACTAACCTACTTGCAATGAATGCTGCTATTGAGGCTGCTCATGCGGGTGAACATGGTAGAGGTTTTACAGTTGTTGCTGATAAGATTAGAAAATTGGCAGAAGATACAGATGAAAACTCTAAGATAATTGATGATATTATTGAAGAGACTACACAGGCTATTGACCATACTGTAGCTTTAGCATTTAAGAGTTCTGAATCTATGGAGAAGATACTTGAAGGTTCTAACACCATTGCTGATTTAATTGCTAACATATCTAATGCTAATGATGAACTTGATGTTGGAAGAAGGGATATATTAGCTAATATTTCAAACTTAAATAGTATTACTGAATATATTCAGGAATTATCTATAAAACAGATGCAGATGAGTTCTACTGTTGGGCAGAATATAACAAGCGTTGATAAGTTGGCTGAAGATGTGGTTAATGTTGTAAATACTACTGAAAGTGATATTAAAAGACTTGTTAACTCTATAGAAAATGTAAGTGAGTTGTCTAATGCTAGCAGTGCTAGTATGGAGACTATGGATAAGAGAATAAAAGAATTACAATATATATTCTTACAATTATATAAATCTGTTATTTCATTTAAGACAGAAAAAACTGAAGAAGATTTACAGAAAGAAGCTAAGGCTTTGGATAAATTAAAGTTAAAACTAGAACAGAGAGCTCAAAAACAAAAAATGAAAGAAGAGAAAAAGAAAATGAGAAATAAAGGTTAATATGAGTAAAATAAAATTTATATTAATTTTAACGATATTTATTTTTAATATTTCTTATACTCAAACGATATCGCATAAATTCTTTTGGAATCTCAAAGTTGGAGAGAGAATTGAATCTGTAAAAACTGCTGATGTAGAATATTATGAAAACGGTTTATTAAAAAAAACTTATAAAGAAAGAAACATTGTAGATTTAACAGTTATAGCAATAGCTCCTAAGGGCGGATATAGAGTAAGTGGAGTATTTAAAATCTTTAGGCTATATGACAAAGATAGTGTTTTTCATTTGGAAGAAGAATATTCAAGTGATTTTATAATACACACTAATGGTACATTTGAAGTGCCTTATAATTATTTTATGCCGAATGTAAGACATATTCCTACATTCCCAGACAAAGAAATACCTCTCACTCATTCTTGGAATAGTGAAGCTATGGAGATAGTAAAAGTTAATAATGCCCCTAATCTTGCTATGGCATTATCTTCCGATTATTTATTTGCCAACATTGAAACAAATGAAAATAATGACCCTCTTGCTGTTATACAATATCATATCATGACTGATAAAGATTTACTTCAGGCAGGACTTTCTAGAAATGGTTATCCTGAGAGAATATATGGTTTTAATTATGGAACTTTTTTGTGGGATATGAATAAAAATATACCTGTATCACAAACTGAGAGATATCAGATATTATTTGGATATGGCAAAAACTTATCTTTTCTTAGTTTGCAATACAAGATGAATATTATAAGCACTTATAAAATTTATAATACTCTTACAGAAGAAGAAAATGAATTAAACAGAAAAAAGTTAGAAGATAATCTTAATGATGATGTTGTAGTTGATACTGTTCCCGAGGGGTTGGTAATTAGGCTTGGGGAGATTTTATTTGATACGGATTCTTATACACTTAGAGAAGATGCCAAAGACACTGTTGATAATATTATAAATGCCATTAAAGAAACTTATCCAGACAGAGAAATTATAGTTGAAGGACACACTGATAACACAGGAGAAGCAAATTATAATCAAACCCTATCAGAAAGAAGAGCAAAAACTGTAGCAGATTATATTTTGCCAAAACTCGACCATGATAAATTGTCTTATAGAGGTTTTGGGGATAAAGAGCCTATAGCTTCAAATGATAATCCAGATGGAAGACAAAAAAATAGAAGAGTAGATATTATAATAAAATTAAGATAGGCCTGTAAAAATATATTTTTTACAAGCCCAATAATGTATTTTTATATATTCTTCGTGTTGTCTAAATTATTATTATAAGAACTTCCATTCAAGCCCTATATCCATTTGAATAGCAAACTTATATTGTATATGTTTCTCTACAAGCCAAGTACCCAACTTCACATTAGCAAAAGGAGTAAGACTAGGAACTTTTTCTATAGGTTTCTTATAGCTGTAGGCTGCAAATAACCCTACTCTAAATAAATCTTTACTTGAAATCATATGCTCTATTGTGCTATTGATAGCAAAAGCCATACCCCACTCTCTCATGCTGTAACCTAATTTTATATCATGATTAAAGTACCAATCTTCTGCCTTTACAACTATAGCCTCTCTAGGCAAGTATACAAAATTAGCTTTATCAACTCCAAATGCTCTTATATAGCTTATATATGGAGTGTATATTAAAGCTAATAAACCCGGTCCTGCTGGTCCTCCCATTGTAAGTGTAGGAGCCATTTGAAAATATATTGTATTTCCGCCTACATACTGAGGTTTTTTAGTCATTGGATTAAGACCTGTAAATGGCGGAAGTGCATGATTAAACTCTTTTGTGTTGCTATCTACCAAAGTAGGTCTTCCGGGGTCTGCTAAACCTGCCTCATATGTAAACTTAAATAAAAACTTTAATGCTATTAGAGGCTGAAACTCAACATAGGCTGATGTTCTTGAAAAGCTGCTGAACTCCTGTTCTATGCCGGCAAGCAGATAAGAATCAGCAAAGAAGAAGTTGTTTCTCTCTCTAAATAAAGCTTTTTTATAAAACACTTGACCTTGATACAATGCCCCAAAGTGATTCCATCTTCCTAAGAAGTGATTGGAAAAATACCAGCCCTCATCAGAAGTATCTGTCAAATCTCTTTGAGGCGTTGCATTGTCTTGTGCTATTAACGGCAAACTCATAATTAAACTAAGCATAATAATTAATAATTTTTTCATAAAACCTTCCTTATCACCTATAAAAATATATTCTCTTATCATACTTAGTCTAACCTTCTTAACTCATTTTTATTTAATGGCGTATATTTAGAAACTTCATTAGCAGGCACTTTTTTCCAAGTAAGTGTCTTACCAAAAAGCCCGCCGCCATCTACACTGGCTCTTAATTTTATCTCTTGCTTATTATCAGATAAATCTATTTTAGCATTATACACTTTTCCCTGCTCTGGATTGTAGACTTTACCATTTTTCCACTCTCCGCTTTTGAACTCTAAGTTATATAAATATACTAATCCTTTTAATGGCAAGTTTCTTAATTCTTTCTTTGGATTATTAACATCATACACAACATCATTAGAATTAGTATAAGCAAATGAATAAGCATAATATTTATTGTTTTCTTTGAATATCTCTATAACTGCAATTCTGTTTTTGGCATCAGCATGACTATACCATAAACCAACTATATCATCAGCATTCTGTGCTAAAGCTATTATATTAAATAACATAGTAAAAGCTAATACTTTTATAATCAAATTCCTTTTCATTTTTTCTCTCCTTAATTTGTTTTTTATTATCTTGCTGGCATTATTTTAATACCAACAAGATATTTATTTTGAGATTTATATTACTTAAAAAGATTAATTATCGCAGGAAGCCAATGATGTATTGTTCCAAGAGCTGTACCGAATGCTGTACAAAGGAGTAATCTTAAAACCACATAAGCCTTTATAGGGAACAATATATTTCTTGCTGCCAAATATCCGCTTAATAAAGCTCCTGTAAATCCTCCGCCCGGGAATCCCCAAGCACTAGCAAAGTGAAGATTTTTCACTGTAGGAGATACTCTCACACTGCGGCTTTTTTTCAAATATCCATCTTGAGCAAAACCATATGCTGTACCGTCTGGAGTTTTAATATATCTCTTTATTGTTTTTGGTGTAGCTACTTCATAATATTCAATATTCTCTCTAAATCCCGGATAATGTTTCTCTGCTCTCTCTATCAATTTTTCTGCTAACTCTTTCTTTTTAGCTTTATATTCCTCATCGCTTAAATCTTTCCACTCATCTAAGAATGAAGGGCCTGTTAGTACAGCAAATGAACGCTCATCTCCCTCTTCTACAAGCCCGCTATCTATTGCTGAATAATCTACAAATACAAAGTTTCTATCTTCTACTGGTATATCTCTTTGTCCTTTAGCATCTTCTTTAAATGTGGTGTTCAATGTTTTCTCTGTAGTTATAAATGTAGAGTAGGCATTATTAGGGTAGAGCTCTGAGAACTTTTTCTTAAATATTATGTAAACTGTGTATAATGATACAGAGTTTTTAAGTTTATTTATTCTTTTGTCTTCATATCCTTTTGGCAATAATTCATCATAAACCACTTTAGGAGCAGCATTTGCTATTATATAATCACCATATACTGTTACTTCTTCTTTTGCTCTTTTATCAAAATAAGTTACTCCCTCAGCAATATTGCCTTTTACATTTATCTTTTTTACCTCAGAAGAAACTTTTACTTCGCCGCCATTTTCTCTTATTATATCAGCTAAAGCATTTGATAAGCTTTGACTTCCGCCTTTAATAAAACAAGCAGAATTATAATAAGCTCCCTGAGCACAAGCATGATAATACCAACTAAACTTATATGGGTTATCATGATAATAAGTAATATTAATGTTTAATATTCTTTTTAATTTATCACTTTTTATCATAGAGTCCAACACATCACCTAATTTCTTTTGTGTAAATAGATGATACAAGTTCATAGGGAATGTTGTTATAGGGTAAAAGAAGAAATCAAAGAACTTCAAATCATAAGGCACTCTTCTTATCATATACATCATTCTTGAAAGTCCAGCAAAATATTTTCTTATGCCTTGCTTTTCTTCTGGGAACTCTTTTTCTAAAGTGTTTATAACATTTTCATAACCTTCTGGTATTACTAAATCAGTGTCTTCACTTTTTATTCTCCAAGTTTGAGGAAGCTTTACTAAATCAATTCTGTCATAAAGACCTAATTTATTGAATATTACATGCTTCATATCTCTGCTTTTTTTGCCCATATCCATTTCATGAAGCCCAACTTCAAACTTAACATTTTTTCTTTTAAATACTGTGGCACAACCGCCTACTATATTATGGCTTTCTAAAACCAATACTTTTTTTCCTTGTTTTGCTAAATAAGCTCCAGATGTTAATCCTCCTAATCCAGAACCTATAATTACTATATCATATTTATTATTTTCCATTTTTATCTCCTTATAAAAAGAATCTTTATAAGCATTTTTAATCATTTTTGCTTATATACAAATGATAATATAAAATTATAAAAATACAAGCGTTTTTTTATGAAAATGCGTATATCTAAGTGGCATTTCAGTAAATTTTATGAACTTTTTAGGTATTTGTATAAAATGTAGCGTAAAATATTATGATGTTTTGATATTTTTATTAAAAATTATGGATTATTGTATTGTTTTTGTGAATATTTTTAAGTTTATTAAGTAATTTACTCTTCTTTTTTTATGTCGGATACTATATTTTCTATAGAGTTTTTATTAAGAAAATCTATTTTTTTGCCGTAATTTTTTAGAAGCATCTGTTCATCTTCTGTTTTTACTGATTTGCTTGATATTATAGTTTTTAGCATATGCATCATTAAAGCATGATGTATTTTTAATTTATCAAAATCTATGCATCCTCTTAAGAAATAAAACTTTATATTCTCTTTTTCATTAGGTTTAAAATTTTTATCTAATGAAGCATTATAAATATCTTTGTCATTAGGATCGCCTATACCTATAACAACACAATATATTTTTTTATTATTATGTAAACTATTATAAAGCTTTCTAATAGTTTTTATAGCAGATAACTTTCCAGCATATAATGCACTTACAAATATTATTTTGTTATAATCATTTAAAGTATTTAAAGAAACATGCCCAATTTCAAATATATCAGCATGCAATTTATCTGAAATCCATTTAGAATATGTTTTAGAAGAACCATATTTACTTTTATAAAGTACAGCAATATCTTTTGGCATATCCTTATAATATAATAAATAATTTTTTTTTGCAATAACTAATAATTATTTTTATATTAATAATAGATTTAATGAATGTATTTTTTATTTAAAAAAAGAGCAGCTATTATTTTTTTAACAATAGCTACCCTAAAACTTATAAAACTATATTTTATGAATTATGCTCTTCTTTATCTAAATTTCCTACAAACTTATCAAAAGTATGAAGATTTCTTCCCTCCAAATCACCTAAAATCTTTATTCTTTTAATAATGTCATTAAATAATTCCTCTTCTTCAAGCTGCTCCTCAACAAACCACTCCAAAAACTTTAATGTAACATAATCTTTATCATCCATTGCCTTACCTACTAATTTATTAATACAATTAGTAATATACTCTTCATGCTTAATTATTTTTTCAAATAGCTCTGCTACAGAATTAAAATTACATTCAGGAGCTTTCATCTCTCCCATTATAGCCTGACCGCCAGCTTTATTGATATACTCTCTAAACTTCTCTAAATGTGTATGCTCTTCTGCTGAGTGATTATATAGGAAGCTGCTGCATCCTTTTAATCCTTGTTTCTCGCACCATCCAGCCATGTTGAAGTATAGATTTGCTGAATAATGCTCCTCGTTTAGATGGTCATTTAATAATTTTACTGTTTCTTCTTTGATTATAGGCATAGTAGACTCCTTTTTGTTAGAAATTATAGATATTATTTTAGAGTATTCTAACATTTTTTGCAAGACTTTTATATCATAAAATATAAAAAAATGCTTGATTTTTTATCATTCTACTAATAGAATGTATAAGTATATTTTTTAAAAACAATTTTATTAAATGGAGAAATAATAATTATGAGTTTCAGAGAAAATAGTTCTTTAAGAAGCGACAGAGTATTAAAGGGTGATGAAAGAGCACCAAACAGATCTTTATTCTACTCTATGGGTTATACTGATGAAGAATTAAAAAGACCTCTGATTGGAATTATTTCTGCATATAGTGAAATTGTACCTGGACATATACATCTTGACAAACTCTCTCAGGCTGTTAAGGCTGGAGTATTAATAGGCGGAGGTACACCTATACTTATACCTTCTATAGGTGTTTGTGATGGAATAGCTATGGGGCACTTGGGAATGAGATATTCGCTTCCTTCAAGAGAGTTAATAGCTGATTCTGTTGAAAGCATGGTTATAGCACATGGATTAGACGGCGTTGTGCTTGTACCTAACTGCGATAAAATAGTTCCGGGCATGATAATGGGACTTTTGAGAATGAATATACCGGGAATAGTGATAAGCGGTGGTGCTATGCTTCCGGGAGAGCATGGAGACAGTAAAGTTAGTTTATCAAATATATTTGAAGCTGTTGGAGCAAAAAAGGCTAATCTTATAAATGATGCTGAATTAGAGGAATATGCTCAGCATACATGCCCTAGCTGCGGTTCTTGTGCTGGTATGTATACTGCTAATAGCATGAACTGTCTTTCTGAGGCATTAGGTATAGCACTTCCTGGAAACGGCACAATACCTGCTGTTTATTCTGCTAGAACATTACTTGCTAAAAAAGCTGGTATGCAGGTTATGGAATTATTAAAAAAAGATATAAAACCATTAGATATAATAACTCCAGAATCTTTTAAAAATGCACTTGCTGTTGACATGGCATTAGGCTGTTCTACAAATAGCGTACTTCACTTGCTTGCTATAGCTAATGAGGCAGGAATAGAATTAGATTTAAAAATCATAAATGAAGTAAGCGACCGCACTCCTAATCTTTGCCATTTAGCACCTGCTGGACACAACTATATAGAAGATTTATATAAAGCCGGCGGAATACCTGCTGTTATGAAAGAGCTTGATAAGGGAGGATTTATAAATACTTCTCTTCTCACTGCTACAGGTAAAACAATAGCCGAAAATATAAAAGATGCTGTTAATAAAAATAATAATGTTTTAAGAAATATAGAAAACCCTTATAGTAAAACAGGCGGTATAGCAATACTTTGGGGAAATATAGCAAAAGACGGATGCGTTGTTAAGCGTTCTGCTGTTGCTGATGAGATGCTTGTACATAAAGGCCCTGCAAGAGTGTTTGACAGCGAAGAAGAGGCAATATCTGCTATATATGCCGGTAAAATAAACAAAGGCGATGTTGTAGTTATAAGATATGAAGGACCTAAGGGCGGACCCGGTATGCGTGAGATGTTAAACCCTACTTCTGCTCTTGCTGGTATGAAGCTTGATAAAGATGTTGCATTAATCACTGACGGAAGATTCTCTGGTGCTTCAAGAGGTGCTTCTATAGGTCACGTTTCACCAGAAGCTGCTAGCGGAGGCGAAATAGCATTCATAAAAGAAAATGACATCATTAGTATAGACATTCCTAATCATAAAATCAATTTAGAAATCTCTGATGAAGAAATGGAAAAGAGAAGAAAAGAGATTGCCATTAAACCTTTAGAGGAAATTAGAGGCTGGCTTGGAAGATATAGAAAACTTGTTCAGTCTGCTAATACTGGTGCTGTATTGAAATAATTAAAAATAATTTTTAATAAAATGATGTTATGGGTATTTAATCCTATAACATCGAATAAGCACTAAAAAATCTAAAAGTCATTATAAAAAATTACAGACTGCTTGAATATCTATCTTTTAAGCCAGGATAAAAATTGTTTAGTTTATAGCTGATATAAGCTTAGACTAAATTTATTTTAAATAAAATTTTTAAAAGGAGAGAAATATGATTATTAGAAATTAATTTTATAAAGTAATAAACTTGTTTTATAATTGATTAAAGATATTGTAAAACTATATTATTAAATATTTATATTGTTTTTAGTTAGATATTTAGTATATAAAATATAATTAGTATTACTTTCTTAATTTGCACTTTTTGGTTCTTTTTGCTGCGGGAAAAAGAACAATAAATTTTTATGTTTTTATTATTTGTGGTGGCTTTGCCCCCTGCGAAGCGTGCCCGCAGGGTACACACCCCCACTTCTTTTATTGGTATAAAAGAAGCAAAAGAACTGCATTTTTAAATACTAAAATATATTAAATATTATTTAATCAATATTAATAAGTTTTGAAACAAATCTAATATAAAAACAATAAAACAAAAACTAATAAAAAAGGATATTAAAATGAAAACATTAAAACAAATAAGTAATTTCTTCGGTAAACATATGTCAGTTATAGTATTAGTAGTGGCTGCATTAGCTTTATTTTTCCCAAAATCTGTAAGCTTCATAAAAACTAGTTATGTTAACTACCTTCTTATGACTTCAATGTTCTGTATGGGTATAACATTAAAACTTGAAGATTTCAAAGTGTTATTTACAAGACCAAGAGATATAGTGATAGGGGCAATAGCACAATTTACTATAATGCCTTTACTTGCATTCTTACTTTCTTTAGCTTTCAGACTTCCTCCTGAACTTGCAATAGGGGTAATACTTGTAGGTACTTGCCCGGGGGGAATATCTTCTAACGTTATAACCTATTTAGCTAAAGGAGATGTGCCTTTGTCTGTAGGTATGACTTCCGTATCAACAATACTTGCTCCATTAGCAACTCCGCTTCTTACCCTACTCTATGCTGGAGAAAAAATAGATGTTAATGCTATGAGCATGTTTATATCAATACTTCAAGTTGTAATAGCTCCTATAGTATTAGGATTCGTTATAAATAAATTCTTTCACAAATTTGTTGAACATTTCAAAGATGTGCTACCTTTAATATCAGTAGTGGCAGTTGTGGCAATAGTAGCTGCTGTAGTATCTTCAAACTCTCAAAGACTTATGCAGGTTGGTCATTTAGTAGTTATAGTTATAATAATACATAACACTTTAGGATATATGCTTGGATATTTACTAGGAAAGGTTTGCAAGTTTAATAATGCTAAATGCAAAACCATATCTATAGAAGTTGGCATGCAAAATGCAGGATTAGCTTCATCGCTTGCTTCAACACATTTTGCTTATATGGCACTTGCAGCAGTACCCGGTGCTATAGGAAGTGTATGGCATTGTATATCAGGTTCAATAGTTGCTAATATAATGGCTGCAAGAACAAAAGAGTAAAATTGTTATTAAGAGATAAACTAAAGATAACTTAATTTATTACTTATTCTTTTTTATCTCTTAAAAAATAATTTATTTATAATTTTATAATAATAAAGGATAAAAAATGAGTTTAGAAAATTTATTTCTGCCTAACTTTAGTATAGGAAGTGACGCTTATAAAGATGTATATCATATATGTTCAAATTATGGGAAAAAAGCTGTTATAATATCTGGTAAAAAATCTATTCAAGCATCTATAGAATCAATATTAAATAATATAAAAGACATAGAGATAACAGGAATGTTTCATTATGGAGAAAAATCAACTTTTGAAAATATTGATTTACTTAAAGATAAGAAAGCGGTAATAGAAGCTGATATGATATTTGCAGTAGGAGGAGGAAAGGCATTAGACACATCAAAAGTTTTAGCACATACTATAAATAAGCCTATATTTACATTCCCTACATTAGCTTCAAATTGTGCTGCTGTAACTGGAGTTTCAGTTGTTTATAATAATGATGGAAGTTTTAAAAAAATGTTTAATGAAAAAAGACCTCCTTTGCATACATTTATTAATACTGACATTATATTAAACTCTCCCGAAAATTATTTTATAGCTGGTATAGGAAATGCATTATCTAAACAATATGAAGCATTATTTTCTACAAGAAATGAAAGTTTAAATTACAGAAATTTCTTAGGCATTGAAATAATAAAAAACTGTTCTAATGATATATTAAAACATTATTCAGAAGCTATAAACGATTTTAGAAATAAAAAACTAACAGATACCTTAAAAAGAGTAATACTTCATATAATATATACAACAGGATTAACATCAGTAATAGCAAAAGATGATTATCATATATCTTTAGCACATGGTATGTATAGCGGACTAAGAAAAATAAAAAGAATAGGAGAAAAATTACTTCATGGTGAATTAGTATCATATGGTGTATTACTGCTTCTTACAATGGACAAGCAATATGAGGCAAGAGAAAATATTTTTAATTTTAATAAATCTATTTCTCTTCCAACATGTTTAAAAGACGTAGGTATAAATAAAGCAAGTTTAGATGATGAAGAACTTAATATGGCATTAGATACAGCTCTTACGGGTAAAGATTTAAATATAAGCCCATACAAAGTCGATAAAAAAATGATATTAAAAGCTATCATTGATTTAGAAGAGTTCAATAATAAACAATATTTAAAAAAAGGATAAAAAATGAAGACATTAAAACAAATCAGTAATTTCTTTGGTAAGTATATGGCTATAATAGTATTGATAGTAGCGGCTGTATCATTGTTCTTTCCAAAAACAGTAAGCTTTATAAAAACAAGTTATGTTAATTATCTCTTGATGATAGTAATGTTTGGTATGGGACTTACATTAAAACTTGAAGATTTTAAAGTGGTGTTCACAAGACCAAAAGACATAATCATAGGTGCAATAGCACAATTCACAATAATGCCTTTACTTGCATTTTTACTTTCTATTATTTTTAAGCTTCCTGCAGAACTTGCTGTAGGAGTTATACTTGTAGGTACCTGTCCGGGTGGTACTTCCTCAAATGTTATGACATATTTGGCTAAAGGTGATGTTGCTTTATCTGTGGGTATGACTTCTGTATCTACAATACTTGCTCCTTTTGCGACTCCTCTGCTCACTTTACTATATGCTGGACAAAAAGTTGATGTTAATGCTGTAAGCATGTTTATATCAATAGTGCAGGTTGTTATACTTCCTATATTCTTAGGTTTTATAATAAATAAATTCTTTTATAAGTTTACAAACAACATAAAAGAAATACTTCCTTTAATATCAGTACTTGCAATTGTAGCAATAGTAGCTGCTGTAGTATCAGCAAATTCACAAAGATTAATGCAAGTTGGTTATTTAGTTATAATAGTAGTTATGCTTCATAATTGTTTGGGATATTTGCTTGGTTATATACTTGCTAAACTATTTAGACTTAACAATGCTAAATGTAAAGCTGTATCAATAGAAGTAGGTATGCAAAACTCAGGGCTTGCAACTTCTTTAGCAGCAACTCATTTTGCATCAATGGCACTTGCAACTGTACCGGGAGCAATATTTAGCGTATGGCATAATATATCAGGCTCTATTGTAGCTAATATAATGGCTTCAAAAATAAAAGATTAAATAAAAAATGATAATGGACTTGAATATTATTTTATTTAAGTTCATTATTATTTATATTTTAAATTACTAAACTTTAATTAATTATAAATTTATAATAAACACAATTTAAAATCTTTTAATAATATTATTAAAAGTATGTTGTAAACGTTTTACAAACTTGTGATTTTTTTTCAAAATATAAACTATATTTTTTAAGCTAATATTTTTAGTTTAAAAATAGCCTAAAAGTTATATAAAAACATAGCCTATTATTATAAATATAACAAAAAATAATTTTCTTTTTTATAAACTTCCATTTTTTTAGCATAATTTCATATAAATTTATAAAAAAATAAATTTGACAATTTTTTAAGTAAAATTATAATAAGACAACAACAAATATAAAGAGGGGTATAAGATCAATGAAAGTAATAGATATAGAAAAAAAACCTAATCTTGAAAATGAAAGAATATTTTTTGGAGATTTTGGGCACTATATAAGAATAGATTCTGTAAGCCATGAAATAGCAAGAAAATTAAAAGAAGCTAGTGAAGGAAACACATGGTTTTCAAAGGAAGTTGACTATAAATCTGACAAAACAAGATTCTCTTCTCTTCCTGAAGACGCTCAAAGGGCTTTTAAGCTTAATATAGCATATCAAACTCTAATGGACAGCGGCGTTACAAGCGGTTTTTCATCAATATTAAATAGAATAGTTACAAGTTCTATATGGTCTATTCTTTATTCTAGAATAGCAATAGAAGAAGTTATACATGCTGAGAGCTATTCTTATGGACTTTCTGAAGTTTTTGGGCATTTAGCTACTGAAACTTTAGATTTAGTTTATAATGATGAGTTTGTAAAGCATAGAATGGAAAAAGAAGTTGAGCTTTTTGCCTGTGTTGATGATTTATGTAATATAGAAAATAGCAATGCTACTCTTGAAGAGAAAAAAAAGGCTGTATTAAAGCTTATAACTGGTATATATTTGCTTGAAAGTGTAAAATTTCCATTTTCATTTTTAGTAACATTTACAATCAATAATAGCTACAACGATGCAATTACTGGTTTTACAAAAACTATTAAATTAATAGCACATGATGAACTTAATACTCATGTACCAACTGGTAAGAATGTTATAAGCATATTAAGAAAAGACGCTAATCAAGGCTTTAAAGAGTTATTTGACAGCGGTTGGTATAATGATATGGCTAAAGAAATGACTGAGTTTACTGTTAATGAAGAGATAAAATGGGCAAAATATCTATTTGATGGAAAAGAAGTTGCTGGTATAAACTCTTCTGTAAGTGAACATTTCATAAAATATTGGGCTGGTGTAAGATTAAAAGATTTGGGAGTAGAAACGGAATATTTAAAAGAGCCTAAATCTGATATTATAGATTGGTTTAATGCATATAGAGATATTAACAAACAAAATGCAGCACTTCAAGAGACAACAAACACCTCTTATCAAAAAGGTGCATTAAAAAACGATTTATAATATAAGGTTAATAGGGTTAATTTACTATGATAGAACTTACCAAAGATAAAAAGCATATTATTATCAAAAGAGACGGCAGAGAAGAACCATTTAATGAGGAAAAATTAAAAAAAGTTATTAACTGGGCTACAGACGGAAAAGAAGGCTTTACTAATGCATTGTTAGAGGGACTAAACATAAAAATAAACGATAGAATGAAAATAGAAGTTCTATATGATGAGCTAATAAATACAGCTGTAAATAAAATAAGTCCATTATATCCTTCTTATGATACTATAGCAGAGAAGTTGTATCTTATGAAGATATATAAAGAAACCTGCAAATTAAAAAAGACTGGGAGCTACCCTCATATAAAAACTTTCTTAAAAAAAGGCGTTAAACATAAAGTATACGATAAAAATATAGTATCATTATTTTCAGATAAAGAGCTTGATAAAATTAACTCTATGATAGTTCCAGATAGAGATTTACTCTTTACATATAAAGGATTAGCTATATTTTATAGAAAGTATTGTAAAAATATAGGAAGCAAAAAGTTAGAACTTCCTCAGATAACCTATATGGTTGCTGCTATGTTTTCTTTTTATGATGATTTCTATAAAGGAACTAATAAAGATATAGTTGAAAAAACTAAAGCTGATAGATTAAAATATATAAAAAGAACTTATGATATGCTCTCTAAACATGAGGTAACATTTGCAACACCAAGAATAGCAAATAGCATGTCTATAAGAGCACAATTAGCAAGCTGTATATTAAACACTCCAGACGATGATACTTGGAGTTTAAATCAAACCGATGGAAACATGGCATTATATTCAAAGTTTTCTGGTGGTATAGCTTATGATGCATCATATATAAGGGCTTCAGGCTCTACTATACAAAGCAATAGAGGGCGTTCTGATGGGCCTGTACCTTTTATTAAAAGAACAGAACAGACAATATCCTCATTCAATCAGGGGGGAGTAAGAAAAGGGGCTTGTGTTATCACTTTCCCTTGGTGGCATTTAGATGTATTAGACCTTATTATGCTTAAAGATGCGGGTGGAACAGAAGATACTAGGGCTAGAAAATTAGTTTACTCTATTAGAATAAGTAATATATTAAGAGAACGTGTTAATAAAGATGAATATATTACATTATTTGACCCTAAGGAGACTCCGCTGCTTAATGAAGAGTTTGGGGCAAAATTTGATGTAGCTTATATATATTATGAAAGTAAGTCTTCTATTAGAAAAAAGAGAATTAAAGCAAAAGATTTACTATTTCAAATATTAAAAGTAAGACAAGAAACTGGTAATTTATATCTCACATTTGTAGATAATATTAACGAACAGAATATGGTTAATAAATTTGTAGGGGCTTCTAATCTTTGTCAGGAGATAGTAATTCCTTCTTTTCCTTCTAAATTAATAGAAGAGAAATATGTTGTTAATGAAGATGGAAGCTATGAGATAGTACAGAGAAAGAAAAGCGGTGAGATTGGTATATGTAACTTGGTATCTGTAAACTTAATGTCTTGGGTGAATTTTAGTGCGGAGAAGAAAAAATCATTTTGCTACACTCTTTTAAGAGGATGCGATAATATTATAGACAGTCAGTTTTATCCTGTAAAAGAAGGTGAGATTGCAAACAAGAAAAATAGACCCATTGGTATAGGAGTTATTAATTACGCCAATTTATTAGCATCAAACAAATTAAGATATACTGATAAAGAGGCATTGGAGTTTACAAATAAAATATTTGAAGATTTATATTATCATATATATGAAGCTTCTAATATATTGGCAAAAGAAAGAGGACCTTATAAAACATTTAATGAATCTAAATGGAGAGAAGGAAAAACTCCTGTGCATATTTCACTTTTAAGTAAAAGCTCTAATTTGAAATTTGATATAGATATGGAGAAATGGGATAAACTTGCAGAAAATATAAAAAATTATGGAGTAAGGTTTTCATTCCATGGAGCAATAGCACCAACTGCAACTTCTGGTAAAAGTGTATCTGCTACAGAGAGTATAGAGCCTATAGTAGATTTATTTTTCGTAGAAGAAGGTATACAAACTCTCCCTAGCCTAGCACCAAATTTGAAGAAAAATAGAGAATATTATGAAAGATGTTGGGATATACCAGCAAAAACTATAATAGAACTTGCTGCCATAAGACAAAGATATATAGATCAATCACAATCTTTAAATCTCTATTATGTAAAACCAGATTCTGCAAAAGAGCTGTGGGACGATATTCAGTACGCTATGGATTTGGGGCTTAAAACACTTTATTATATGAAAACACCTAAGTCTAATTTTGAACTTGAAGAAGTTTGTGAGTCTTGTACTTAATAATTAAGATAATAAAATAATTAATAAAAAAGCCCTGTAATATAATTATGGGGCTTTATTTTGTATATAAGTTATAATACATAAAAAACCGCTGCAACCTATTAAAGATTACAGCGGGTACATATTGTAAATATTTTTTAATTCTTTATTTTATTTTAAGCAAGTGCTTTTTTAGCTACTTCAACAACAGCCTCAAACGCTTTATAATCATCAATAGCTAAATTAGATAAAGCTTTTCTATCTATTAAAACATTAGCTTTTTTAAGACCATTAATAAACTTACTGTAAGATATACCTAAAGGTCTGCATGCAGCATTGATACGAAGAGTCCATAATCTTCTCATCATTCTCTTTTTCTGTCTTCTATCACGATAAGCATATTTTAAGCCTCTTATTACAGCCTCTTTAGCCTGCTTTGTTTGCTTGCTATGAGAACCATAATAACCCTTAGCCATTTTTAATATTTTTTTAACTTTTTTCTTTCTTACTATTCCGCTAACTGCTCTCATTTTAGTCTCCTTTTATTATCTGCCATAAGGCATTAATCTTGGCATCTCTAACATATTAGTATCATCAGCTATTTTTGCTTTACGATACTTTCTTTTAGTGTCAGGTCTTTTATTTAAGAATTTGTGGCTACCAAATGCATGAGCAAATTTTACTTTACCTGTCTTAGAAAATCTAAAACGTTTTTTAGCACCGCTTTTTGTTTTTAACTTTTGTTTCATAAACTAATATCCTTTAAAAATTATATTTACTATATGCTCAATCTACTCGTATGATAAGTACAAAGTAGTTAGTGGGCTTAAAAAATTAATTATATTTACTTACTCTTCAGTATTAGCTGAAGCTTCTTTTTTAGAAGCTACTTCAGAATCAGAAGAAGTCTTTTTTACTTTCATTGGATTAAGCACTGCAGAAAGATTTTTACCTTCTAATTTAGCAGGCTTTTCTGTAGAAGCTTCATTTTCCAAATCCTGTATAATTTTATTAATAAGGTCATAACCAAACTCTGTATGAGCCATCTCACGGCCTCTAAACATTATTGTAATTTTTACCTTATTGCCTTCATCTAAGAACTCACGAATATGTTTCATCTTAAAGTTGTAATCATGTATGCTTATTTGCGGACGCATCTTGATTTCTTTAAGCTGAACTGACTTCTGTTTTTTCTTAGCTTCTTTACTCTTCTTTTGAATATCAAATTTATACTTACCATAATTGATAATCTTACAAACAGGAGGTTCTGCTGTAGGAACTATCTCTACTAAATCTGAACCCTCTTCCTTGGCCAATGCTAAAGCTTCTTTTATGCTCATAATACCAAGGCTGCCTTTCTCATCATGTACTACCCTAACTTCTGGTGCAGTAATAAACTGATTAATTCTCTCTCCTTCTTTTTTTACTGTTGCCATTATTTAGCTACCTCATTTAGTAGTAAATATAGAATCATTCATTCTCTCCTTAGATTCTTGCTGTAGTTTTTCCATAAACTCAGTTAAATCCATATCTTTTATTTCTTGTGAAGAACGTGTTCTAATAGATAATTTTCCACTAGATACTTCCTCTGCTCCTATTATAACTGTATATGGAGTTCTTTGCAAGCGATATTTTTTTATCTTAGTACCTAAATTTTCATTACTTTCATCTATTTCTACTCTGAAACCAGCCTCTTTTAACTTTTTAGCTACTTCATGAACTCTATCAATTTGAGGCTTTTCATTAAGAACATTAACAACAGCCACTTGTATAGGAGATAACCATAATGGGAACTTACCATTATAATGCTCTACCAATATACCTATAAAACGTTCCATCGAACCTAGTATAGCCCTGTGAAGCATTACAGGAGTATGTTTTTTACCGTCTTTACCCTCATAACTAATCTCGAATCTCATAGGAAGTGAGAAGTCAACTTGTAAAGTACCGCATTGCCAGTTTCTGTCAAGAACATCTTTAATATTAAAGTCTATTTTAGGACCATAGAAAGCTCCATCGCCTTCATTAACTTTATAGCTTATGCCAAGTTTATCTAAGGCATTCATTAAAGATTTAGTAGCAAGCTCCCAAATCTCATCACTTCCTATTGATTTTGCAGGTCTTGTAGAAACAAATATTTCAAAGTCCTTAAAACCAAAGTCTTTATATACAGATAAATAATATTCTATAGTGTTAATAATCTCATCGCCTAATTGCTCTTCTGTACAGAATATATGAGCATCATCTTGAGTGAAGGCTCTTACTCTAAATAGTCCATGCAAAGCTCCTGAAAGCTCATGTCTATGTACAAAACCCAACTCAGCAACTCTTAAAGGCAAATCTCTATAACTATGTATATTAGAATTATAAACAATCAAACCGCCCGGACAGTTCATAGGTTTTACAGCATATTTAGTTTCGTCAATTTCTGTAAAATACATATTTTCTTTATAGTTATCCCAGTGTCCGCTTCTATGCCATAACTCTTCATTAAGTATAGCAGGAGTTTTAATTTCAACATATCCGCGTTTATCATTCTCATTTCTTATATATGATTCAACTGCCTTATAAATAATCATACCATTAGGATGCCAGAAAGGAAAACCGGGACCTTCATCGTGGAAACTAAATAAGTTTAATTCTTTACCTAATTTTCTATGGTCTCTCTCTTTTGCCTCTTTAAGCTTTTTAAGGTATTTATCTAATGCCTCTTTACTTTCAAAAGCAGTACCATATATACGAGAAAGCATTTTATTGTTTGAGTCACCTCTCCAATAGCTTCCTGCAACAGACATAAGTTTATAAGATTTTATATAGCCTGTTGAAGGTACATGCGGTCCTCTGCAAAGGTCTATAAAATCACCTTGCTCATAGAATGATACTGTATCTGCATCTATGCCTTCTATAATTTCAACTTTATATGGTTCATTTGCCTTTTTAAAATATTCTATAGCTTCATCTTTTTTCATTACTTTTCTTACTACAGGAATATTTTCTTTTACAATTTTTTTCATTTCATCTTCTATTTTTGGCAAATCCTCTTCAGTAAAAGGTTTCTCAGCATCAAAGTCGTAATAAAAACCATCTTTAATAGCTGGTCCTATAGTAACCTGAGTATTAGGATAAAGTCTTCTAACTGCCTGAGCCATTAGGTGGCTTGTAGAGTGTCTTAATATTTCAAGACCCTCTTCGGTGGTGTTAAGTATCAATTCTAAATCGCCATCTGTTTCAGGCGTATATGTAAGGTCAACTTGTGTTCCATTAAACTTTGCTGCTACTGCATCTTTTGAATCTTTTTTTGCGTTTTGTTTAAGGAAGTCTAATAAAGACTCTCCATGAGACAAGTCATAAGACTGTCCTAAATAATTAATTTTTGACATTATAACACCTCTTTGAATTGATACTTTATTATTTACAAATATGCAAATAATTTGAAATATTATAACATATTTTGTTTTATAGTCAATTATTTAACTTTTATAAATTTGTTTAGAAGTATTAGATTTTAAACTATTTTTAATTATAGGCTGTTTAATATATTATCCAATTTTAACATATTATCAGCAATTTCTTTTACATAATCATTATCATTACATCTTTCAGCATCTATATACCAATAATATGAATATAGCTCATAATCTTCTTGTAAATCTAAATTAGGAAATTCTTCTATTAGTTTTTTTCTAAATTTGTTATTTTTTATTTTACTAATAAGTGTTTCATCTGAATTATCATAATAAATACCAAATAACAACCACTGACCCTCATTATTGTATCCAACTTCTAAAATATTATATAGCTCCCCAAATTTTTTATAATGTTTATAAATACTATGGCTTTTATTTTCTTTTGGATTTTGTATATCATTAATTATACTTTCTTTTTCTCCACATACAAAATCATTATTTTTATTCATTATACTCTTAATATTTTCTATAAAAAGAAATTCATTTTTAAATTTTAATTCAATTTTTTTTATGTTTAAAACATCTGCCACGCTATTAAATAATTGCAAATATTCCTCTAACTTATCAACATCTATATTTTCATCTTTATTCATTATTTCTTCATTTATTATTTTTAATATTTCATTTCTTGTCATTTTTAATCTCCTTAAAATTATCTTCTTCTAAAAAGCAAATTATATAATTCTGTATAATCTTTATAGATTTCTTCTAATTTCTCATTAAAAGTTTCATTATTGAATTCTATATTTTTTGAATATAAAAGTTTTTTCTTATGCTCTATATCTTTATTAAATTTTTTATCTAATATTTCATTTTCTAATTTTAATAATTTTTGTTTATTATTTTCATCATATGTAGACAGACATAATTTTATATTATCATGAGTATTTAATATATACAACTCTGTCTTAATCTTATCAAAATATTTATAATTAGACCAGTTATTATTATAGTTTAACAAATGTTCATATATAGTGTCTTCATCTGTTTCATCTATTTTTCCATTATATTTATTTAATAATTTCTCTTGCAATGATATTGTAAATTTAATATCTTCTTCTTTTCTGCTTTTTAATATCTCTAATTTTTTATATCTTATTTTATCACTTATAATATCTGCGGCATTATTATATATTTCTATATATTCATCATATTTTGTAATATCTTCTATACTTTCATATAATTCATTGAGCTTTTCATCATTAAGAAGAATATTATTAATTACTTTATTGTCAGGCTCTATTCCAGATAAATAATTTTCGTTTTGAATAAATTGAATCATAGCAGATTCTAATACTTTATAGTCTTTCTCTTTTTCTATTAATTTAGTAAACATATCACTTTCTAAAATACTTTCAAGCCAT
Source organism: Brachyspira sp. SAP_772 (assembly GCF_009755885.1). Classification (NCBI taxonomy): domain Bacteria; kingdom Pseudomonadati; phylum Spirochaetota; class Spirochaetia; order Brachyspirales; family Brachyspiraceae; genus Brachyspira; species Brachyspira sp. SAP_772. The sequence goes on along the minus strand of NZ_VYIX01000001.1, from coordinate 192,204 downwards.
GAAGTTATAAAACTATGAGGTATACAAAAAAGATTATTTCCTATATTATTTTTTAATTCATTATTTAAACTATTTTCAGATGGTTCGTATCCATATCTTGTTAGATAAACTACATATATATTTTTTATCTTTCTATTTTTTATATCATTATAATAATCAGCAATTTGATTTTCCCCATTATCTCCGCTATTAACTTTATTTTCTATTATTACAGCATAATTTTTTTTGTTATCCCATATAAGCAAATCTATAAATTTATTCTTTTGCGTTTGAAATTCTTTTTTTACTTCAAATTTACATTCCTCTAATATATTATTTTTATATTCTACATTATATTTATTAAATAAAAATTCTATAAACAGTTTGGCGAAATTTAGTTTTATATCACACTCGTCAATATTTTTGTTGATATTTACTTTCAATATATCATACAACATTTGAGAATTAAATTTTTCTTGCTCTTCTATTGAAATTAAGTTAAATATGTTTATATAAGGAGGCTTATTAGCAAGTTCCTTAAATATGGATTCTCTTTTTGATATGATATGTTTGAATAATTCTGTTTTGATTTTTTCATCTTCTTGAAATTTTTTGATTATAGTTTTTAGCATTATTGTATCCATATTAGGTTTTACATGTATTCTTTATATTATATTATATTGTCAATAAAATAAAAGGCCGACATACAAAATAATGCCAGCCTTAAAATCAAAACTAATAATAAATCAAATCAATTTAACGCCTTTAATTCTTCTACCTCTTTAGCAAATAGTTTTAAAGCACTCTCTACAACCTCAGGCTTAGTCATATCAACACCTGCAACTTTTAGATTCTCTATAGGGGTCCTGCTTCCTCCGCTTCTTAGGAATTTCAAATAATTGTCTCTGTTTGTGTAGTCGCCTTTGGCATTGCCTTCAAGTATCCCATTAGATAAAGCAACAGCAGCTGACATACCTGTAGCATATTTATAAACATAAAATGAACGATAGAAATGAGGTATTCTCAAAGCCTCTAAATCGCTTGTCTCTTCAAGAACAGATTTCTCTCCAAAATATTTTTTAAGTAAATCTTTATAAACATTTCTTATAAGCTCTAATGTTGTAGGGTTGCCGTCTTCTGCTTCTTTGTGGATTATATGCTCAAACTCTGCAAACATTGTCTGTCTAAACACTGTAGCAACAAATCCGTTTATATCTTTATTGAGTAAAAATGCCTTAACTTCTTTTTTGCTTTCATTTTGCATAAGATAATTAAATAAAAGTTTTTCATTGAAAGTGGAGGCAACTTCAGCTTCAAATATAGTATAATCATGATGCTGGAAAGGGTTATTTTTTCTGCTGTAATAGCTATGCATACTATGTCCTGCCTCATGAGCTAAAGTAAATACTGATTCAATACTTTCATCTCTGAAGTTCATCAATATATAAGGCTCTGATACGTAACAGCCCGCAGAAAATGCTCCGCTAGTTTTTCCTTTATTCTCATATTTATCAACCCATCTTGAATTAAGACCTTTTGTGAGAGTTGATATATATTCTTCACCCAGTGGTGATAAGGCCTTATTTAAAACATCTATTGCCTCATCAAACGTATGATATAACTTAACATCTTTTACCACTGGGGCATATTTGTCATATTGCCTAAAGTCGTTAATACCTAATTTACTAGCACAATATTCGTAGTAACTATGAAGTGCAGGCAAAGCATTATGAACACTTTCAATTAAACTATCATAAACACTCACAGGTATATCATCAGCAAATAATTCCATCTCTCGTACGCTGTTATAATTTCTTATTCTAGCGTCAAATATATCCTGCTTAATTTGGCTTGCATAAAGTTCTGCTAATGTATTTTTGTGTTTATCATATTCTTTATAAAATTGATTGTAGCTGTTTTTTCTTATTTCTCTATCTTGGCTTTCTTGAAAACTTGAGAATGTTGCATGAGTAAGAGGAGTTTTTTTACCATTATGTTCTAATTCACCAAAGTCTAAATCAGCATCATTTAAAGTATCGAACACATTTGAAGCTGTTGAAGATAATTCACCTTGAAGAGCTAATATTCTCTCCTCTTTTTCTGACAATGTATGAGGCTTGTATTTTAGTATGTTTCTTAAATAAATTAAATAATCTTTTAATACTTCATCTTTCAAAAAGCCATTAATTTTTTCATCATCAATGCTCATAAGTTCAGGCTCAAAATAACTCATGTTAGCAGATATCTCTGAAGAAAGTTTTGCAAATCTTGCAACTTTTATATTAGAATCATTATTAGTTAAATCTTCTGTTTGTTTTAAGAATGCATAAGAGCCTAACTTTTCCAAAACAATAGAAGCTTTCATTATAGTGTCTAATATGTTTTTTAATTCGGCTGCTGATTTTGATAGATTTCCTTTAAACTTACTCACCTCTTTTGAAAAATCTTCCATTGATTTAAAATCTTTTTCAAACTCTTCATCATTTTTATATAATAAACTTAAATCCCAAGTATCTTCTATTTTTACATCTTTTCTTTCTATTAAAGTATTTGATTTATTTTCACTACTCATATAATATTCACTCCTTAATATTTTTTTATAAAAACATATTTAACTGATATTTGTAAATTATAACATAATATAACGTTTTACAAAATAAGAAATAAATATATAATAATGTAAAATATTTATTTTGGAATATTATTTTGGAACAACATGTTATTGTTAATGAAAAAACAATTAAAGAACAAATTATTAAATTAAATGAAATTATAAAAAATAATAAATTATCTAAATTAAGTAATGAATTAGAAAAAATATTGTTTAATGAATTAAAAGCTGGAAATGAAATAAGAGAAATATCTGTTGGCGGGTTTGGAGATGAAAAACATTTATATATTTTTCTAAATAAAACTTTCATTACTAAAATAGTGAAGAATTATAATAATATAAAATATATAGAAATTAATGACCCTCATTATTGGAAGGCAGAATATACAGATATAAAAAATAAACAAACTATAGCATGTCCTTTTTAAAAACTATAACATAAGGAGATTTACAATGGAAACTTTAAACTTTAGTAATATAGAACAAATCATGACTTTTTATTTAATATTTAATTTTATAATATTGGTATGTTTAATATATATAGTATTATCTTTAATATTTAGATTAACACCTAAAAAGAAAGAAGAAAATAAAAAAGAAGATATAAAACAAATACAAAAAAATAAAAACATAAAAAGAAGAAAAAGAAAAGATATAATAGAACTATTTTGGACTGAAGATAAAGATAGCAAATCAAAAACTATGATAAAAAGAGCTATTTTTATATTTTTTATAATATTTACATCATACTATATATTTAATTCTATAAGTTTTATTATAACAAATATTGATGTTGTAAAAAGAGTTTTAAAAATAGAATAATAAAAAAAACAACATATGTAATTTTTAACAGTTGATTTTTAGAGTTAAAAGGTATATAAATATATTATAAATATATTTTAAAAGAGATTATTATTTATGAATGTATTTATGATTTCAAGTGAAGCCTATCCATTTTCAAAAACTGGAGGCTTAGGAGATATTGCAGGAAATCTTCCGCATGCTTTAAAACAAGTAAATGTTAATAGTTCTTTAATCATACCGCTTTATAAAGATAATTATAAACTAATAAACAATAACATATATACCACATTTGATATAAAGCTTGGATCAGAAACAATACAAACAGAAATTATTAAACATAAACATAATAATATTGACGTTTATTTTGTAAAGAATGATTTTTTGTTTAAAAGAAACGGTATATATTCAGAAGACTCTAAAGATTATGAAGATAATGCAAAAAGATTTATAGCTTTTACTAAGAGTGCCATAGAATTATTAATGTATCTACACAAAAAAGAAAATATTAAATTAGACATAGTTCATTTACATGATTGGCAAAGTGCATTAGCGGCACTCTATATAAAAGAAATATACAACACCGAAGAAGCTTTTAAAAACACAAAAGTAATATTTACTATTCATAACCTAGCCTATCAAGGCAATTTTAATACAGATATATACTCACTTCTCAATATCTCTTGGAAATATTTTATACCAAGCAGAATAGAGTTTTATGGATATGTAAGCTTTATAAAGGCAGGCATTATACTTTCAGATGTAGTAACAACAGTAAGCCCAAATTATGCCAAAGAGATACAAACAGAAGAGTTCGGATGCGGATTAAACAATTTACTTTTAAACAAAAATGAACAAGGAAAATTATTCGGCGTATTAAACGGAATGCATGACACTCAATGGAATCCAAAAACAGATAAATATATAAAACATAATTATGATATAAACACGAAAGAAAATAAGAAATTAATAAGAAATGCTTTATATAAAGAATTAAAAATAAAAGAAAAAAATTATCCATTAGTTACCATGATATCAAGATTCGACCCTCAAAAGGGGCTTGATTTAATATATTCATCTTTCTTTGAACTTTCTACTTATGATGCTAATTTTATATTTTTATTTAGCAGTAATAATTATTTTAAAGATTTTGAGAATGATTTTGTAGCGAGAGTAAAGAGAGCAAAAAATATAAGAGTGTTATTTTTATTTGATGAAGCATTAGCACATAAGCTAACAGCAGCAAGTGATATATATTTAATGCCTAGTAAATTTGAACCTTGCGGACTTAATCAAATATACAGCATGAAATATGGAAGCCTCCCAATAGTGCATTCTGTAGGCGGGCTTAAAGATACAGTTATAAATTACAACGGAGCTAAGACAATAAAAAAGGCAACTGGTTTTTCATTTAATGAATACTCTCAAAAGTCATTTGTAGAAGCTATGGACTTAGCGTTCGATTTATATTATAATAATAAAAATCATTTCGATAATCTTGTAGATAATGCTATGAAAAAAGATTATTCGCTTTTAAAAACTGCTTTAGAATACAAAAAACTTTATAATAAAGTTTTAAAAAATAAATAATAATTATAGGAGGGGTTTATGCCAAAAGATCCAAGCTTTGATATAGTTTCAGTAGTAGATATGCAGGTTATGGACGATTGTGTTAATGTTGCTGTAAAGGAAATAAGCAATAGATTCGATTTTAAAGGTCAAAACATCACAATAGAACTAAATAAAGGTGAAAAAACTGTAACCATAACAGCACCTGCAGAGTTTGTACTTAATCAAGTAAAAGATATTTTATTTCAGAAGTTTATTAAAAGGGGCTTAAATCAAAAAAGTTTAAGAGAAAAGAAAAAAGAAAAAGCAAGCGGCGATGCTGTAAGAGAGATAAATGAAATAGTTAATGGTATAGATAAAGATTTAGCCAAAGAAATAGTAAAAGATATAAAAGACATGAAATTAAAAGTTCAGGCAAGTATACAAGATGAGCAAGTAAGAGTATCTGGTGCTAAAAAAGATGATTTGCAAGCAGTAATCACTATGCTAAAGGGAAAAGATTATCCTATACCTTTGCAATTTGTAAACTTTAGATAATAATAATTTTTTAATCGTTAAAACAAAAAAGGCTTTATTAAAAATAATAGAGCCTTTTTTATTTAAGCAAACTAAAAAAATTATAGCATACTATCAACCATAGCTTTAATATTTTCAATAGTAGCTTCTTCTTTAGTTACTTCTTTTACTTTAGCACCGTCTTTATAAATGGCAATAGTAGGAAGTCCTAAAATCTTTTCACGAATAGCTAATCTTCTTGCTTTAGAAGTATTAAAAGAATAGAAAGGTACTTTGCCTTCATATTGTTTAGCTAATTCATGAACATGAGGCATTAATGCTTTACAAGGCTCACAAGTATCGCCGAAATAATCAACTAGGCATAATTCTTTTGAATTAATAACCTTCTCATCAAAAGTATCTTTATCTAATTCTACCATAATAAAACTCCTATATTAATATATTTTATACGATTATATTATACAAAAAATATAGCCATAGTCAAGAGAATATATAATTTATTATTAAGAATATCATAATAAAGAAATATTTTTTAGCTATTATTTTTATTCAATATAAAAATTACATATTAGTATTTATCTTAATGTTGATTGTAATATAAATGATTTTTTAAAATTAATAATTATTTATCTACAGGTATTCTCAAAAATATTTCACTTCCTATAGAAAGCACATTACTTGTAAGTTTGTTCCAAGCCTTAATTTCAGCAACATCCACATTAAACTTTCTTGCTATAATCCAGAGTGTATCTCCTGCCCTTATATGATACATTATATCTTTATACTCATAATCAGGCGGAGGCAAAGATTCAAAATATACGAATTTACCTTCTCTTATTCTCTCTTGCTCTTCTTCATATTGAGCCAAATCCACCTGCTTAGCATTATCAAGCCCTTGAATAGGAATCATCACCTGCTGACCTATGTTTAAATTTTTTGATTTTAATTTGTTTATCTCAACAATAGCCTGCATAGGCACATTATAAAATCTAGATAAATGCGAAAGTGTTTCATTCATTTTTACTTCATGTCTTCTAAATGTAACCCTCTCTGAAGCAGGAATCTTACCGAAAGTATCATAAAATAATTGTTCTTTTCCCTCAGGTATTCTTAAAGGATAACGCACCATACCCGGAGGAGTTACACCTCTTGATAAATGCGGATTAAGTGCTTTTAAATCTTCTGTTTCAGCTTCTATCATATCTGCTATTATAGATAAATCAGCCGCATCATCAACATAAACCAAATCACCCTCTGGAAAAACTACTTTTGGTTTGTTAATCTTAAATCCAAACTTCTCTGGATTTTTTGCTATAATAACAGAGGCTACATATTTAGGTATATACTCTTCAGTTTCTTTAGGAAGCACCTTAGCTCTAAGCAAATCATAAAAATTATTGCTTTTAACCTGCCTAATAGCCCTAGATATTCTTCCCCCTCCTGCATTATATGCTATTAATGCAATAACCCAAGATTTAAAATTTTCATCAAGCCTCATCAAATGCTCAGCCGCAGCCTTAGTAGAACGCTCTGGGTCAAACCTGTCATCAGACCAATAATTAACTTTTAAATTGTATATAGCTCCCGTCATAGGCATAAACTGCCAAAGCCCCGCAGCCCCCGCATGTGAAACAGCCTGAGGATAAAAACTACTCTCTATTATAGGTAAATAAGCTAAATCTTCAGGCACACCCTTTTCTGCAAATACTTGTTTTATATAAGGCAAATATATCTGTGCCCTGTCAATAATCTTTTGCATATGAGGACGCCAGCTTCCCTGATATCTATCCAAATAATAAGAAACTCTCTCCGTACGAAAATCATCAACATTAAATCCCCTAAGCTCTACTACTTTAATATCGCTTCCAAGTGCCTCCCCATAAACTGTAAGCTCATAAAGATTAACACCATCCAAACCCTTTCGTAAATACAAGTCAAAAGTGTCACATGAGTTAATAAACAAAATCAAAACTATTAAAAATATAGCTAATATGTTTTTTCTTTTTAAGACTTTTATTTTCATGAATAAATATATTTAACATTTTTTTATAATATTTGCAAGTGTGTAATTATCTTTTAAAATTTGTACTAAAGCAATCATAATAGTTGACAATTTCTTTAAATAAAAATATTATATAGCAATAACTTACAGGCATGGAGAGAAAATAAAATTATGGCTAAAATTGTAAAATGTAAATACTGTAAAACTGTTAATGATAAATATGCCAAACAATGTAAATCTTGCGGAAAAGCGTTGTATCCAGAAATATCTTTCAAAAAAGCAACTATTATAACTGTGATATTAGATGCCATATTTGCTTTTATATATATTTTTGGAATATTTTTATTTATATATAATGCCAACAATAATGAAACTCCAAAATATATAAGCTTGCTTCCTGCACCAAATACTATTGCCTTTTTTGTTATTCTATTAATAATGTTATGTTTTGCCGCTATAAAAATACTTTATATATTAAACGTATTCATTTTGAAAAAAGATATTATATACATTATAAGAAGAATTAGTTTATTTGTTGAAGCTATAACAATGTTTCCTTTGCAAACAATATTAGGCCTATATTTTTATGATATAGCAACTAGCGAAGACAAATCAAAAAAGAATAATTAATTTAATAATATTATTATAATATAATAGGATATAGGTGCTGTTAATATTACACTATCAAATATATCAAACACACCCCCATGACCGGGAAACAATTTGCTAGAATCTTTTGTGTCATACATTCTTTTAATTAAGCTCTCTCCCATGTCTCCAAGAAAACCTGTTAATGTAAATATTACAGTAAGCCATATTATTTGTAATAGAGAAAATGTAGGTATATCTTTACCAAGCAATAAACTTAAATATCCATTTGAATATAAATAATAATAAATTATAGATGTAGGTATTGTAAACAAAAACATACCCACTAAACCTTCATAACTTTTATTTGGAGAAGCACTATTTGAAAGTTTATGCTTTCCAAATTTTCTTCCAATCGCATATCCGCCCGTATCGCTAAGCCAAGCACATAATAATATAAATACAATATAATATTTTCCGCTAGGCATAAAACGCATTAAAGATATATGCCACACCCCAAGTCCAACATATATAAAACAAAATACAGCAGTAAGTATTGCCCTACCCCTCTCTTCAAAAGTAGAAACATTTACCTTAAACATATTAATTATAAAAAGAGCCGCTATTAAAGCAAATACCATAACAAGCGATAGATTCATAGAAATACTATTTATTTGAGTAAACTTATAAAGACGAGAAAAATCACCATGAAGTATATTGTTTCCGCATATAGTGATAATATATCCTAAAACCATAGCTGCTATTGTAGTAACAACAGTTCTAAAATTCTTCTGCCTATAAACCTTAGCCATATTAAATATTTCTAATGTGCTTATTATAGAAATAGCTAATATCAAAGCATGAAAGAGAAAAATAACTCTATTGTAAAGCAAAATAATAGTAAATAATGGTAAAGTTAATGCTACAGATATAAGTCTTCCCTTCATTTTTTATAAGCCTCCATACCTTCTGTTTCTGTTTGAATATTCTTCTATAGCTTTTTTAAAATTCTCTTTAGAAAAATCAGGCCATAATATATCAGTAAAATATAATTCACTGTATGATGCCTGATACATTAAAAAATTACTTAATCTATGCTCTCCCGAAGTTCTTATTAGAAAATCTGGGTCTGGTATATCTTTTGTATATAAATAATTTCCTATAGAATTCTCATCAATATCTTCTATATTAATTTTATTTGCTAATACATCAGAATACATATTTTTTATAGCAGTTTTAAGCTCATCTCTAAAACCATAATTTAATGCTAATACAACTGTAAGCATTGGATTTTGGCATTTTTCTAAAGTCTCTTTTTCTGTTTCTTCTATAGTTTTTATAGTATCTTTTGGAAATTTGGAAATATCACCTATATGTTTTACTAAAATATTATTTGAAATAAGCCTTTTAATTTCTTTTTTGTAGAATTCTTTAAGAAGTTTAAATAACGCCTTTTTTTCTTCTTCTGGTCTTTTCCAATTCTCTGTAGAAAAAGCATAGAGTGTTAAATATTTAATATTAAGTTCGCAGCATGCCTCTACTATATTAATAACATTTTCGCTTCCAGCCCTATGTCCAAAACTTCTGGATTTGTTGCGAGCTTTAGCCCATCTGCCATTACCGTCCATAATTATTGCAACATGTGAAGGAACTTTATTATCCTTTTCTGTCATCATAATTATATTTTGTCTAATTCTTTTTCTTTTGAACTAACTAATTCATCAACTTTTTTGATATAGCTGTCTGTATCGTTTTGTATTTTTTTCTCAAGATTTTTAGATTCATCTTCAGTAATAGCTTTCTCTTTGAGTTCTTTTTTTATAATATCATTTTCATCTCTTCTTATATTACGAATAGCTATTTTAGCTTCTTCGCCTCTATGTCTAACACCTTTTTTTAATTCCTCTCTTCTCTCTTTAGTAAGTTCAGGAACCATTATTCTAATATTGCCGCCGTCATTAAAAGGATTGAAACCCAAATCAGCTTTTAATATAGCCTTTTCTATGTCTCCTACCAACGCTTTATCGAAAGGCTGTATCATTATAGTTTTTGCATCAGGAGTAGAAACGTTGCCCACTTGTTTAAGCGGCATACTGCTGCCATAAGCCTCTACCTTTACACCATCTAATATAGAAGCATTTGCTCTTCCTGTTCTAATACCTTTCAAATCATTTTGTAAACTATTAATAGCCTTTTCCATTCTATCTTTATAGGATTCTTTTGACATAGATTAAAACCTCTTAAAATTATTTAAGGCAATTATAATTTAAGATATAAGTATTGTCAAGTTATTATTAATAAGTAAATTTTTATATAATTTTTATATATTGTTTACAACTGTTAATATTTAAGATAATAGTAGAAAAAAATGAAATAATTTCACTATAAAAAAATACTTGACTTTTTTAATAAATAGTATAATATGCATATCAATATTTGTACATCGCGGGGTGGAGCAGTTGGTAGCTCGTTGGGCTCATAACCCAAAGGCCGTAGGTTCAAGTCCTGCCCCCGCTAATAGCCAATAATAAAAGGCTTAAACTTTTTATTTGGCGGCGTGGCTCAGGTGGTTAGAGCATGCGGCTCATATCCGCAGTGTCAGGGGTTCAAGTCCCTTCGCCGCTAATAACTTTAATCAAAAGGCAGGTGAGTTAATTGGTACGTATTTTCGCTAATGAAGGTGAACCAGTTGAAAGCGTTATTAAAAGATTTAGAAGAGCTTGTGAAAACGAAGGTATCTTACAAGAATTAAAAGAAAAACAATTCTACAAAAAACCTTCTCTTGAGAAAAAACTTCAAAGAGAAAAAGCTCTTAAAAGAATGAAAAGAAAAATCAAAAAAGAACGCAGATTAGGTTTACTATAAACTTATCTACTATAAATATTAAAGCATTGATAGTTTTTATTATCAGTGCTTTTTTTATTGTAAAATTATATTATATTATAATAGACTATTGACTTTTATCTTTTGTGATATTATATTAGAACAATAAAATATTGTAGTTTTTCGGAGTATAATATTATGAAAGCAATCAAACACATAACAATACTTACTTCTATTTTATATGTTATAGTATCTTGCGGAGCATCTATGCCGCTTAAAGAGTATAAAGATGCTTCTACTTTAAGAGATAAAACAATTAAATATGAGCTTCAAAACTATTCTAAAGAACAATTTGATATAGCTGAATCAAGCTTTGCAGAGGCAACTATACTTATAGATGAAAACAAAGAACCTGATACTGTAAAAGAGTTACTTACTACTGCTTCAAATGCATATTTGGTTGTTTTAAATGAAGGTTTGCCTGTATATGCTGAAGAATTAAAAACTGAAACTTCAAGAAATAGAATATATTCTAAAGATATTAAAGCTTATATAGTTGATAAAGAAAATTATGAACTTGCTGAATTAAACTATATTAATGCTTTATCAGCTTTAAGCACAAACAATTATGAACTTGCTGTTGATTCTTTCCTTAAAACTAGAGATTATCATAGTAAAGCTTTCTTTAATACAAAAGAACAATTTGATAATAGCCTTAAAGGAATTCAAGAGGCTGATGATAAAATTAAACAAATAGAAGATTTAGAAAATTCTACTAATAATTAATATGGAGTTTTATTATGAAAAAAGCATTATTAATTCTTTTTGCAGCTTGTTATTTAATTTATGGACAAGACACTAATAATAATATAAATAATGAAAATATAAAAGACAGTGAAGATTATCAATTAGCACAAAGATATAGAGAATTAGCTATAGAGGCTCATAATGCTGGTGATTATAATCAGAGTATTGAGTTTTCTAAACAAAGTAAAGAATATTCAGATAAGGTTATAGCTAAGTTTGGAGTATATGGATTAGTTTTAAATGCTCAAAGATATGCTGAGAGAAACTTAGCTTTACTTAGAGGAGTTGGAGGAGATACTAATGAATCTTCTATTAACCTTTATGAAGGCTCTGTAATGGACTATGAAGCTGGAAACACTATATTTGATGCTGCTACTAATGATACAGACTACAGCAACTCTATAACAAAATATACTGATTCTTCTTTAAAATCTAAATTAGGTTATGATTTGGTAACAATAGGTTTAAGAAGAGATTATCTCATTAATGAAGGTGTGCTCACTAACGCAGACAGTAATGATAATAATATAATAGATTTAAGAGATAAAGCTGTAGCATTATCTAAAGAAAATAATTATAATGATGCTTCATCTAATGCTAGTCAAGCAATGAATATATTAGACATGCTTGAAGCTCCTTTAGCTTATGCAAAAGCAGAAGAATCTTTAAACAAAGCTAAAGAAGATGGATATAATGAAACAAAAATGACTAATTATAATCAAGCATCAACAACATTAATATTTGCTAAACAAGCATTAGATGGTGAAGATTTTGCTAATTCATTATTTAATTCAAAACTAGTAATAGAGATGGTTAATGCTATGTATAGCGGTGCTGAATACAATAATAATGAAGAGATAACTATAGTAGAAACATCAGGAGTACTATTCCCTAAATATTATAAAGTTCAATATAGAAGAGTTGGTACTGATTCATTATGGAAAATAGCTTCTTATGACTTCATATATGGTGATGGCAATTTGTGGAGAAAAATATACGAAGCTAATAAAGACAAAATAAAAGACCCTAACATTATAATAGGCGGACAAATATTATTAATACCTAGTCTTAAAGGAGAAACAAGAGACGGCACTTATGACTCTAATAAGCAGTATGGTAATATAAAAGATATAAAATAAATAATATAAGAAGAGAGGAAACAAAATTTAATGTTAAAAAAAACAAAAGTTATTTTATTATCATTATTAGCGGTAATAGTATTTACAGCAGTATTATTGGCACAGAAGCCGCAAACATCTAAAGAGCATTTGTTTATAGAAACCAATTACGGTACTATAGAAATAGCATTCTACCCTGAGAAAGCTCCTAAACATGTAGAAGCTATTAAAAAATTAGCAAATCAAGGTTTTTATAACGGCACACTTTTTCATAGAGTAATACCTGGTTTTATGATACAAGGCGGAGACCCATTAAGCAAACAGCCTAACAGAGCATTACATGGTACAGGAGGCCCTGACTTTGTAATACCTGCTGAGTTTAATGATGTATCTCACAAAAGAGGAATATGCTCTATGGCAAGAAGTCAGAATATTAATAGTGCTGGCTCACAATTTTTTATTTGTGTAGCTGATAGTCCTTTTTTAGATGGACAATATACTGTTTGGGGAGAGGTTATTAATGGAATGGATGTTGTAGATAAGATAGTTAATCTTAAAAGAGATGCAAACGATAACCCTCTTACACCTGCAAAAATGAATAAAGTATATGTAAAATAATAAATAATAACAAAGGAAAAATAATGGAACATTTATTTATAGAAACAGATTATGGTACTATAGAAATAGAATTCTACCCTGATAAAGCTCCTAAACATGTGGAAGCTATTAAAAAACTAGCTAATGAGGGCTTTTATGACGGCATTAGATTTCATAGAGTAATACCTAACTTTATGATACAAGGAGGCGACCCTACAAGTAAAGACCCTACTAAAAGGCATTTACATGGCACAGGAGGCCCGGGATTTAGCATAGAAGCTGAGTTTAATGATGTATCACACAAAAGAGGAATATGCTCTATGGCTAGAAGTCAGCATCCAGACAGTGCTGGTTCACAATTTTTTATTTGTGTAGCAGACTGCCCTTTCTTAGACGGACAATATACTGTTTGGGGAAATGTTGTTGATGGTATGGACGTTGCAGATAAGATTGTTGCTTTACAAAGAGACCACAATGACAACCCTATTGTAAACTCAACTATGAACAAAGTATATATCAAAGAAGTATAATTAATAAAGATAAAAATATTAAAGCGATAGAGTTATAATAAACCCTATCGCTTTTTTATATGCAAAAAATTTCAAGTTTATCATAATTTATTTTTTTAATTTTAATTATTGCGGGGGCTAGCCCCCGCACCCCAGTTCTTTTTGTGACCAAAAGAACCAAAAAGACTGCATTTCTATGAAATATATCTAAAAGCATATAGCATCATTTTATTGTATTTGTTACATATAAAAAATAATATATTGCACTTTTTTAATGATAGATTAAGAACTTAAATATTTGCACTTTAGTGAAGCGTACCTGTAGAGTAAAAACTTTGACGAAGTCCGCACCGCGACCGAAGGAAGTGCCTTTAGGTATGGGTGCGAAGGCGGGAAAAAGTTGAATAAAATAAAAACTTATATAAAAAATATAGTCGTTTAGAATATTATTTATTAAATATTGATGCAAATAAAAAAGTCATACCTAGTATTAAAAACTAAATATGACTTCTATTATAATCACAAACTATTTATTATACTCTTTTAAATACTATAGAAGCATTATGTCCGCCAAAACCAAAAGAATTGCTTATAGCATATTCTATTTTGTAGTCTTGAGCAGTATTAGCAACAACATCTAAATCACATTCAGGGTCTTGCTCATCAACGTTAATAGTAGGGTGAACTTTAGAATCTATTATACTCATTACAGTAGCAATAGCCTCTATTCCACCAGCAGCACCCAAAGCATGACCTGTCATAGATTTAGTAGAGTTAACCTTAATCTTTTTAGCATGGTCTTCACCTAAAGCTTTTTTAACAGCCTTAATCTCAGCTATATCTCCAACAGGAGTAGAAGTACCATGAGTATTAACATAGTCAATCTTGTCTGGAGAAATTTTAGCAGCCTCTATAGCCAAAGACATAGCTCTTGCTCCCATAGCACCATCTTCTAAAGGTGCAGTAATATGATTAGCATCACAAGTAAAACCATATCCAGAAACTTCAGCAAGTATATTAGCATTTCTTTTCTTAGCATGCTCATACTCTTCAAGTACAAGTATACCAGCACCCTCAGCTATAACAAAACCATCTCTGCCCTTATCAAAAGGTCTAGAAGCTTTAGTAGGTTCATCATTTCTAGTAGATAAAGCTCTAGCATTATTAAATCCAGCTATAGTAAGAGGATTGATAGTAGCCTCAGAGCCGCCAACTATCATAATATCAGCCTCATTATCTTTAATATGCTTGTATCCTAAACCTATAGAATGGTTTGAAGAAGCACAAGCAGTAACTGTACTATAGTTAGGGCCATTCATTCCATATTCCATAGCTATTAAACCGGGTGTCATATTAATAATTTGCATAGGAACAAAGAAAGGTGAAACTCTGCTTGGTCCATCAGCAAGTATTACATTATGATTATTTAAAAGAGTAGTGATACCGCCTATACCACTTCCAAGAACACAGCCTGCTCTCAAAGGATCAAAACCTGTTTTAGGCTCTATACCAGCCTGTTTTAAAGCATGATAAGCAGCATATACACCATAAGTTATAAAAGGGTCAAGTCTTCTTAGCATCTTCTTATCAGAATAATAATCACCCTCTAAAGCAGCTACTTCACCGCCTATTCTAGTAGCTAATTGCTCTTTTTCTGGGTCAAAATATTTACTAAGTGTTTTGATTCCAGAAACACCATTAAGAAGATTGTCCCAGAAAGTTTTAACATCGTTTCCAAGACAACTTACAATTCCAAGACCCGTAATAACAACTCTACGTTCGCTCATAATAACTCCTATATGTTATAAATATAAAAATTCCCGCAAAAAATTACGGGAATAATTAATATTCTTAAAGAAAATTATTTCTTATGCTCTTCAATATATTTAGCAGCATCAGCTACATTTTTAATCTTTTCTTGTTCTTCTTGAGGAATTTTGATATCATAACGTTTTTCTAATTCCATAATAAGCTCTACTAAATCAAGTGAATCAGCGTTCAAATCATCTACGAAAGAAGCTGTATCAGTGATTTTACTTTTGTCTGAAATGTTTAATTGATTAGCAACAACATCTTTAATTTCATCGATTAATGCCATGTTGAATCTCCTTTTTTTATTAATTTATTATTATTTTTAATTTATTATAAAGTGCAAAGCAACTTTATTAACTATTACATAGACATGCCGCCATCAACGGCTATAACTTCTCCTGTTATATAATTGCTCAAATCTGAAGCAAGAAATACAACTATATTAGCAACATCTTCTGCAGTACCTAATTTTTTTAAAGGTGTAATATCCATTATTTTTTTTACAGCATCTTCAGCAAGTACGTCTGTCATATCTGTTTGAATAAAACCCGGTGCTATAGCATTAACGCATATTCCGCGAGGAGCAAACTCTTTAGCCATAGATTTAGTAATTCCTATAATGCCCGCCTTAGCAGCAGCATAATTCACCTGACCAGCATTGCCCATTTTTCCTATAACACTTGATATATTAATTATCTTACCCTTTCTTGCTCTTAACATACTTTTAGCAGCTTCTCTTGAAGTGTAAAATGCTCCAGACAAATTAGTGTCTATAACATCATTCCAAGCACTGTCGTCCATCTGTATAACTAACATATCTCTAGTAATTCCAGCATTATTAACTAATACATCTATAGAACCAAATTTTTCTATAGTCTTAGCAACAACCTCTTTACAAGATTCGCTAGATTTCACATCATGAACCAAAGCAAGTGATTCCACATTATATTTTGATTTTAATTCATCAGCAACTTCTTGAGCCTTATTAATATTTGTAGCTGTAACAACAACATTAGCTCCTTCATTAGCTAAGGCCTCTGCTATCTTTTTTCCTATTCCTCTGCTTCCGCCTGTTACTAAAGCTGTTTTATTTTTAAGATTTAAATCCATAATTATCCTTACAATTATTTAAATACGTTTACATTAATTAAAACAAAATATGCCAAATTTGTCAAGCCTATTTTGCAACTTTAAAATTACCGACTTTTTTGTTTAAAAGGTCGAAAAATGATAAGAACTAACTATATACTAATTTTTATAAGTTTATCAAAAATATTTTTTTAGTTTTTTATTTACGGGGGCTTTGCCCCCGTACCCCCACTTCTTTTGGTGCCCCAAAGAAGCAAAAAGACTATATTTTATTTTAAATTTAGGTTTTATAATATATTTAATACATATTTTCTTAATATAAGGCTAAATAAATTGCACTTTTTGCAACTTTGACGAAGTCCGCACCGCGAATGCGGGAAAAAGTTGAAGAAAAAAACTATATAACAAAATATAGTCATTTAAATATACACCCAAAATTACCTTGAAAATTACTAAACTAATAGTGCTTTTTAAACGGCTCTTATACCCAAATTTAGTGCATTACTACTACACGTACACTATTCTCTTGCCACCTGCCCTGCCATTTACTTCCACTCACTACAATAATTCTGTCTTTGTGTTCTGCTAGTTTATGCTCTACCAAAGTATCTTCAAGTATGTTAATCTCGCCTCCGTGACTAATACCAGCACTAAAGTTCAAATCTTCAGGCATATGTATAGTATAAACATTATGACATATAGCAAGACCATTACAAAGATTATTATCAGCCGACATAAACACTATAGGAGTTTTTGGTCTTTTTTTAGATAAATTCCTAACAGTTCTTCCAGACCTTGAAAGAGCTATTATTGCCTTATTATCTAAACTATATGATAAATAAGAAGCACTGTCAGCCAAAGCATCATTAACACCGCTGTCCAAATAAGTCATATTATCATGAGAAGTTTTATTAATAGACCTCTCAGCAGCCTCCACTATAGAAACCATAGCCTTCACAGACTCTATAGGATAATCACCCGAAGCAGTCTCCGCAGACATCATTACAACATCAGTGCCGTCTAATACAGCATTAGCAACATCGCTAGCCTCTGCCCTTGAAGGAACAGGGCTTTTTGTCATACTCTCAAGCATTTGGGTAGCTATTATTGTAATTTTACCCATATCGTTTGCCATTTTTAGTATTTTCTTCTGCCAAACAGGAACCTCTCCAAATGGTATTTCTACTCCCAAATCTCCTCTTGCCACCATTACACCGTCAGACTCTTTTATTATGCTCTCTAAATTCTCTAATGACTCAGTATTTTCTATTTTTGATACTATTCCAACATGCTTAAAATCATTATCATCTAATATCTTTCTAAGCCTTATAACGTCCTCTGCTCTTCTCACAAAACTCATACCTAAATAATTAGCACCGTTTTTAGCAGCAAACAAGGCATCATTAACATCTTTCTCTGTTAAAACCTCTGTTGTTACATGAGCACCGGGTAAGTTAATGCCTTTACTGCTTAATATAGTGCCCCCTGTTATAACCTTACATACAACAAGCTTTGAAGCCTCATCACTAGACTCTACTATAAGCTGTATAGTGCCGTCAGCTATCAAAAGTAATGAACCAGCCTTTACATCATGAGCAATGTTCTCATGTGTAGTAGGTATTATGCTTTCATCATTAGTCTCTTTATGTCCGCTTAATTTTACAATATCACCCTCTTTTACTGTAATATTCTCTTTTAACTTACCTATTCTTATTTTTGGTCCCTGCAAATCTGCTAATATCGCTACAGGTTTACCCAACTCTTCAGAAACTTTTCTTATTATGTTTATTCTCTCTAAATGTTCATCATAGCTTCCAAATGAAAAATTAAGTCTGCATACATCAGCACCATTTGCTATTATCTTTTTTACCATTTCTTCATTAGACCATCTAGGGCCTAAAGTTGCAATTATTTTTGTTTTTCTCATAATATTTTACCACCTCTTATATAGAAAATATTATAAAACATAGAAATATTTTTACAACTTTTTATACTAAAAATTAATATTTTTTTGCTTTAAAAACACTATTAATGTATAATAAATGATTATGAATAAAAAATTATTATATATATTATTAATTACTATAATTCTATCTTCCTGTAAAAAAATAGAAAACATCACAGTTATATTCGATGATATAACAGTAGATATACCAGAAAACTTTGAGCAAAACTATATAAACAACATGGTAGAATATAATCCAAACTTTAAAATAATAGATTCCTACGGCATAGAAACAAAAACTTCTATATACAATGTTTCATACACAAAATCTAATTACCCAATAGATATTTTAGCTTCAAAAGAAGGTATAATAAATGGCGTTATAAATAATAAAGTATTAAAAGAAGTAAAAGTAGAAAAAGAAGGATATTACAAAGAACAAACTAATGCCTATGATATATTAATTAGCTATTATTATGGGCCAAACAAAACATATCAAAGAAGCTTTATAATGCTAAACGGCAATAACATACTTCAAATAACTGCTATATATAATGCCAATAGCAAAAAAGATGATAAAACTATAAACGATATAATAAACTCTATAAAACAAAGAACTTAAACATAATCTTTTATTATTAGAGAAAGCTCTTTTACTTTTTCTATACTCAAAGATTCCCCTCTAATTTCTTTATCAATATTTGCTTTTTTTAATATTTCATCTATTTTATCTTTATCAATATCAATATATGGAGATTTTAAAAAATTATTTTTTATAGTTTTTCTTCTGTTGTGAAATAAAGTTTTTGAAACAGACTTAAAAATATTAAGCATACTCAAATCAACTTGTTTAGGCTTAATGCTTATAATAGATGATGTTACTTTTGGAATAGGATAAAACACTTCTTTTGATACATTGTATTCTAATTTAATATCAGACATAAAACTTGCAAACAATGTTAAAGCAGAATAATCTTCACTGCCCTCTTTTGCAATTAATCTGTTTGCAAAATCGCTTTGTACCATAAAAACAGCATAGTTCCATCTATTATAGCAATCACAAAAAAGCCATTCTATTATAGGGCTTGCTATATTGTATGGAATATTACCGTATACATCAAAGTTTTTATTTTTATCTATATCGTTAATATCAACTTTTAGTATATCACTATGAATAATATTTATATCTTTATAAGTCTCTTTCAAATGATTATACAAAGCATTATCATATTCAACTATAGTGAGATTATTTTTATATATATCAACAAGCACATTACTTAAAGAACCTAAGCCCCCTCCTATCTCTATAGCATCACTCCCTCTCAAAATATCTTTAGGCACAGTGTTTGCTATATTATAAGCAATGTTTCTGTCGCATAAAAAATTCTGACCTCTATTTTTGTTTGGAAATATAGACTTATTTTTTAAATACTCAGTAATTTCTGATTTTGAATATACATTATTTAACATATTTATTTATTCTTGACATCTGTAATAAAAACAATAATATCATAATAACAGCAAAACTAAGCATTATTATAATACTTATATTAATACCTAAAACCATAAGTATATGTGTATTTATATAATTAAGAACTATAATATAAAGCAGTACAAATAATATAGTACCAATAATACCTATTAAATTTGCAGTAAAACCAATAGAGGCATCTTTTTTAACATAAATATTATATCTAAATGAGAAATATGCTATTATTATAAACAATAGTAAATAATAAATCGGAGATAAAATCTTTTTAAATAAAACATTAATAACAAGATCATTAGAATAACCAAATAAAGGAAGCTCTGTTTTTAAGCTCATAATATCTTTGAATCCTGTGTAGCTTAATACTATATATGTATAATATTTAATATTTTTCATAGCACTATCAGACATATTAATAGGAATAATATTTTCAGTTATATTGTTGTTATTATAAGTGTTATTTACAGGATTAAACTTTGCTTTTAAAATAATATTTTTCATATTTGGGGCATTATATGAATCAGTTATTTTACCATATTTATATATTACTTTATTTGTAGCTTTTAACTCATTATCTAAATTAATAATAGATACATCATATAAATACAATGACTCTCTAAGAAAAATACTATAAAGTGCACAAAGCATGGTATTATTATTAAGCATTAAAGTAATACCATTATTTTCTAACATTGTTGTGTTTGTTATAGAATAATAATCTTCAATAAAGAATTTTCTAATCTCTTGTGCTCTATCTATAAAAAAATCATACCTATCAATACTATCAACTATTAAAGAATAATATGTGCTAATTTCATTGATATCAGGATAATTAACAAATAAATTAGATATACTGCTATAAGCTTTCCAAAAATCTCCATTTCTATATAATTCTATAGTATCTGCAAGCTTACCGTATGTTAATGAATCATAGAAGTTATTACCTATATAAGCAGGTTTGTTATTTTGTATAATGCCAATTTTATTAAGATAATAAATAGCTATTGGGTTATGTCTATCAATTTTAAGTACATCATTATAATATCTATTAGCAAGAGTATAATTTGAAAGACTAAAAGCCCTAGAACCTTGAGAAAGTAAATTATTTACATAAGTAGCTCTATCAGTATTGGCAAGCTCTTCTAATTCATTTTTTTTATTTTCAATATCTTTTAACAATAATAAAATATTACCGTCATTTCTATCATATATTAAAGCATTTCTAGCTAATTTCTCTGCCTCATTCAAATTTCCATTATCAAATTCATATTTTGCCATTTGATATTCATTTTCTTTTAATGATGATTTATACTGATTAAAATATCTATAATCTTTATTTGTATTATATTCTTTTAATGCATACACCAATTTGTCAATTAAAAAATAATCATAAAATCCAAAAAATGTAGTCAATACAACTATTAAAGCGATAGGTATAGCAATGATTCTAGATATTTGTAAACCGGGTAAATAATAACCTTTAAAAAAGGCAGAATACACACTTAAAGCAATTATAAAAGGAATGAAGTTTTTATATATAAGAAGCGAAATAAGAATATATACTGGTAAATCGTATACTTTACCCTCACCTCTAGTATATATGTTATATAGTAGAAATATAAAAAATATTGAAATAATACTAATAATAGAAAAGCTTAGTATCAATCTTAGAATTATACCAATTTTTTTCATTATTCTTCCACATCAATTACTTGCTCAACATCCTCTATTACTTCTTCTACTGCTTCAATAGGTCTTAATTTAGGTTTTTTGTCATAAATATCCTGCATAACTTTTTGAGCCAATATTTTAGGAGGCAGCACTGCAAAATCATTTATAACAATATTAAAATAATCTATAGCCTCTTCATACTTATTCTGATAATAATAACAGAATCCTATTTCATAATAAGCCCAAGAAACATCTTTAGCAAAATTATTTCTATCAAAGTTGTCTATGATATATTGATAATATGCTATAGCATTTTTATATCTTTTATTATTAAATTCAGTATAAGCTTTTTCTGCTATGATTTTAGGATATCTTTCTTCAGCATCCACTTGTACAGTTGTAGCACAAGAAATTGATAATAAAGCAAAAATAAGCAATAAATAATAAGTTTTTTTCACCAATAAAATCCACTATTTTTTTATAGAATAGACTTCATCGCGTACTGGCAAACTTTTGCGTAGGATTTTTAGGAAGCTTCTTAAATCGCCCATATCCTTATAATCATCACACTTCTCTACAGTTCTTCTTGCAACTGTAAAATACTTGTACATTTTTTCTTCACCAAGTTTTTTACGCCATTGTTCCTGAGTACATTTTACTCTTAGCAAATATTGTGAGCCGTCTATTCCGCTAGCTTTTCTAAATAAAACACAATATCTGCAATTAGCACAATAAATACCTCCGCATTCTGGAGATTGTTCATTTTGTTCTTCAGTCATAAATACTTACCATAAATTAATTATATTGTTTTATAACTACAGTATAGCAAATTTACTATTAAAAGTCAAGTTCATATGCTATCAATAATACTACATACAAAACAATTATTCTTCTAATATATATAAGTACTCTTCTTTTACAAAAGGTCTTATTTCATCAAAAGAATAAACTATCTCTGTTTCACCTTGAACATAAGCTGTAATACTGTAAATAGGCCATACAAAGTGAATACCATCTTTATATACATAAAAGCTAGTGTCTTCTAAAGTTATTTCATCAAGAGGAACTAAATAATCTTCTTCTGTTCTGTCACTTATAGAAAGAAGTTTAGATTTCATTGTAATAAGCAATTTTTTATCTTTAAAGTCTTTTATTAAATCTGTAATTGAAATTTTCTCTCCATCTTTAAGAGAATAAACTAAAGATGTATTATTATAAACTCCATGAGCTCCTCCCATATATATAGAAGAATAGCTATTGATAGATATTGTTGTATTGTTAAAATATAATATATCTTTACCTGCTATATACTCATAACTATACTCTGAGTTTGTATACCAGTCATTATAAAAATCACTCATAGCCTTTTCAAATAAAGGAAGCGTTTCATTTTTTAGCCATAATGTTTCATCTCTTGTAATGTTGTCAATATTATCATTAATGTCTAAAGTTATTTTATCATAAACTTCTAAATTATTTGTATCGCTTGGAATAAGCACAAATATAGAATCTTTATAAAAGAAAGCAGAGCCATTTCCAAGAGAATCATTTTGAGATGAGTTTGTGTATAAATAGTTGTATGATACAGCAGAAACAAAATCTAAAGCACTAATATCTACTTCATCTATTTTTGTTGTAATGGTAAAGTTTTTATTATAATAATCGCCTCTTATTGTATCGCCTGCATCAGACTGAGCATACATATCAGCTCCATCATTATCAATAGCGGCATTAGAATAAAAATAAGTCTTTATTAAATTTTCATCTATATAAGTAAATCTAAATTGAGCAATATTATATTCTGGAAAAACCATATCATTTAAAGCCAACTG
This sequence comes from Brachyspira sp. SAP_772, assembly GCF_009755885.1. Classification (NCBI taxonomy): domain Bacteria; kingdom Pseudomonadati; phylum Spirochaetota; class Spirochaetia; order Brachyspirales; family Brachyspiraceae; genus Brachyspira; species Brachyspira sp. SAP_772. The sequence goes on along the minus strand of NZ_VYIX01000001.1, from coordinate 168,446 downwards.
AGCCATAGAGCCATTATCATTTTTCATAAAAGTATAAGGCGAAAACCATTCATTATAATCACCATCACTTTTAACAGTTGTTGTTGGTAAAGTGTTTTGATTAGTATCTATATAATTATTTTCTATATTTTCCTGATTTTTCTCTAAATTATCCTTATTACTGCAAGCAACAAATAAAAATAAAACTAACAATAATACTTTCTTAATCATAAAAACTCCAAACATTTTTTAAAAAAAGAATAATATATTTTTCTTTTTTTTCAAGTAAGAGTTTTTACTTTTTTTGAATATAGAGCTTTACAAAAATAATTAGTCGCTGAATGATATAACGCCTTCAATAATAGCTTCAAATCTTTCAGGCTCTATAATCATCACAGTATCATCAACTTTCAAATTAGGAGCAAAATCACCTATACTTATTAAGAATGAGTGAGCACTCTTATACGCCCTAGCATAATCCATAAACTCATCTACAGTATTTTGTCTCATAGGATATCCAGAAGTATCCAAAGCAAAAGTACTTTTATATGATTGACCTTCAGAACCAAACTTTTTAATAGTTACAAAGAAAACTAAACTATCAGACTTTTTAGTATGGTCTGTTACAATATATCCATTTAAAGTTAATATTCTATAGAAATGTTTTTCCAAATAATCAATAACATCCATTTCTAATGCTGTTCTAAATGCAGTATTAGCTATAATAGAGCTATAAGTTTTTAATTTTTGATCAACATCCAAATATATGTTTCTTACAGATTTTATTATTTCCCACTGTTTAACAGCCTCTTCAAAATGTTTTTGTTTAACTAAAGTTTCAGCATATCTATATCTTTCATCTACAACTTTTTCATTTGCAATATTATCTTTAGTAAGCACTTCCCTATAATATTTATTAGCCTTATCATAATCTCCAAGTTCATAATAAGAATTAGCCAAATCTAATGATATACTATCTTTATTATCCATAAAACTGCTGTCATAAGATATTTCTAATTCTTTTACAGCATTTTGGAAATCTCTCGAAGCAGATAATATTCGTCCATAAAGTAAATGATAATTATAATTAGAAGAATCTAAAGCTATAGCCTTTTCAATATTCTGCTGTGCTGCATGATAGCTTCTCATTTTATAATAAGAATAAGCAAGCATATACAACAATTCAGGATTACTGTCATTACGTGTAGCTGCTAATGACAAATATTTTTGAGCTAATATCCATTCACCGCTTTGATAAGATATAAGTCCTGCTTTATATAGAGAATCATAATCTTGATTTTTTATTTTTATTATATAATCATATTCATCTAAAGCTTTTTTAGCATTTCCAGTCTCTTCATAAATATTAGCTAAAAACTCACGCACTTTTAATTCAGTAACATCTTTGGTGAAATATGCCCCATCTAACATAGATTGTAATGATGCCATAGCTAATATATACTGATTTTGCTTATAATATAAATTAGCACTATACCATAATATAAGCGGATCTTTTTTAAATTTGGGGTCAAGTTCATTAATTTCTTTCATTGCAAGCTCTGCATTACCCTCTTCATAATACTGCGTAATGCGTTTTAATTTAGCAGGATAAGAACCGCTCTTTACAATAAAATTAGTTGCAACTCCCAATACAACTATTAGCATCATTATAAGTATTATTGAAACTTCCACTATTATATTCCTTTTTGATAAACTATAACAGGGCTTTCTGTTTCTTTAGATTCCCTTAAAGCTTCTTTTATTTTATCAGTTAAATTATCTTTAACTGTAAAAATTGATATTTTATTAGCCTTATTATCAGCAAAATCAAATCCGCTAACTGCCATAGATACTTTTACATCTATATTTTCCCCATTATAACTAAAACTATGGTTTTGAAGCATCTTTAAATATCTCTTTGTAATCTTCAACGCCTCTTCTTCATTAGCATACACTATTATATATATAACATCATCATCTATCAAACATTGACTCTCGCCTGCTCTTGCTTCTCTTTTAATAAAAGCCACTAAATCTTTTCTAATCTTATAATAAGCAAATCTATCATAATGCTCTATTATATCATTAGCATTAGAAATATTAAATGCCATTATACCTATAGCATAATTGTGCCTTTGTGAAAATGATATTACTGTTTTTAATGTATCATTAAATATCTCATATTCTAAAGTATTAGTTTTTTCTGTTTCATCATCTGAGCTATTAGATAAATTAGCAGAGTCATATCCTAAATTAAATAATATTAAATTGTACATAAAGAATATAATATTTCTTATGTTATAAGATAAAAATATAGCCATAAAAAATAAGCATAAAGATAATATTGTACTATAAAAAGTATATTCTTGTCTGTATAATATTTTTTGTACTTCTGGTATATAGCTTAGAGAAAGAAGCATTACTATAGAAGTTACAACAAAAAACAAAATATTTCCTATGCTTTTTCTCAAATTAGCCTCATGTTCTTTTGCAGAAAATATAAATACCACCACAAAAGCATACAATATAGACATAGATATCCATATCCAAACCCAAATATCTAAAGTGTAAAGTAAATAAACCAAAAAGTTATTAGGGTTTGAAGAGATGAGTAATATATATATAGGTATTGCTATAGCACTATATATTAAAGTGCTTATCATAGCAGCAAAAAAACCATAAAGATATGATTTTGATAAGCTAATTTCTTTTACTTCCATAAATAACTACCTAATTTTTGCACCATACGGTATTATCATATTTTAATTTATTGAATCCGAATATCTTCATCATTCTCTCTAATTCTTCTTTAGTAGAATAAATCATATATTCAAGTCCCTTTCTGCCCTTGCTTACAATAGAAATAAAACTCTCCTCTGTTACGCAAACAGCATTAGCACCTAAAGCATAATATTTAAACAATTCTCCGCCATATTTAGGAGACTCCGCAAGTATATTAATTTGCATTTTACTCTTTTGCAAGTTTAAAGCTATGCTACTAATAGTATCGGAAACTTTTTTCATACCTTTTAATGAATACTTATTATTATTAGAAAAATATACATTATTTAAATTATTATTCATTATATCTTTTTCATTGGAGACACCTTTTATTATTAGAGGAATATCTAAATGTTTTTGAATATAATTTATTTCTTTATGAGTTTTTAGATGAATATTATTTTCAGTATTATTATAATAATAAGACAAATCTATTCCAACAGCACAAGCTCCGCTTTTTTGAGCCTCTTTAAGTTTTTTCATTATAACATCTTGAGAATTATTACCGCTAATCATAATAATTCCTCTCTTATGTTCTTTTATAGATTGAATAGCCAAATTAAATATTTCATCATTATTAAAATCATTAAGTATAGCAAGTATTTCAGAGTTTGAAGCTATATCCATAGTGATGTTATAATATTCTTTTATATCCATTATACCGTCTAAAGCTTCTGGAAGATTATGAATTGTGTCTATTATTATAGGCTGAGATAGATGCATATTAAATATACTAGTTTGCAAGCTAATATTTTTATCATCGTTATGTATTATACTTGGAGAGAAAGAATAATTTTCTAAACCTGTATCTTTATTTTCATCAAACAAATAATCAACATTATGTTTTGAAGATAATTTTTCTTTTGATACTTTTTTAATTTCTTCTATTGTGAGAGATTTTTCATCGGTTAGCTTAAAATGAACAGCATTTATAGCTTTATTAGCAATTTCTATAGCTTTATCTCTAGTATCTGCCACAGCTATAATATTACCAGCCTTATCAAGATTGCTTGTAGGAGAAACTAATATATCACCAACCTTTGTTTTAATAAATATCTCTTTTACGCCATCTATATTTTTAGCATTCTCCAAACCTTCTATAGATTCAATAATCCCAGTGCCGGGTAAAAATGCTTTTTCAACGGAAACTCTATCCCATTTAGGCTTTAAATCACTTGGAGGGTTACCCAATGCTATTTCTATTGCATTTTTAATTAGGTTTACACCCGTAGCAAAAGGATAAGTATAAGCACTCATAAACCCGCCGGAAAGTCTAGCAGCAATCTCCCCTACCATAGCACCGTTTTTGGTTACTTTTATGTCCCCCTTAGCAGCACCAATTTTTAAATTCAAAGCCTTTATACCTGCCTTCATTACATTGATTGCATCATCTATCTTTTCTTGTTCTAAAGCAGAAGGAAGTATATGACCAGTCTCTATAAAAAATGGAGGATATTCTATTATTCTATCAGCAACACCTGTAACATATATTTCATCATTATAAATAAGCATATCTATAGAAAGTTCAGGCCCCTCCATAAACTCTTCTATTATCACCTCTCCAGAAGGCGAAGCACTCTTAGCCCTATTAAAAGCATTAAGCACATCTTTTTCATCAGACACCTTCATTACACCGCGAGCCCCCATATTATCAGCAGGCTTTACTACAACAGGCTTCTCTAAATTTCTATAAGCCTCAATAGCCTCATCATAATTCCATACAGGGAAAAAATTAGGCTGAGGCACATTGTTTTTCTTAAATCTCTCACGCATTCTTATCTTGTTTGATGCCGCATAAGCATCTTCAAACCTATTACCCGGAAGAGATAAAGCATTGGCAACAGCAGCAACCGTGCTAGAAGCATCAGTTCCAACCGTAATAACCCCATGTATCTCCATCTCTTTGCTTAAAGCCCTAGCAACTCTCACACATCCATCAACATCTCTTGTAGATTCTATTATAGGATAATCCGCTATTTTCATTCCCGGAGCATCTTTATTATAATCTAATACTATTGTATATAATCCCATATCTTTGGCTATTTGTATAGCTGGTACTTGTAATAGTCCAGCTCCTATTATGATAATTCTTTTACCTTTCATAATTAAAAAATTGCCTTTATTTATTTAATTTAAAATAATCCATTAACTATATCGAAATATATTAAACTTACTAAAGAAGATTATAGATTATGTTTATAAAAATTTTGGTTTTATTTTTTTTTGATAAATTAAAATATGATGGCTCTGATCAACATACAACAGATATGAATATAAAATATACATTTAAAAATTGTAATTTATAAAATACTAAAATAAGATAAAAAAACAAACCTTCTAAATTACTTATCTACTTAGTACATACTATATAATTAATCATTGTCAAATTGAAATAGAACTTTACTAAATAAATCCAAATCTATTTTGAAACTAAATTGATTAATAGACTTTCTAAATTTGTTATGGTATAAAATATTATTTGGATCTTCTTCAATATATTCAAAATATTTCATACCTATAGTATCACATATTTCTTTATGATAATATTCATATCTAATATAAGCTACTATACCAAGTAAAGACGTATTTTTATCGCAACAAACAATGTTCGTAAGTCCACTTCCCAATACCGATATAATTTTCTTAGCTTTATTAAATATGCAAAACTGTTCTGCTATGCTGTAATCTTCTGGATAGATTATTTTATACCCTAAAGGTTCTATAAGTTTTATTAATTCTTTTTCATTAATTATATTCCTAGTTTTAACTTTCTTTCTGCTTATATAAATTTTATCATAAAATTCTACATTAATACTTTTTAAAAGTTCTTTTGTAAAATTCAAATATTTATCGCATACCCATTTTGGAGGAGTTTCAGTATAATATCTGGGATATGTAGTAAAAAAAAGATTTTCACATAAAATTTCTTCTTCTGATATATACAATAATTTACTCTCATCTATACCAAACAAATTAAGACTGTCTTTATAAAATTTATTTCTACATTTTGTGCTTACAATAAAATAATCTATTTCATTGAATACATTAGCATCTTTTAATAAAAAAATTCTCGATATAATATCATGCATCCAATCACCATAAAAATTTTGATGTTGCGACATTAAAATAAAAACTTTTCCTCTTATCTTTTTAATTCTTCTAAATCTATAAAGAAGAAATATACCTCCTATCTGGTCTACATAATTTAACATATTATACGGAAAGGTTTCATCTATAAATTTATTTTCATGATTGAATATAAATCCGTAATAATGAAACATTTTCCCATCTTTTATTGAACATACAAATACAGTTTCATTATCATAATTCAATTCTTTATAAAAAGTATGACTTATGTCTTTAACATTAACTTTATTATTATTAAGCCACTGTATGTATCTTTTTCCTATTTCGCCTCTTATTCTTGGATGTATTATTGAATCAATTAAAGACATTTATTATACTCCATGAATAAGATTAATATAAATTAAAAAAGTAAATAAAGTAATAATTGACTTACTTATAAAAAATAGAGGAAAATATCTGGCGTAATATAATAATTGATTTAAAAAATGATTTTTTAGCTTGCTCTTATCGAATTCTAAACATACAAACATGTTATTATTATACATCATTAATAAAAGAAATCAATATATACTTGACAAATTATTAATCATATTGTATATATAAATAGTATATATTTTATAAGTGGATTAATATATATGATACAATATAGAGAAATTAACTGTAAATCAGCACTAAATAAAATAAATAATAAATACGGTTTTTGTTACGATCTAAACATATACAGAGGCTGCATTCATAAATGCTACTACTGCTTTGCCGTGTATTCTCATAAATATATTAATTCAAGAGATTTTTTTGGAGAGATATTCGTAAAGAAAAATATTGCTGAAATATTAGAAAAAGAGTTATCATCAAGAAATTGGAAAAGAGATATTATTAATTTGGGAAGCGTTACGGATAATTATCAAGATGCAGAAAAAGATTATAAACTTATGAGAGATATATTAAAACTTCTTATAAGATATAAAACACCAATGTGCATATCAACAAAAAGCGATTTAATATTAAGAGATTTTGATTTGATAGATGAGCTTTCAAATATAGTTCCTATTAGAATAGCTACTACTATAACAACATTAAATGAAAAACTCTCATCATTAATAGAGCCTAATGTAATAAGCCCACTAAAAAGATTAGAAATATTAAAAGAGTTCAAAAAAACAAAAGCAACAGTTGCAATTCACACAATGCCTGTAATGCCCTTTATCACAGAAGATGAATTAGAAAATATTTTTAAAACAGCAAAAGAATGCGATATAGATTACTGTGCCGCAGATGCCTTAAAACTATGCGGAGAATGCAGAAAGATATTTTTAAATTTTGTTAGGGAGAACTTTCCAAATCATTATAAAAAATATTTGTATATTTATGGAAGTAACGGCATTCTTAAAGATGATTATAAAGAAAAGATGTATAAAAAAATAAAAGCATTGGAAGAAAAATATAATATATCATACAAAACAAGAGAAGAATTACATAAAGAAAAAATTAATATACAGCAAGAAGAAATACTTTTATTTTAAAAAATTTTTAAAAAATTAACCCCCTCTCAAAGCATTAACTTTAAAAGGGGATCAAAAATAACTTTTAGGATATCTTTAAAATATTAACTTATTTTCTTATCGGAATAAATATAACTATCTTTATATATAGGATTCTTTTTAATCTCAGCTAAAACCTTTTGAGCATCTTCTCTAGTTTCATATCTGCCTATTTTTAATTTATACATAGTTTTACCGTCTGAACCTACTTCCTCTTTAACAAAAGTTTTTGGATATTTAGCTTTTAATGTATCTCTTGCTGAGTAAGTATTATCTTTATCAAAACCAACTGCCACTTGTATAAAATAAATAGAGTCTTGAGAAGATGATTTAGTATATGGTACAGTTGTAGTTACTTCTTTTTTCTCTATAGGTTTTACACTAGCTATCATTTGCTGAGGAGGTGTATATGTTGAATTTGGAGTTTGTTCTCCTTTAATATTTGCATTAATAGCATCAAGTTCTGAAGCTAAGTTTTTAGTGTATTCATTATATCTATCTTCTGAAGACACACCCTCTCTAATAATACTGCTGCTTGATAAAGTATTATTATTTAAAGGTTCAATATTTTCTATATTTGAATCAACAATAGTAGACTCCTGCATACTATTTTCTTGACTATTTAAATTATCAGCCATAGACAAAGTATCTACATTATTTAAATTGTCAGTATTCTCTCTCATAAGTATATCACTTGAAACATCTGCACTATTATGAGCAGTATAACTAGCCTTAGAAGAGCCTAAATGAAAACCTATAACAAATATAAACAATATTAAACTAGCGGCACTTACAGAAAATACCAATAGTCTTATAGGTGTAAAATTAACTATATACAATGTTCTTTTATTCTTTTGATGATTATTGAGCTTAGTAGAATAATCTCTTTCTTCCATGTTTTCTTTTTGATTCATTTCCATAATGCCTTCCTAATTTTTGAGATATAATCACTAAATGATTATAATCTCTCATATTGTTAACAATAATATCGGCATCAAGTTTCTTATTTTTTACATCCCTTTGCATTTTTAATATCTTTCTTGCATTATGTTCTGATATATTTCTAGTTTTTTGCATTCTTTTTAATATGTTAGAAGTTTTGGCATTAACAAAAATTAAACTATTACAAAGTTTATAAATATTACTTCTCATAATTAGAGCAGCTTCTATAACAACATCTTTGTCAGTGGAATTTACTAAATCTTCTATTTTTTTTTCTATATAAGAATAGGTAATATCTTGAAGTTTTTTTAATTTTTTTTTATTAGAGAATACAATACTTCCAAGTTTTTTTCTGTCTATATTATTATTTGAATCTAATATACTCTCAGAAAACTCTTTTACAATAATATCTTTTTTATTTTCTAAAGCCTCATGACCAAGCTTATCAGCATCTATATAAAAAGCATCTAATTCTCTTGAAAGAAGCTTAGAAAAAGAACTCTTACCAGAACAAATAAGACCATATACACCTATAATATTTCTCATAAGCAATTATTGAGTAACAGTAGCATTTGTATTTACTGTATTAGTAACATAAGGAACTATTATTTGATTTATATTAATTTTGCTTAAAGCTCTATTATCTATAAGTTTAATTAAAGATACATTCTCATCAACTGTTATTACTTTAGCCAAACCAATAGCCTCTTCATTAGTCATATTCAACTGTGCTTTAGTTGTATTATATATCATCATATTCATATTATTGCTTAAGCCTTGAAGTTTGCCAGCATTAATATATATATTGTCATTATGTATTTTAATTATTTTAGAATAGAAAGGCACTGTATTATTAATAACATTTCCAGCCATAACAGCAGCAGTCATCATCTTATCTCTGCCTCTAGTAGTGATTGTAAAGTTAGTAACAACTCTCTCTGTATTAACATCTACTAAGTCAAGCATTAAAGTAATATTATCATATCCGCTAAATGTAGAACCTCTTAAATAATAATCAGCATTTCTTCTTTTTAATTCTTGATATAAATCTCTATCAGAATAATAAGTATTATAAATATCTACAACATTAAATCTGCCATACTGAGGAAGCACATAAGATAATGTTTGATATAATGCAGTATTTAAAAACATTGGGCTGTCTTTTTGTATATTAATAGTATCAGCTATAGCAACTGTAAAACCCGGCTTATCTACATTATATTGATTATCTATTCCCCAAGTTCTTGAAATTATATTTTTATCTAATTGTCTTTTATAGCTGTCATATTTATAAACAATAGATTTATTAGTAGGATTAACATTTTTAGCTATCTCTAATTCTTCTAAAGCCTTTTCTTCTAGTCCCATTCTTTTATAAACATCAGAAAGCATAAGTCTTGCATAAGTATTAGCAGGGTTTAATTTTAACATATGTTTTAAATATGCTTGAGAGCGAATCTTATCAGCAAGTCTAGTATAGTAAGAAGCCTTATTAGCATAATATAAAGCAGCCCTATCTCTTTCATAATCAGCTTGAGGATTAGTATTTAATAAAACTCTCTCATAAGCTAATCTTCCAAGCTCATCTTCTGGTTTTACTCTTAAATAATTTATATAAGCATTTTTAGCACTAGAGAAATTATTAGCCTTCTCATAAACATTGCCTATATAATAATTTTTAGTATCATCTCTAAAGCTTGATTCTGGTAAATATTCTAATATAGCTATAGCATCATTATATCTATCTAAAGCCATATAAACATTTGCCTCTAATATTTTAGCATCATTATAATTTGTGTAATAATATAAAGCGTTTTTAATCTCATTTAAAGATGCATTATAATTACCAGTTATATAATAATAATTAGCTAAATTATAATAAGATTCAGCCATTTTAGGGTTATTTTTTATATTTAGATTAAACAAATCTAAAGCAGTAACTCTGTCGCCGTTAGCAAGTTTCAAATATGCAAGTGCCACAGGAGCCTCACTTCTAGTTCTATCTATTATCATAGCTCTTTCATATAGGCTCATAGCTGTTTTATAATAACCTACTCTCTCACTTAATAAACCTTCAGCATAGCTTGCAAGATAATTTTTACTGTCTAATGCTTTAATTTGATTGATTGTAGCTCTTGCTTCATTATTTTTATTGTTTAAAAGTTCTATAGTTAATTTTCTTTCTAAAACTCTATAATCTTTAGAATGATATCTATAGGCATCATCTATAAGAGTTTGAGCCATAGTGTAATTTTGAAGTTTTATATAATTGTCTATAAGTAAGAGATATTCATTTATGTTACTTGGTTTAATGTTTAGTGAATTTAGCACAGAGATGGATGCTTCATAATTTCTATTGTTATAGAGATTTAAAGCATCCTCATAACTCTGTGCCAAAGCACTGCATACTGTTAAAACAAATAAACAAAAAATTTTATATATATTCAACGCTGTAACCCTTATCTATTAATATTTCTTACTTGTAATGGTCTTCTAAGAAATGCTGGTTTTTCATAATCAGTATCTACACTCTCATCAGCAAATGGCAATTTAGCTCCCAAATTATTATGCTTTTGCATCTCTTCTTCAGGTATAATCTCAAAAGGAGTTGCCACTCTTCTCTCTTCATTAGTTTCTTCTTCTAAAACACTATGAAGTTCTGCTCTATATTCTTTACGTTCTTGTCTTTCTATAGTATTCATTTTGCTATTTTCTAACTCTTCTTCATATTCCTCAGCAACATCATTATCACTCAATATATTCTCCCTAGATAAATTAACATCAAAATTATTTGATTTTAATTCATTTTCAAGATTTAATCTGCTAAAAGTGCTTTTAGCTATTACAGGTTTTTTCATCTCTTGTATTTTATTTTTAAAGTTAATAACATATTTATTATTTGAAATATCATCACTATTTTCTGTTTTTTCTTCTATTATTTCGTTCTCTATATTCTCTGCATTTTCTATGTTTTCTACATTATTTATGCTTTTCATATGATTTTCTATATAAGTTTCAATTTTTTTATTTTCTATATTATTTGAATTTTCTGTATTAGAATTATCTGCATTAACTGCAGCATCTACAACAAAATCATTTTTTTGAGTTTCTTTAATATCATTAGAATTATTTTCTATATTATTTTTTACTTCATTATTAGAAACATCATTTACTTTATCATCTTTTATAGTATTAGATTCTTTATCTTCTATTTTTTTTTCTTCATTATTATTAGAATTATTATCAAAACCAGTAGCAACTATTGTAACAATAATCTCATCTTTAATCTCTTCTTTAGTACAAACACCAATTTTTATATTAGCATTTTCATTAGCATAGTTATTAATAATTTTGCTAGCCTCTCTGTACTCTTTCATACCAAAATCTTTAGGACAAACTATATTAGCAAGTATTCCTCTAGCATTTTTAATACTAGCAACATCCAAAAGCGGATTTTCAAATGCATTAGTAATAGCCTTGTGAAGTCTGTCATCACCTTTACCAACACCAATACCTAAATGAGCCCTTCCATTAGAAAGAGAAATCATAGTTTTTACATCGGCAAAGTCCACATTTATAAATCCAACCTGAGTGATAATATCAGAAATACCCTGAACACCTTGACGAAGTATATCATCAACAACAGCCAAAGCCTCTTCATATTTATAGTTATCCATATCAACCATATCATAAAGGTTTTCATTAGGTATAATAATAAGCGAATCTACAACTGTAAGCATTTTTTCTATGCCAGCCTCAGCACGCTCCATTTTAAGTCTGCCTTCATACTCAAAAGGTTTAGTTACAACACCAATAGTTAAAGCACCAGCCTTTTTAGCAGCCTCAGCCACCACAGGACTAGCACCTGTACCAGTACCGCCTCCAAAACTGCTCGCAATAAACACCAAATTAGCACCGCTTACAATCTCTTCTATTTTAGCAACATCTTCTCTAGCAGCTTCAGCACCCTTCTCTGGGTCTGTACCTGCACCTAAACCTTGCGTAACTCTATCGCCTAAAACTATTCTAGTAGGAGCATTAGAACGAGATAGTGCTTGAGCATCGGTATTCATAGCTATAAAATCAACGTTTTCTAAGCCTTCAGCTATCATTCTGTTTATGGCATTACATCCGCCGTTACCGACACCTATAACTTTTATTACTGTGTCTAATGATGAGAGGTTATTGTAAGAATTCATTGATATGCTCCCTTTGGAATTTTCATCTAATTCTATTCGATACTTGCTATCCATTATATACTCCACTGAATATAATTTAATATAAAGATATTATCGGCATTTTACTAAACATAATTATATTAACATAATTAAAATTTTCTGCAAGTAGTAAAAATAAAAAAATATGTTATTATATCATTTGTTATTATTTATAAACAAAAAATAAATATAGTTTTAATAATAATATAATTAATAAAGAGAGAAATAAATGAATATACATATACACACATTCGGATGCAGACTAAATCAATACGAAAGCGAAAAGATAGCCTATGAATTAAAAAACATGGGAGCAAATATCACAACCCTAAAAGAAGCAGATGCTATAGCAATCAATACATGCACCGTAACAAATGACAGCGATAAAAAATTAGTGTCATACTTAGAAAAATTGGAAGATATAGAACAAAAAAAAATATTTTTAATAGGCTGCTATGTTTCAAAAAAAGGATTTACTACAGAAAACAAAAATATAATAACAATTAATAATGACCATAAAGAAGAAGCAGCACAAATAATATTTAATAATATACAAAAAGACACAAACAAAGAAATAAACTCTCCAATATTTTTCCCTCAGGAGCAAAGCAGAGCATATTTAAAAATACAAGATGGATGCGAAGTGTTTTGCAGTTATTGTATAGTTTCGAGAGTACGCGGCAAACATAAAAGCCTTGAACCAAATAAAATATATGAAGCTATAAAAATTGCTAATGATTATAATTATAAAGAAATAGTATTAACAGGACTTAATTTAGGCTCTTATAATTTTAACAACGAAATAAAATTTGCTGATATACTAAAAAACATATTAGAACATTCTTCTAAATACGGCATTAGAATAAGACTTTCATCTGTTGAGCCGATTTATTTTGATGATGAGCTTATAAACCTATTTAAAAATAAAGATGTATTATGCCCGCATGCTCATATTCCATTACAATCTGGAAGCAATAAAATATTAAAATTAATGAACAGAAGATATACAAGAGAAGAATATTTAACTTCCATAGAAAAATTATATAAAGTTAATCCAGACATGGCAATAAGCACAGATATAATGGTTGGCTTTCCAGAAGAAGAAAATGATGATTTTAACGATACATACAATTTATGCGAAGAGTCAAAGTTTATAAAAATGCATGTGTTTAGATATTCAGACAGAGAAAACACACCATCATCAAAAATGCCGAATAAAATAGGCTACAGAAGAAAATTAAAAAGAGCAAAACTTTTAAATGAATTAAACAACAAAATGAAAGATAATTATTATAACAATGCTTTAGGCAAAAAATTGGATGTTATTGTTGAAGAGGTTTTAGATAATAATTATTACATAGGCACAAGCGGCGAATATTTAAAAGTAAAGTTCAAAAGTGATAAAGCCTTAAATAAAAAAGAGCTAATAACAGTAAAATCTTTAAAATATGAAGATGATATTATAATAGCAGAGTAAAATAATATTAAAACCTTATCAAGACATTTTTTTGATGTCATCATCCATTTTCTTTTTCCAAAGGTCATAAATCTTTTTCTGTGACTCCGCCTCTTCTGTTTCATTAAGATATATATTTATTCTTCTTAAAGTAGCCATTAAATTAAGAGCTATTTTCATATCATCTAGTCTTCTTTCTTTTAATTCATACTTTGTTCTATGCTGTTCTGCCGCTGCTGATAGTAAAGACTTTGATAATCTCATGAGTTTAACTCTGTAAATATACCCATCTATATCTGGGCTTAACTCTTTTATGTAATTTTTAAAATCTATTATGTTTTTTGATATTAAAGCAAAACGCCATTCTATCTCATAAAAATTCTGAAGCCACTTAGAAGTTTCACCATAGCAATACTTAAAAAAGTCTATAACATAACCAAATGAACATATAAACTTATATCTCCATTCATCATTAAGCTTATCTTTTAAATATTCATGTATATCTTCATTTAATGAAAGCGAATCATCGGCATAATTGCCTAAAGCCTCTTCAAGTAAAATAATGGCCTTGTTAATATATCTTCTTCCATCATTAAGCTGATTTTCTGATCTCACATCTATAGAATCTATTGCAACATAACAAGAAGTTGCTATTAATGAAGAAGCATTTATATATAAAACCGCTAAATCTATCTTTTTTAATGATGCATATAATTCATCATCTATAGTAGATATTTCTTTTTCTAATTTGTTTAATTTAGATTCTACAACAGAAAGTAAATCTTTATATTTGTTTTGTCTTCTAACACATTCAGCCTTAGCTACTTCACTTATTTTTGCCATAAAATTACTCCAACACTATTATCGGAATATTTTTATTAATTATTTAAAACCTCAGGAACTGTAATAGTAAAAGTAGTAGTTTCAAATGGAATATTAATGCTTTTTACATTCATGCTTCCTCCATGAGCCTCTACTATTCTCTTTGATATAGCCAAACCAATACCAACACCATGGCTTTTTGTGGTGAAAAATGGCTTAAAAATATTTTCCATAACTTCATCTGAAATATAAGAATTAGTGTTTTCTACTATTATATCTATCATTGAATCATTATATAAATTATCACTAAATAAAACGCTTATTATAGCATATTGTTCATTAGATATAGCATCTATTGCATTAACAACCAAATTGAATATAACCTCATTCATTCTATCATAATCCCAATGTACAATATCTTTTTTACTGAAATTATGAGCATAAAATTTAATATCTTTGTTGCTTTTCTTTATGTATTCTTTAGATATAATAGTAATATATTTAATGATATCTTCTATTTTAATTTTCTCTGTTTCTAAATTAATACTCTTAGCAAATGATAAGTTCTTTCTAATATAATTTTCTAAATTCTCAACCTCATCGGCTATAATCTGAGCATACTTTTTAATATTCTCATCGGTACTTACTTTTACAAGCCTATTAGCAAACCCAGCAATAGGCACGATAAAATTCCTCAAATTATGTGCCATCGAAGAGCTCATCTCCCCTATAATAGCCAAACTCTTCATATCAAATAAAGTCTTCTGTGCCGTCTTTAAAGCATTATTATTCTTTTCAAGTTCATTATAAAGTGATGAATATCCCAAAGCAACAGCTGCCTGTCTTCCAAACATCTTTAAATAATCCAAATCGTCATTAGGTATAGGCTTATTGTTAAAAGGATTATCAACTAATATCATACCTATACATTTAGTAGCATTCATTATTGGTATAATAGCAAAAGGATAATCTCCAAATAAGTCTGTATACTGCCTTAATTGTTCAACTCTATTATCTTCATTTATATTAGTAATATTAATAGTATCATGAGTATTAAAAACCTCAAAAAATAACTCACAATTCTCATTATTAGGTATAACTGTGTTAATAAATTGCTGATTCAAATCCCAAGAAGCCTTGATACTATTCATATTAAAAGAAAGCATTATCTTTTCTCTTAAAGCATACTTATCTATATTTTTCATATCATTCCATATATAAGCAGCCTCTTCACCATCTTTAGGAGCTATACACATACGTCCCCTAAACACATTAAACCCTTCATCATAAAGAAAAGCAAATGCCCTATTAAAAGCAAAAACATCTCCTATAGTTGTAATAGTTAAAAGCAAAAATAATATATCTTCTGTCTTTGAACGCTCTACCAAAATAGTGCTCATATCATATAATGTATTTAAACGAGACATATGACGCATATTTTTTTCATTAGCTTTGCTTAACTCTACTATATTAAAATATTCTGATACCCTACTTGAAATGTTTAATAAAAGCGGCTTTAATAAACCTGCATCTTCATTATCAAAATCACCCAATGGATTAACAGCATCTGGAATCCTATCTATTACAACAATATAAACATCAACTCCCTCTCTAATCATAACCCTATTAAACAACACAGATCTATTAATAATACCAACAAATTTTTCTGCACATTCAGTCTTTGCTATATTATTAATAAAACTTTTTCCATCTTTTATGCAATTAGATAGATGATTTTCTTTCTCAAAAATTGTACAATCAAAATTATCATCAAAACCATATTTTGATATAGTTTCAAACCTAGTATTATTATCATAGCTAAACATCATAAACGCTTTGCGGGAACTGAATATATTTGCTATATCTTCTGAAATGCCTTTTAGATTAGAATCAAATTTGTCTATATCGCTTAATTTTATATAAAGCTCTCTAAGTAACTTTAATTGTTTATCTTTTTCTTTATATGTAACATTCTGCAAAACATTATTGGCATATACTGCAAAATGACCTATTATGTTAAGTAAATCTTCTAAGATATTTTTATAATACTCTCTCTTATCCTCTTTATTTCTAAAAGCAATTAAACCTATAGGGTTATTATGCAGATAAACAGGCAGAACCATTAGTGAAGAATAATTATTAAAAACATCATACTCACTAATATTCATATTATTTCCAACATATCTTTTTTGCTTATATAAAACTTCCTCTATTCTGTTTTTTACTATAGGAAAATCAACCTTACAAACATAATACCTATCAATGCCGTATACTCCCCTAAGTATTAAATAGTCCCCTTTTGAAAAATAAACCTCTCCGCAATCAAATCCATAAAAATTACAAACCTGCTCTAAAAAAAAATCTACAACTCTATCTATCTCATAGGTGTTTTCCATATAAAGAAGCCCCATAGATAAGTCTCTAAAAAAAGTTTCTATAGATTTATGTTCTGACATAAAAAATTAACCTTCTAAATTATAACTAATAGTCTTTACCACCTTAAATATCTTTAACTGATATGGTAAAAACTCCACTACTCCACTTTCAAAATTATTTACTCTATTATTAAATGATATATCTTCTATTATATTATATTTATCTATTTCCAAAGTTTCTTTATTACAACTTGTATTAACCACTATTAAAAGAGCTTCTTTTTCATCTAAACTATATTTATAAAAACGCTTTAGAGGTATTTTTTTCTCCTCTTTAGTATCTTCTATATTCTCATTATTTTGGTCATTTTGATTATTTTCTTCTTGTGAGTTTTCTAATTTCTTTTTAAGTTCCTCAATTAGCTTCTTCTCTTGCAAATCAATAGAAACTATTTTACCGCAATTAGCAAGTATATCATTATTTTTTATATAATTACTAATATTCTTTATAAACTCGCTTAAATCATAACTAATTTTCTCAAACTCATTGCCTTTAACAACATCGCATCTATTATAAAAACCGTATTCATCGCCCAAAGTTATCATCCACATATCGCAAACCATAGCTGTAAACAAAAATCTCTGCATCACTTCCCATATATTACCGTTATATTCATTAATAAGTCTTAAAGTATCATGATTACTAGGAAATGCTATTTGTTTAGTTTTCTCTCTTGCCAAATCATACTGCTCTATAAACCACTCAGACTCATAATCCCACCACTTTGCACTGCTTGCCACATAATCAAAACCAGCATCTATTAAAGTTAATGTGTCTTCCATAGAACAGCCCAAACTCTCAGCAAAAAATACTGTGTCTTTTTTATTAGTCTTAGCAATGTCAATAAGATATATCCATAAGTCTTTATTAACCTTGTATGCAGCATCGCATCTAAAACCGTCAAAACCTAAACTCAAATTATGAAGTATTAACTCCTTCCAATACTCCCAAATAGGATTTTCTTCTTCTTCAAGCTTTTCATTGTTGAAGCTCGCCAAATCTCCCCATTCAATCCATACTCCATTGTCCCAAGCACCCGGAGATTTTAATTTGCCTTCATCATCCAATAAATACCAATCCAAATGCTCATCAACTAATACACTATCCTTAGAAGAATGATTGATAACTAAATCTATCATCACCTTTATGTTTCTTTCTTTACAATACTTCAAAAAATCTTTTAATTCTTTTTCAGCAATATTAGCCTCAGAACTTGAAAAGAAATTCTCATTATATTTGTAATAATCTTTCGTAGCGTACAAACTTCCGCTAAACCCCGGATAAGTAATAGGATTTATATAAATCCATTCAAAGCCCATGCTTTTTATTCTATCAATATGACTATACCAATTCGAAATGTGCCCCAAAAGAGGAGGAAATAGATTGTAAATAGAAGTCTTCATGTATATATTATATAAAATTAATACAAAAATACAACTAATAATAATTATTATTTAAGAAAAAATGCGTATTTTTGCTTATAACTTCACATTCGGTAATAATAAACCGCCACGCCCCAGCCCACCTAACCCCAACGCTAACACTCACCCCAACGCCGCCGCCGAACTAAAAAACGAGTGGTAAAAAAAAATTTTTAAATTTTGTATTCCTACCCTAACCCGCCCTTTAAAGTTAAACAGAATTTTTTAACATAATAAGCCTAGAAAGAGTAAATTTTTTAAAAAAAGAATGAAGAAAGGAAATGCTCAAAAGCTAACAAAAAATTTTAAAAATTTATATTCCCACCCGCCCACTCTATATAGTTAAACAAATTTTTTAAAATAATAAGCCGAGGGATAGGAATTTTTTTAATAAAAGTAGTAATAATTTATCGTCTCAAGCTACTCGCCTAGCTAACTACTCGCCTAGCTAACTACTCGCCTAGCTAACTACTCGCCTAGCTAACTACTCGCCGTAGGGGCACTCCGCACGTCATAGTTTTATAGCGTATAGTATGTACTAGTGTGCGGTTCATAGCAAGTTATGGCACGAATAGGATACAACCTCACGCATAGACCATAACCACAGCACTAACCTAACCCCAACGCTAACACTCACCCCAACGCCGCCCCTGAACTAAAAAGCTGAAGATTAAGAAAAAATTTTAAAATTTTGTATTCCCACCCTAACCCGCCCTTTAAAGTTAAACAGAATTTTTTAAGGAAATAAGCCTATAAGAAGGAAATTTTTTAATAAAAGTATTAATAATTTATCGTCTCAAGCTACTCGCCTAGCTAACTACTCGCCTAGCTAACTACTCGCCGTAGTGGCTTTCCGCACGGCATAGCTTTAGAGTGTAGAATATGTAACAGTGTGCGGTTCATTATCGCATATTAGGAAAAAAATAAAAAATACCAACTATAGTTCTATTGAAAAATTAATATTATAATTTACAATTTTACTGCAAACAAAATAGAAAATGGAGGTTAAATCTTTTATGAATAGATTAGAAAATGAAATTTTAAAAAAACATTTAATAGAATTGAGTAATAGAAAAGAAATTAAAAATTTTTTAGAACAAAGAAAAATAAAAGGAGAAAATATAATTCCATATTGTTTCAATATATACACTCTACAAAATTATATAGGAAATTACTCTATAGAAATATTAAATGATATAACAGACGGTCCAAATGATAATAATATAGATATTTTTTATATAGATGATGATGATAATGACGATATAATCATAAATTTATTTCAAGTTAAATATCATAAAGATCAAAATTTATCATCAACCATAGGATCAAGAGATATAAATGATTTTTTAAATAGTATAAAAAAAATATTTATTGATAAAAAATTAAATAGTGTAAATTTTAATGATTTCCTTTTAAAAAAATACAAACAATTTGAAGATTTACCTATTGAAAAACTACATTTTAATTTATATCTTGTTACAAATGGTAGCGATATAACAGATTTAGATAAAATTAAATTATCAGAATTTCAGGAAGAACATTCTAATTTATTTGAAGTAAATGTAATAACAGAATCAGAATTTTTCTTAAATAATAATAAATTAACCAATAAAACACACATTTTAAATTTAAATAACAAAGATTGTATAACTATAAATACAGGTATATTATCATATATAGTTAATGTCAATACATATGAAATTTGTAAGTTATACTCAGAAATAGGAGATAACATTTTAAATAAAAATATAAGAAAATTGTTAAAAACAAGTTTAAATAAAGAAATAGAAAAAAGTATAATAAATGACCCTGAAATGTTTTGGTATAAAAATAATGGAATATCTATTATATGCAAAAGAGCTGAGAAAAAAACTTTAAAAGGCCAAACAATTATGGAATTAGAAGATCCATATATAGTGAATGGAGGACAAACAAGCAAAATACTATATAATATTTTTAAAAAAGATGAAACAAATGAAATATTTGTAACTTCTTTTATTTTATTGAGAATATATCAAACAACAGATGATCAAAAAATAGAACAAATAGTAACAGGAACAAATAATCAAAACAAAATTACAATGTTTGATTTGAAATCAAATATAAAAAATTTAAAAACATTAAAAGAATATTTTGAAATTAAAAATATATCATTAATAATTGAAAGAAATTCTGAAGAAAAATTATTAGAAAAAAACATAGTATCTGAGAAATTATTGCAAATATATTGTTCTATATATATGGATATACCTCATGATGCTAAAAGAGCAAAAAATTATTTAGTTAATAAATACTATTCTGAAGTATATAAAAGAGATGATATATATGATGATTTATTAATATCTTTTTATATTTATGATTGTATAATTGAAAAATATCAAAATTCAAATTATGCACATGTTCCACATTCTTTATATTCAATTTTATTTTTAATGACAAAAATATCACCAGAACTAAAAAAAAGTTTTAATGAAAATAAAACTATGGAAACATTTAATATTGCTATGGAAAAAATTAATGATATAATAGAAAAATACAGAAAAGACAATGGAAAAACTTTTACATATACTAATTTCTTTAAATCTCAAAAATCTACAGAAATAATATTAGATTATATTGGATTAGTTAAATAATATTATAATATGGGGTATTAATCCCCATATTATAATAAAATTACTCCCCCTCAATAATTTTAATCTCTTCCGCATCTAACCCGTACAAAGAATAAACAATTTTATCAATAGCGGCATCAACGGCTTGTATGCGAGTACTAAGCATTTCTATAGTGTTAGGGTTCTTTTCGGAGGATAACTTTTTGTTTAAATCAATGATATTGTCAACGAGATTAACTAATTTATTTTCAGTATCCTTATCAGGCTCTGGGATTGGAACATTTTCAATAAATGCAGGTATCCACCTAATACCAACACCGCTAAAATTTGTAGCAACTGAAAACATATAATATTTAAATAATTTAGAATTCAATATTGATAATATATATTTTAATTTATTTAAATCATTATCATTTATTGTTAACATATGTGCTGAAACTGTTATATAATATCCTTCTGTATCTAACATAAATGTTTGATATTTTGAAGTCTGTTTCCATACAATTTTAGGTTTTTCAAATTCTAATAAATAAGCACAATTTCTATGATTGTATGGTGTATATCCCATATCAGACCTATCAAAAAAACTTTTATTATTAGTTGTATGTCCACCTTTTCTTTTCATAACTCCTTTTTTAATTTCTTCTACAGAATTATCAATATATGTTTTTATATCTTTATAATTATTAATATCTATTGGAGGTATATTTTCTGATTTAACGCCATTATGTGTATTTATTAAATACTTATTATTAAAGTTAATTCTATATTTTAATAAAGAATCATCTACTAATACAGGCTTTATAATTTCAGAATTTTTCACATCTTTTTTAATTAATTCTTCTCTAGTATTATCATCTATAATAAAGATTTCATTAAACCCTGTTTTTATTCCTGAAAAAGATTAACATTCCAATCTTTTAAAGGTTTATGTTTAATTATTTTTTCAAAAATACTATTTTCAAGATTATTCATTATTACCCATTCTTTATCGTGATTAGCTATAACTATATCATTTTTAAATTCTAAATCTTTAAGATTTACTAAATCATCATAAAATTTAATAGCCTTAAATTCTCTTGGTTCATTAATTTTTATTTCATCATCTTTTTTTGAATATAATATTATACTCGTATCAACTGTAGCACCTTTAAATCTTCCTGCTCCCAAATCTATAACACCATTAACATTTGCATTCCTATAAAAATAATCTCTCGTAACAGCACCATATCCTGCACGCATCCATTTATTAGAAGTTATCATTCCAACAATTCCGCCAATTTTTAAAACATCTAAACCTTTCTCAAAAAATAACTGATAAATATCCCCTGATAAAACATAATTTTTATAATTAGCTTCTTTGTAACCTTCTTTAAGTTCTTTTTCCATACCTTGAATTTGAACATACGGAGGATTACCAATAACAACATCAAATCCGCCTGATTTCACTACTCGCCGTAGGGGCACTCCGCACGGCATGGCTTTAACCTATTGCATATGTACTAGTGTGCGGTTCATAGCAAGTTATGGCACGAATAAACGACAGCACTAACCTAACCCTAGCACCTGCCATAACCCCAACGCTAACACTCACCCCAACGCCGCCCCTGAACTAAAAAGCTGAAGATTAAGAAAAAATTTTAAAATTTTGTATTCCCGCCCACCCACCCTATATAGTTAAACAAATTTTTTTAAATAATAAGCCTATAAGTATGAATTTTTTTAATAAAAGTATTAATAATTTATCGGCCAACCTACTCGCCTAGCTAACTACTCGCCGTAGGGGCATTCCGCACGACATAGCTTTGAACTAAAGAAGATGTAACAGTGTGCGGTTCATTATCGCATATTAGGCAAAAATAGACTATAACGCCCACCTAACCCCAGTACCAACCTAACTACTCGTCTAGCCACACTTTTTAAACTCACAATCGAGCGTTTTATTATCCAACCATTTTAACATAAAATATGCATATAGATTAAGGAATTATTATGAAATAATATTCATTCTTGTAAGTTTGATTTTTTTAATATCTCTTGTTCATTCATCAAATTAATTTTTAATTCTATTTTTTTATCATAAGTATATTTAAATATTAAAATCAATATTAATAATACTATTAATAAACCTGATATACAAAAAGAGTTCCAAACAACAGACAATTTAATTTTAAAAAACATATTGACATAATAATTTTTATCTATATTTACTACTATAGAAAAAATAAAAATTAATATAGCTATAAAAAAGAATAAAATCATTTTATCTCTTATATCTTTTAATCCATCATTCATTTTTTTTAAAACATAAATATTTTTAATACTATCTATATCAAAACTTATAAGTAAACTAAAACCTACTGAAAAAATGATAGTTATACTTGTAAATAACATATTATTAACATTCGTAAAATTATCTTTATCAAGAAAATTTATAAATGATAAATTTGATAGTATAATAAATAAAGTAGAAGTGAGTATAACAGCAATAATATATTTTAATATTAATTTAATAATTTTCATTTTCAATATCTTCCATATAATTAATCATCTCATTTAACAATTCTTCTTCATTAGGCATTCCGTTTTCGACATATTCACTAATTTCAACAATTCTTTTTTCTGTTAATGTATCACCTGTTATTTGTGAACCATTATTATTTTCTATAATAAGATTTTCAGGATTAAGCACTCTAAAACTTTTTTGAATCTCATTTAAATTTTTCTTTATTTTCAAAACAATTTCTATGTCAAAAGTTTTTTTTATTTCTTCAATTGAAATACTACTATTTGGAAATATTTCTTTAACTAGAGATTCATTCACATTATCCAAAACTTTTATAATATTACCATCTTTTTTATTATTAGTATTAATATTTTTTTTTATATATCTCTCAGATAGCTTTATATTTTTTATTTTACTAAGATTATAATTTTCATTTGATTTAGATATTTTCTGAATTAATGGAGATACAGAATATTCTAAAAACTCATTCTGTATAAAATGATTAATATAATGAAAAAATGATTGATTATATCTTTTTCCATTTGTAATTATAACTTTATTTTTCTTAACATAAAAATTATATATATCACTTATTTGTTTTCTTTTATCTATTTCTAAGTCTTTAGTTATTATTTTATCTTCTTTTTCCATATTTAAAGTAGAAATATCTTTTACTAAATTATTCTTTATAATCATTATTGAACCAAATATAAATTTATCATTCATTTTATAATCAGATATAACCATAGATGTATCCAACTCTTCATTATATACAACTCTATTAACTAATCTTTTTCTATTTTCAGAATATAATTCTTTACTAAAAATATTAAAAAATTCTATGGCTGAATCAGTACAAACGGATAAAAGTTCTTTAGGTTCTACAAGGTATGTATATAATTGAATTTTCATAAAAAATAATCCATATTAAACTTATTATATAATTATAAAAAAAATATAAAAATTATCAACCAACTATAATACATTTTAAAATTTAATCACCCTCAATAACCCTAATCTCCTCATCAGTCAAATTGTACAAAGAATAAACAATTTTATCAATAGCGGCATCAACGGCTTGTATTCGAGTATTAAGCATTTCTATAGTGTTGGGGTTCTTTTCGGAGGATAACTTTTTGTTTAAATCAATGATATTGTCAACGAGATTAACTAACTTACTTTCAGTATCTTTATCAACTTCTGGAATTGGTAAAGTTTCTATATACATGGCTAGCATTCTTATACCTGAGCTACCTAAAGTCATATTATTTTTAGTAAAAAACCACCAATACAATTTTGAATTTAATAAACCTAATAATAATTTTAAACTATAATTTTTACTTACCATTATATAAGCTGTATTATTAATAAAAGAATTATCTTCATCTAAAGAATATGAAGCCTGTTGACATATCTCTTGATAAATTATTTTAGGTTTATCAAATTCTAGTAAATATGCACAATTTCTTAAATTATAAGGAGTTATACCTTTATCTAATCTTTTTGATAATTCTTTATAATATTTATCCAAATGTTTTTTTATAGCGGGATAATCTTTTATATCAATAGGAGCTATATCTTTTTCTTTTATACCATTATGTGTATTAATTAGATACAATCCATTATCATAATTACAAGAATATCTTTTTATATCTCTTCCTCTTAATACAGGTTTAATTATCTCTGCACTTTTAGCATCTTCTTTTATAAGATTATTTTTTGTTTCTTCATCAATAATAAATGCTTCATTAAATCCTGTTAAAATTCCCCTATAAATATTAATATCCCAATCTTTTAAAGGCTTATGTTTATTTATTTTTTCAAAAATACCATTTTCAAGATTATTCATTATTACCCATTCTTTATCGTGATGTGCAATAACTCTGTCATCTCCAAATTTTATATTATTAAGCTCTGATAAGTCATTATAAAATTTAATAGCCTTAAATTCTCTAGGTTCATTAATTTTTATTTCATCATCTTTTTTTGAATATAATATTATACTCGTATCAACTGTAGCACCTTGAAATCTTCCTGCCCCCAAATCTATAACACCATTAACATTTGCATTCCTATAAAAATAATCTCTTGTAATCGCACCATATCCTGCACGCATCCACTTATTAGAAGTTATCATTCCAACACTACTCGCCGTAGGGGCTTTCCGCACGGCATAGTTTTATAGCGTATAGTATGTACTAGTGTGCGGTTCATAGCAAGTTATGGCACGAATAAACGACAGCACTAACCTAACCCCAACGCTAACCTAACCCCAACGCTAACCTAACCACAGCACCAACCCCAACGCTAACACTCACCCCACCGCCGCCCCCGAATTAAAAAAATGAAGGGGTAAGAAAAATTTTTAAAATTTTGTATTCCCACCCTAACCCACCCTTTAAAGTTAAACAGAATTTTTTAGGGAAATAAGCCCAGAAAGATGAATTTTTTTGGAGTAGTAATAATTTATCGTCTCAAGCTACTCGCCTAGCTAACGCACTTCCTACGGTCGCCCTAAAGGCCTCCCTCCGGTCGGGGGCACTCCGCTACTCGCCGTAGGGGCTTTCCGCACGGCATAGCTTTAACCTATTGCGTATATAATAGTGTGCGGTTCATAGCAAGTTAGGACACTAATAGACCATAACGCCCACCTCACCACAGCACTAACCTAACCCTAGCACCAACCTAACCCCAACGCTAACACTCACCCCAACGCCACCGCCGAACTAAAAAAATGAAGGGTAATAAAAAATTTTAAAATTTTGAGTTCCCGCCCGCCCACCCTATATAGTTAAACAAATTTTTTTAAATAATAAGCCGAGGGATAGGAAATTTTTTAAGAAAAGTAGTAATAATTTATCGTCTCAAGCTACTCGCCTAGCTAACTACTCGCCTAGCTGTAGCAGTATTCGCCATACGGGCTTTCCGCACGCCATAGCTTTGAACTAGAGAAGATGTACCAGTGTGCGGTTCACTACTCGCCGTAGGGGCTTTCCGCACGGCATAGTTTTATAACGTATAGTATGTACTAGTGTGCGGTTCATTATCGCATATTAGAATAAAACTTTTATTACAATTTTTCTATAATTATATATATAAATTATTATTAATATAACAGTAACTTTTATAAACCATATCTATAAAATAATCTTCTACAGAAAAAATATTATTCATTTTTTTAGTAAAAATTGACTTATCTAAATCTAATATTTGATTTTTCATTAATTTAATAATGGCAACTTGTTTTGAAACATTAAAATTATGTCCAATATATTCAACTAATAATTTAGCTCTATTTTTATTAATTTTTTGGTTATCTAAAAATAAGTAATCTTCTACAATAAAATACTGTTTTTTAAAATTATTCCATTGTGCTTCAAGACATAAGTTATTAATTAATAAATTAGAAGCAAATAGATTGGCTTGTATTTCCATTCTTTTATTTATGTTTCTAGGTATAATATCACTTTCAAATATTATATCTGTAACTTTATCTTCAAAAAAATCTATATATTTTTCTAGGTAACTTCTATGCAATATAAAATGACCTATTTCATGTGCAAAAGTAAATCTCCATCTTGGATCATCATATTCTAATTTATTAGATATAAATATTTTTGATTTTTTCATAGAAATAAACCCTAATATACTTCCGTCTAAACAAGAATTAAATTCACATTTTAATCCAAATCTACTATCAATAAATTTTATTAGTTTTTCTGTATTTAATCTATCAGAACTATATATATCTAAATAATTAAAATTATTATTTATAATATCTATTATTTTTAATTCTTCCATATATGGAATTTTTATTTTTGAATAATTTATATAATCATTATCAATAATCTTTAGTGCTAATAGTAATTCGTACAAACTATAATATACATAATTATCTTCTTTTCTTTTGAAAATTAAATCGTCATTTTCGTTAATAATAGCTAAATCAATTTTAAATTTTTTTGCTATTTGTATAGCTTCTTTGGCAAAACCTTTATTAGATACTAAAATACCTTTTTGAGCAGTTGAATTAGTAATAAGAGTATTAAAATTTTCTATATATGTAGAAGATATTTTCCTAGTATGGTTTTTACATTCTATAACTATCATACTAGCATGTTTTATATTTTCTCCTTTTTCAGCACGCTCTCTTTCATCTACAGTATTATACATTTTTATTACAATATCAAATTTTATATTTCTATAATTGTTATCTTCTTTTTTACATACATATTTATGTAATAAAATACATTTTCTGGAATCAACATAATATTTATCTCCATCAATATAACTCTTAAATATTCTTAATACCTTTTTTTCAAAATCTTCTCCTTTTTTAGTCGTACTCTCTAAATTATCCATAAATAAACCTTATATAAAATATTATTCTTTATCATATGTAGAGAAAAATATTTTAAAAAAACATTCCATATCTGAACAACTTATATCCATATCTTCTAATAAATATAATTTTGAGTCTATGAACTCACAATTATTTTCATGATTAAATAAAGTTATATTTATTCCAGCATTATCAAGAGAACTATTAAATCTAATCCCATCAAATTTTTTGTTTTTTAATAATTCAGCAATATATTGTGTTGGAACATAATCTGTTTTATCTCCAAAGTTAGGAATAGAAAAAGCATAATTTAATGATTGCAATTCAGGAACATTTTTTAATTTTTCATTTAAATTTGAAATATCAAATAGTTTTAAATCTTTTAATATTTTTATTCGAGCAACACTAATCCTATTTTTTATAATAGGACGTATTTCTTTAATACTTGTTTTGGCATCTTGTGATAGATATAAATAACTAATTTTTTCTGGATTTGCTCTACCTGCTCCAATAATATTTTTATCTTTAGGAGCTAAAGAATTTTCTGCATCATATCCTGATAAATAACCATTTTTAATGAAACAATTTATATCTATAGGTAATCTATATATTCTACTACGATATAAAATAGTTCCTTTTTCTAATATATATTGATGATTTTTTAATTCTTTTTTTAATTTAGTAATAATTTTATGCTTTGGAAAAAATCTATTATTATAAGTAATTTCATTTTTAAATGAATAAAAATCATTAGCTATGTCAGAAAAATATAACATTTTTTCTAAAGATTGTTTTTTTATTACATCTTCATCTTCCATTTAATTACCCTCAATAACTCTAATCTCCTCATCAGTCAAATTGTACAAAGAATAAACAATTTTATCAATAGCGGCATCAACGGCTTGTATACGAGTATTGAGCATTTCTATAGTGTTTGGGTTCTTTTCGGAGGATAACTTTTTGTTTAAATCAATGATATTGTCAACGAGATTAACTAACTTATCTTCAGTATCTTTATCAGGTTCTGGAATTGGTATTATCTCAACATACTGATTTGAAAGTCTAAAACCTGTTTGACCATATTCATGCACATTATGTCTAATCCAAAAATATACTAAATTACTATTCAATACGCCCAATATATAATATGCTTTTTCTCTTGAATTTAGTCCACTAATAAAAGCCATACTATCAAGTATATATTCTCCTTCATTTGAAACTACAAATTTATTTCTATCTGTTATACGCTGCCAAACTATATTTATATTTGAAAAACTAGATAAATAAGCACAATTTCTTAAATTATAAGGAGTTATACCTTTATCCTGTCTTTTTTCTAATTGTTTATAATATTTGTCCAAATGTTTTTTTATAGCTGGATAATCTTTTATATTAATAGGCGGTATATTTTTTTCTTTTATACCATTATGAGTATTAATTAAATATGAAGTATAAGATGAATAATATCTTTTTATATCTCTTCCTCTTAACACAGGTTTGATTAACTCGGCACTTTTAGAATCTTCATTTATAAGATTATTTTTTGTTTCTTCATCAATAATAAATGCTTCATTAAATCCTGTTAAAACTCCTCTATAAATATTAATATCCCAATCTTTTAAAGGTTTATGTTTATTTATTTTTTCAAAAATACTATTTTCAATATTATTCATTATAAGCCATTCTTTATCTTTATCTGCTATGATAATCTCATTTTTAAATTGTATATTATTAAGCTCTGATAAATCATCATAAAATTTAATAGCCTTA
The DNA here is from genome assembly GCF_009755885.1 of Brachyspira sp. SAP_772. Taxonomy (NCBI): domain Bacteria; kingdom Pseudomonadati; phylum Spirochaetota; class Spirochaetia; order Brachyspirales; family Brachyspiraceae; genus Brachyspira; species Brachyspira sp. SAP_772. Next base: position 138,534 of record NZ_VYIX01000001.1, on the reverse strand, counting down.
AATTCTCTAGGTTCATTAATTTTTATTTCATTATCTTTTTTTGAATATAATATTATACTTGTATCAACTGTAGCACCTTGAAATCTTCCGCCACCTAAATCTATAACACCATTAACATTTACATTCCTATAAAAATAATCTCTTGTAATTGCACCATATCCCGCACGCATCCATTTATTAGAAGTTATCATTCCAACAATTCCGCCTACTTTAAGTACATTTAAACTTTTTTCAAAAAATAACTGATAAATGTCCCCTGTAGAAATATAATTTTTATAATTAGCTTCTTTATATCCTTCTTTAAGTTCTCTTTCCATACCTTGAATTTGAACATACGGAGGATTACCAATAACAACATCAAATCCGCCTGATTTCATTATGTCCCTAAATTTTAAATTCCAATCAAAGCAGTTAATTTTATATAAAGTGTCATCGTCCAAATCTAAATGACTTTCATAAAAATCATTGCCTATCAAACTGTTCCCGCACTTGATGTTGTCCTCCAATGACGGTAAAGCCCGCTCATTAAATAAATCCTGATTGTTCTGTATTGACGCTGGGCTCTCCCCCTCCAAACATTTCATTAGTAGCGATAATTTCGTTACCTCTACCGCATTGCTGTCTATGTCCACACCAAATATGTTGTTGCGTAATATCTGCTTCTTTATCCAAATTGTTAAATCCCCATTCTCCTTTATTACATCTTCTTTCACCCCCTTAAACTTCGCCCTGTCCTTTATCTTGTTGTAATATTCTATATGATAATTAAGTAAATATTTATACGCCCCAAGTAAAAAACTGCCGCTACCGCAAGCAGGGTCCAATATCTTTATATTGGCTATCTCCTCTGGCTTCTTACCCTTTATCGCCTCCCCAACCGTATTCGCTACTATATAATCTACTATATACTCTGGTGTATAATAAACCCCTCCTGCCTTACGCACCTCTGGTTTTAATTCTATCTTTGCACTATGGTTCTTACCTATAGTGATAGTTTTGCCGAGAAACTGCTCATAAGCATTCCCTATTATCTCAACCGATATCACAGAAAACTCATAAGGACTCAAAGGATAATAAAGCTCATTAATAATCTCTTTTATCACCTTATTATCAATCACAATACTGCTGCTAATACTGTCTTTAGAGAAATCAAACAGCCCGGAATTATACCTACCGTCTGCATGTTCAAAGATTTTTAATAGATTGCTGTAAAAATTGTCATTTTTGTTTTGGCAAGTTTTTTTCAAATCGCCATACTCTTCGATACCTCTGTCCTCAGCGGCCCTCAAAAATATAATCCTGTCAATAATCTGCTGCACTGCATAATTCAAATCACGTACAGATAAATCTTTGTTTAATTTAGAAATATTAGAAGCGAGTTTAGTACGTAGATTGTCAAGTGTGATTAAGAAATCTATATCAACGCTTTCAGTACCTTTTTTGTTAGAAGTCCCTGCTATATACTTTTCAAGGGAGCCCTGTTCAATCCTCTCTTTATTGAGTATCTCATAAAGGAAATCAAATTTTTTTAAATAATCCTCAAAATGAATATACTCAATTCTTGCCGTTGATGCCTTATCATTAACACTAGGTTTTCTAGTGCAATCATAAACGGCAAGCTCCTCGAAATCAGTGAGAAAACTAATCCCGAGCTTTGCACTCCAGCCATACCTCCTAAGCTGGAAAGCAGGTAAACTGTCCTCTTTAAGATTAACACCGGGCTTTTTCGCCTCCACAAAGAAAACCCTATTCCCCCCAATACGAAACGCATAATCAGGAGCCTTAGTTTCCTTCCCCACTTTCACCTTATCCTCATGAATTACATCACGATAAGTCTGCGATTTACACGCTCTATTAGAAACGTCCCAACCGAACGCCTCAAAGAACGGATCCAAAAAATCCCTTCTAGTCTCCGTTTCATTATAATTTTTGTTAGTATATTGTTCTCTGTTATTTCTAAACTTAATAACAAGCTCTTCAACTTTTTTATAAACTTCATCTTTGCTATACATAAAATAATCTCCCAATTAGTTATATAAGAAAACATTAATCAAAAAAACCTTGATTGTAAAAAACAATTTTTTTATTTTTACATAGTATAAGTAATTTTTTTTAATTATTCAATGAAAGAGACAATTTTTTATTTATCATTTTTTAGAAAAGATTCTACTACTAATAACTATATTATAAAACTGCAACAAAATAAAAGGACAGCCAGTAAACACCAGCTACCCTTTATACCATATTTATATATATAAATTTTGATTTTAACAGTTACGCTTAAATTTTAATATCTTATCAATACTATCCAAAATCAATGCAAGTAATATCATAAAAAAACAAAACATTTGAAAATTACTAAATATAGATAAAATAAAATTATTACTTGCATTTTTTATTAAAGAATCAATAAATACTTCATTTATTAAATTATAATTAAAAAACCATATAAAAGAAATAACAGCAGAAAATATATTAATAGCTATAAATAATATTGTATTTCTCATATTATAACTATTATCAACTATCTTTATTATCTCTCTAAATATCAATAAAACAATAAAAAATACAGCAAATAAATATGATGATTTTATAATATCAATATTAAATAAATTTATAAACTTCCCATCTATATTAAAACTAAATATACTTGGAGATAAAATAAATAAACTTAAAAATATCACCGCAAATAATATTGATAATAAAGAAAAATATTTATTTGTTTTTATATTATTATTTGGAAGTTTTGGCAATTTATCAAAATCAATATCATCATCAAAAAAATTAATATTAAACTTATATATAAAAATAAATATTAAAGTAACAAAAGAAAAAGATAATATAGATGCCAATATTATATTGCTAAAAAATTTTGATACAGTTTGATTTTGAATATTAATAAGGCAAGACAACCCTGTTCCAAAAATAGTAGATATTAAAACAATCTTTAATATATCTTTATAATAATTATAATAAGGCTGACCTATTAAGCATTTGTCTGAAGAATTATCATATTTTTCATAAAGCTTATTAGGACTTCCCAATTCCATTAAAATAATCTTTGCATCTTTTAACGTTATTTCTTTATCATTATATCTTTCATCTATTGTATCATAAATTAATGTCTTTAATTCATCAGCAACATCATTTTTAATTTTTAAAGACATTTTCTTTGTAACAGCATAAATATATCTTTCTATTAAATCATTTACATCTTTACTAAGTTCTTTCATAATTTTTCCTTTAATTTTTTAATTTAATTATTTTTCAAGAATTTTGTTTACGGCATTAGAATACTCTTTCCAATGTTCTTTAGATTTTTCTAATACTTTCAGCCCATCTTTTGTTATTAAATAATATTTTCTAGGCTTCTCTTCATTTGTTTTCCATTCACTTTTTAAAAGCCCCTGATTTTCTAATCTTCTTAAAAGCGGATATAAAGTATTAGACTCTATTGTTATACCATTTTCTTTTAATTTACTTATTAAGCTGTAGCCATATTCTTCATTTTTAAGCTGACTTAATACAACCATTATTAAAGTACCCCTCCTCAATTCTTGCACCAAACTAGAAATTAAATCATCATTATTCAATCGCCGCTCCTTATTATTTAATACGCTATACTGTGTTATACACAGTATAGTACAACATATATATAGAATTGTCAAGTGAAAAGATAATTATTTTTTAATATTATTTAAAAGAATATAATAAAGATTATTAGCAACAAAAAAGTACAGCTAGCAAATACTAACTGCACTATTTTATTTACATTGTAATAAAATATTTATTACTTATATATAAATTTTAATTTAATAATTTATGTTAAATTTTAATAATCAATAAAAGAATTGATAATAAATAATTTCCTAGTACAAAAATATATTTACTGATTAAGTCTAAGCAAATCTATTTCTTCTACATTCATAGGTGATTGGTTATAAATATGATTACATTCTTTGCACAAAGGCACTATGTATATTGTATCATGTGAATAATTGGGGTAAACATGTGCTCCAACTTCAGCATCATTATTACATGCTAAATTAGAACACTTTTGAAATTTTCTCCCTTTTTTATATTCCCAATATTCTTTCCAAGTATCATAACCGCTTGGAGGATTTTCATTTGAAGTTCCTATTTTATTATATACTGTCATCATTATAACTCCTTTTTAATTATTAAATTATAATAATATAATGATTTATTTAAACCTCTTATAGTTCCATTTTACTACTATCAATAATTAAATATTATATTTTAATAAATTTATAAATAAAAAAGAGCAGCCATTACAGCCGCCCTTTTATAATATTTAAATATTAATTTATTTTTGTATTTTTTATTTCACTGCCTCAGCACATCTAGTACATAACTCTTTATGCTCGCTGTCTGAGCCTACACTGTCATAATGTCCCCAACAACGTACGCATTTTTCATGACTAGCTTTATCTGTCTTAACAAAAGAAACTCCGCCCTCTATAAATGTGTCGTCTTTGCTGTCAGAAAGTGTTACTTTACTTACAATGAATATCTCGTTTAAATATTTTTCATATTTAGTAAGCAAGTCTTTAGTTGATGATTCTTTAGTGCATATTGTTATATAAGCCTCTAAAGATTTTCCTATTGTGCTGTTATCTCTAGCTCTTTCAAGTGATAATAACACATCATCGCGTACTTTAAGAATTGAAGCCCACTCATTTTCTAACTCTAAATCAATTAAACTCTCATCAGCTTTAGGATATAATTCTAAATGTACAGAAGAAGCATTTTCTCCTTTGTAGTATCCCCAAACCTCATCGGTTGTGAAAGGAAGCACAGGAGCTATTAATTTTACTAATACATCTAATATCTCAACAAGCACAGTCTGAGCACTTCTTCTTGAGAGAGAATCTTTTCTATCACAGTATAATCTGTCTTTTATAATATCAAAGTAAGTAGCAGAAAGCTCAACAACACAGTAATTTATAAGTCTTTGATAGAATAAATGGAACTCATAACCATCGCAAGCCTTCTCAGCAACCTTTATAAAACTATTAAGTCTTGATAAAGCATATCTGTCTACAGGAAGCAAATCTTTAACTTCAATCTTTTCTTTACTGTAATCAAAATCAGAAATATTGCCTAACAAATATCTGAAAGTATTTCTTATTTTTCTGTAATTGTCAGCAATAGCCTTCATCATATTATCGCCAACACGAGCATTATGAGTGAAGTCTTCACTTATACACCAAAGTCTTAATATATCAGCACCATATTTGTCAATAACTTCTAAAGGTGAAACAACATTACCAGCACTTTTATGCATAGCTCTGCCCTGCTCGTCTAAAGTCCAACCATGAGTGATAAGCTCTTTATATGGAGGTATTCCTCTTATAGCCATAGAAGGCCAAATTGCAGCTTGGAACCAACCTCTGTATTGGTCGCCTCCCTCTAAATATATATCAACAGGGAAAACTCCGTCCAAATCTTTGTTAGTTTTTTGTGAAGCAAAAGATGATACCCCAGAATCAAACCAAACATCCAAAATATCTTCTTCTTTGTCAAAATCACAGCTTCCGCATTCACATTTAGTGCCTTCAGGAAGTAAATCTTTAGCCTCTAATTCAAACCAAACATCCATTCCCTTAGTTTTTACTATTTCAGCAAAATGTCTTGTAGATTCTGCAGTAAGTAAAGTTTTTCCGCAGTTTTTACAATAGAATGCAGGTATAGGAACTCCCCAAGAACGCTGTCTTGATAAACACCAGTCAGGACGATTCTCAAGCATTTTTTTCATTCTCTCATGTCCCCAAGCTGGATACCATTTTATATTATCTAAAGATTTAACTGTTCTTTCATCTATCTTATCATGTGTCATATTCATAAACCACTGAGAAGTAGCTCTAAATATTAACGGATTCTTACATCTCCAACAAATAGGATAACTGTGAGTAACTTTCTCTTTGTAGAATAATGAACCATTGTTTTCAAGTATCTCTACTACTTTAGGATTAGCATCTCTTACTTTCATACCCTGCATCTCAGGAAACTCGCTTGTATATCTTCCTGCTTTATCAACAGGACAATATATTTCAAGCCCATAATTCATACCTGTCTGATAGTCTTCCATACCATGACCGGGAGCAGTATGAACAACACCAGTACCAGCAGTAGCCTCAACATAATCAGCAAATACAACAGCAGATTTTCTGTCTTTTATAAATGGATGAGCTATTTCAAGTTTTTCAATCTCTTCCATAGATATAGGAATAATATCTCTTCCCTCTGATTTCATGTCTTTTTTACCAAGAACAGTATCAACTAAAGAAGTTGTCATTATTGCATATCTTCCGTCTATCTCAACAGCCACATACTCTAAATCTCTATTGAAAGCACAAGCCATATTTGAAGGCAATGTCCAAGGAGTAGTAGTCCATATCATAACATCAACATTGCCGTTTAACTTATCATTGATTTTATTTAATACAGGAAATCTTACATACACACTTGTAGAAGTATGATTCTCATCATATTCTATTTCAGCAGCAGCCAAAGCAGTTTCACAGTCCATACACCAGTGAATAGTTCTTAAGCCTTTATATATGTAGCCTTTCTCTACTAACTGTGCAAATACTTCAACTATCTCAGATTCATATTCAGGAGACATTGTAAGATAAGGATTTTCCCAATCTCCCATTACACCAAGTCTTTTGAACTCTTTTCTTTGAATGTCAATATATTTCTGAGCATAAGCACGGCATTTTTTTCTCATTATAAATTTAGAAGTTTCTTTATATTTATCTCCTAAACTCTCTTGTACCTTTAACTCTATAGGCATACCATGACAATCCCAACCCGGAACATAAGGAGAATCAAATCCCTTAGCAGATTTATATCTCACAATAATATCTTTAATAATTTTATTTAATGATGTTCCAATATGAATGTCTCCATTCGCATAAGGCGGTCCATCATGTAAAATACATTTAGGAGCACCTTTTCTTAATTCTCTAAGCTTTTGATAAAGTTTTTCTTCTTCCCATTTTTTTATTATTTTGGGCTCTTTTTCCTTCAAACCAGCTTTCATAGGAAAAGCGGTTTTAGGCAAATTGATAGTAGAACTATAATCCATCTTATTTTTTGCTCCATTTTTTTTATTTCTATTAAAGATATTCAATTTTATATTATAAGCTAATTTTTTACAAGGTTTGTAAATTAATAATTTTTATTTGAGAAAAATATAAAAAACATTGCAAAAAAATTTACATATTATATTATGTAAATAGGTTTTATAAATATTGGGAATTATTATGAATTTAAACGATTTGAATGATAATGAAAAAGAGTATTACAACGATATACTTGATGCGATGAATTTGGGTGTTATAGAAAATGATATGAAAGAACATCTTAAAGAATCAAAAATTGATAATAAAATATCCAATGATAGGGCAAAAGAGTTAGAGAAATTAGCAAGAGATGAACAAATTAATTCTATAGAAGAACTAGAAAATGATGAAGAGAGAAGATATTATAAAGAATATATAAAAATGATGGAAGACGGAATTATATCCGACAGCGAGAGAATCAATTTAAATAACAAGAAAAATAGATTATCTATAAGCGATGATAGAGCAGAGAAAATAGAAAATTTATACAAAAAAAATAATAAAATAACAAAATATAAAGATAAAGAAATTTCTATAAGCGAAAAAGATATTATTAGCAGCAATAAAACTTCTCCTGAAGTTAAAGAAACAGAAATAGTTGAAAAAGATAAAGAGATGGGATTTTTTAAAAGATGGAAATATCTTAATAAAACTAAATTCCTTTTTTTTCATATATTTAATTTACTTATTATATTAGCATTTGAAACATATTTTTTTATAAGATTAAAAGGCACATTTAATAATCCTAAACCAGTACCTACAACTTCGTTTGAAAAGTTCGCAGACTTTATAAAAACACGTATTTCTACTATTTATACTATGATAATACCAGATGGAATACAAACTGGATTACAAATGATAGATGATGTTATTTTTAATATAATATTAGCGGCATTACTATTAGTACTTTTAATAGTATTATTCATATTATATACCTATTCTTCAAGAGTACTTTCAGTTATGGTTTCAAAAACTAAATCTCAAGTAGATTTTTTTTATAGATTTATGGCCATATTAATACCTGTGTCTATATCTCTAACTATGATTCTTTTTACAGAATGGGATCATATGAGTGATAGAATAGCTATTTCAAAATTTAAAAAAGAAAATACTAAGCTAATAAAAAATGAAGAGTATTTAAAAGTATTTGATAGAAATAACCATATAGAAAACAATTTAGCACTTATATATAAAAGCAGATATCAGCCTACAAAAACTGAAGAGTTTGACAGATTAATAAGCAGTATGACTAATTCGTTTGAAAAAAGAAATAAATTAGAAATGAATAACACTAATTTTTCTTATATAATGGGAAACCTAGTGCCTGTTTATAATCAATCTATAAGAAATCTGCCTCAATATGCACAAACTTATAACAAAATAATAGGAAATACTGTATCTAATTCATTTAAAAATCGTATAAATTATTTAATAGAAAAAACAAATTATATAGGTGCTTATATTACTATTTCAAGCATACCAAATATTAATATAATAAGTGAGAAAGAATATTTAAATAATTTTAGGCAAGCAGAATATCAAACTCTTTTAGAAAATATAATAAATAATTTTGAAGTTATAATAAATGAAGAAATGAATATTAATAATTATAATTTATTATATATAGAATTTATTTTCGTATTTGATAAAACTTTGGGAATAAATCAAAATTTTTGGTATAAACTAAAAAACACAGATATTAATAAAACTTTTGAAAACTTAGGAACTAAAGCTGGAGAATCAGTACATTCTGCAATTCAAGGCTTTAAAAATTTTTTGGGTGCTGCTAAAGGCGAAGAAAGAAATCTATATGAAGATAAAGATATATTTGTATTTGATGCAGAAGATATCTATTTTGATGAAATTGGTAAAAAAATTATGATTCAAAGAATGGACGAATTAAGAAAAAGACTTGATATAAAGAGAGATAGATATTTACTTGATTTGTACCACAGCTTGCTAAATAACTCAATGACTATAGAAGAAATTGAAAAAGCAATCCCTACAATAGTTCATTATTCTGAAGCAAAAAAAGATAATGTTAAAACCTATTATGAATATTGGAATAATATACGCCATAAACAAGAGCTTGAATTGGATCAGCTTAAATTTGAACTTCCATACAGAGAAAAATTAAACGCTCTGAAATCAGAATATGATAATTTACTTGAAAAAGATATTGATTACACTAATTATATATATGTACGTAATTTAAAAAATGAAATATCTTATTATTATAACAATTTGAGTGATACTCAATATCGTACAGATTTATCAAATAGCATAAAAATTAATGATTATGAATTAGATAAAAAAAGACATGAATATTTAAAAAAATTATCTAATCAGCTTAAAGAAGATATTGAAAATAAAAGAATAGAAAGGAAAGAAGCTTTAGAGAAATCTTATAAGATAGTTCATTATTCTGATGTTAAAATAGATAAAGATGGTTTAATTGGTCTTTTACCGTCTTTTTTAGGTGGAGATACAACGTATTATAAATATTGGAATAATATTAGAAAAGATTTAATTAATAAAATAGAAAAAGAATTTAATTAATCCCTAATCATTTAATAAATATTTATAGTGTTTTTGGTTTAATATTTTATAATTAGCGTTATTTTTTAATTGAACTTTTGCAAAAATCAATAAAGCCCATGAAACCCATTTTGTAATTTTTTAATATTTAAAAAAATAAAATTATTTAAAATATTCTCCGTTAGAATCAAACTTCACACCTGTCTTTGGAAAATCTAAATTTGCATATTCATTCAATTTTTTTATAGCAGTATTAGATGAATCAATACTTGGTATGCCGCCATTTACTAAACGCACAGGTATAACTTTTGCTTTTGAAAATTTTAAATCATCGTCTAAAGTAATTTGTAATATAGCACTAATTCCATTGTTTCCAGATAAAGAGAATTGTCTATATCCAACAAAATTGCCAAGAGAATAAGCTATAAAAGTATTATTATACATTTCCATAGCTCTAAGTACATGCGGACCATGACCAATTACTAAATCAGCACCAGCATCACTGACCGCCCTTGCAAACTTATAAACATCTCCCCTATTCTCTTTATAAAAGTACTCTGTAGTTTTAGGCACTCTAAACATACTGCTTCCCTCAGCTCCGCCATGAAAACTTACAATTAAAAAATCACATTCTTTTTTTGTTTTCTCAACTAAAGCCTTAGCAGCTGCAATATCCTGTATCGCATTATTGGCATAAGAAAAATAATAGAAAGCTAAAAAGCCTATTTTTTTACCCTTAACCTCTATAAAAGAAGCCTGATTTAAAACATTGCCTACAACTTCCATACCAGCTTTTTTTACATACTCTTGAGTTTGACTATAACCCTTAGCACCAAAATCCCTAGAATGATTATTAGCAACAGCAACTATATCAAACCCTGCTTCAGCTATTCTATCAGCCATGTACGGAGGCATACGAAAAGAATATGAACGCTTGCCTGTTTTAGCAGATTTTGTCTCTGAGTTTGCTATAGCTCCCTCTAAATTTGCAAAACTTATATCTGAAGCTTTCAAAAATGATGATACACTTTTAAAAACATCTTTTCCTTCATTGGGGGGTAAATAACTTTTATCTGGATGATCGCTTCCTGTCATAACATCACCTACAAAAGATAGTGTTATTTCAGAATATAAAGAAAATTGAAATAATAATATTAATAATAAAGCAAAACTTCTCATAATAATATGATTTTAGCATAAAAATAAATAAATTCAATATTATGTTTACAATTTATATTAAAAGTTTTTTTATTTTTACCGAATTAGTATAAAGTTAGATAATATTTACAATATATGTACTTGACAATATGTCAAAATTTAGTATTATACTAACTGTTAATTTTTATAATATTATAATCTAAATAAACAAAAAGAACTAATTGCCATGAGAAAATTTAAATACACAAGAGTAAGAAGAAAACAAAATATCATACAAAAAATAAAAAAATATTTAATAGAAGATAGTGATAAAAATCTCTTTCCATACTTTCTAAAAAAATCATTGTTAGTAGCAGTATCTTTTATAATGTTTATAGTTCTAATTAATTTTTTGATACTTGGTGCTAAAAGGAATTCTGATAGTAATTTGTATGCTCAAAATATAGATGATTCAAAAAATACCTCTGAATTATATAGTAAAATAGTAGATGAAGTAAAAGAGATGAAAATAGAAACTAATGATATTGTTGCTGAAGATATAAAAAATATACCAGCAGTTACTTCTACGCCTGTTGCTTCTATAGAAAAGGCTTCTGATGCTTTTTATGATTATTTAGTTTCTGATAACTCACTTGTAAGCGATGGTACTATTAGTCTTAAATACGATGAATATATAATAGAAGAAGGAGACAATCTAACTAGCATTTCAAAAAAGATAGGTGCTAATTTAGATACTATAGTAAGTGTTAATAAAATAAGTAATGCCAACAAATTAAGACCCGGTCAAACAATAATGATACCAAATAGAAATGGTTTGCTTTATATTGTTAAGAAGAATGAAACATTAGAAGAGATTACTGACAGATACGATGTTGAAATTGGCAGAGTATTGAGCTTTAACAAAATAGATAGAGACAACATTAACACTGGTGATGAAATATTTTTACCCGGTGCTAAATACACATTAGATGAAAGAATAGATAAGTTTGGTCAAATGTTTAGCTTACCTACAGTTGTAACAAGAATAAGCAGTGTGTTTGGATATAGAATACACCCAATCACAGGAGTGAGAAGAAAACATTTAGGTGTAGATATACCGGGCGGATTAAACACTCCTATATATGCTGCTAGAAAAGGAAAGGTTATATTTGCAGGATACAGCGGCGGTTTTGGAAATTTGGTTATAGTTCGTCATGACAAAGGATACACTACATACTACGGACACTTAAATAAAATCACTACTACAGTTGGTGCTAATGTGGGCGTTGGTGTAATGATAGGAAGAATGGGAAGCACTGGTAATTCTACAGGAAGCCATTTACATTTTGAAGTGAGAAGAAACGGAGTGGCATTAAACCCTGCTGACTTTATACCTATAGGAAAATTCATTAAAAGAAGATAATTAAAAATAAATAATCTAAAAAATAAAATAAGGAAACAGTAAATAATAACACTGTTTCCTTTTTTTTATATAAAATATAATTATTTCTAAAATACATTAATAAATATTTATGTTGTTTTAATTTTATTGTTTGCATAAGTTTTTTACTCAACTTTTTCCCGCCGCAAAAAGAACCAAAAAGTGCAAACGTTTTAGCTTTGTATGTTTGGAATATATAAAGCTAAAATAATATTTATATTTTGTTATATATAAAAAGCTATACTTCATTAAATGCAGTCCTTTTGCTTCTTTGGGTCACCAAAAGAAGTAGGGGTTCGGGGGCTAGCCCCCGAGAATAAAAAAACATAAAAATATTTTTGAGAGACTTAAAAATTTTTAGTCTATATTAAAATAATTATTTTCTATCAACTTTTTCCCGTAGCAAAAAGTTGCAAAAAGTGCAAATACTATAGCGTTGTATATTTTGGAATATGTATAAAGTATAAGATAATGCATATATTTTAAGTTAAAAAAATGTAGCCTTTTTGCTTCTTTCTAGCAATACCCACAGGCACTTCCTTCGGTCGCCATGAAGGACTCTCTTCGGTCGCAAAAGAAGTGGGGTGCGGGGCAAAGCCTTGCAAATATCTTGATATAAACGAATCATTTTTATATTAAGATATATTAAAAAAATTATTGTTCTTTTTCCCGCAGCTCGCGGTGCGGACTTCGTCAAAAGAACCAAAAAGTGCAAGTTAAGAAAATAATACTAAATCATATTCATTATTTTTATTGTAAGACAACTTATTAATTCACACTATAATTATTATGTTGACTTAATAAAATACAGCCCATAACGAAACATATTATAACAATATGAATTTCTTTTATAAACTACATGATTCTACTAAACGAGCAAAAAATAGCTATCTTCTTCTCTTGATAAAAAATTTCATGACATCGTTAATATAATTACTAGATGTGTCTAATACTATATTTTCTATAGAGTTTCTTTTCAAAAACTGTAATTTATCTTCAAGCATTTTGCTCTGCTCATTGATATAAGCCTCTCTCACATTCTTATTGCCCATATCAAAATAAACATACTCATCATTCTCTAAATCTGATAAAACTAACGTACCAAGCAAATGAGGCATTTCATATTCTAATCTATCATTAACCAAACACACCACAAAATCATTTCTCTTTCTTGTAATGTCTATCTGTTTTTTCGGCAAATCAGAACATGCATCAGTTATAAGAAATGTAATACTGTCTCTTTTTTGTATCTTATTAAAATATTCCAAAGCATTAGCAATATTAGTTTCAGCACTTTTAGGTTCAAACTCTATAAGCTCTCTAATAATTCTAAGCACATGATTCTTTCCTTTGTTTAGAGGAATAAGCTTTTCAATGGTATCAGTAAATATTAAAAGCCCAACTTTGTCATTGTTTTTAAGAGCAGAAAAAGATAGTAAAGCACTAAGCTCCACAATGAGATTATGTTTAGTTTTTGTAAGTCCAAAATCAGTAGAAGCAGAAAAGTCGGCTAATATAACAACATTAAGCTCTCTCTCCTCTTTAAATCTCTTAATAAAAGGCTCATTATACCTAGCACTCACCTTCCAATCCATAGCCCTCACATCATCACCAATATTATACTTTCTCACCTCATCAAACTCTATACCATGCCCCTTAAAAGCAGAATGATACTGCCCAGCAAAATAAGAGTTTACTATACGCGAAGTTTTTATTTCTATTTGCCTAACAGATTTTAGTATATCTTTGGTTGTTATAGTGCTATCTCTAAACATATTTATTTCCTTTAATGTTTAAACTATACAAAAGATTTGAGGTTTTGTCAATTTTTATTGTTTTTTCCCTAGCAAAAAGACTGCATTTTATAAAGTTTAGCTTTTTATGTATATACAAAATATTAATACTGTTTTATATATTCCAAAGATATAAAACTAAAGCATTTGCACTTTTTGCAACTTTTTGCGGCGGGAAAAAGTTGAATAAAATAATAATATAACAAAATATAGTTATTTTAGAATATACCAAAAAATTTTAACTCTTTTATTTTAGTTATTTGCAGGGGCTAGCCCCCGCACCCCACTTCTTTTATTGGTATAAAAGAAGCAAAAGAACTGCATTTAATGAAGTATAGCTTTTTATGTATAGATAAAAACATCTTATATTTATATTTGAAAACATACAAAGTTAAAACATTTGCACTTTTTGCGTCGGGAAAAAGTTGAATAAAATAAAAATTATAAAATATATTTATTCAATCACATAATAACTTCAATCAATATAAAAAAACAAGGGCACACTTTCTTCAAGCATCCCCTTGTTAATTTATTATTAATGTTTATTGATTACAGATTAACTACAGAATTAACTCTCTCGTCAGTAATAGCCTTAGTAGGACATTTAGCTATACTCTCTTCTGTAATAGCATAATCCTCATAATTAACTATAGCCAAATTATTGTCCATTCTCATGCCGCCCTCTTTAGTGTTCTTCACACAAATACTGCATCCTATACAAGCCCTATCACAAGACTTTTTAGCAATAGGACCTTTGTCTTTAGATTTACAGTACACATGAAACTTTTGAGCTACAGGGTGAATCTCTATAAGCTTTTGAGGACAAGCCTTAACACAAGCATTACAAGACACACATTTATCTTCAACAATTACAGGCATACCAGTTTTTTCATCTTTTATAATAGCACCAAAATCGCAAGCCTTCATACAATCATAAAGACCAACACAGCCATAAGTACAATCCTTATTTCCTCCCGCCATAACAGCAGAAACACAAGTTTGAGCACCATTATAAACCTGATTAGATTTAGCTATACCATTATGCCCATGACAAAATATATAAGCCCTAGTTCTCTCTTTTTGAGGCGGAGTAACCTTGCCTAAATATTTAGCAACAGCCTCAGCAGTAGGAGCCCCACCCACAGAACAGCCATCAACAGGAGCTTCATCAGCAACTAAAGCCTTAGCAAATTGAGCACAGCCCGGATAACCGCATCCGCCGCAATTAGCACCCGGAAGCATCTCTGTAAGTTCAGTAACCCTCTCATCAACCTCAACTCTAAAGATTTTAGAAGAAAATATTAATAAAACAGCCAATATCAAAGCTATTAAAGCTGAAGATATTGAAGCCACTAATATAGATGTAACCATTTTTACTATCCTTTAAAAATAATCTCACAAATATCAGATTTTTATGATACCTGAAAAACCATAGAATATAAGTGCTAATATACCAGCAGTAATGAAAGGCATAGCAGGACCTTTAAAAGCCTCTGGTATGTTTGCATTAGCTAAACGCTCTCTAATGCTAGCCATTATAACCAATGCCAAAGTAAAACCAACTCCAGCACCTAAAGCAAATACTATATTCTGTATAAAATTATATTTGTATAAAACGCCAAACAAAGCTAAACCTAATACACAGCAGTTAGTAGTAATAAGCGGAAGATAAATACCTAAAGATAAGTATAAACTTTCGCTAGTTTTCCTTACAACCATCTCTACAAATTGTACTAAGGCAGCTATTACTATAATAAATAAAATAGTTTGTAAAAACTCAATTTTAAAAGGCACCAATATATAATATTGTATCATCCAGCTAACAGCAGCAGTAAGCACAAGTACAAATGTAACCGCAATACCCATACTCACAGCAGAATCTAATTTATTGGAAACACCTAAGAAAGGACATATTCCTAAAAACTTAGTTAATACAAAATTATTAACTAATACAGTAGCAACAAAAAGAAGTATTAAATTCATAATAATTACCTCACTCTAGCATCTATAGTTCTTTTGATAGCTATTAATACTCCCAAAGTAAAGAAAGCGCCCGGAGCTAATATCATAACTATCCAAGGAGTAGTAATTTCGTTATATGCATTCAAAGCAAAAGGCATAGCAGATTCAACAAAACCTCTTACAGTGCCAACGATGTCAAATCCAAGCCAAGTACCATTACCTAAAATCTCTCTAATAGAACCTAATAATAATAAAGCCATAAAGAAACCTACACCATTACCCAAAGCATCAAAAATACTAGGTATAACACCATTCTTATTAGCAAAAGCTTCTGCTCTACCCAATATTATACAGTTTACAACGATAAGTGGTATATATGGTCCTAATGCCAATGATAAAGTGTAAAACTTAGCTTTCATAACAATATCAGTTAAAGTTACAAAAGCAGCTATTACTACAATGTATCCCATAATTCTAACTTCATTAGCATAAATCTTTTTTACTATAGAAATTAAAGCTGATGAACAAACAAGTACAAATATAGTAGCCACAGACATGCCAATGGCGTTCATAACACTATTTGTTACTGCTAAACTAGGACACATTCCAAGAATCTGTACGAAAGTAGGATTATTTTTCCATACTCCATCAATAAAGACTTTAGAATTTTTCATAATTAATTCTACCTTGATTTAATTAAAATTATTTTCTCCTATTCTAACATATATAAGTATAATTTCAAGCATAGAGAAGTCATTTAGAGGGTTGTATATGTGAGTTATGCTGTGCGTACTTTGTCAAAGTTTTTATCCTACTTGTACGCTTCAAAAGGCGGCTAGTACCAACAAACAAAAAACTTGATTTTTTTAGTATATATTAAAACAGCTATAATTTATGTTTTTGTTTTTATTCAACTTTTTCCCGTAGCAAAAAGTTGCAAAAAGTACAAGTAAGAAAATAATACTAAATCATATCTATTATTTTTATTGTAAGATAATTTATTAACTTACATTCATTAGAATTATTCTGTTAACTCAATAAAATGCAGTTCTTTTGCTTCTTTTATACCAATACCATACCTAAAGATACTTCCTACAGTCGCGGTGCGGACTTCGTCAAAAGAACTAAAAAGTGCGAGTGTTTTAGCTTCATACCTTTGGAACATGTAAATCTAAAATTCTTTATTTATATACTAATTCTTAATTCTTATAAACTACAAAACAACTAAATAATTATTTTTTTCTAAAACATTTATAATTTCAGCTTTATTTTTTTATTTTTTTTTATTATAATATTTCGCATGAAAAACATAGATTTAAACAATATAAAAAGAATAGTTTTCAAATTTGGAACTAATGTATTAAGAAATGATGAGGGATATATTTCTTTAGCTAGAATATATTCTTTTATAGAGGCTATAGCTAAATACAAAAAAATGGGCAAAGAAGTTTTGATTGTTACATCTGGAGCTGTTGGGTTGGGAGCGAAAAAAATTAATGCAGCAGATTTAAGCGAGGTATCACTAAAACAAGCATGTGCCGCAATTGGTCAATCGCAGCTTATGTCTATTTATGAGGACGGCTTTTCTAAGTTTGATATCGTTACAGCACAGATTCTGCTTACAGAAGAAGATTTCTCAAACAGAAGAAGATATTTAAACCTCCGCTCTACATTAGACACATTATTAAAATATAACGTAATACCTATAATAAATGAAAATGACACTGTTTCTAGTGATGAGCTTAAATTATTATACGATGTTACTCAAATAAGTTTTTCTGACAATGATAAACTCTCTGCTTTGGTTGCTAGTGAGCTTGATGCTGATTTGCTTATAATACTTTCTGACATCAACGGTCTTTATGATGATAACCCTAAAACTAATCCAAATGCCAATTTTATACATGAAGTTTTTGAGGTAACAAAAGAGATAGAAAGTTTGGGGCTTGATGCTTCTACAGGCGGAAGAGGCGGAATGAAAACAAAATTGCAGGCTGCTAAAATTGTTACAAGGTCAGGATGTGCTTTGATTATAGCTAACGGCAAAACTCCAAACATTTTAAATAACATATTTACTACAAAAGAAAAAACTATATTCTACCCCGTAGAAGAAGATAACGAACTCAACACCAAAAAAAGATGGATTGCCTATGCTACTACTATTATAGGAAAGGTGGTTGTTAATGCTGGTGCTAAAAAGGCTATAATAGAGAAAGAATCTAGTCTTCTTCCTATTGGTGTAACAAAGGTTGTGAACAATTTTAAGAAAGGGGACATTGTAAGCATTATAGATGAAGAGGGCGAAGAGTTTGCGAGGGGTATTATTAATTATAACTCTGAAGATACAATTAAGATAATAGGCAAGCATTCAGATTCTATATTAGAGATATTAGGCTACAAGAATTATGATGCTTTAATTACAAGGGACTACATAGTGTTGTTATAAAATAATATAGCTAAACAAGTATATTATTAATAAAAGTTTTTATTTTTATTCAACTTTTTCCCGCGTACGAGCTGTACCACCTTGCCGCACGGTAATGTTATGCTTTAATTATAACTTCTTAGTCGTGCGGAGGAGTGCCTTTTAATGTACAATTAAATTATAAAATTTATAATAAAAATGCAGTTCTTTTATACCAATACCACAGGCACTTCCTTCGGTCGCAAAAAAAGTGGGGTGCTACCCTACGGGCACGCTTCGCAGGGGGCAAAGCCCTGCAAATAATAAAAAAACTTAAAAAATGTTTAACAAACTTGATTTTTTTAATATACACTGAAACAAATATATTTTATTAACTTATGTATATTATATAAATTTTATCAACTTTTTTGTCGCTCTCGCTGTGCGGACTTCGTCAAAAGAACCAAAAAGTGCAAGTGTTTTTAGCTTTGTATGTTGGTAAATATATATAAATAAATGTAAGATATTTTTATCTATACATAAAAAGCTATACTTCATTAAATCACTTCCTCGCAAAGCCTAATAAATATATAAAAACTAAATTTTGACAAAACAAAACTTTTTCAGTATAATCTAAAACATTGCAAAAATATTACTTTTATTATATAGTATTTAAATTATTAAAACTAAGGACTTTTTTATGACAACTAACAAAGAAGAATTAGAAGCTCTTTTATATCAAACTAGATTAAAAATAGATGATAATCAAAAAGATGAAATGTTAAATAGATTAAATAAAGATTTAGCTTTTATAGAAGAACTATTTGAAGTAAATGTTGATAATATTGACCCTTTATATCATGTTATTGATTTGCCTGAATATTTAAGAGAAGATGTGGCTGGTGAAACTTTGCAAAATGAAGTGATAATGGATTTATGCAGAAGCGGTGAATATGGTTATATAGTAGTTCCTGCTGTACCTGCTGCTTTAGAAAATAGCGAACACCAAGCTAAAAAATAATTTATAATAAGGTTTCAAATACTCATAATGAACTATTCTTATGATGACAGAGAAAGTATAAAAAAAGAAAAGAGAAATGCATTAAAAGCAATATTAAAGCCTTTTATATTTATATATTATAGAAGCGACAATTTATTATATAAAACTATAGCTAGGCTTATTTTAGGTTTTATTATAGCATTCATACTCTTTGGAATTATTACACTTTTTGTTCGTTTTGATAAGATGAAAAGTTCCACTATGATGAATACTATTGAACCAAACAAAATGATAATTACTTCAAAATTAAGATATGCCATTGCAATAAACCCTTTTGTATCAAAATTAACAGGAAAAACTATAGTATTTTCAAGACCCGAGAGAGGCGACATAGTTTTTATAGTTGACCCTAGAAGCAAGAAAGAAAATATTTTTAAAAAGTTTATATCATATACAGTTTATTTTTTCACTTTCGGAAATGTTAATATATCAAACACAAGGTATTTAATAAAAAGAGTGATAGGTCTTCCAAATGAAACCATAGAAATAAAAGATAAAACCATATACATAAATGGAACTGAATTAAATGAACCTTGGGCGAATATTGGTAAAGATAATAGAATATTAGAAGGCAATATATCTTCGAGGGATAATTTCGGTCCTTACATTATAGGCTACAATGAATATTTTGTGTTATCAGACAATAGAGATTATGGTTATGACAGCAGAGATTTTGGAAGTATTCATTTCTCACTCATAGACGGAAAAGTGATATCTTATTAAATAAAATGCTTGAAAAATATTATATAGATGCTATAATACTTCAATTAAAAACTGAAAATATAATTTTTTATGAGGATATATATTTATGAATGCTTTACTTACTTTAGGAATAATCGTTTATTCAATAATCTGTGTACTACTACTTTTACTTATCATAATACAAGGCGGTAAAGCAGAAGGTTTATTTTCTAGTGCACAAGCAAATGTACTTGGAAGCCAAAGAGGAAATGCTTTAACTAAAGCAACTACTATCTTATCTACAATATTTATCGTAGGAGCTTTACTTATATCTATGGCTATAAGCACTCAAAAAACTGCTTTCGACCAAACAACTCCTGCTAATGTGCCAACAACACAACCAGCACCGCAGCAAGTACCAACAAATAATGCTTTACAAGACACTAACTTAAATACTAATAATTAATTGATTAATTTAAGAATTTTTAATAATTTAAGAATATTTAATTGTTAAATAAATAATAGAAGAAGTGTTTATATATTATCATAAATATATAGCACTTCTTCTATATTATTATTGTCGTCTATTTTTAATATCTTTTTTTTGCCTGAATCTTTAAATCCATTTTTTAGATAAAATCTTTTAGCCTCTTCATTTTTATCAAAAACATAAAGGCATAAGTTTTTATAACCATTATCTTTCATATATGACATGCAATGATTTAATAATTCAGTTCCTATACCAGAACCTTGATAAATTGGGTGAACGTATAAAGACATTATCTCTCCATAGTCTTCTATGTTATATCTATTGTTACCGCAGGATATAGCACCTATAATATTGTCGTCTAATAGAGCAATATGCACTTCTCTCGTCTTTGTCTTTATACCCTCAGAAAACTCTTCACACCAATCATCTAAATATATCTTTTTTAAAAAATCTTCCGATACAATATCCTTATAAGATTGCTTCCAACATATAGCATGAAGCTTACTTATATAAAATACATCATCTATATTAGCTTTTCTTATAACTAAATTCATATTCTCTCTCGATTTTTTTATTTATTTATCTATTTATTCGTTATAAGCCTCTTCAGCGCTCATTAAAAGGTCAGTATCATCTGCTTTTTTAGAAGCTTTTTCTTCTTTTTTATCTTCTTCCTGATTTTTATCTTCTTTAATAACAGTGTTTTTATTTTCAAGATACTCTTCTAATTTTTCTTTTACCTTATCTACTCCGCCCATATTGAGTGCCTCTCTAATCTGTATCTCAAGCTCCATACGCATTTTAGGATCAGCTGCAAGAAGTTCTCTCACCTTCTCCTTACCCTGTGCAATCTGCTCTCCATTGTAGTAGAACCAAGCACCGCTTCTTGTGATAATTTTTGCCTCCATTGCTAAATCTATTAAAAGCCCCTCAGAAGATATGCCCTTACCGAATATTATCTCTAAATTAACTACTTTGAATGGTGAAGATAATTTGTTTTTAACAACTTTTATTTTTACTTTATGACCTATAGTATCATCACCTTTTTTAATCCATTCAGTTCTTCTAATGTCAAGCCTTACAGAAGAATAGAATTTCAAAGCCTTACCGCCTGTAGTGGTTTCTGTAGGACCAGCACCATAACCAGTGGTAGCAATGTTTTGTCTTAATTGGTTAATGAATATTACAGCAGTATTTGTATTGCTTATTATAGCAGTAAGTTTTCTCAAAGCATGACTCATAAGTCTAGCCTGTAAAGCAATATGAGCGTCCCCTATATCACCAGCAAGTTCTGCCTTTGAAACTAATGCTGCAACAGAGTCCACAACAACAATATCAAAAGCAGTAGAAGACACAACTTTCTCTAATATTTCAAGAGCCTCTTCACCTGAGTTTGGCTGAGAAATATATAAATTGTCAGTATCAACGCCCAAAGCATTAGCATACGCTGGGTCAAGAGCATGTTCAGCATCTATAAAAGCAGCATAACCTCCAGCCTTTTGAGCTTCTGCTATGATGTGTAAAGTAAGTGTAGTTTTACCTGAAGCCTCATGCCCGTAAATCTCTATTATTCTTCCGCGAGGAACTCCCCCTACTCCTAAAGCATGATCCAAAGTTAATGCCCCAGTAGAAATAACATCAACATTAACAGTTTTATTGCTTCCAAGCCTCATAAAAGAGCCCGGACCGTATTTTTTATTTATTTGGTCGGTAATAGCTTCTATAGCCTCACTTTTACCGTCTTTTTTTATTTCAACTGTTTCTTTCTTCTTAGTAGCCATATTCTCTCCAAAAAATTATTAACTTAAATATCATTTATAAAATTTATTATATTGTACAAAAATACATTATTTTGTCAAGATATTATTATAAATAAAACTAAAAAATAATTGTTTTATACAAATAAAATTATTTAAAATATAAAATTATAATTTATAATATATAGCAATTAAAAATAAAGAAAGTTTATTTAAGGAAATTTATTTATGAATAGATTGTTATTATTACTATTATTAAGCATTTTTATATATAGTTGTAAAGAAACTAATATAGATTATTCTAATAAAAATAATTGGCTTAAAATATCAGAAGACCAAAATAAAGAAGTTGATGTATTTTATTTGTACCCAACAGTATGGTATGGAGAAGGCACTAATAAAGACTTTGTATGTCCTATAGATTTTAAGCCTATGAGAGAAAATGCTACTAATGCATTAATATCTCAAAGCTCTGTATTTGAAGAAATAGGAAATATATATGCTCCTTTCTACAGACAAGCAGATGCTCTTTACATATTAGATACAAACAATAATATAGAAAACAAAGAAAAATATTTTTACGATATACCGAAAAAAGATACAATTGCCGCATTTGATTATTTTATAAAAAATTATAATAACAATAAACCTTTTATATTGCTCGGACATTCACAAGGTGCTATGATGATAAAAGAAATATTAATAGACTATTTCAAAACTAATGAAAACTTAAATAATAGATTGGTTGCTGCATATATTATAGGATATTCAGTTACAACAAATGATTTAATAAAAAACCCTCATTTAAGATTTGCAAAAGGAGAATATGATACCGGAGTAATAATTTCTTATGACACAGAAAGCTCAGCATTTAATGGTTATAACCCTACTCTTCTTGAAGGAGCTATAGCTATTAACCCTATTACATGGACATTAGAAGAAGATGAAGCTGCAAAAGAAAAAAGTTTAGGTTCTTGTTTTTTTGCTGGAACTAATTATAAAGTTGTAAGCAATTTTGCTAGTGCTAAAGTTGACAAAAAAAGAGGCGTTATAAAATGTGATTCTATTAACCCAGATGATTTTTATATTGGCGGCATATTTGAAAGAGGCAATTATCATGTATTCGATATAGCATTATACTATAATGATTTAAAAGAAAATGCTAAAAAGAGAGTTGGAGCTTTTTGGAAATAATAATAAAGGTATATTACATTAATGGAAAATACAAAACAAATAGAATTAGCTACTAAACCAGTTGGAAGATTATTATTCAAATTATCAATACCTGCTATATTGGCACAGATTATTAATGTTTTATATAATGTTGTTGATAGAATGTATATAGGACATATTGAAGATATTGGAGCTATTGCTTTAACGGGTGTTGGGGTTACTATGCCTATAATAATGGCAGTATCGGCATTTGCATATCTTATTAGCATGGGAGGTGCTCCCCGTGCTTCTATTATGATGGGTAAAAAAAGTTATGACAAAGCAGAAGAGATATTGGGTAACTCTGCTATGGCTTTAATAATTATAGCTATCACAATTACTATATTTTTATTAATATTTGCTAAGCCGCTTCTTTTATTTTTTGGTGCTAGTGAAAACACAATTATTTATGCATTGAGATATTTAAGAATATATTCTATAGGAACTATATTTGTGCAATTGGCATTGGGATTAAACGCATTCATTACAGCACAGGGAAAGGCAAAAACCAGCATGTTTACAGTTTTAATAGGGGCAATTTGTAATATAATATTAGACCCTATATTTATATTTGGTTTTAATATGAATGTTAGAGGTGCTGCACTTGCTACCATAATTTCTCAAGCTGTATCTTGTTTGTGGATATTATATTTCATGACTTCTAAAAAAACTTTATTAAAACTAAAAATTAAATACTTAAAAATATCTCCTAATGTAATACTTCCATGTTTAGCATTAGGTTTTTCTCCTTTTATTATGCAATTTACAGAAAGTATTCTATTTGTATGTTTTAATACTTCTTTATTTAAATATGGCGGAGATTTGGCTGTTGGTGCTATGACTATATTAAGCAGTATAATGCAATTTTCTTTTCTTCCAATATATGGTTTAACTCAAGGCTCTCAGCCTATAATAAGCTATAATTATGGGGCTAACAACATTGACAGAGTAAAAAATACTTTCAAAATACTTCTTATAAGCAGTTTAATATTTTCTACTTTAATGTGGGCAATTTCTATGTTTTTTCCATATTTATTTGTTAGGATATTTACAAGCGATGAAACTTTAATTAATTATAGTATTTGGGCTTTAAGAATATATATGGCAAGCTCTCTTATACTTGGGGCACAATCTGCATGTCAGCAAACTTTTGTAGCTTTGGGCAATGCTAAAATTTCAGCTTTTTTGGCAATTTTGAGAAAAGTGATACTCTTAATACCTTTTATCTTTATATTCCCAATATTTCTTGAAAATAAGGTTATGGCTGTAATTTTGGCTGAACCTATAGCAGATGTTATAGCTGTATTAACTACTGTAACTATGTTCTATATATTCTTTAAAAAACTTATAAAAAATATTGAAAAAAATGATAAAAAGTTTAGAATAAAGGCTGCTTAATAGATAAAGTTTATTTTAAAAAAGTAATGACGAAAATATATTAATATGTATTTTTTATAAAATATATTGGAGAGAAGTATGTTTAAAAAATTAAATTTACAGGCAAAAATTAGCGCAGTTATATTAATTCCATTTTTGCTTATGATTATCGTTTCTGGAGCTATTAATGTAAAATCTGTTAGTACTATTACTGAAGATTTATCATATAAAGTACTTGAACAAAGTTCTACAGGTGAAGCCACCATATTACAATTTTTCTTGAGAGAGGAATTATTATACGCTACAGGGCTGCAATATGATGTTGAAACTTTATATAATGATGGTACTAGAACAAGAGTAACATACGAAAATATGATAAGTAATTTCTTAGATAAAATGAATCCAAATGTATGCGGAATGTCTATTACTTTCTTACCAAACTATATGGGTAATGATATAGATTATGCCAATGACCCAAAATATTCTGCTGCAAATGGTCAATTTAGCTATTATATTGCTAGAAGCGGAAATCAAAAAGAATCTAGAGGTTTTACAGCTCAGGAATTAACTGAAGACTACATCACTCAACCATTAGCAACTGGAAGACCTTATATTACATCTATATATGAATATTTATTAGTTGGTACTAAAAAAGAGTTAATTTTTACTTGGTGTCTACCTATTAGAAATAATGGCAACAATATTGGTGTTATTACTGTAGATATATTAGTTTCTTCAATTAATCCTTTGATGGCAAGTATACAGCCTTTTGAAGGTGCAGAAGCTTCTTTATTTGATAGTGCTGGAAATATATTATATGATGCACAAGATACAAATAACGTATCTAAACAGTTATATTCAGCTTACAATTATTATCAGCAATATAATGTATTAGATGGAATTAATAAAGGAACAACAACAAACTTCTCTGCTTATAGTGAAAAATTAAAGAAAAATGTTACATATACATTTGTACCATTAGAACTTACAACTGGACAATATTGGGGATTAAAATTGCTAGTTCCAAATGATGTTATCTTTAGAGAAAGTAATAATATAAGAAACAGAATTATTATTATTTCATTAATTATTATGCTTATAGCATTTATTATTACACCGCTTATAATAAAAAGAAGGGTAAGTAATGTTATTTATCTATTAGCACAGGATATGACTAGATTATCAAATGGAGATATATCTTGGAGCCCGCCTGAGAACTTTTTAAAATCAACTGATGAATGGGGTATTATAGCTAAGGGTATACAAAGTACTATAACTAATCTTAACAAAATAGTTCATACTGTTAAAAACTCTGCTGACCATGTATCTACTGCGGCAAATGAAGTTTTAAGCGGTAATAATGACCTTGCAAGCAGAACAGAAATGCAGGCTTCAAGTTTAGAAGAGACAGCTTCTTCTATGAATGAAATAGCAAGCAACATAAATGAATCTGCTGAGGGTGTATTAAAAAGCTCTCAAATGGTTATGGAAGCTAAAGAATATATAAATAGAGTTGGAAACATAGTTAAAGAAAGTGTTATAAAGATGAATGATGTTAATGAAGCTAGCGGTAAGATTATGGATATTACTAAGCTTATAGAAAATATAGCTTTCCAAACAAACATACTTGCTTTGAATGCTTCTGTTGAGGCAGCACGTGCAGGCGAGCAAGGAAGAGGATTTGCTGTTGTTGCTTCTGAGGTTAGAAACTTAGCACAAAATGCTCAGGAATCTGTAAAAAATATTACTAATCTTATTAATGATAGTAATGATAAAGTTACTTTGGCTACTGAAAGTGTAAAAGAATCTCAAAGCATATTTATAGAATTAGAAGAGAAAATGGATAAAGCAGCAGACATTATGGAAAAAATAAATAATGTTTCTCAAGAGCAAAAAAGAGGGGTTGAACAAATAAACTTAGCTATTATGGAAATGGATAGCTCTGTACAAAAAAATGCTGCTTTGGTAGAAGAGGCTACTGCAGCTTCACAATCTCTATTAGAAGAATCTAGAGATTTAACAAAATCTATTGAATATTTCAAGCTTAGAGAAGAAGAAGAATAATTAAAATAAATTATAAAAATAAAAAGGGTATGTTTATAAATATTGAACATGCCCTTTTGTTATATATAAATAACTTTCAAAACGCACGGTCAATAATCTTTTATTATGTAATAAAAATTGCAATTATTGTTTGATTTTATATTTTAATATACACTGCATGCGGTGATAAAATCAAAAATATATGCAATAATTATTTAAAAATTACTATACCGCACGGTGAGAAAATATAAAAACTTCGCTATATTAAACTCATAATTTCATTAATTTATAAAAATAAACTTACCGTGCGTTTAAATAAAAAATAAATTCTTTTTAAAAATATTTATTATATTTAACAAATAGCATACAAAAATTGATTTTTTAAAAATATGCTATATATTTTGAGTGAATAGAATTAAATCAAGGATAAAAAATGAAAAACAAAATATATTTAATATTAATTGTAATCGCTTTTATAATATCATGCTCAAACAACAACACTAATCCAAATAATGGTAAAGATATAAAAGATAAAACAGAATTAGGCAATGTAGAAACCCCAACAAATGATGGTAGTGGTTCTTCTAATAATGGCAGCTCTGATAATAATACTACAGACAATAATAGAAATAATACAACAGAAAAACCTACCCTTCCTCCACTAGAAAATTATTTATATATGTACAGCGGTGTTGCCAAATATTATGTAAAAACATTAGATGATGCTGTTGTAACTAAACCTACAGATGAAAATATATATGTTGAAATATACGATGATAATTCCATAGTTGTATCTTCAGGAGCAACTTTCTTTTTTAATAATGTACAGATGCCATCAAGCAATGTATATCAATCTACCGAATATTATAATGATGTCACATATAAATTAGAATTAACACTTAATAATGATGGTACTGCAACTCTTAGATTAAGTATAAGAGATAGCCAATACTCATATCATTTTGATGCTGATAAATTAACTAGCTCAAAATAATAAAACTTATTTTTTAAAAATCTGCTGCAAATTTATTGTAGTAGATTTATTTTAAAATACCCCTATCCCCTACTTGAATTTTATTAAAAATATATTATAATAATAGCATTGTTAGACTATTGTAACATTTTATAAAAAATAGTAAAATAAGAATACGTTATATACAGGGGTTTATATATATGAAAATGACTTTAAAAATAGGAGGCATGCACTGTGCTGCATGTTCAAGAGCCGTGGAGAGAGCTCTAAAAAAAACAGAAGGCATTGAAGAAGCTAATGTTAATATAGCTACAGAAAAAGCTGTATTTAACTATGATGAAAAAAAGCTTAAATATGATGATATAGTTAATGTTGTAGTAAAGGCTGGGTATCAAGTTTTAGGGAAAGAGGAAGACCCTGCTTTAGTAAAAGCAAGAGAGATAAAAGAGCAGAAAATAAGACTTATAGTGTCAGCAATATTTTCTATACCTCTTTTTTATATATCAATGGCACCTATGGTAAGCTTAGTAAAATTTCCAATACCTAGCTTTTTGGTGCATCATCTTAATCCTCAAGTTTTCTCTATAGTGGCAATATTTTTATGCGTACCTGTTATGATATCAGGCTATAAGTTTTACACTTTAGGTTTCCCAGCACTTTTTAGAGGAAGCCCTAATATGGATTCACTTGTAGCAATAGGAACAACTGCGGCATTTACTTATAGTATTTATTCTACTGTATTAGCATTTATTGGACTTAATCCTCATGGAGACAATTTTTACTATGAGTCAGCTGCTGTTATAATCACATTGGTACAGTTTGGTAAATATTTAGAAGCTAGAAGCAAAGGAAAGACAGGAGAGGCTATTAAAAAACTTATGGGGCTTCAGCCAAAAACTGCTACCATAATAAAAGATGGCGAAGAAAAAGAAATAAAAATTGCAGATGTAAAAGTTGATGATATAGTATTAGTTCGCCCGGGAGAGAAGATTCCTGTTGATGGTGAAATAATTGAGGGTTATAGCAGTGTTGATGAATCAATGCTTACAGGGGAGAGTATACCTGTTGAAAAGAGTGTGGGAGACAAAGTAGTTGGTGCTTCTATAAATAAAACAGGAAGTTTCAAATTTAGAGCTCAAAAGGTTGGGGCTGATACTGCATTGGCTCAAATCATAAAACTTGTAGAAGATGCACAGGGTTCAAAAGCTCCAATAGCACATATTGCTGATGTTGTGTCATCATATTTTGTACCTGCTGTAATAACTATAGCTTTAATATCTGGAATAGTTTGGTTTATAGCTCTTCACAATTTTGTATTTTCTTTAACTGTATTTGTATCTGTGCTTGTTATAGCATGTCCTTGTGCTTTGGGGCTTGCTACTCCTACTGCAATAATGGTTGGTACAGGAAAAGGTGCTGAGCTTGGAATACTTTTTAAAAATGCTGAAGCTTTAGAAGTTTCTGGGAAAATAAATGCTGTAATGTTTGACAAAACAGGTACTCTTACAGAGGGAAAACCTTATGTTACAGATATTATTTCTGATGATAAAGATAAACTTCTTTTAATAGCGGCGAGTGCTGAAAATGGAAGCGAACATCCATTGGGTGAGGCAATAGTGAGAGAGGCTAAAGAAAAAAATATAAAACTACTTAATATAGAAAATTTCAAAGCAATAGCTGGTTTCGGTATAGAAGTATTTATTGATAATAAAAAAGTTTTAATGGGTAATGACAAACTCATGAACAAAGAAAATATCAATACAGAAAATTATAATTCTCATATGGATAAGCTTTCAAAAGAAGGTAAGACTCCTATGTATGTTGCCTATGATAATAAACTTTTAGGAATAATTGCTTGTGCTGATAAACTAAAAAAAGAAAGCATCGAGGCAATAAACAGACTTCATAAACTTGGAATAAAAACTGCAATGATTACAGGCGACAACAAAAACACAGCTAACTCAGTTGCAAAAGAAGCTGGTATTGATATTGTATTTGCAGAAGTGCTTCCAGAAGAGAAATCTAATGAAGTGAAAAAACTTCAAGAACAAGGTTTTACTGTTGCTATGGTAGGCGATGGTATAAATGATGCTCCTGCTTTAACTCAGGCAAATGTTGGAATTGCTATTGGAAGCGGCACTGATGTTGCAATTGAGAGTGCTGATATAGTATTAGTAAAATCAAACACTAATGATGTTGTAACAGCTATAGAATTAAGCAAGGCTACTATGAGAGACATAAAACAGAACCTATTTTGGGCTTTTTGCTACAATGTAATAGGTATACCAATTGCAGCAGGAGTTTTGCATGTATTTAGAGAGCCTTTAATAGCTTCTTCTATAGGAGGATTTTTAACTGCTATTATGGGTAAAGATTTACTTTTGAATCCTATATTTGCTGCTCTTGCTATGAGTTTAAGTTCTGTTTCTGTTGTTACTAATGCTTTGAGACTAAACTTTTTTAAACCTAGCAAATAAACTTTAATAATTACTTAGTTTTTTTATTCATACTTTACTCCAGAATCTATGTAAATTAGAATTAATTTTAATTTACATAGATTATTTTTTGTAATTTTTTAAACGCACGCAGTGTGAAGCTAATAAATAATAATAGATTAGAATTCAAATTTCATTAAAAAACAAAATTTTATTTACCGTGCGTTAATTGATGTGCAAATTTAATTAACACTTGGGCGGGTGCTATAATTTCTAATATAGCAGTAAAATAAATTTAAATAATAATTTTAAATTAAGCAGAAAATATAAAAGGGCGGGCATTAAAATAAAATCTTAAATCTATTTTTTACTATGCCAAATAAAATATTATAAATTAATAAAAAACTATTTATCATAAATTAATATAGTCATCATAATTTTTTATACAAAAATCATTAAAAAAAGAAATTATAAGAAACTTTTAATCATCTAATTCGTCTAATAAAGTAAATAGCATGCTATATTATCTCTATAAAACATTATTTTATAACTTATAAATTAACTAATTTTGTAATGGGAGGTAAATGATAGATGAAAAACATAATTAAAATACTTGTAGATATAATAATGACTGTTCTTTTTTTTGTTTTACTAGCATATAGTTTCACAGGCCGTACTATGCATGAATATTTGGGATTTGTGATTTTTGCCTTTTTTATACTTCACCATATACTTAATTTAAATTGGTGTAAAAACCTCTTTAAAGGAAAATATAATTTAACGAGATCATTTAATACATTTATAAATTTCATGCTTTTTATATGTATGCTTGGATTAATTATAAGCGGAATATTATTTAATAGAGATATAGTAGAGTTTTTTAATCTTAGCAGCATCAAAGTGCTTAATAAAAAAGTGCATGTAACTTGTAGTTATTGGGGATTTATATTCATGTCTGCACATTTAGGAATGCATTGGGGTATATTTATAAATATAAGTAAAAAATTAATAAATATAAAGAAACAAATATGCATAACAATTGCCTTATTAATAGCTATATATGGAATAGTATCATTTATAAAAAGAGATTTACACAACGTAATGTTTTTATTTACAAGACTTCCAGACTATGAAGAGACTGCTATATTTTTCTTTATGGATCATATTGCAATAATGGGGCTATTTATATTTATTACTTATTATTTATGTAGATTAAGCGTTAAATTAAATAAAACTAATAAAGTATTACAGCAGTAATTTTGCATGTGTTTAGAAATAATTTAATAGTTTATTTTATAGGAGGATTTTAACTACTATTATATTAAAACCTAATTTTTTAAACAAACTAAATTCATACTTACTCCACCATAGGGATAAAATTTTATCTCTATGGTATATTTATAAATACATATATTTTTTAATAATATATACCTCAAAAACATCAAAATACATTTTATTGACTTTTTAATAAAAACGTAATAAAATATAACACTAATGATAAAAACAATATTTATTAATTTTGCAAATATATTTCCGATAATCTAATAACTGCAAAAATATATGGAGGCATTATATATGGCTGAAATAGAACAACAACCTATTGAAAATAATGAGAATAAGGTTGATGTAGAAAATAGTATTAACCTAGTTACTTTTAGATTAGGTAATAATGAATATGCTATAGACATTATGCAGGCTAAAGAAATTATTAAAATGGAAAAAATAACATTAATACCTAATGCCCCAGATTATGTTGAAGGTGTTATTAACCTTAGAGGAAATATTATTCCAATAGTTGATCTTAAAAAGAGATTTAACTTAGAAGAAAATGAGGGCGACAAAAATACTGGTATTATTATAGTAAAAATAGATGATGTAGATATGGGTATTATTATAGATGCTATTTCTAAAGTAGTATCTATTGCTACTTCTAACATACAGCCGCCTCCTCCTATGTTGTCTGGAATAGGTCAAAAATATATTAAAGGTGTAGCTAAATTAGAAGATAAATTATTGGTTGTTCTTGACTTAGAAAAATTAATAGTTGGCGATGATGAC
The DNA here is from genome assembly GCF_009755885.1 of Brachyspira sp. SAP_772. NCBI lineage: Bacteria > Pseudomonadati > Spirochaetota > Spirochaetia > Brachyspirales > Brachyspiraceae > Brachyspira > Brachyspira sp. SAP_772. The sequence goes on along the minus strand of NZ_VYIX01000001.1, from coordinate 106,022 downwards.
GATACAGAAGAAAATATAGAAAATTAAAATATAGCTGTTATTACTTTATTTTCGCTTATTATAATGTCTAATATTTCATCATTATCATCTTTAGGTAAAACAGGAAGTATTTGATAATCGTATGAAAGCCCTATTCTCAGAGCATTTTTATTTTCTTTTAGAATATTATCATAATAACCTCTTCCAAATCCTATTCTATTACAATGTTCATCAAATCCTAAAGCTGGTATTATAAACATTGCTACATTTTCTACATTACAATCTTTACAATGTGCAAATGGCTCACCATTACCAAACTTCGTATTAAAATTAATATCTTTATTATAATCTTCTATATATTTCAATGTCATATTATGATCATCTATTATATATGGAGCTGATACTTTAATATTTTTATTTAAGAGTTTCTCTATGATATTTTTTGTAGGAACTTCATTAGCAAAATCTATATATAAACAAACTTCTCTAAATTTATTTATATCTACTATATTAAATAATTTATTAGTAATTATACTAGCCCTACTCTCTATAAAATTACTATCTAACTTACTTCGTATAAGTTTTAATGATTTTCTTAAAATTTGTTTCTCTTCTTTTATAAGCACTTTAATTTTTAATTATGATGAGAAGTTTTCATCTTCATATTCTATCAATATTTCTTGTAATAATTTATCTCTAATAATCTGGTCAATAATCTTTTGAGAAGCTACTCCAATATCAATAAATTGCACGGCAAAACCTTTAGGGAAATTAGGTCTTTCTGAGCCATTATTGATGAAAACAACTTTAGCCTCAGTAAATAATTTAAAATCCTTAAAAGAAATAGTAAGCCCTAACATCTCACCTTTATTTGGAATATTAATATCAGAGCGAATATAAGCACCATTACCGCTAATAGATAATATATTTCTTTCCATAGTGCCGCGCATTTTATCTTTATAAGCTATTATAACATTTAAAGGCCAATTTACTCTAGAATATTGTCTTCTTTGTGAACTCTCATTATTATTAACATACTGTAAAAGCATATTATTAATATAACTCATCTCAGATTTCTTATTAAAAATTATAGCATAAGGATATTTATTATTATCAAAATCATCTTCAGCTTCTATAATTACTAATTTTATCTGAGGATTAATATCTTTTATTTTATCAGCAAAAAAGCTAATACTATTTTCATCTTTTTCATTATATCTTATCATATAAAAATAAATATCTATATTATTTTTGATAATATATGACATAGATGAATGAGTATCTTTAAAAGTAGTTATATCAAAAGATGCCGAAAGCCCATTTTCATATTTTCCTATAATATTAGAGTCATTCTCTATTAATACAGCCTTTACTTTATCCATTCATTGCTCCTTATATACAACTAAATTAACTATAACATATTTAAATATTTATACAATACTATTATAGTAAAATATTTCTTCTATTTCAAATAAATAACTATTATAATTTTTTATAATTATGTTATAATAATTTTATATTACTCTATAAGTACTATTTTTTAAGGAGAATAGAAAAAATATGCCGCATGTTAATAAAACTGAAATAAGAATAATATATGCTGATACTGATCAAATGGGAATAGTTTATCATGCTAATTATCTTAAATTTTTTGAAATAGGAAGAACTGAGCTTTTAAGAGAATTAGGAATTTCATATAAAGAAATGGAAGCTTATGGTATATATTTACCTGTAAAAGAAGTTTTTATAGATTATAAAATATCAATAAAATATGATGATTTAATTGTGGTTCATACATCTGTAGATAAATTAAAAAATGTTTCATTAAAATTAAAATATGAAATTAGAAACAAGAGTAACCCTGATATACTTCATACAACAGGATATACACTTCATCCTTTTATAAATAAGAATGGTGATATAGTTAAACCTGATGATTACTTATACAATATAATGGCTAAAGGAAAATAAAAAGGATAATAAAAAATATGATGAACTGGATTAATATAGTACTTACTGTTTTATCTTCTGCAAATATGGTTGGTGATATTATAAAAGGAAACAGCCTAGAAAATAAAGCCAAAAATATGTATAAAAAGTTAGATGAAACTGAGAAACTTATGCTCGAAAGAGTTGATGCTAAAATGAGTGGGTATATGGATTATTTTAGCAAAGAGATTAATTCATTAAAAATCGTTATAAAATTTCTACTTATAGTATCTTTTATATTTTTTATTTTATTTATATTATCATTGATATTTTTTATTATTGTTTTAAAATATAAAAAAATAATTTAGAGTTTAGAAATATGGCTACAAAAAATAATAAAAAAACATTAGTATGTTCAGTAATAACTAAAGAGGGTCCTATTTTAAGGTCCATAAAAATAGATCATATAGAATTGCCTTCTGTAAATGGATATGTTTCTATATATACAGATCATTGCCCGTATATAGTAAGCATATCTTATGGAGAGCTTAGAATATATGATGAAGAGGATAAGTTAATAAATCTATATGTGGAAGGCGGTATTACCGAAGTAACTCAAAATGTTATTGGTGTTTTAGCAGAAAAAGCTATATATCCAAAAGATATTGATGTTTCAGTATTGAACGAAAAGATAGAAAAATTAAGCAAACAGATGACTATTAATATTGAAGAGAAAAGAAGAAATAATATTGAAATAGACAAATGTAAAAAACAAATTGAAATAGTTAATAAAATTAATAAATAAAATATTCTATTGTATTTTATTTATTAACCGATAATGAAGTTGACATATTTTTTATATTTTACTATAATCAATATGTGAATACAGTTTATAGATATTGAATATGCCAAAAATCGAAGATTTAGAAAGATTAGGAAGTTTAGCTTTTATAATAGGAAACAAAGAACTCCCAAAAGAATTATCACAACAAGACTATAACAATTTTAAGTCAGTATTTACAGATGAATATATGGCGAATTCTACACAAAATAATGATGATGTACCGTCTATAGATGATTTAGATAATTTAGATAACTTAGATTTGCCTGATAAAATTAATGATGATTTGGGGTTATCTGATGACTTGGGATTGCCTGATGATTTAGAAACAACTAATAATGCAGATAATGATGAAAAGATTGAGTTAGATAATTTGGATTTACCTGAAAGTGTTAATGATGATTTAGGCTTAGCAGATGATTTGGGATTGCCTGACGATTTAGAAACGGCTAATAATGCAGATAATGATGAAAAGATAGAGTTGGATGACTTAGATTTGCCTGATAGCATTGATGATGATTTAGGTTTGCCTGATGATTTGGGATTACCTGATGATTTAGAAACAGCTAATAATGCAGACAATGATGAAAAAATAGAGTTGGACGACTTAGATTTGCCTGATAGCATTGATGATGATTTAGGTTTGCCTGATGATTTGGGATTACCTGATGATTTAGAAACAGCTAATAATGCAGACAATGATGAAAATATAGACGTAGATTTAAATAATTTAGATTTGCCTAGAGATAAAGAATTAGAAAATAAAATTAATTCTGAAATTAATAATTCTGCTGATAATAAATTAAACAATAATATTCCAGACCTTCCTGTATTAGATGATTTACCTTTGCCTGAAACTTTAGATGATTATAGTAATGCTAATGATGGTATAGAAGAAACAATAACAGATGATATTGATAATTTAGCAGATAATTTACCAGACGATTTAGTAAATGATTTAGATGATACATTAGAAGAAGAAATTATTAATAATGACAGTAATCTGGATGATTTAGATGACTTAGAAAGCATATTAGATGATGACAATACTCTTGAGAAAGATTCTAAAGAAGAGGATACTGATAATTTAGACGACTTAGAAAGCATATTAGATGATGATACTGATGATAAAAAAGAAGAAACTAAAGAAGATGACATTGACAACTTAGACGATTTAGAAAGTATATTGGATGATGATACTGATGACAAAAGTGAAGAAGCTAAAGAAGATGACACCGACAATTTAGACGACTTAGAAAGCATATTAGATGATGATACTGATAACAAAAAAGAAGAAGCTAAAGAAGATGACACTGATAATTTAGACGACTTAGAAAGTATATTAGATGACGATACTGATGACAAAAAAGAAGAAGCTAAAGAAGATGATACTAATAATTTAGACGATTTAGATAGCATATTAGATGATGATACTAATGACAAAAAAGAAGAAGCTAAAGAAGATGACACTAATAATTTAGACGATTTAGATAGCATATTAGATGATGATACTGATAACAAAAAAGAAGAAGCTAAAGAAGATGACATCGACAATTTAGACGATTTAGATAGCATATTAGATGATGATACTGATGACAAAAAAGAAGATGCTAAAGAAGATGACACCGACAACTTAGATGATTTAGATAGCATATTAGATGATGATATTAAAACTCAAGATGAATCAGAAAATAGCACAGATAATAGTTTAGAAAATGCTGATGATAATTTAATGGTTGGAAATGTTGCAGGCAATGTAAGAGTAATTGAAGAAGAAAATACACTTCCTTCTCCAGATTCTGCTGACAGTTTAGGAGAATCCAAATATGATGATGTTGACAAAGATATCAATGATGATGAAGTTATAGACAATATAAAAAGATTATCTCCTATTACTAGACACCATGTTTTAGATGCTATATTAAATGAAAAACTCTCTAGAGCATCTATGCAAAAATTATTAAAAGCTTTAGAGAAAGGTGAGTCTAATGAATATATAACAGATTTTATTAATAATGAATTAGGCTTAAGTATTTCAGATTCTAGAGGCGGATTATTAGATATTATACCTATTCCTAGCTCATTAAAAGAATATGCTAAAATAATAAGAGTTGCTGCGATATTCTTAGTATTATTTGTAGGAGTAGTATTATTTTCATATCAATTTATATATAAACCTGTTTTAGCTAATAGATATTTCAAAATGGGATTAGAAAATATATACAATAGTCAATTTGATGAGGCAGAGAGAAATTTTGCTAAGGGTGATAGACTAACTCCTAGAAAAATAAAATGGTATAATAGATATGCAAAAGAATATACAGATAGATTTGCTTTTGATTATGCCCTAAAAAAGTTAGAAGCATCTGTGGATATAAAACCTAGAAATATTGATACTAGACTTTTATTTGGATATTATTATAGAACTAAGGGAGAAAAAGAATTATCAAAAGAAGATTATAACAGCGGTGAAGAGTTGTATAATAATTTGATGACTTATACTGATAAAGAAAAAGATTTAAAGAGAATATATGATGACCTTGGCGTTCTTATGATAAGCAGAGCAAAAAATTTAGTAGAGCCTAATTATTATGACAATGCTTATGAGAATTATAGGGAAATGATAAACAGATTTGGAGATGATGTTATACCAAGAAAGAGAGTAATGCTAATAAGAATATATCAAGACAATTATCAAGATGTTAAAGATTTGCAAAATCATATAAATAGATTAAAAAGCGGATATATAGATGATGAAGTTTATCCTAAATTAGCAAAATATTTATTGGACAAAGATGATTTTTATGGTGCTAGAACATTGTTTGAAAAATTATTAGCAAAATATACAAACAATTTAGAATCTATTGTTGGATATGCAGATTATGAAGCTAGATTAAAACATTATGATAGAGCTAAAGAGATATTAATAAACTCAGCACTACCTTTATATACTTCTAATCCTTATAATGGCGGAGAAGAATATGTGTATAATATGCTTGGACAAATATATTATAACTTAAAAGAATACGGAAGTGCTATTAATAATTTCAAATTAGCATTAGAAAAAAATAGTTTATACCCAGATGCTAATTTTAATTTAGCTAATTTGTATTTTTATCAGGATAATGATTATAAAAAGGCAAAAGAACATTATAAGATAGCTTATGATAATTTAGCTCCAGATTTGAGAAGCGATCAATTGCTTTATAATTTATCTTGGTTATATTATTTAGATGAAGAATACGATTTGGCTTTTCAGGGATTTAATGATTTATTCTACAAAGACCCCGATAACAGCATTGTATCATATGCTTTAGGTAATTCTCTTCTTCATTTGGATAGGGCTAATTTGGCTAATGGTTTTTATAGAAATGCTTTAAATAAGGCATTGGAAAGCAGAAGAGACAAATTTGAAATGCGTACAGAAAAAGACTTTATGTTTATTAGTTATTTAGCTAGCCTACATAATAATATAGGTGTATCCTATGCTTATAACTCTGTTGTAAGCAACCAAATAGAAAATGAACAGATGGCTTTCAAGAACTTTGTTGTTGCTAGTGAATATTTTGACCAATTAAGAACATCTAATATAGATTTGGATATGGCTGAAAAAAGAACTGTTAATATAGACAATCAAAATATTGGTGCTTCAAAATATAATATAATGGCTATACAAAGCAGGAGAAACTTGAAAAATAATGTTATTATAGATGATTATATACCAAAGACTATGTTTAACTTAAACTAAAACTATTATAAAACGATAATAAAGCCTATGATATTTTTATTTAAATCTATCATAGGCTTTTATAATATAATTTTCTTAATTTATTGAATTGTATACTCTCTACCCTACTTATAAAGTTATATCATCAATTTTTTTAAGTTCAAAATCTGTTAAATTGTTTTTATTAATTATTTGAAGATTTTCTATTATTTGGCTAGGTTTAGAAGCTCCTATTAAAACGCTTGTAATCTCTTCATCTTTTAACACCCATCTCAAAGCCATTTGTGCTAAAGTCTCTCCCCTCTCCTTAGCTAAATCATTAAGTTCTTTTATCTGTCTTAATCTATCTCTTGTGATAGCATCTTTTTTTAAGTATCTTCCATCTGCAGCTATTCTACTATCACTTGGTATGCCATCAATATATTTATCTGTAAGTAAGCCCTGAGCAAGAGGACTATAAGCTATTATTCCTTTTGATAATTTCTTTGCCTTTAGTTTAAGCCCATTATTTTCTATAGTTCTATCGAATATAGAATATCTATTTTGATTAATTATAAAAGGCACATTAGCATAGGTTAATATTTTAGCAGCTCTCTCCATAGCAGCTCCATCATAATTGGAAAGCCCAACATATAAAGCTTTACCATCTTTTACTATTCTAGTTAATGCCTCCATAGTCTCTTCAAGAGGAGTTTCATTGTCCATTCTATGATGATAAAATATATCCACATACTCAAGATTTAATCTTTTTAAGCTTTGATTAATGCTCGCTATTATATATTTTTTACTGCCCCAATCTCCATAAGGCCCATCCCACATATCATAGCCTGCTTTAGTACTTATGATAATTTCATCTCTATATTTATTAAAACCATCGTTCAAAATTTTACCCATATTAATTTCAGCAGCACCATACGGAGGACCATAATTATTAGCCAAATCAAAATGTGTTATACCATTATCAAAAGCAGTATTTATAATATCTTTCATGTTATTATAATCACAATTCTCACCAAAATTATGCCATAATCCAAGAGATATTATAGGCAATTTTAAACCGCTTCTTCCGCATCTATTAAAAATCATATTATCATATCTATTCATAAATTAATAACCTCTCTCTATATTTGATATTGTAATACATTTTTAAAAAATTGTAAAATTTAAATATTTATAATACATTTTATAAATTTACCGAAAATATATATATTGCTTTTTACAATAGTTGTTATTTTTGATTTATATATATAATAATTCGGAGGTTAAAGTAGATGCTCAAAAAGATTATAACTATTATTATTATTTTATGTACCGTTGGATGCAGGACACTAGAAACAGCAAAAGATAGTAACAATATAAAAGATAATAAAACAGAAATCAGTGATAATAACAAATCTGAAACAAAAGAAAATAATGATATTAAGGAAGAAACATCAGAAGATGAAATTGTAAAATATGGCTCGGATTCTGAAGTACAATCTATATATATAAACGGAAAAAAATATTATGTATTAAATGCTGATAATATAGAAAATATGACAGAAAATGAAATAAAAAACTCTTCATTAGTAGCACCTTTAAAAATTACAGAAGAAACTATAAAGGGAAATGACGGCATAGTAATAAAATATTATGATGTTCAAGTATTCTTAGGAAAGAAAAATCGATTTGGATCTACAAAGGTAGGATTATTTGAACCGCAATATAGGGCTTGGACTATAGGAGAAGATAAAAAAAGAAATAATGATATAGAATTAAAATTAAGCAATTCTACAGTAACTATTACAATAAAAAGAGGAAGTATATCTCTTAGATATTATTAATAATTTTTGAAAATTCAACAATAGAGTTTTATTATGAGCAATAATTTTCTATATAAAAAAGTATATGATGATATTTTAAAGAAAATAAATAATGGAGTGTGGAAAAGAGGAGACAGAATACCTAAAGAAGAAGATTTATTAAAATCATATAATGTAAGCAGAGATACATTAAGAAAGGCTTTGTCTAAACTTAAATATGAAGGTATTTTATATTCAAAAAGCGGTATAGCTACATATGTTAAAGAAAAAAAGTTGGATTATAAACTAGCTTCTATTGAAAGCTTTAGTGAAATTTCTAAAAGAGAAAATAAAACTCCTAGAAGCATAGTGTATAGAGCAGAAAAAATTATTCCAGATGATGATATTGTAAATAAAATGGAATTAAAAAAAAACGAATCAGTATTTTTTATAGAGAGATTAAGATTAGCTGAAAATAAAATAGTATGTTATGAAAAAACATACATAAATGAAAAACTCTGCCCCGATATAGATAAATTCGTATCCCCAAACACTTCATTATTCAATCTATATGAAAATCAATACAACATAAAAATTAGCTATGGTAAATATACTTTTGAAGCAATCAATGCTCCATCAGATATGGCAAAAATCCTTTCTATTAAAGATGGTGATGCCATTTTGATGATGAATGCTACAATATTTACAATAGATAATATTCCTTTATATACCGTTATAGCCAATTACATAGGAAGCGAATATATTTTCACAACCGTATTACAGAGAGATTAAAAATACGTATTTTTACTTAATTAAATTTGACAAGTAAGTATTTTTAACTATACTATATAGCATATATACGTATATATTACTCTCACATCAAAGGATATAATATATGAAAAATATAGCAATCATAGGAAGCAGCGGGGGAAATTTATACAATTTAGGCGGTAAAGACCCTATAAAACTTTTATCAGAGATTAAACTACAGACAGACTCTACAGAAATTGCAGTATCTAATATTTTATTTATAGGTGCAGATGCTCCTATGGATAATATAAAACCAACAGCAAAGGCATCTATATTTAGGCTTGAGAATGGTGAGATTATAAAAGGAGAAGAAAAAACTTTAGCAGAGATAAATGAAGATGCAAAGGGGTATGATTTAGAATTAGCCAATATTATAGAGAGTGGTAATATAGACGGACTAATATTAATGAGCTGTGATCCTTCGAATATTAACAAAAAAAGTATTGATGCAGCAATAAGCAAGAAAATACCTATAGTTGGTACGGGAGGGGCATCTATGGCAGATTTGCAATCTAATGGTGCAAATGTTATAGCAGTATCTGGTACAACTGGTACTACAAATAGAACTAGAGCAATATCAGCCATTACAAGTTTAAGTAAATATTTCAATATAAAATATAGACCTGTAATAGGTTCTAGCGGAAGTTCTTCTGGAGCATCAAAAGAAAATGTATTTAAGAGGATAAACTTTAGAGGAATAATGATGGGGGCTTTACCGGGATTTATATCTATGGCATTAATACTTGCTGTAAGTAAAATACCAGGTTTAGAAAAGTTAACAGATGTTTTTAATATTTTAATAAAGGCGCTTCCTGTTATGGTTGCTGTAATAGCAGCTAAGCAAGTATCTGGATTAGATGAAGTTGGAATAGTTGCGGGAGTAATATCCGGAGTATTGTCTGTTGAGGGAGGCATTATTGGGGGGATTATTGGCGGTATTTTAGCTGGGCTATTTAGTTATTTTATCATTACTAAATGTTTTGATTTAAGAGTTCCTGCTACTACTGCTAATATAATTGCAGGAGGTTTATCTGGAATTATAGCAGGCCTTTTAGTTTATTTCTTATTAGCACCTGTAGCTTTATTTATAGGAGAGGGTATAAAAAAATTATTAGAAACTGTTATATCATTCTCACCTATATTAGCTGGTGTAGTTGGGGGATTATTAATATGGCCTGCTATTATTGGAGGGGTATATCATGCTGCAATACTGCCTATAGTTCTATTAGAAATGGAGGCTACTGGAAATAGCTTTTTAGGTTCTATAGATATGGTTGGACTTGTTATGTGTTCTGCAGGAATTACTTTTGCAAACATTATAGCTCCTAGAAGAAAAGATGATAAATCAATAGCTGTACCTGGTTTTTTAATCAATGTATGTTTTGGTACATTTGTAGAAACTTCTTATCCATTTATGTTCTCAAATAAATTGGTATTTGCTAGTGCAATAGTATCTTCTGCTATTGGAGGAGCTGTAGTAGGATTATTTAATGTGAGAGGTACTGCTTATGTTCCAGCTATAATAGCTCCTGGACTTTCCACCACACCTATAGGATTTTTAATTGCAATGCTTACTAGTTTTTTAGTTGCTTTCTTATTGACTGTTATAGCAAATAAAATATCAAAAGCAAAAGATAAATAATTTAAGGAGTAAATATAAAAATGATAAGAAATGATATGATAAAAAAAATGGAAATATCTAGAAAAAAAGTACTTGATGCCATCAAAGAAGGAAATGGATATACAATATTAAGTACAGGAATTACTGGAGATGATGCAAGAATTGCTAAGGCCGTTGTAGATGCTGGTGCTAAACTATTAGAACCAAATCACCCTGCTGTTGTATTAGCTAGAGGATATAAAGGAATAAGTAATATGCATAATGCAGAAAAAGTAAGACATGAACTTCCTTTGGAAAAGATGCTTGAAGTTGTATCTGGGGTTAGAAATGTGGTTGGAGATGATATATATATTACTGTTGGCGTACCTGGAGGATTTACAGAAGTTATGCCTATAATATTAGAGGATAATGATTTTCATCAAATATCTTTAGCAGGGGCTGATGGTTTACATACACATAAATCATCTATTGAAGATTTAAAAGAACTTGTAGAAAAAGCTCATAAATATGGTTTATTGGTAGATGCATATATTGGACATCCTAGTGATTTGCATACATTTGGAATACCTGCTAAAACTCCTGATGATGTAAAAAATGTAGCTAAAGAAATGGAAAAAATTGGAGTAGATTTTATTGGATTAATGACTGGAATGAGTTATGAAGGGGTAAAAGCAGGAGAGATACACCCTGAAATAGAAGAAAGACTAAAAGCTTTAGTTTCTGCTGTTAAAGTACCAACATTAGCTGAAGGCGGAATTAACATAAACAATTATAAAGCTTTCAAAAATACTGGGGTAAATATACTTGTAATAGGTACTGCAATAGATAATGTGGTATGTAATGCTGCATCAAACGTGGTTAAAGATTTTTTAACTAAATAACTAAAATAGATAAAAAATACCTACTATATACAAATAAAAAATAGAGGAAGTCTTATATATGAGGCTTTCTCTATTTATATATAGTAAATATACAAATAAATAAAATACTTGCATAAAATCAATTTAATTAATATAATAAAAAGGATGTTTTTAAGATTTTAGAGGTTAATGTGTTAAAGAAGTTATCGCAAATTATAAATAATGCTTTCAAAGGAAATAGTTTAATATTAAAATTTTTAATACCATACATAACTTGTATTATACTCATATGTGTTGCTATATATTTCGTTTATGCACCGCAATATAGAAATACATACCAGACAAATAGTGAATATAATACAGATCAATTAAAAAAGATATTAGAAAATAATGTAGAAAACTTAATAGTTGAAATTAATCTGCTTTGTGCATATTTAGAAAAAGAGGATAATAATGATAAAGCATTAGAAGTATTTCAAAATGTATTAAAAAACAACAGTTATTTAGTTAATATATTTTATTCTGATATTATACCATATAATGAAGGCGGTTTTTTCATAAATGCCAATAATGAATCATTAGGAAATTATAATCCTACATCAGATCAATGGTTTAAAGATGTTATGGCAAATAATAAAATTATAACCGCTACTCCATATGTGAAAAATAATAAAACAATAGCATCTTTTGCTAAGGCTGTATATAAAAATAATAGAGTATATGGAGTTTTATGGTTTGATATAGATTTTGACAAGTTTATACAATCTACAATAGCCGAAAATAAAAAACATGGATACAATATATATATAATCAATGATGCAGGACTATTTTTATTCAGCCCTAATAAAAATGATATATTAAAAAATAATATATTTTCAAATCCAAACTTTACAGGAAATAAAAACAACATATTAAATAATAATAATTTCACATTTATAGATAACAAACTCACACATATATCATCAAAAATAAAAGATACTAATTGGATATTTATATCTGATATATCTAAAAAAGAATTGAATGCTATGTTTTACAAGCTTTACATATTGATTGCAGTAGTATTTATTATTCTTATCGGAATAGAGGCTATACTTGTAATTGTAATAGCTAAGCCTCTATCTACAACATTAAACAGTACTGTAAAAATAATAGAAACTATGTCTGATTGTAATTTTAATATAGAATTTAATGAAAAAGAACTCAGTAAAAGAGACCAAGCTGGTGAATTAGTAAGGGCATTGAATAAAATGCAAAAAACTTTAGGTAAAGTAATATATAATCTAACCAACTCTATAAATGAAATTAATAATTCAGTTAATTTCATAACAGACGGAAGTGTTAATTTATCTGACAGAGCAAATTCGCAGGCAAGTGCATTGGAAGAGTTAGCAAGTTCCATACAATCTGTATCAGATGCATTAAAAGAGACAGCTAGCAATGCTAGTAATGCTAAGAGAATGAGTGAAGAAGTATTTGAATCTACAAAAAGAGGTGTTGATGCTGTAGAAGATACTTCACGTAATATGGAAGATATAGCGGAATCTAGTAAAAAGGTTTCTGACATAATTAAAATAATAGAATCTATAGCTTTACAAACAAATATATTAGCTTTGAATGCATCTGTAGAGGCTGCACGTGCAGGAGAACAAGGTAAGGGCTTTGCTGTTGTTGCTAATGAGGTTAGAAGTTTAGCAAATAATGTAGCTAATGCTGCTAAAGATATATCTGACATAATTAATGATACTGTAAGAAAAATTGAACTTGGAAGCACTTCGGTAAAAGCTTCATCATATATATTAAATCAAATAGAAAAGTCAGTTAATGAGGTGTCAAATCTGCTTGTTGGTATATCTAATGCTATTATCAATGAAGAAGAAAGTATATCACAAATAAACTCTGCTGTTGCGGAGCTTAATAATATAACTCAAGAAACTTCGGCTATAGCTGAACAAGGGGCTATAAATAGCAGCAATGCTTTGGATAAAGCTCAAAATATTGTTGTTGAAGTTTCACAATTTAAATTTTGATTTAAATTAAAATTTTAATTTAGATTAATATAAAGAGGAAATATGATATTTACTTTGCTTTTTTCATTAATAGGCGGTTTTGGGCTTTTTATGTATGGGCTTAAGGTATTTTCTGATGGTCTTCAGGAAAGTACTGAAAACACATTAAAAGAAATACTTCATAAAGTTACTCAAAACAAAATATTAGGCATAGCTCTTGGTTTTTCAATTACTGCTATAGTACAATCTAGTAGTGCTGTTACTGTAATGGCTGTAAGTTTTGTTAATGCAAACATACTAACATTATCTCAGGCAATAAACATTATATTGGGTGCTAATATTGGTACTACTGTTACTGGTTGGATAATTTCATTAGATATAGATATTTTAGCATTACCTTCTTTGGGTATAGGTTCTATCATAGTAATATTTGCAAGCCAAAATAGAAAACTAAAATTTTTCGGTGAAATATTAATGGGCTTTGGTATGATATTCTATGGGCTTATTTTAATGAAAATGGCTTTTGAGGGTGTAAGAGATTCTGAAAATTTTAAAAACTTATTTTTAATGGCAAATGCCTACACTCTTCAAGGAAGATTTTTCTGTGTAGTAATAGGTACTGTAGTAACTGCTATAATACAATCAAGCAGTGCTGCTTTAGGTGTTACAATATCGCTTGCTACTGTTGGTTTGATTGACTTCCCTACTGCTGTTGCTTTAATACTTGGTCAGAATATTGGTACTACTATAACTGCAGTGCTAGCTACAATAGGTGCTTCTATTAATGCTAAAAGAGCTGCTTTAGTGCATTGTTTATTTAATATATTCGGTGTAATTTATATGTTCTTCTTATTCCCATACTATCTTAAACTTGTTGAGTTTATAGTTGGTTTTATGGTGTCAGGCGGACCTGATTTAGTGGTTAATAACAATTACGTTAATATATCTTTCTATATTGCTGCAGCTCACACTATTTTTAATATAATAAACGTTATAGTATTTTTCTTCCTCACTGATAAATTAGAATATATTGTTTGCTTAATTATTAAAGATAAAGACGGCGAGAAACATATTAGCTTATTGTCTGACAGACTTTTGCATATGCCTATTTCTGCTGAGATAGAAGTGAGAAAAGAGGTGGCATATATGGGAGAAATTGCTAAAAAAATGCTCTCAAGAATAGAACAGCTATTTGAAAACCCTAGTGAAAAGCTTATTAATAAAATTCGTGACCATGAAAAAATGCTGGATAATACAGATAATGAAATACATACATTCTTACTTAAACTTCTAGGAAAAAGCACTCTAAACTCTGCAGATATTGCTTCTTTAATTAACATTAGTACATACTACGAAAACTTAGGCGATAATTTAAAAGATTTAGCTAAGGCCATTATTAAAGGAAATGAGAAAAAAACTTTATTTAATGAAATACAAAAAAAAGATATACTTCAAATGCTTCATAACAATAAAGACTTTATAGATTATTTATCAACTCTCATACTTAATAATTATTCTATAAATAGAGAAAAAACTTATGAAGAAGCTATGGAAAGATACCACACAATAAAGTCATTCTATTATGAAGCAAGGCAAAGGCATTATGACAATGTTGATAAATCTTTAATACCAGCATTGAATGCCCATTTATATGGAGATGTACTTGTTTATTTTAACCGCTCTATTTCAAACTTGGTTAATATAGTAGAGTCCATTACTGGAAAAGATAAGTAATATAATTTTTATTTAAAAGGGCAATCTGCATAATGGTCATTAATAATACCTATAGCCTCTAAATAGCTGTATATTATAATACTTCCTACAAATTTAAAGCCTCTTTTAATTAAATCTTTGCTTACAGTTTTTGAAAGCTCATTTTCGGCAGGAAGTGCATCATCATAGTTTAGTTTATTATATACAACTTCATTATTTGTAAAACTCCATATATATTTATCAAAACTTCCAAACTCTTTTTGAACTTCTATAAATTTGTTTGCATTTGTTATTAAAGCTTCTATTTTTCTTCTGTTTTTAATAATAGCTTTATTTTCTAATAGTGATGCAATTTTTTTTTCATTGTAATTAGCTATTTTTTTATAATCAAAATTGTCAAAAGCTTCTCTCATAGCCTCTCTCTTATTTAAAACGCATCTCCAGCTTAAACCAGCCTGCATACCTTCAAGTATAAGCATCTCAAATAATTTATTCTCATCATGACAAACCTTACACCATTCGTCATTATGATATTTTATTTCTATCTCAGTTTTAGCCCATTTGCATATTTTTTTCATTTTATAACCTACTTCGTATAGCCTAAAAATTATAAACCATGTTTCTTTTACTTATTCTATATTTATATCACACTCATAATAATCTGTTTTTATATTATAATCTCCATCAACTAACTTTAATTCATAACTCTCTTTATCGCCCCAAATATTAATTATCTCCTCTTTGTTTTTATGTATTATGCAATATTTTTTTATATCTCTAATATTTAAATAATATTCATTTTCGTATTTGCTTATCTCTATGTTTTTATAAATATAGCTTTTTTCAGTATTATTCTCTCCCCTACTCAAAAGCGGTGTTAATATAGAAAAATAATTAAAGCTGTCAATTATTCCATTTTTTATTTTAATAGAAGCCTTATTAATAGATTTCTCAAACATATTAGAATCTTCTATATTATCCATTACAAATAAATCAAACCTTAAACTATTAACTCTATTTTGAATATTAATATCATTTTCAAGTAAAGATAAAAATTCTTTTGACACCTCTAAGTCGCTTACATATCTTATAATCTCTTCTTCATATTTTTGAACATTATTATTCATAGCTTAAAACTCTCCTTTAATTGAGTTTTTATCTTTTTTATAATCTTTGTAACAGCATTAACAGTAATATCAAAAAGCTTAGATAAAAAGTCATAGCTAACAGTAACTTTAATAGATTGCAATTTTTTTATTCGCTGTTGTTTTTTGCTAGCCAAATGTATAGTAAAAATTCCTTTTCTATTATTTTCTGCAATTTGTGAATTAATATTTGCTATAGAATCTTGAAGCTTTATTATATCATTATATTTATGTATGTAAGTAGCCCTTGCTTTTTCAATAATAGAATATGCCTCTTCATAAGAAATATTAAAATAATTCATTAATGGTTTTGAAACAAGATTTATAAATAGCTCCAAATTATGCATAAAGAATGTTAGAGAATCCCTCTCATTAAAAACACTCTCTATATAATTAAACATCTTCAAACTGATACTTTCTATATCATCAGTACTGTCTACATAATCGCTTAAAGAATAACTTTTTGTGTCATATAACACATCATGCAAAGTATAAGCCTCTCTATTACAAATCGGAGCATCTATAGAAACTTCTTCTACATTATTATTATGTTTTTCTTTTCTCTTTTTATAATCTACATAATTTAAATAACTATTTCTTAATGTATAAGTAAACCAAGTGATAAACTTAACTTCAGTCTCATTATATTTTAGTATAATATTTTCTATTCTCTCCAGATAATAGCAATAAAAATCTAAAGCACTTTCATGATTAATTCCAAATGCCTTTCTTGGATAATTATAAATATATCTAGATAAATGTTCATTAATCTCTTTTAATGTAATTACACTTCTAGTAGACTTATAAATAGATATACTCTTTTTTATATATTCATCATCAATAAGAAACATTTTATTATTTAATCCTCTGCCTCAAGTAAAATATTATAAAATTTCTCTCTCATTTTCTCATCTTCTATATTAGATTCTTTTATAGTTTTATCAGCCCATTTTTTATGTTCTTCAGTTATAGTTTTTTTTATATAGTTTTTTTTGTTATTATTTTCAAAATTATTATTATTAATATCATCTATTCTTGTAACAAGATTATAAACTACAATATTAGTTTCATTTTTTATATTATTAAATATTTTTATTTTATTCATAACAATCTCATTAGCCCATACACTGTCTATAACATTAACTGTTAAAATACCATTTCTAAAAAATGAAGGATAACATATCTTAGATAAAACATCACCCATAATTATATTCCACTTATTGGCAATTTTTAAATATGAATATAAATTAGTATTTCTCTTGTTTGAATATTCATTTAATATATCTATAATCTCTTTCATAAGTATTATTACTGATTTGTGTTGTTTAGTATATTATTAGTATTAATTGTATTAGTTGTATATGTATTATTAGTAACAATTTGATTTGTACTTACTATAGGCTCTATTGAATTAACTTCTGTGTCTTCATTATGAGTGGTTTCAACAGTATTTGCAACTTTTATGTTTTCGTTTGTATATCCCAAGTAATTTTTAACTCTATTTATAGATTCAGCCACATTTCTATAAGTTTTATCTATATTATAAACATCTTCATAAATCTTTAAAGCTGATATATAATTTTTATCTCTTTCATAAGTAGCAGCCAAATTAATCATATATACAACATTATTAGTGCTATATATATTAGCCTTCAAAAAAGCAGCCTCAGCTAAATTATAATCTTCAGTATAGAGATATAATAATCCCAAAAAATTATTCATATAAGCATCATCAGGATTTAATATTAAAGAGTGTCTTATAGGTTCGATAGCCTCATTAGTTCTACCTAATTTATATAAAGCATAACCTTTCTGGAAATAAAGCTTATGAGAAAATCTATTCACTATAATACCATCTCTTGCCACTCTAAGCATATTATTATAATCTTTCATATACATATATGAATTTGCAAGCATCTCATAATATTCTATTTTTAGTACAGGCGTAGTTTTAATTTCATATTCTAATAATTCTGCAGCTTTCTTATAATTTTTGGCTCTATAAAACATATATGCATTATTAATATTAGAAGCATCATAGGTAAAACTTAAGCTAAAAAAAACTAAAAATAAAACAAATATTTTAATTTTCATCTTTTCTAAAACTTTGTAATCTAAAGTCATTAATCATAGCAGAAGCATAAGCTATAGTAGCATTATAAATATCTTCTTTACTTTTTCCTTTAAAGAATGAATATACCCTTGGAGATTGAGAGCTAAGAGATTCAGGCAATATAATATTATTTTCAAAGCTATTTTTTAAAACCATCATTTTTATAGCATTCATTTTATCAATAAAAGAATGAAGCAAAAATCCAGCCTCTTTTAATATAAACTGCTCAAATCTGCTTGAATTATCACCTTTATCTAAAGCATACACATAATCGCTAAACATTTCTGGAATGCGTCTCTCACCTATTGGAGTTACAAATCTCTGAAATTTATTATCATAATCTTTCAAAGCTGTTTCTACTATATAATCACTAGCAGGTCCGCTTGAAAAATATCTTACAACAGAAAAACATTCATATAATTCTCTAAAAGCACCATATAAATGCTGAAGTTCATAATCAGCCTTGTCATGCAATTTAGCTTCTGGATATTTTTCTACTGCATTTCTAAATTTTTCTATCATATTATCAACTTTTTTCATGAAAGAGTTTTCTTTTGCTTTTTCTTCTTCAGCTTTCTTTCTTTGTGCTTCTTCTTCTTTTTGAATTAAAGTTGTTTTAATATCTTCTAATATTTTAAGTTCTAATAATAAAAAACTAGATAAATCCTGCCTCTTCTCTAAAGCTTCTCTATATCTATTATTAAAAGAATCTACATTATATATTCTAGCACCATATTTCTCAGCACCCTCAGCATAATCTTTTCTAATTTTTGCTAAAGTTGCATTAATTTCTTTATCACTTAAACTAGGCATATTAAAATCCCCTAATATTATTAATTATAAATAGTTTATATATTATACTATATTATAAAAAATAAATAAATAAAAAAAGAAATTATTTTTCTATCATAATATTGAGTATTTCAACATCGGTAGCCTTCATGCCTTCTTTAGCCATTCTTCCTATGCTGTCAATAGTAGCCTCAACATCATCTTTTACAAGCCCATCACCAGACTTAAATACTTTACCATCTTTAGCCATATTAAAAGCAAGTATTCCGCAATCAATAGCCTCAGCAATCTTTGAAGCACAAGAAGATTTAGCTCCATCGCAAACCATTCCGCCTATAGTACATAAAGCATTAATTATAGTATCAGATATTTGTTTGTATGTAGCATCATGCAAATAAGCAATACCAGAAGCAGCACCAGTAGCAGCACATACAACTCCGCAAAATGCTGACAATTTACCTATATGTTTCTTTTGTAAAATAGCTATTAAATTAGATAACACTAAAGCTCTGTATAATTTTTCTTCAGATACTTTTAAATGTGATGCATATTCTATTACAGGAATAGAAGCAGTAATCCCCTGATTACCACTTCCCGAATTTGTAACTACAGGCATAGCACATCCGCCCATACGAGCATCAGAACCTGCAGAAGCATAAGCTTTTGCCTTATTTCTTATATCATCTTCCCCATAATATTTTAATAATGTTTTTCCAACAGAAGCACCATATTCATTTTTTATACCTTCTTTGGATATAGCTGTATTCATATTTATTTGTCTTGATATTACATCTTTTATATCTTCTATTTTTACTTCGTTAGCAAAAGTGTATATATCTTTAACGGTGAGAGACTCTCTGTCTGTATTAGAATTTGAAGAAGAATTGTCATCAGATTTAAAAATTTCTTTGCCGTCTTTAATTATTTTTGTAATATTAGTGTGTCCATTTCTTATTTCAACTATAGCATTAGATTTTTTATTTTTAGCTTCAATGATAATATATAAGTTTTCAACGTTTTCTATAAGCTCGCACTTACAAAAATCTGTTTTAAGTAATTTTTTTGTATTGTCAATATCTTCTTGTTTAATACTGCTTAATACTTCAAGATTTTTACTAGCATCTCCCCCAACTATTCCCAAAACAGCTGCAACATCAATTCCTTTAAGCCCATTAGAATTAGGAACCGTAACACCTTTTACGTTTTTAATAATATTTCCGCTGCATTTCACTACAACAGATTCAGGCATGTCTCCCAAAACCTCTCTTACTTTAGCACCAGCAAAAGCTATAGCTATAGGCTCAGTACATCCCAAAGCAGGAACTAACTCCTCTTTTAAAATATTAATATAATTATCATACAGCTTTTTATCCATTTTCTATATCCCCTAATTTTTTATACAATTTAAAGTATATATAGTTTTATATTAAAATCAATATGTTATTATTACATTGTACCAAAATTGTAAATTTACAGCAAATAATATTACTATTTGTAGTTATTAAATACAAAAAAATGTGATTTTTTATTTACTTATTGTGATTTTTGTATATATTAGTAATTATAAATATTTTTAAATATTTTAAGGAGTAAAAATGGAAAAAAAATTTAAACTTGGATTAGTGCCTAGGTTGATTATTGGAATTTTACTTGGTATATTTTTTGGTCAGCAATTTATACCAGAAGTAATATCTAGAGTCATAGTAACTGCATCTGGTATATTCAGCTCTTATCTAAAATTTGTAATACCTTTGATGATAGTTTCTTATGTATCTATGGGTATAGCTGATTTAAAAGAAGGCTCTGGTTTTTTACTGCTTATAACTTGTATATTGGCCTATGGTTCTACATTAATTGCTGGTTCTGCATCATTCTTAGTTGCTTATAACTTGTTTCCTAGCTTTATGAGTGCTGATGACATTCAAAGAATTGCTGATGCTGCTGGTAATTCTGTTGCTCCTTATTTATCTATAACTGTAACACCTTTACTAGATACTTTAGCTGCTGTTTTATTTGCATTTATAATAGGTCTTGGAATATCTACTATGAGAGGCAAAGAAATAGGAGATTATCTATATCATGTTTTCAAAGAATTATCTACTATAATAGACAAAGTTTTGCGTGTATCTATAATTCCTTTACTTCCTCTTTATATTTGCGGTACTTTTGTTGATATGACTAGATCTGGAAAAACTTTTGTAATATTAGGAATATTATGGAAAGTATTTATAGTAGTAATCATAATGCATTTACTTTATTTATTAATAGCATTCTTAGTATCTGGCTCAATAGGAAAGAAAAATCCTTTTATGCTTATGAAAAACCAAATTGCAGGATATGCAACCGCTTTAGGTACACAATCATCTGCTGCTACTATACCTGTTAATTTACAATGTGCTGAAAAAGATGGAATATCTGAACAAATAAGAAATTTCGTAGTTCCTCTCTGTGCTAATATTCACATGGCAGGTTCTATGATTACAATTACAGCATGTGCTACAGCAGTATGTTTAATGAATCAGATTCCTATAACTTACAGCACTATACTTCCATTTATTGCTATGCTTGGTATTGCTATGATAGCTTCTCCCGGTGCTCCCGGCGGTTCTATAATGACAGCTTTACCATTCCTTTATATGGTTGGTCTTGGCGGTCCTGATAGTCCTTTAAGTGCTATAATGGTTGCTCTATACATTACTCAAGACTCATTCGGTACTGCTTGCAATGTATCTGGTGATAATGCTTTGGGGCTTATAGTTGATACAATATATAAAAAGAAAGTTGTAAAAGCTTAAGTTAATAATTAAAAAATTATAGCCGTCTATTATTTTTAGGCGGCTTTTTGTTGTATTATTTAGTTAAAATATAGTTATTCAATTATATACTAATAATTTGCAAAATTATTTAAATATATCTTCAAATTTTTTCAATTCTTTCTGATACTCTTTTGATATTTTATTTTTTAATTTTTCATCTTTTACAATATCACAGCATAATAAAACTTTTTCGTATAATTTCAAATAAAAATGAAAATGTTTATTTTTAAAAGGCTCGCTAATGAAAGCCCATATTTCTTTTTCTATTTTCTCATTATTAATATTAAGCATTATATCAGCTGCTCTTTCTATTATATGTCTACCTAAATTAATATTATAAAATTTATCATCTTGAATATTTTTTATATTATTCATATATTTTGATATTAACTGCCAAGCATAATCATGTTTATTATTATCAATTAAAGATTTAAGATAAGTATCTAAAGCAAAAACTATATCCCAATTACTCTCATTTTCTTCAACAGCCATTTCAAAAAGTTTTTTAGTAGTTTTAAGTAAAGATTCTTTATCTTCTATAAGTTCCTCATAATATTTTAATTTATTTAAATTCTTTTTGTCCCATTCTTTTATATTGCTTTTCCATATATCAACAAGTTTTGAACACAATCTTAATTCATCAATATCTATAAAATACGATATTATAGAATCTATATTTAATTGATCTAATCTTTCATTATAATAATTATAATAATCAACACCATAACCGCAATTACAATCAAAGTTTGCATTTTTTGCTTTATCAAATAAATATGCATATTTAGAGAGTAATTTATTTATATCATCATTATAAAGTTTAACGAATAAAAAACTCATAATTTCTAAAGAAGTACCTATTCCCTGATAAGAATTAGTTTGCCTATCTTTTATCTCTTCTTCAAACAAAAAAACAAGTAAATCTTCAAATGATTTTTTATTCATTAAGTAGTTTATATTTTTATGATAGAGTATAGATAAAACTAATTTTAATCTTTCATTATATTTTTTATCTTTTGTATATTCCACCTCATTATCTTTTTGATATGCAAATATATTAACTTTATCTCTAAATTTTTTTTCATCATTATTTTCTAAACAGTTTAATAATTCTTCAAAAATATTATAATATTCTTTTAAATAATCATTAAATAACTCTTGATGAAACTCCATAATATCTCCAAATCATTTATTAATCATTATGATCATATATAGAAGTTACTCCAAGAACCTTAGCTACCATATATGATATTATAGCGACTATCATAAGAGCAACGAAATTTGATACAGAACTTGAGATCTCTAATATTAATATACATACCATTATAGGTGTTCTTGTGATACCTGACATCATAGAAGTAATGCCCAACACTATAAACAAATCTCCATACATAATATATTCTGGAAAATAATGTACCAAAAAAATATCATACAAAGAACCTATAGACGAACCAAGTATAAAAGTAGGAAAGAATACTCCCCCCACAGCTCCAGATGTAGAGCATACTGATGTATAAAAAAGTTTAACAAATATAAGTATAACTAGCATATATATAGGAAACTTATCCATTACTATACTTCCTATAAGCAAATCACCACTTCCTAATACATAAGGAAAAAACATTATCATAATACCAGCAGTTATAAAAGCAGGTACAGGGCGAAGTATATCATTTTTTATATTCTGATAGAATTTGTTAAATGTGTTCATTAGTATATTTTGAAAAGAAGCAAGAAGTCCGCATATTAATCCTAAAGGAAGTAATGATATATAATGTCTTACTTCAAGTATTCTAGGCAAGTTAAAATTAAGTATCATAGACTGCCCTAAAATATGCTCTATTACAAGTATAGAAGATATTGAAGAGAGTGCTATACAAACAAAAACTATATGATTTTTATTTTCCTTAAGCTCTTCAAAAGAAAAAGCAATCCCCGTAAATGGTGCACTAAAAGTAGCAGTCATACCCGCACAAGCACCAGATATAATAAGATATCTTCTATATTTGGATATATGACTATAAAAATGTTTATGATAAAAAAGCCCAACAAGTGTACCTATATGCATAGAAGGGCCGGCTCTTCCAAGTGAAAGACCGCTTGCAAAAGATATCATACTACCCAAAAGTTTTAATATTATTTCAACAAAAATATTTTTAGGTTCATTAAGCGATAAATAATAATTTATTTGAGGAACTCCCGCACCTCTTATCTGAGGGTAATGTCTTAGTATTAACCCTATAAGAGAGCCAAGAGCTATTAAAACTATAAACATTATTATAGGATAATACCATTTGCTAAGAATAAAATTTGAAACATAAAAAATATTAATACTTAGTCTATATAATATCATCCTATAAAAAGATACTATAAACCCAACCGTTGCCCCTATAAACGATGACAATACATATAGCTTAATATACTTCGCCTCAAAATTCAGTTTCATTTTATTATTATTTAATAGTTTTATATATTTTTATTTGGAATTAAACTTTTTTAAACTCTTATAGAAAGTAAGTTAAACATTGAACCTAAAAGTTACAACATCTCCCTCTTGCATAAGATACTGTTTGCCCTCAAGCCTAATAGCACCAGCCTCTTTAGCCTTAACAAAACTTCCAAGCTCTAAAAGTTTATCACAGTTAATAACCTCAGCACTAATAAATCCCCTCTCAAAATCACTGTGTATAACCCCAGCAGCCTCTGGAGCATAAGCACCTTCTCTCACAGTCCAAGCCCTAGTTTCATCTTCTCCAGAAGTAAGGAATGTTAAAAGCTTTAATAATTTATGTCCTGCCTTAGTTAATCTCTCTACTCCAGATTCTTTAACTCCCAAATCTTCTAAATAGCTTAATCTCTCCTCTTCGTCCAAATCCTGCAAATCTGCTTCTATTTTAGCACTGAAAGGTATAAGTTCTATATTTCTTTCTTTGGCATAATTTTGAAGTGTTACATAATGAGAATTTTTTTCTGGGTTAGCTAATTCATTTTCTGATAAATTAGCCCCTATCATCATGCTCTTTGATGTTAATAAAAATAATGGTTTTAATATATCTTTTTCTGTGTCGGTTAAATCTAAACTAAATATTGGCTTAAAATTATTTAACTCTGGAAGTATTTTTTCAAGTAATGCAATCTCTTCTTCTACTGCTTTTGCTTTGCTTCCTTTAGCAACCTTTTTTTGTCTCTCCATTCTTGCATTAAGTGTTTCAATATCTGCAAGCATAAGTTCTGTTAATATAATGTCCAAATCTCTTAATGGATCAACTTCTCCTATATGGGTAATGTTTCCATCTTCAAATACTCTCACAACATGAAGAACTGCATTTACTTCTCTAATATGTGAAAGGAATTTGTTTCCAAGCCCTTCACCCTTAGAAGCTCCCTTTACAAGTCCTGCTATATCAACAAATGTAGTAGTGTTATAAACTTTCTTTTTTGATTTAAAAAGATTTGCTAGTTTATCAACTCTTTCATCTTTTATTATAGCAGTGGCTTCGTTTTTATCTATAGTACAAAATGGATAATTAGCTGCCTCTGCGTGTGCATTTGTTAGTGCATTAAAAAGTGTTGATTTTCCTACGTTTGGAAGTCCTACTATTCCTATAGATAAAGCCATATTATTATTTCCTTAAATTAATTTATTAAAAAAAATTGAAAAACTGAATTATTTTCTATAGTATTATATATTAAAAAATATTAATAACAAGCGTATAAAAGATTATAATTGTAGTAATTTTATAAAATTTATATTATTAATATGTTTTGTATATACTAAAAATTTTTAAGTTTATTAAAATTTATTTTTTTAAATTATTTGCAGGGCTTAGCCCCATGCGAAGCGTGCCCGTAGGGTAGCACCCAACTTCTTTTGCCTATAGGCACCTACTCGGTATTGGTATAAAAGAAGCAAAAGAACTATATTTTATGAAGTCCATACCAAATAAATTATAAAAAGCTGATAATATATCTATAAAAAATAGAAATTTATAAAATATAATTAATTTCAATATTTCACAAAGCTTTTATAATTAATAATACATCTATAATTTATTATAAAATTCATCTTATAAAATGTTTATTTATTAAAATAAAGATATATAATTATGAAATGTTGATATTAAATTAAGGACAAACATATGATATACAATATGTGGTATGGAGTGTTAGACTCTAAAGAAATAAAGAAAAGTAAACCTCTCTTCGCTAAAAGATTAAATAAAAATCTAGTATTCTGGAGAGATGAAAATAATAATATATGCTGTATAGAAGATAAATGCTGTCATAGGGGGGCTTCATTATCCTCTGGAAAAGTATGCGGTAATAATATAGCTTGTCCTTTTCATGGTTTTCAATTTGACAAAAACGGTAAAGTTGTAATGATTCCTGCTAATGGAAAAAACACTAAAGTTGATGAAAGATTTTTTGTTGAAAGCTATGAGGTGAGAGAGCTTTATGGCTTAATATGGTTATGGTATGGTGATAAAGATAAAATTAATGATAAGATAATGTTTCCGGATGATTTGAAAGATAACAAGTTTTCCTACTCAACAATAAAAGATGAGTGGCATAATCATTATACAAGATGCATAGAAAATCAGCTTGATGTAGTGCATATTTCTTTTGTTCATTACAACACAATAGGCAAAGGAAATAAAACTTTAGTTAATGGTCCATTAGTAGAGATAGATGAAGATAATAATATATTAAAGTTTTATGTAAACAATGTAATTGACAATGGGCAAAAGGCTTTAAGTGCTTCAGAAATGAAAAAAGAAGATTTTAAATATTTTTTATATTTTTATTTTCCTAATATTTGGCAGAATTATATATTTGATAAAATGAGAGTGTTTGGAGTATTTGCCCCTGTTGATGATGAGAACACAGTTATTTATATTAGATTTTATCAAAAACTTGTAAACATACCTATAATAAAAAATATAGTAAACTTTATAGGCAAAAAATTCTCAGCTTATGTATTAAAGCAAGATAAAGATGTAGTAAAAACTCAAAGCTCTAAAGAATCATATTTAGGCATGAAAGAAGAGAAACTAATAACAGCTGATATGCCTATAATAATTTATAGAAGCCATAGAGATAAATTAAAAAAGTCTAATAATAAATAAAAAAGACTTGCAGATTATTTACAAAAAAACCTAACAAGTCTTTTAATATATATTATAGAATCATATTAATTAGATTTATTCTTTTTCTCTTTTTTGAATCTCTTATAATCTTTTACAAGTGAAGATACAAGCGGACTTAATGCCAATATACCAAGAAGGTTAGGTATTACCATAAGACCATTAAAACAGTCAGCCAAAGACCATACTAAATCAACTTTAAGAGTAGAGCCTATAAATATAAATACAACCACAACTAAAGCATATACTTTTGTAGCCTTTTGACCAAATAAAAATTTAATATTTTGTTCTCCAAAGAAATACCAAGCAATAATTGTAGAGAAAGCAAAGAAAAGCAAACATAAAGCAATGAATATCACACCAGCATGACCAAATTTCATCTGAAAAGCAGTTTGAGCTAAACCAATACCTTTTAAAGATTCAGCTATTAAACTATGCGATTCTAAATTATAAACATGATTTTCTAATATTCCAGAAGTAAGTATTACTAAAGCAGTTAATGTAAGTACAATAAAAGTAAAGAATACTCCCATCATAGCAACAACCCCCTGCTCGCAAGGATGATCCACTTTAGCAATAGCATGAGCATGCGGAGTAGAACCCATACCAGCCTCATTAGAGAATAATCCTCTAGCTATACCAAAACGCATAGCCTGCTGTATTCCTATTCCTAAAGAACCGCCTATAACAGCTTGAGGATTAAATGCTGATACAAATATCATATAAAAAGCATGAGGTACTTTTGTAATATTTAAAAGTATTAATACAATAGCCCCAACAAGATAAGATATAGCCATTATAGGAACAATTTTTTCTGTAAATGATGCTATTCTCTTAACACCGCCTAAAAATATAAATCCAGAAATAATAGCTACTACCACTCCCACAACTTTAGTATTAACAGGAAAAGAATTAGAAAAAGCAGATGATATAGAATTAGACTGCACCATGTTTCCCATTATACCCAAAGCCAAAATAATAAGAATAGCAAATAACCCAGCTAAGAATTTACCAAATCTGCCTTTATAAGCAGCCTGTATATAATAAGCAGGTCCACCTATCACTTGACCATCTTTATAAGTTTTAAACTTCTGAGCTAATGTAGCTTCAGCAAATATTGTAGCCATACCTAAAAAAGCAGATACCCACATCCAAAATATAGCACCGGGACCTCCAGCAACTAAAGCAGTAGCAGCCCCAGCTAAATTACCAGTACCCACTTGAGCAGCAATAGATGTTGCAAGAGATTGAAATGAACTCATACCATGCTCATCAGCAGCACTTCCTTTCAAAGATACAGAACCAAATGTTGACTTAAAACTATCTTTAAACTCTCTTATCTGTATAAATCTTAAACGTATAGTAAAATAAAGACCTGTACCGCATAAAAATATAAGTAATGTATAATCCCACAAAAATGAATTAATCTTTGAAACCAACTGTTCAATAATATACATTATATCTCCTAATAATAAATGTAAAAATCATTACATTTATAAATAAAATTAAAATAAAAAAATATTCTTAAATAAATATTAATTAAGAAAAATATATAAAAAAATAATTTTATTATTTATTACTATAAACAATAAGAATTCTTTAGAAGAAAAATGTCTGGAAGTAATACTTACCAGACATTTTTATTAATAATCAAAAATTATGTTTATTATTTTTTATTTAAATCATTATATTCTTTAAATAAAGCAGAAGCAACTCCGCCTAATGCTAAAAGCCCCAAAAGGTTTGGTATAACCATTAAACCATTGAAAGTATCAGCCAAAGACCATACTAAATCAACTTTTAAAGCTGAACCTAAAAGCACGAAACAAACAACTAAAACAGCATAAACTTTAGCAGCTTTTACACCAAATAAATATTTAATGTTTTGCTCTCCAAAGAAATACCAACCTACTATAGTAGTGAAAGCAAAGAAGAACAAACATACAGCAACAAATACTACACCAAAGAAACCAAATCCTAATCTAAATGCTTCTTGAGGTAAACCAACACCTTTTAATATTTCAGGTATAAGAGCAGCTGATTCTAATGGATATATTCTAGTTTGTAATATATCAGAAGTTAATATAACTAAAGCAGTTAAAGTAACAACTATAAATGTATCAAAGAATACACCTATCATAGCAACAACACCTTGTTCGCAAGGGTGTTTAACTTTAGCTAAAGCGTGTGCATGCGGAGTAGAACCCATACCAGCTTCGTTAGAGAATAAACCGCGAGCAACACCAAAACGCATAGCTTGTTGTATACCTATACCTAATCCGCCGCCTATAACAGCTTGAGGATTAAAAGCAGAAGTAAATATTAAAGCAATAGAACTAGGAAGGTTTTTAATATTCATTATTATAATAATTAAAGAACCTATTATATAAAATAAAGCCATAATAGGAACAATTTTTTCAGTAAATGAAGCTATTCTTCTTAAACCGCCAATAAATATGAAAGCAGCTATTATAGCACATACTATACCAACATATATAGGTTTAATAGAAGGGAAAGCATTAACAAAAGCACCAGATATAGAGTTTGACTGAACCATATTACCCATAAAACCTAAAGCTAATATAATGAATACAGCAAATAAAACAGCTAAAAATTTACCAAGAGCACCTTTATAAGCAGCAGTAATGTAGTAAGCAGGGCCACCTATAACATGACCATCTTCAGTAGTAGTTTTGTATTTTTGGCCTAAAGAAGCCTCAACAAATATAGTAGCCATACCAAAGAAAGCAGATACCCACATCCAAAATATTGCTCCTGGTCCTCCAGCAATCAAAGCAGTAGCAGCACCAGCTAAATTACCAGTACCAACTTGAGCAGCAATTGCAGTTGCTAAAGATTGGAAAGAACTCATACCATCTTTGTCAGCAGCTTTACCTTTTAAAGAAATACTTCCAAAGGTTCTGTCCCAGCCATCTTTGAACTTCACTATCTGCACAAATTTAAGTCTAAAAGTGAAATAAATTCCACTTCCGCATAGCATGATTATCAACAGATAATCCCACAAAATACTGTTTACCTTTGCTACTATGTTTGAAACAATATCCATAATAAACTCCTATGATTTAATATATTAATAAAAATAAAAAATGGAAACACTAGATATTATTATTATATCTAATGTTTCCATATTTTTAACTAGTAAAAAAGTTACTATAATTGTTCTTTGAAGCAGATAATCTTAAACTAAGATATAAATCCGCCTTTTCTCAAAATATTTTCAGCATTCTCTTTATTTTTATCACTAACTAATATGATAGGTCCAGTACAACCCATACCAGACTCAGCATATATACCATTTTCCATAACTAACTCTACAGCCGCATCCAAGTCCATAACCTCTACACCCGGAATCTGTGCAGTTACAACCTCTTTAGCAACAGCAGGTTTAGCCTTCTCACCGCCAGAAGAAGCATTAGCTTTAGGCTTTAAGCTTTCTAATATAGCATCAAAACCATATTTCTTAACTTCCTCTTCTTCTTTGTTCATAACATCTATTATATTACCGCTAACACACTGATAAGCATACTCAATAGCACCAGCAATAACATTAGAACCAGAAGCCCTAGATATAATAAATATCGGAGTTTTAAATCCAAATCCTATACCAGGACCATAACCATATCCAATAGCCTCATAACTTCCGCCGCTGTTGAAAGAAGAGAACATCTTTATAAGAATGTTTCCAGTAAGAGAATCACAAACAACAACATCAACAGCACCAGTAATAAGGTCATTACCTCTTAATACCGCACCGCCGTCAGCACGATTAGAAGCACCAAACTTAATGTTATAACCATTAGAAGCAAGCTCTTTTAAAGCCCTCTCAACTGTACGAGCAGAATCTATATTTAATATACCAACAGTAGGCTCTTTTATTCCGCAAGCCTTAGCTGTTATAATACCATAAATAGCATTTTTAAACATAGCCTGATCTCTAACAGTAGCAGAAGTACCAGTAGTAGTAGCAATATATGTTTCTTTACCATTAGCTTGAGAAATAACTCTGCCAACAGTAGATACACCAATAGGGAAAGGATAATGCATAGTAACACAAGCATCTAATTCCCCTTTAGCAAGCATCTCTTCCATTATCTTATGAGCTTTTTCATCGCAATCAGTTTCTATTGTTTGTAAACCAGTAGAGTTCTTTTCACCAATCAAAACAACTTCAACATTTTTGTTTCTGCTCATAGCTATAACACCGCCAAGAGATACAGCTTCAGCTCCATGCTCAGAACCTCTGTTTGTTATACCAACGCGTACCTTTTTACCAAATTGACCAGTTTCTAAAGCATTAGCAAGAGAGAGAAAAGTCTCCCCTATCATAGATTTTATAGCTGAATTAGAAGCATCACTCATAATATAATACCTCCTTACTCACCTAACATGCTCTTAGCAAAATCTCTCATAGCATTAGCAATAAGCTTATTAACTTCTTCTTTAGAAACACCTTCGCCAGTGCCTTTATCACCATTATTTTTTTCTATAATAACAGATATACCGTCAAATAGATTAGTCATTCTTCCTAAGAATAATGAACCTTTACCTATTAACATCACACGATTAATTTTACCAGACATAATATCTTCAATAGCAAAACCTAAATAAGGAACACCAGATGGAATATGTCCTTGAGTAGGAGCCCAACCAGACATACCATGCTTTTCAACAAACTCTGCTAATTGGCTTCTATCAATATCACCCTTCTTAACACCAATAGCAGCTATCATTTTGTAATTAGCCTCAGGTACATCGCCAGCACCAGCAGGTTTAGTAACATCAGGGTTTTGCATCTCAACAGTATATTTATCTATATCAGTAACTTTTAAGTTTGCTTTCTCTAAAGGATTAACTATCAATGAGTTCATAACAGCCTGAGGAGCAGAACCTGTAGCAACAGTGTGTTTTCCAAGTATATCAGTTCTAATAACAGGATGTACTCCATCGTTTTCACTAATTAATACAGCAAAAGCACCAAGTATATCTTCAATAATAGGAAGATTTTTAGTAACATGGCTTTTACCATTCATACCCAATTTAGCAGTAGCACCACCAGCAACTATTACAACATTTTTATAAGAACCAGCTTTTACTAATGAAGCAGCTGTTACTAAAGCATGTGAAGGAGCAGCACAGAATCCTCTAATATCAAAACCAGTAGCATTAGGTATACCAGCAATTTCAGCAACACTCTTAGCAAAGTTACCACCGCCTCTTTGGTTCATATCACCGCAAGCCTCTTCAGAACATTCTATTACTAAATCAATACTGCTAGGATCAATATTTTTCTTTCTAATAAGTTCTTTTAAAGCCATTATACCAGAAGCTTTAACTGCTAAGTTTTCAAAAATAACATGCGCACTCAAGTTAATATCTACATCATGAGCTCTTTTTACACAACCAACTAACTTCTCATTGAAATATAAACCTTCAGCATGTTCTTCTTTCATTAATCTTTCTATTTCATCAATTTTAGTTTCACATTTTACTTGAGCTAAATCTTTTTTAAGTTCTTCTTCTGTTTTGTATTTTGATTCTACTGCCACATAAGCATCTTTCATTTTTTTCTCAAACTCAGCTTCTAAATATACAAGTTCAAAAGTATCAGCTATTTTCATCATAAAGATAAACTCATCTTCAGCGAAAATCTCACCAAATTTACCAGTTCTCTCTCCCTTACAAGGCACTCCAATCCAGCTTCCGCCAGCTTTTTTTACTTCTTCAGAAACCTGAGAAGCAAGTTTTTTTAATTCTTCAGGATGAATATTACCAATATAAGTTTGATTAGGAGCATAATTTATAACATCTTCAAAAGGTCTAAGATGCTTTTTTATGCTTTTAAGATAATCAGAATTAGGATTAACTTCTCTTTCCACTGTTTGAGTAGTACCGTTATTGATAACCATATCAGGAGCATGTACTATAGCATAAGCAGCGGCTTTTAATACAGCAAAACTCATTTTTTAATCTCCTATAATTTTATTTTTTCATTTATAAAATAAGGGGATATACAACTATCATTTAAATATTTGTACTCCCCTTTATTTTATTATTTATATATAGTATATATAAATAATTTTAGTTTTCAATACCAAATTAATTTTCAAAAACTGTTTGAGAATCTACAGGAGTTGTTAAAGCTTTTAAAGCTTTTTCAACTAATGCACGTCTTAATTTTTTCTCATCCTCTTTAGATAAGTTTGGATTACCAAGTGGGTGAGGTATAGCAACAGCAGGAACTATTCTGTTAGCACCAACTGTTAAAGATATAGGAACAATAGTACAAATATGAACTACAGGTATTCCAGTAGCTTCTATTGCTTTAACCATCGTTGCACCGCAACGAGTACAAGTTCCTCAGGTTGATGTTAAAATAACAGCTTGAACTCCATCTTTAACTAAAGTTTGAGCAAATTCTGTAGCATAAGCTTTAGAGTTTTTAACTGAAGTACCATTACCAGTAGTAGTGTAATAGTAAGGATAAAGCTCTCCAATTTTTCCTTCTTTTTGTAAATCTTTTAATACGTCAACAGGTAATACTCTGTTAGGGTCTTGGTTAGCATAAGTAGGGTCATAACCGCCATGTGCTGTTTCGCCCATATCATCAATAGAATATCTGCCATATTTTGAAGCAGAAGAAGATTCTATATGGTCTGGGTTACCAGATGGTACTATACCGCCGCTTGTAACTAATGCTATTTTAGCTTTAGTAATGTCTTTAATAGCTTCACCAGGAGTTACTCTGTCGAAGTCTGGCATAGGATATTCTGTAGTAAATGCTTCACCTTTAATTTTTTTGATAAGCATATCAACAGCTCTCTCAGCACCATTTTTCTCTCTAAATAATGGAACACGTATTCCTCTAGGTATATAACCTTCAGCTTCTGGAGTTCCAATTTCTTCTTTCTTAAGAAGTTTAGAAGCTAATTTAGCTATAACAGGTAAAGCATTTCTCATACCAGCAGCAGAATCTTTAGTAGAAACGATATAAACATCTTTCTTAAACATATCTGCACCAGGGTTTTCAACATACATACCAGTAACAGCAGGTACTTTTAATTCATCTTGTACCATTTTAGCAACTGTACCGCAAGCAGTACCATAACGACCAGCATTAAAAGCAGGACCAGCAATAACTAAATCTGGGCTAAAGCTTTTAATCATATCTAAAACTTCTTTTTTAGCTTTATCTAGGTTTTCGTTAAAGTAAGAGTCACCGCAAATAACAGTACCAACTACTTCAGCATCAAGACCTAGTTTTTTAAGCTCACCTTGAAGTCCTGCACCAGGACCAACAACTCCATCTCTTTTCTCTGGAGCTATATCAGCTTTTTCTTCACCACCAATGTTAGCAAAGAACTGATTAATGTAATGTACAATTTTATATTGTGGCATTTAAGCCTCCTAATTTTTTTAATTTAAGGCAACCATATATATTATATATGGCTGCCGTATTTTTTAAAACCAAACTGGTTTTTATTTACAATGGATTTTTTTATTTTTTAGAGAATTTGTTTTTTATAAAAATTATAAGTTAGTTGTATTATTTGTTTTCTTCACGCATTCTTTTCATTTCTGCGATTATTTCGTCTACATTTAATGTCATCTCTGCCATACCAACTTGTTCATCATAAACGCCAGCATCTACTGCTTCTTTGAACTCTGGCTCTACAGCATGATAAGCATCTAAATGTAAAGCAACGTTTGCTAAAGCACCAGCATATGTAGGATCACCTAACATTACTGTTTCAGCAGCTAAACCTGTAGCTTCAGCTTCAGCAGCTCCAAATAATACTACTATATTCTCCTTACCAAATTTTTCTGCAAACTCTTTAATTCTCTTTTGATTCTCTAAATCCATCGCTCCTGCGGCTGTTCAAACAAAACACTCCGTAGCAGCAAACAAAACTTCTGCGTCGCTTACTGTTTCAACGCAAGCTTTGATAGCTTCTCCAGGAATGCCGTCTCTATCGCCAATGATAACAACTTTTTTACCATTTAAAATACTCATGGCTTTCCTCCTAAAAATTTTGTTTATATTCTAACAATTTAATACTAAAAAACATTATAGTCCTGTAGCACTAAATTTATTAAAACCTAATTCATTTGTAGCACCAGTTATAACCTGTATCTCTGCTTCAATAGAACCATCTGGTTTTAATGAACCATCAAATCCGCCTGCTATCTTATCTGTATAATCTAACATACCTATTACTTTATCCATTTTTGGTAAGTTAATAACTACATTAGCATTACCAGCTGTTACTGTAGCATTAGCTGATACATCTGAATCTGCTAAAGATTGTGAAGAACCATCTCTACCAGCATATTCATCTGTAATGATACAAGTTTTAATTCCGAATGCTTCTGCTTTTCTGCAGTTCATTATTAAGTCAGCATCTGGGTTACCAAATCCTTCTTCAGAGATGATTACTGCATCCAATCCGAAATATTTAGCTAATTTTGATGCCCAATCTGATGAACGCATCTTATCTGCTAAGAATACGTTTTCATTTGTTATTATAACACCCATAAAGTTAATATCTTTACCATGTTTATCATATAAAGCTTTAATTACAGGGTTATTTAAATGGTGATAAGTAGTGTTTTTATCGCAAGCTGATACACAGTTACCGCTTACTATAGCACCATCCATTACTTCTGTTGGATATATGAATGTTGGAACTATTTTCTTAGCATCAACACCATAAACATAAGTATCATGTAATAAGCCTTGTGTTTGAAGCATGTATACATAACCTACTTTTGGTAAATTAGGATACATTGCAGCTTGTTCAAATATAGGTTTAGTTTCATAAGTGAAAGTTTTGTCTGCTTTCAAATCTTTAGCTAATTGACCTAAATAAGTAGCAACTTTTAAACCTGCTCCTCTTACAGCTGCTTCATAATCATGTTTTTCTATAGGCTCTACTGGCTCTATAACTAAACATAAATTGTTAAGTTTAGAGAATGGTGTATAATCTGCACCAGGACCAGTCATGTCTATTATACCTTCTTGGAAACCTACTATCTTACCGCAAGTAATAACAGCAGCACCTTTTAGTATATTAGTTTTGCCTTCTCCTACAGTATCTACTTTTGATATCATACCTGGGAATATTCCGCCCTTGCCTTCAACTTTTACTCTAGGCTCTATAACATCTTTTACAGGTGTTATACGAACAGATTCTCCCGGACGAGCTACATCAATTTTTACACTTTTCAATTTGTCGTCTTCAAGTACCATCTTTGTAATCTCATCAACATTTACATAGAGTACTCCATTCTCGACTTTTGAAATTTTGTCAAGTTTTATATCTTTAATATAAATCTCGCCTAACTCTAACTTCATATAGTCTCCTTTATATATTTTTATTTTTATTTATAAATATAAGTTATAAGCAATAAAAAAGAGCAGGAGCATATAAAAAATATGCTACCACTCTTGAATTTCAATAAATGCAATTTAATCCCTGATAAATTTATCCCTAGCAAAATAAACAATGCAATAATACCGCTATAAATAGAATATTGATTCATTGCAACGCAAGAGATATTTTTTACTCAGCCTTTAAATTTCATCATCTATATTTTTCCTTTAATTAAATAATTAAGAATAATGTTCTTCTATATATTTGTTAGCAGAAATTCCAGCTATAGCACCATCTGCTGTAGCAGTAATAACTTGTTTAAGCATCTTAGGTCTTAAATCTCCGCAAGCAAATACACCCTCAACATTTGTTTTCATCTCTTCATCTGTAATGATGAAACCATCTTTCATATCCACTTTACCCTCAAATAATTTTGTCAAAGGAACATAACCAACAAATATAAATACACCAAATGTACCATCTTCTTCATCAGCTTTATATTCATAAGTTTCACCTGTTTCATTGTTTAAGAATATTGCAGATTCAACAATTCCTTCACCTTTAAGCTCTAAAAGTTCTGTTCTAAATTTTATCTCAATTTTAGGATTAGCTTTAGCTTTTTCTTCTATAGAGTTAGCACAGCGTACATAATCTTTTCTCACTATCAAAGTAACTTTTCTAGCGAATTTAGATAAGTACATAGCCTCTTCTACAGCAGTATCTCCACCACCTACGCAGAAAACTTCCATACCTTCAAAAAAGTTAGCATCACAAGTAGCACAATAAGAAACACCTTTACCAGTGTATTCTAATTCACCTTTACAACCTAATTTTCTAGGCTGAGCACCTGTAGCAATTATTACTGTTTTTGATGTATAAACTTCTCCATCAGCAGTTTTAACTTCTTTTACTTTACCGTCTAATTTAACATCAACTACTTCTTTATGCTCTATTTCAGCACCAAAAGACTTAGCCTGTTCTATCATTTTATTAATTAGATTTTTAGGATGTCTTGCTTCTTCATCTGGTTCATAAAAACCCGGATAATTAGCTATTTCATCAGTAATACTAATCTGTCCGCCAAAACTAGCCTTTTCAAAAAGAATTGTCTTTAATCTAGCTCTAGCAGCATAAACTCCAGCAGCCAAACCAGATGGTCCGCCACCTATTATAATACAATCATACAAATTACTCATACAAAATCTCCGTTATTTTAATACTACAAAATATTTTCTATTGCTCCAATAACTAATTTATAATCTATTAATTTAAAATCCTCATCTATTTCTTTTGTTAATTTCCTTCTAGGTTTATCCAAAAAGTTTTTTGTAAGCTCTATGGAATTTTCTATTAACTCTAATGAGTATAAATCCAATTCTGGACTTTTAGACAAAGCAACGCTTTTATATGGGGTCTCATAAGGTTTTATACTGCTCACTATAGGATGAGTTAATAGTTTGTAACCTAAATGTACATAGTCTCTTACTTTACAAAGAACTTCCATAAAATCCGAATTTGACATATAAATTATTTCTGCATTTTTACTCTTTACTTCTTCAAAAATCTTCGGATTATTTGTTATAACAACACAATTCATACTCTTATAATATATATTTTTTTATTTATTTGTCAATATATTATTACAAGAGTATTCTATTTTTTAAATAAAAAAATACAAAATTTTTTTTATTACTATTTATAATATTACATCTTGCAGTTATTTTCAAATTTAAATAAGCTATTATTGTGAAAATAAAGAACAACAATATTAAAAATACTTCCTGCTCCCTAGTAAATAAAACTACAAAACAAGAAGTATTTTATAAAATAATTATTTCTTTTTTGATAACTTCATTATAAAATAAACAACCGCTCCAATTACAAGACCGCCCAAACCAAATATGATCTTCTTTAAGTCTGATTGTGATAATAACCACAAGCTAACAACTATAGCAATTATAGGAATAACAGGACCAAGAGGAAGTACAAAACCTCTCTCCATATCCGGAGCTTTTTTCCTCATTACTGGAACTGCCAAACAAGTAGGAATATACTGAGCAAAACGTGATACTACACTAATAGCTGCTAATGTAGTAAAACTTCCTGTTAATGTTACTAAAGCTGTTAATATAACTGATATTATTACTGCTACATAAGGAACATCTTTAGAGTTTCTTTTTGAAATAAAGCTTGGAAGCTGATTTTCATCAGACATAGCAACACCTGCACGAGGAGTTAAGAATGAAGAAGCTACGTTAATACCTCCTATAGATATCAAAGTACCAGCTGTTACCATAGCTCCTGCCCATTTACCCAAGAACTTTTCTGCTGCAGTGGCAACTGGTGTGCTTGTTGTTGCTAGAGAAGCTCCTAATATACCTATACTATTTACCTGAATAAGTATATATATTATAGCTACCAACACCAAAACTATACATATAGCAAGAGGAACATTTTTCTTGGCATTATCCATATCTCCTGCAGCAACTCCTATAGATTCAAAACCAGTATAAGCATAAAATATAAGCAAAGCTGCACTTCCAAATGTACCTTTTAATACAACCTCACCATTTTCAGCTACAGGATTTACAAAGTTTTCACCCTTTATAAAGAAAATACCAACAGTAACAAATAATATTAAAGGTATTAATTTACCAGTTGTTACTATATTGTTCATTATTTTGGATATTTTAACTCCCATAATGTTCATTATACCAAGCAAAACGAGTATACTTATAGCAATAACTTTTTGTACAACAGGGTTTTGTGCTGGTGCCCAAACTGCTCCCAATGCTGTAGGAAATCCCATAGCCATAGCAGCCCAAGCAATTATACTTATAGCCCATTTCATTATACCAACTTCAAAACCAACAAACTCCCCAAAAGCATCTTTTGCATAAAGATAAGGTCCGCCATTGTTTTTATACATTCCGCCCATTTCGGCAAAACATAATGCTATAGAAATAACCAAAAAAGCATCAAATATGATTACTCCTATACTCATAACCCCAACTTCAGCATAAGCCTGATTTGGAAGCAAAAATATACCTGTTCCAACAATAGCATTGATACCAAGCAATATTATACTAAAGAGCCCTAACTTATTACCCGACATAAAAAACTCCTTAAAAAATATTTTAAAAAAATATAAGAGATTAAAAAAATTATCTCTTACAAACAGATATCAATTTTTTGAAAATATTTAAAGCGAAATCATAATGAGAATGCATCATTTCTGGGTGAAATTGCACACCAAGTACAAAATTGCCATTTTCTGTATATTCTACACTTTCAACCACTCCATCTGTAGAATAACTTGTAGCAATTAACCCTTTACCCAAATCTTTAATCGCTAAATGGTGAAAAGAATTGACCCTTAAACTCTCCCCTACTATTTCTCTGATAATACTACCCTCTTTAGTTGTGATATTATGTGTAGGTTCATAAGGTTTAGCAGATTGAGAATGTTTTATATAACAATCTTTTATGAAAGACAAATCTTGATATAAACTTCCACCAAAAGCAACATTGATAATTTGACAGCCTCTACATATACCTAGTATAGGTTTTTTCATTTCTAAGGCATATTTTACTATTTTTAATTCATGATTATCTCGTCTTGGAAATATTCTTCCTAGTTTTGAGCTAATCTCTTCTTTCCAATATATAGGATCAACATCATATCCGCCAGAGAGAACAACTCCATCAACATGAGAAATTTGTGTTTTTATATCTTCATCATTATCTATTATCGGCACTATAAAAGGCACACCTCCCGCCTTCGTAACAGAGAGCACATAATCATCATTTACATAAGCCCTTTCATAACCAGAAAAAACACCATCATTTTCATTAGCTAATATACTTCCGCTTATACCGATAACAGGCTTCATAAAACACTCCGTATAATAAATAAATTTGTATTTTAAAGTATAGTAAAAAATAAATAGTTTGTCAAAAAAACTATTATAGTTTATAATATAGAAATAAAATAAATTTTTAAAAGGTTTTTTTAGTTTTATGAAAAAAGAATCATGTGATATTTTAGATAATAAATTAAAAGAAAAAATAAAAGAAATAGAAAAAGAGATTATAGATATAAGAAGACATATACATTCATATCCTGAATTAGGTAATGAAGAATATAAAACAATGGAGTTTATATCAAATTATTTAACATTACATGAAATAAAACATAAAACAAAAATAGCAAATACTGGAATTGTAGCAGATATAGAAGGAGAAGATAAAAGCTTTACTATTGCATTTAGAGCAGATATAGATGCTTTACCTATAGAAGATTTAAAACGCTGCAGCTATGCTTCAAAAAATAAAGGAGTTTGTCATGCTTGCGGACATGATGTACATACTGCAATAAATATGGGTATAGCAAGAATATTCTCAAACAAAGATAAAAATTTTACTCCGCCATGCAATATAAGATTAATATTTCAGCCTGCAGAAGAATCAACAGGTGGAGCTTTAAATATGATAAAAGAAAATGCTTTGCATAATGTTAACATTACTTATGGGCTTCATGTGAATGTTAACACTGATGTAGGAAACATAGAAATAACTGATA
This sequence comes from Brachyspira sp. SAP_772, assembly GCF_009755885.1. Classification (NCBI taxonomy): domain Bacteria; kingdom Pseudomonadati; phylum Spirochaetota; class Spirochaetia; order Brachyspirales; family Brachyspiraceae; genus Brachyspira; species Brachyspira sp. SAP_772. The sequence goes on along the minus strand of NZ_VYIX01000001.1, from coordinate 64,774 downwards.
GTGTATTTAATGCTAGCTGCTTAGATTTTAAAATAAAAATATACGGCAAAAAATCTCATGCTGCTAATCCTGCTGACGGAGTGGATGCTATAGTAGTATCTGCAAATATCATAAATGCAATACAAACTATAATAAGCAGAAACACATATGTTGGAGAAAATGCCGTTATAACTATTGGTACTATTAATGGCGGACAAGCTTCAAATGTGGTATGCGATTATGTGGAAATGAATGGTACTATTAGAGCATTAAAAGATACAACTATTAATAACATAATGAATAGAATAAAAAAGATAATAAAAAACATAGCTATATCAATGGAAGCAGATGCTGAGTTTATAGAAATAACTTATTTTCCAAGTTTAGTTAATTGGAAAGAGGCAGCAGATATTATAAGAGAAAATGCTGTAAATTTATTAGGCGAAAAAAACGTATTAAATAGAAAACCATCTTTAGGTGCTGAAGATTTTTCTTATTTTATATTAAATAAACCGGGAGCATTTTTTAATCTTGGAGCTAAAAACATTAAAAAAACAACAATGCCTAATGCTCATAGCAGTTTATTTGATGTAGATGAATCTTGCATGGCAATAGGACTTACATTGCAAATAATGAATATTTATAATACTTACCTTAAAAAAGATATGTTTCCAATGGGAATGAGTAGATAATATAAAAAAATAGTAAAAAAAATTATTGACAAGATTATATTATAAAATATAATCTTTCTAAAAAAAATCCATACTAAGGGTGGGTAATATGAAAAAATATATTATTATTCTTACCGCTTTATTCTTATCTTTTTTATCTTGTACAACTAAAAAAACTATTGACGAAAACACTATTTATGTAAATCTAGGAGCAGAACCAAAAACTATTGATCCTGCTTTAAATATTACATTGCAAGGTTCTACTTATGTAACTCATCTATTTGAATGCTTAACTACAAAATATAAAGACATAGCTATTCAGCCGGGAGCTGCAGAAAGTTGGGACATATCTGAAGATGGGCTTACATATATATTCCATTTAAGAACAAATGGCAAATGGTCTGACGGAAAACCTCTAACAGCACAGGACTTTGAATATTCTTGGAAGAGAGTTGTTGATCCAGATACGGCAAGCGAGCCTAGTTATTTATTTGAACCTATACTTAATTTTTCTAATGTTAATGCTGGATATATGCCTGTTGATGAGTTTGGTATAAAGGCTTTAGATGATTACACATTAGAAGTAAAATTAGAATATCCTACAGCTTATTTTTTGGAGCTTGTGAACCTTCCTGTATTTTCACCTGTGAGAAAAGATATGGTTGAAAAAAATCCTGATAACTGGACTAGGGATCCTAAAACTTGTATTGGTAATGGTGCTTTTATGTTAAAAGAGAGAAAGCCGGATGAAAGTATTACTGTTGTAAAAAATACTAATTATTGGGGAGCTGACACAATAGTTGCCGAAAGAATTAAATTTGTTCTTATGGATAATCCTAATTCTGCAGTTGCGGGTGTTAAAGAAGGCTCTCTTCATTTCTCTGATCAATTTCCATATCAAGATGTAGACACCTTAAAAGAAGAAGGTTTAATAGATATAGCTACAAGAATAGGAACTCAATATTATGCACTCAATACCACAAATGAAACTCTAAAAGACAAAAGAGTGAGGAAAGCATTATCACTTGCTATAGACAGAAACTACATAGTAGATAATATTATAAAATCTGGAAGACCTGCTGGTGCATTAGTGCCTTGGGGTGTTACAGATGTAAAAGGTTATTTTAGAGATAATGCTGGCGAATATATAAGCACAAACAAAGCAGATTATCAAAAAAATGTAGAAGAGGCTAAAAGGTTAATGGCAGAAGCAGGATATCCAAACGGTGAAGGTTTTCCTGTATTAGAGTTTTATCTTACATTTAGTAATGATATACCCATGTTTGAAGCTGTGCAGAATATGTGGAAAGAAAATCTTGGTATAGATGTTAAACTTACACAAATGGAGTTTGCACCGTTTATTCATGCATTTAGAACAGAGAGAAACTATACTATGGCAGCTGCAAGCTGGACTGGAAGCTACAATGACCCTACTACGTTTTTAGGAATGTTTGTTAGCTATTCATATAAGAACCACTCTCTATTTACAAATAAGGCTTTTGATGAGGCAATTAGTATAGCGTCAAAAACTACTGACCAAAATATTAGAATGAGAGAGTTACATAAAGCAGAAAAAATACTTATAGAAGATGAGGCTGTTATTATACCTATAGCATATTTTGAACCTGCTGTATTAAAAAGCCCTAAATTAAAAGATGTGTTCTATATACCTTTTGCTCAATATAAATTCTCTTATTCATATTTAGAAGAATAAATATATAAATAATTTGTAATGATGCTGATTTTTTATTGGCGTCATTACAAATTAATAATAATCTCTATAATACTTTCTATAATCATCTTCAATAATTTTCTCTTCATCTTCTTTATAATAGTTATCATAGAAAAAATTAAACATACTATTAACAAATCTATTACTCATATCCAAATCACCTATATGTATATATAATGGATTATCAGATATTTTATTAAACCTTTTTAAATGATAAAGTCTTGGATTTTTTAAATATATAAAAAGATAACTTCCAATTATATCTAAATCTTTAATATCAGACCAAAATACATATAAATATTTTTTAACTATTAAATTATTATAATATATTCCATTATTATCTAATATAAAACTAGGATTTTTAAGAAACACACTTCTAATTAAAATAAGAGATAATAATAAAACCCCAAATATAAGAAATAACAAAACAAATATTACAGCAATTCTCATATCTCTATCTTCTTCTATAAATAAAATGCTAGTGAGAAGTATACTCACTATAAGCCCTATCATCATAACTGAAAAATATCTTATATTGTTTATATAAACTTTAATAGAAAAATTATTATTATTAAAAGTTAATTCATCATTTCTCTTCATGATAAAAACCCCATCTATTGAATATTATAAATCATTATAAAAAAAATATATATATATAAAACTCTTTAATATATGTTGACAAACAATAAATCTATAGTATATAATATTGCACTAAAATACATATAATTCTTTGAGTAAACAAAACATGAATAGTAATCATTTGATTAAAAATAAATTATTTGGAAATTGGGATTTTTACAGATTATGCATTTCTATTGCTGTGCCTGTAATGCTTCAGCAGCTTATAATGGGAATGGTATCTCTAATAGACAACTTTATGGTGGCTGAACTCGGTGATATAAAAATGGCTGCTGTAAATGTATCTAATCAGCTTAATTTTATATATTTAGTAATACTCAATACATGTTATGGTGCGGGCGGAATATATATGGCACAAAATGCTGGGGCTGACAACAAAGAAGGTATGCAGCAAGCTTTTAGATTTAAAGTAATACTTCCTTTTACTATATCTGCTATATACATGATATTAATGCTTATAAACCCTGAAATATTCATGCGTTTAATGACAAACGGCAACAATTCACAAGAGGCAATACTAGCTTCAAGCACAAAATATATGAGTATAATAGCATTCACTTTTATACCTATATCAATTTCTGGTGCAATAGGAACTTCATACAGAGAAATAGGCAAACCGCATATACCGCTTATAATATCAGTAATAGCAACATTCTGTAATACTATTGGAAACTACATTCTAATATATGGTAACTTTGGAGCTCCAAGACTTGAAGAGACTGGGGCTGCTATTGCTACTCTCATCGCTAGAATAATAGAGATGATATTATTTATAGTTTACATTAAATTGCATAAAGAAAAGTTTTATGTAAGAACTAGAGAAATTTTAAAAGTAAAACTTAATGTATTTTATTCTATGCTAAAGAAGTCAAGTTTAATATTTTTAAGTGAGATAAGTTGGGGGCTTAGCGAGATGTTTATGACAGCTCTTTACAACAGCAGAGGAGGAGCTGAAACTGTTGCAGGTATGGCATCTGGTTTTACTATAGCTAATATATTTTATTTAGTATTTCAGGGAATATTTGTATCTACTATGGTTGTAGTTGGGGGTACACTTGGAAGGGGTGAACTTGAAGATGCAAGAAATAAGGCAAAGTGGATATTAAATGGTTCTGTTATAGCGGGGGCTGTAGTTGGGATTGTGCAAATGTCTTCTACACTATTAATACCTTTTATATTCTCAAAACTTACTCCCGATGCTCAGGGTATAACTAGAAGTTTAGTAATATTAATAGCTTCATATATGCCTGTTTGGACTTATATCAATGCTCAATTTGCTGTTTCAAGGGCTGGAGGAGATACTATATTTGGTTTCGCTGTAGATGTACCTGTGTCTTTACTTATATTTGCACCTTTGGCTTTGATACTTGCAAAATTCACTACTGTAGGACCTGTTGCTATGTTTGGTATAGCTAAATTATCAGACTTCGCAAAAATTACTATAGGTGTTATAATGCTTAAAAAAGAAAGATGGGTGAGAAAATTGACAGAATAAAACCTATTAGTAAAAAATATATTTTGTCAATTTTTAGTTTTTTATGAATATTAATTATAATTTTTTATGATATAAAATATTGTTGTGTATTAATAGAATATATTTTATTTGTATCTAGAAAATACATATAAAATAATACTATATGTTTTTAACTATACTTCATAAAAATTGCAGTCTTTTTGCTTCTTTGGGTCACCAAAAGAAGTGGGGTGCGGGGCAAAGCCCTGCAAATATTTTATTTAAATAAATGTTTTTTACAAAAAAATTAAGATAATTTCATTGTTCTTTTTCACACAGCTCGCACCCATAGGCACTTCCTTCGGTCGCGGTGCGGACTTCGTCAAAAGAACCAAAAAGTGCGAATGTTTTAGTTTTATATCTTTGGAATATATAAAATAATATCTATATTTTGTATATGCATAAAAAGCTAAACTTTATTAAATGCAGTTCTCGCGAAGCGTATCCGAAGGATATGAGGTTCTTTTATACCAATAAAAGAACTGGGGTGCGCACCCTAAGGGCACGCTTCGCAGGGGGCTAGTCCCCGCAAATAATTATATTTTATTAATTTTTTTATTGTTCTCTTTCCGTGCAAATAATTAAAAATATGATTTCGACAAACTTAAAAGTTTTTAGTATTTTTATACAAAATTATTCATGTAATTATTAGTGTTAAATATATCATATATAAACATCAAAACCTTTGAGCTATATATAATTCCACCATACTCTGTCATATTTAATACAAAATACGATACAATAGAAATTATAAGCGAAACTATAAAAAGCATAACTATTGCACCAAGAATCCTATCCACCCAAGATAAAAATATCATCTTCAAAACTTTTTTTATACTATCAGCCGCCTTTGAAAGTATTATCCTTATAAAAGAATAACTTATAAGAAATGATACTATTTTTAATATAATAGAATGGTCAAAATATTTAGAAGCATGATTATATATAATTGGTGCTATAATAAAAGTGGATATTATTGCTATTACTGGTATTGTAATAGATATAATACCTCTGTAAAAACCATAAATAAATATAAATACTAAAAATATTATTATAACTATATCAATATTATTAAACATACCACTATTTTTTCAATAAAGTTATTATAGGTTTAAAAGCTATACTGCTCTTATTGCTATGAGTGCTTATAATATTTGAAAGCATTTCTATATAAGTGTGTGAAGCAGATGAATAATTACCTATTTTCATTATAACATCATCAAGTTCATCTTTTACTTCTATAATTCTGCTAAAACTTCCTAAAATTTTAATTATATCAGCACCCTGAGAATCTATTTTGAGGTTTAAGCTATTTTGAATATCAAGCATAGCAACGATATTTTCTCTTACAGAAGATACTATATCATTTTGCTCTTCTACTATTTTATACATAACATTATTATATTTTTCTAGTAATTTGAAATTTTCAAACTCTGTAGAAATTTTGCTAATACGTTCTTCTATATTCTTACTATAAGCATCTATCTTATCAAGCATTTGCTTAGTTTCATTTTCTATATTTTTACAATGATCATCTATATAAAATGAAGAATTCTCTATTAAAACCAATCCTCCAAATATATCTGTAAGCATACTCTCTATAGATGCTGTACCCTTTGAAATCTCAAAAGACAACACCCCTATTTCTTTAGATACAACAGAAAAACTTTTACCTAAAACACCAGCTTTTGATGCCTGTATACCAGCATTAATTGAAAGTAAATTGGTTTTATTAGTCATATTCTTTATATATTCTATAGTATCATATATATCTTCTGTTACTTTATTTACATCCTTAAAACTTTCAAAATGTTTTTTTATACTAACTATAGCATTATTAGAACTCTCTTCTATATTGTTTCTTATTTCTTTTAAATCATTATTTAGAGAAGATATTTGTTCATAAGATAAATTAGAAACATTCATATTAGCCATAGTTTGAGCTAATGCCCTAAAATGATCCTGCATTTGATTTTTATACTTATCAAAAAAAGTAAATATAGTATTAGTAAACTTTATACCATCTATAATAAGATGTTTCTTACTCTCTTTTGTATCTATTAATTTATTTTTTGAATCTATAACAGTATTTATTTTAGATTCTATAATGTTTAGAGCATCTTTATTCTCTTTATCTACTTCAAAAACAAACATAGAAGAATCCATAAAATTCTTATCTATAGAGTTTAATTTCTCTGATATTTCATTTATCTCAGTTACAATATTTAAATTAGATTTTAATCTATTATTTAATATGGTATCCTTTCTTATAGATTCTAAAGCATTTCTTGTAAAAGAAGAAAATATAGCAACAGAGCTAATTAAATAAGATAATATAACAGCTAAGTCTAATTTATCAAAATATATATCTTTTCTTAAATTAAAAATCTCTATATTTGTAATAACTAAAACAAAAGATAAAAGATTAGAAAGTATAATAATAGTATTTCCAACTATATTGTATCCAAAAAATATATCAATTACCATAGGCACAAAAGCCATGGCATATATAATTAAACTTAAATAAGTAAGATAAACAAAAAAATTACCATTTCCTATAACACTAAATGCCTTATCTGGATAAGTTCTTAAAGTCGTATTAAAAAATGTATTTTTATTTATTATACTAATAACAACGAGAGAAACTACAACCAATATAGTAATAAATATAATTAAATTACTAAACCCGCCAACAAATTTTTTATTTTTTAAGAAAAATCTATTGTTAATTGGAAGCAAAGCAATAACAAATAAAAATATTATATGATTAATAACATACAGATTTGAAGCTAATACAACATTATTACCAGATATACCTAAAAATATTATAACAAAAGATAATATATTATATACAAGCAAAAATAAAAGTGCTAATTCTACTATAATATAAATACGATCTCTAGTTTTGATAAGCAATATTGTATAAAGCATAATAAATATAAAAACCATAGAAGTACCAACAATAGGTACTAATAATTCTATAATAGAAACATTATATCCCGGTATAAAACTAGTTAATACATCCATATATTCTTATGCCCTTATATTACTTTAGAATATTCATTAATTACTTTTTTAAGATTATCTGAATACTCTAATAATTTTTTAGTTTCATCATCAAGTTTATTTGTTATATCCTCAAAATCTTCACTCGTAGCAACTAATTTATTCATATCTTTCATAATATTTTTTATATCAATATTTTGATTATTAGCATTTTGTGATATATCTGATATATATTCATTAAACTCTTCTATTTTTGTTTTTATGTTCATAAAATCATTTTCTTCATTAACTATAATAGTACTCATATCAGATATAGAATTATACATCTTATCTGTACTCTTTATAATATTAATATTATAATCATTTTGTCTTTCCATAGTATTATTGAATTTTATTAATCTATTATAATGAGAAGAAGTTTCACGTATTAATTCCATAGTACCCGCTTTTATACTATTGCTGGCATAATTATACTTTTTAAAAATTTCTTCTATCTGAAACAAAAGTTTTTGCATATTTTCAGTAATGTTTCCAGTCTCTACTACTAAATCAGCAACCTCTTTAGAAACTACATTAAAGTTATGATACCATTCTCCAGATTTAGAAGCCTGTATACTAGAATTAATAGAGAGGGTTTTTACTTTATCTTGCATGTTTGTCATAAATGATAATATCTTATTTATTTGAAAAGATAATTGGTTAAACACTAAAGTTTTATCTAATATTTTTATTATATCATTTCTTTCTTTCTCTATATTAAGCTGAAACTCTTCAAAACTTCTTAATATCTGAACACTCTCAGATTGTAAAACATAAACTTCTTTTACAGATTCTTGTAATATATTAATATACTCTTCAAGCATATTTTTTTGCATTTCAGAACTAACTTGTAAACTAGGATATGTTTCTATAAGCTGTTCTATTTTTTCTATATTTGTATTACCGTCATTTACTTGGAAATTTTCTATAGTGATAAACTCATTAGTATTATCTATTACTTTAGCTATATCTGTTTTTAAGTTGCTAACAGATAAACTTGTATTTTTTACTTTATCTACTAAAGTACCAACAAGACTATAAAAATGTTCTTTCATCTCAAGTAATTTTGATGAAGTATTCATTGCTGTATTAATAATAATAGCATCTTGAGCTTTAATTGATTCCAAATCATATTTTTCAGCATCAGATTTCTTATAAACAGCATTAATAAAATTAACAGTGTATCCATAAACTGAAAAAACATTAAAAATCATATAAACTAAAGAAAATCTAGAAAAAGAAAAAGCTGGAAATAATAAATAATTACTAGTATATTTAGAAATTCCATTAAAATCATCAAAAAAAGCAAGTGTTATTATAGAAAATAATACTAATGTACCTATATTAACTTTATATATCTTATTAACAAATATTTCATAAAGCAGCATACATATTATTATTACACTATAAACTGAAAATATAAAATCTCTAAAAATATATATAGGTCCTATTTCCCCTCTTATCTTAACACTATTAGAAGCAGAACTATTTAATGTTGTTATTACATCTGTTGTTGAAACAAATAATTGTGAATATATTAAAGCAATAACTAATATTACCATAGATAAAAATATAGCTGCACTTTCTGCCCTATCCAAAAAAGAATGCAATTTATCATTTAGTTTTAGACTATTTTTTGTATATCTAATCCAAGGAAGTATTGTTAATGATACGGCTATTTGTTCTATTCTATACATTAAAAGAGATAATTGCGTATTTTGTATTGAAATAGCAACTATAATATTTATTGTTTCTGAAAGTGTAAAAATAAAACATAGTATAGAAAGTGCTAAAGCTGTTAACTGACTTTCTTGAAATAACTTAAAAAATATATAAAAATGCACTATTATAGCTACAAATGCTATAACAGCTGCTATTGTAGATACACCTAATTCTATAATTACGCTATGAAAAATATAATTCATAATTTACAAAACCTTAATTACTTTATTATATACTATAAACAAATATATTAAAACTATATAAAATTATATATAAAGTATCTTTTATATCATCGGCATTATAGATGTAACTATTTAAAGCAATCATAAAAATGAATATTTTAATATATAAACAATATATATATTAAAATATTAAAACTTAATTAGATATAAAGATATCAAAACTTAACAATTATTAACAAATAAAGCATAATTTTATTTATATTGCAAAATAATTTAATCATAAGGATATAAAAAAATGATTAATATATTTTATGCCAATATACAAACAATATTTTAAAAAATCTATTTGCTATACCCTAGTATAGTGTAGAAAAAAATTAAGTTTTTTTATTTTTTCTTGGAACTTTTATTTTTTATATACGTCTAATAATCATAAAATAAAGCGTAAAATAATAAAAAGGAGGTTAAAAATAAAAAATGATTTGTATTGAAATTAGCTTTAAAAAATTACAAAATTAATTTAGGTAATATACAAGCTTTTATTCATTATTCAAATCAATGACAATTTTATAATTACACGCTACAATTGTTTAAGTAGAAAAACTAAGGAGAAAAAAATTATGAAAAAACTAATTGTATCAATTTCTTTATTGCTGGTAACATCTGTATTAGCATACTCTAACTCTATTGGAATAGGAATGTATATACCATTGGGCGGAAGTATTCCTAGTCTCTATCAAAACAATGATTTAAATCCAAATTTAACATTATCACCAAAAACTGCATTTGAAATGGGAGTTATATTTAATCCCAGAGTTACTTTTAATGTAAATGAATATAACGATGTATCTATAGGTGTAGATGTTGGTTGGTATAGAGATACATTTAAATTTGATAATGGTTCACAAAACTTTACACATGAATTTGATACTGTTATGACAGGTCTTAATTTTAGATGGCGTCCTTCAATATTTCAATTAGGCATAGGAGGGGGTGTTAAATTTCCTTTTATAGGTAAATATTGGGAAGGAAATAATAATACTACTTTAAGCGGAGGAAATTTCTCATCAAGATTTAATAATGTTTTAATACCTTATATAAGACTTTATACAGGTATAGACTTATCTATTATAAGTTTATCATTATATGTTAACTTTGATATACCAAATATGCAAATAAAAGATAATTTATCTGCATTAGGAGCAGGATATGCATATCCCGGAAAGTTGGGGTCTGTTGATATAGGTGCTCAAATAGGTTTATACTTAGATATATTTGATTTTGGTGAATAATAATAATTCATATATTTAAAAAGTTTTATAATGTATTTTGCTTTATTATTTTTATAACTTGTGTTTATTATAATATGTGATATCATATAAAAATATGATAAGTTAGGAATAATAAATGACAAGAGATAATTATATACTTTTATCATTCAAATAAAAACAATGTTTCAATATTGTAAAATATATTGAAGCGTTGTTTTTTATTTTTAGGATTTTAGCGATGAAAAATAACAGTATAGATATTTTAAATAAAGCAGAATGTACAGGATGCAGAGTTTGTTATCAAATATGCCCGCATAATGCTATAGAAATGAAAGAATCCAAAGAATGTGTTTATCATCCTATTATAAATGAAGAAAAATGTACTAACTGCGGACTATGTGTAAAAAAATGTCATGCTCTAAATGATAATTTTAATAAAGATTTCAATCAGTTAATATATGATGTAAGGGCAAATGATGAAATAAGAATGAAAAGCTCTTCGGGTGGAGTGTTTACTCTTTTAGCTGATTATGTATTCGATAATAACGGATATGTATGCGGAGTTAGTTTTACCGATGATTGGCTTGGAGTTGAACATATATTTATTAATAATAAAAAAGATTTAGACAAATTAAGAGGCTCTAAGTATATAGAAAGTAATTTAGGAAATACTTTTATAGAGATAAAAAAAATGCTTTCTGATAAAAAATTAGTTTTATTTAGCGGATGTCCTTGTCAAGTATCTGCTTTAAAATCATATTTATCTAAAGATTATGATAATTTAATTACTATAGATTTATTTTGCGATAGTATAGTTCCTCAGAAAATATGGGAAAAATATTTAAAAGACAGATTTACTGATGATGAAATAAAAGATATGGAGTATATAAGTTTTAGAGACAAAGATAAATTCGGATGGGAGGCAGGAGGAATATATTTTAGATTAAAGAACAAAGAATATATTGAAAAGAACAGCTCATATATGAAAGCATTTCTAAATCATACTGGCGTAAAAGAAGAATGTTTAAATTGTAAATATAGAAGATATGAAAGAGTTGGAGATATTTCTATTGGCGATAATTGGGCTGTAGAAGAATATGATAATAAAGGTGTTTCTTTAGTAATAATAAACACTTATAAAGGAAATAATATATTTCAAAAAATAAAAGAATATTCTAAGTATATAGATGTTACTAAAAATAGGCCTTTTAATGGGGGATTAGGAGGCAATATAACTGTATTGGGTAACAGAAAATGTTTTTTTGACAATTTACATAAAGAATCTATGAAATAAGTAATATAGTGTTTCAGTTTAATTTTAGATGTTTTTATATACAATGTTATTTTTAATTTAGTACATATATCAAAAAATTAAATTATGCCCATTAAAATTTTATTAACATAAACATACTTGTTACTATTTTTTAATCACAATAAAATTAATAATTGAAAAATATTGTATATAGTATAAAATATCATATCAATTTTGAAGATTATTATATATTTATTTAATTATATTGATTCATTGGAGGAAAAAGAATATGAAACATACTTTAGAAGGGCCATACACCCCTAAGAACATTGAAGACAAATTATATAATTTCTGGAAAACTAGCGGATTTTTTCATGCAGTTATGGATAAAAATAAAGAACCATATTCTATAGTCATACCTCCTCCAAATGTTACAGGCGTACTTCATATGGGACATGGTCTCAATAATACGCTTCAGGATATACTTATAAGATTTCATAGAATGCTTGGAAAATGCACTTTATGGATGCCGGGTACTGACCATGCAGGAATCGCTACTCAGAATGTTGTTGAAAGAAGATTAAAAGCTGAAGGCAAAAATAAGCATGATTTAGGAAGAGAGGCTTTTGTTAAAAAAACTTGGGAAGTAGCTAATGAGCATCACTCTATAATAGTAAAGCAATTAGAGAAAATAGGATGTTCATGCGATTGGGAGAGAGAGAGATTTACTCTTGATGAGGGATTAAGCAATGCTGTTAGAGAGGTATTTGTTGAGCTTTATAATCAGGGTTTAATATATAGAGGAAAATATCTTATTAACTATTGTCCAAGCTGCGGCACTGCTTTGGCTAATGATGAAGTTGAACACGAAGAAGTTGCTGGTGCTTTATATCATGTTAAATACCAAATAGAAGGAAAAGATGAGTATATTGAAATAGCTACTACAAGACCTGAAACAATTTTGGCAGACGTTGCTATTGCTGTTCACCCAGATGATGAAAGATATGCACATCTTACAGAACAAGACGTTTTAATACTTCCTATAGTTGGAAGAAAATTAAAACTTGTAAAAGATACTTATGTTGATAAAGAGTTTGGTACAGGAGCTTTAAAAATTACTCCAGCTCATGACCCTAATGACTTTGCTATAGCTCAAAGACATAATTTAGAAATAATAAATATACTTAATGCAGACGGTACATTTAATGAAAACACTCCATCTAACTATCAAGGAAAAACTGTAAAAGAAGCAAGAGATTTAATTATAAAAGAGCTTGAAGAGATAGGTGCATTCGTTGGAAAGGATAATATCAAGCACCAAGTAGGACACTGTTATAGATGTCATAATGTTGTAGAGCCTTATTATAGTGACCAATGGTTTGTAAAAATGAAGCCATTAGCAGAAAAGGCATATAAGGCTGTTAATGACGGCAATACAAAAATATATCCTGAAAGATGGATTAACACTTACAATCACTGGATGACTGATATTAGAGATTGGTGTATAAGCAGACAATTATGGTGGGGACATAGGATTCCTGTTTGGTACTGCGATGACTGCGGCGAGATGATGGTTTCAAAAACTGATATTACAGAATGCTGTAAATGTAAAAGCAAAAATATTCATCAAGATGAAGATGTGCTTGATACTTGGTTTTCTTCTTGGTTATGGCCTTTTTCTACTTTCGGCTGGCCTGAAGTTAATGAAGAGTTAAAATATTTCTACCCTACTACTGCACTTGTTACAGGTTATGATATATTATTCTTCTGGGTTGCTAGAATGATTATAGCAGGTACTCATTTTATGAATGATGTGCCTTTTAAAGATGTTTATCTTAATGGACTTATAAGAGATAAAATCGGAAGGAAGATGTCTAAGAGTTTAGGAAATGGTATTGACCCTATAGAAATTATAGACGAGCATGGAGCTGATGCATTTAGATTTACTTTATCATTTATAACTTCATTAGGCGGACAAGATATTTGGCTTGACAGAGAACTTTTCAAAATGGGCGGAAAGTTTGCTAATAAAATCTATAACAGTGCTAAATATATTTTTGGAAACATTGAAGATAATGCTAATATAAAAGATTTAGACAGCTACACTCTTGAAAATAAAGACAAATGGATATTATCAAGACTTCAGAAAGCTATTGAATCAACTACTCAGAAATTAAAAGAATATAGATTCGATGAAGCTTCTCAGACAATTTATAAATTCTATTGGAATGAGTTTTGCGATTGGTATATAGAAATAAGTAAATTCGATTTGAAAGATGAAAGCAAGAAAGAAAAAACTATTGCTGTTCTTTTATATGTACTTGAAGAATCAATGGCTATGATTCACCCATTTATGCCATTTATCACAGAAGAGATTTATTCTAATTTACCAAAACATAATATTAATTCAAAAGCATTGATGATTAGAGAGTATCCAAAAGCTAATAATAAATATATATTTGAAGATATAGAAAAAGATTTCAACTTAATTCAAGATATAGTATCAGGAATAAGAAATTCCCGCTCATCATTTAATTTACCTCCAAACAAAAAACTTGATGTAATAATTCGTTATAGTTCAGATTATTTCAAAAATACTTCAGAAAGCTATAAAGATATTATATCAGCACTTTCACTTACAGAGTCATTAAATATAGTCTCTTCAAAAGATAGTGAAAGAAATAAAGGCTCATTTGTTAAAGTGTTTGAAGGCGGAGAGATAAATGTTAATCTTGTTGGCATAATAGATTTAGAAGCAGAGAAGAAGAGATTAGAAAAAGAAGCGGCAGGCTACAAAAAAGATTTGGAAGCTGTAAACAAAAAACTTTCTAATGAAAATTTTATAAAAAAAGCTAGACAAGAAGCTATTGACACAGAAAACAGAAAGAAAAAAGAGTTTGAAGATAAACTGAAGGGTATAGAGGAAGTTTTGGCTTCTTTATAATTTTTAATAATATTTTATAATTAAAAGCTTGGCTTATGTTTATTGATGTAAGTCAAGTTTTTTTATTTTAACTAAGATAAAAAACTATATTTTCTAAATTTTTATATTGTTCTTTTTCCCGCAGCTCGCGGTGCGGACTTCGTCAAAAGAACCAAAAAGTGCAAATACTACAACTTTATATTTTACAATATATCCTCAATATAATATAATATTAACATACACCTAAAGGTAGATTTCATTAAATGCAGTTCTTTTGGTTCTTTTATACCAATACCACGGGCACTTCCTCCGGTCGTAAAAGAACTGGGGTGCGGGGGCTAGTCCCCGTAAATAATAAAAGATTATTTTTGATAAAATACATTTTTTATATATAAAAAGAATAATTAAAAACTTGGCTTATGTTTATTGATGTAGGTCAGGTTTTTATTTCAAGTAAAATATAATATTAAATCTTTTGATTGTTATTTAAATATATTTACACAAAATTTTGTTTACATAATTCATAAATTTTCTTATCAAAAATATACAAAAACTACTAAAAAACTATTGCACAAAAATCAAAAAAATATATAATTCCTAATCGTAATAGAAAATCGAGTGGTTTATTTGATTCCTATTGCATCCATTTTGGTAAAAATATTTTGACCTTAACCTTTAAAAAGGGGAAAAGAGGCCATACGGACAGCCGGGTCAAAAGCCGATTTGCGATTCAATCGTGTTAATTTATTTATAAGGTATAAACGTACTTGTGAATGATCAACATGAGCAGTAAAAGTAGAAATTACTGTATAGGCTCAAATAAACTAATATTCATAAATAGTTAAGATCTAATCAAGTACAATTATTTATCTTTATGTAAGGAAACTTATGTTAGAAAAATAATTGTATTTTTTTATCTAAGATTTCCTTCTATACAATATTGTTAGGAGGATTTTTATGCCAGACAAAATTAAACTATATGGGTTTAATAATCTCACAAAAAGTTTAAGCTTCAATATCTATGATGTATGCTATGCTAAAACGGAACAGGAACAAATGAAGTATATAGATTATATTGATGAGCAATATAATTCTAAAAGACTTACAGAAATTTTATGCAATGTAACCAATTTAATAGGTGCTCATATTCTAAACATATCAAAACAAGACTATGACCCTCAAGGTGCAAGCGTAACTATACTTATTTCTGAAGAGCCTCTAAAAGATACTTTATTAGATGAAACATGCAACAAAGGAAATATCCCATTTGTAGAAAAAGAAACAGTATGTGCACATTTGGATAAAAGCCATATCACAGTTCACACCTACCCCGAATATCACCCCAACAAAAGCATATCATCATTTAGAGTTGATATTGATGTGTCTACCTGCGGTAAAATATCTCCGCTTAAAACTCTTAATTATCTTATTCAATGTTTTGATTCTGATATAATATCTATAGACTACAGAGTAAGAGGTTTTACTAGAACAGTAGACGGCAAGAAGTGTTTTATAGACCACAAAATAACAAGCATACAAGATTATATAAGCGAAGAGATACAAGAGAAGTATGATGCTCATGATGTTAATATATATGGTTCTAATATTTTCCATACTATGATGATAATTAAAGAATTAAATTTAAGTAATTATTTATTTGGAAAAGATGTTAATGAATTTACTCCAAAAGAGAGATTAAAAATATCGAATGACCTTCGTGAGGAGATGATAGAAATATATTCAGGAACAAATATATATGACAATGAATAATCAGAAAAGAACCCCTATTGTTGATGCATTAAATAAATACAGAAAAAAACGTATAGTAAGTTTTGATGTTCCGGGACACAAACAGGGCAAAAGCACAAAAGTTCTTGCCAATATTTTAGGAGAGAAATGCGTGCATATAGATTATAATTCATCAAAGCCCTTAGATAATGCAACTCACCCTATAGGAATAATAAAAGAAGCTCAAGAGTTAATGGCTGAAGCATTTAAGGCTAAGGAATCTTTTTTAATGGTTGGAGGCACCACTTCAGCTGTACAGGCTATGATATTTACTGCGTGTAAGCATGGAGATAAAATAATACTTCCGAGAAATGTTCATAAAAGTGCTATAAACGCTTTAGTGTTGTGCGGGGCTATACCTATATATGTAAATCCGGGAGTTAATAAAGAATTAGGCATATCTCTTGGAATGAGTGTAGAAGATATAAAAAAAGCAATAGAAAAACACTCTGATGCTAAGGCTATATTTATTAATAACCCAACCTATTATGGAATATGTTCTGATTTAAAGAAAATAGTAAAATTGGCACATGAAAAAGGCATGATGGTTTTGGCAGATGAAGCCCATGGAACACATTTTTATTTTGGGGAGAATCTTCCTATAACTGCTATGGAGGCAGGAGCTGATATGAGCTGTGTAAGTCTTCACAAAACAGGAGGCTCTCTCACTCAATCATCTGTACTTTTAATAAATGATAATGTAAATGGAAATCATGTAAGACAAATAATAAATCTCACTATGACTACAAGCCCTAGTTATATACTTATGAGCAGTTTGGATATAGCAAGAAGCGAATTAGCAATTAATGGAAAAGAGATTTTTAAAACAGTTGTAAATATGGCTGATTATGCTAGAAAAGAAATAAACAAAATAGGCGATTATTATGCTTTTGGGGAAGAGATAGTAAATAATAATGATGTATATGCTTTTGATAATACAAAACTTTGCATACATACCAGAAAAATAGGACTCGCTGGAATTGAGGTATATGATAAGCTTAGAGATGAATACAATATACAAATAGAGTTTGGAGATATTGGAAACATTTTAGCTATAATATCTGTAGGCGACAGAACTCTTGAATTAGAACGCTTAATTGCGGCTTTGGCAGAATTAAAAAGAAAATATAAAAAAGACTATACTCATTTATTTGACCATGAATATATTAACCCAATAGTAAAATATAGTCCTCAAAAAGCTTTTTATAGTAACAAGCATTCTGTGTTATTGGATAATTCAGCAGGAAAAACTTCGGCTGAATTTGTTATGGCATATCCCCCGGGAATACCTATAATAGCACCCGGTGAAGAAATTACAGAAGAGATAATCACTTATATAAAATATGCAAAAGAAAAAGGCTGTGTAATGCAAGGCACAGAAGATATAGAATTAAATAATATACAAATAATGGAGGAATAATAAAAATGGATCTTTGGTACACAGAAAATCATACTGAAGAAGTAAAATTTTCAATAAAGGTAGAAAAACAATTATATTCTGCACAAACTAACTTTCAGAGAATAGATGTATTTGAATCAAAAGAGTTTGGAAAGTTCTTTACATTAGACGGCTTAATTATGGTAACTGAAAAAGATGAGTTTATTTATCATGACATGATAGTGCACATACCTATGGCAAGCAATAGCAATATTAAAAATGTATTGGTTATAGGCGGAGGAGACGGAGGCACTGTAAGAGAATTAACACGCTACAAAACTATAGAAAAAATACATATGGTAGAAATAGATGAACAAGTTGTAGAAACATGCAAAAAATATTTTCCTACAACAACTTCAGGATTAAGCGATAAAAGAGTTACATTATATTTTCAAGACGGACTTAAATTTGTAAGAGATGCTAAAGAAGGAGAATACGATTTAATAATAGTAGATTCAACAGACCCATTCGGACCGGGAGAAGGATTATTTACAAAAGAGTTTTACGGCAATTGTCATAAAGCATTAAGCAAAGACGGAATATTAGTAAATCAGCATGAATGTCCTTATTACAGCGATTATGCTTATAATATGCAAAGAGCTCATAGAAACATATATGAAACTTTTAATATAGCTAAAGTTTATCAAGTACATATACCAACATACCCAAGCGGACATTGGCTTTTCGGATTTGCTTCAAAAACTATAGACCCTATAAAAGACCTTAAAGAAGAAGAGTGGCTAAAACATAATTTAGATACTAAATATTATAATTTAGATATACATAAAGGCTGTTTTGCTTTACCTACTTATGTAAAAAAATTATTAGAGGAATCTCATCATGAATAATCAGCCTAATATATTTATGGCACTTGATTCTAGTTTTGAAGAAAGCAGTATAGTTTTGTTCGGTGCTCCCTATGACGGCACGGTGAGCTATAGACCCGGTACAAGGTTTGCTCCTCAGTCTATAAGACAAGAATCTTTCGGAATAGAAACTTACTCTCCATATCAAGAAAAAGATTTAGAAGATTTGAAAGTTTTTGATTATGGTGATTTAGAGCTTCCAATGGGAAACAGAGAAAAGGCACTTGATATAATATACAAAACAACTAAAGAAATAACTGATAATAATAAAATACCATTTATGATAGGCGGAGAACATCTTGTAACATTGCCTGCATTTAAGGCTGTATTAGAAAAATATAATGATTTGGTGCTTATACAATTTGATGCTCATGCTGATTTAAGAAATGATTATTTAGGAGAAGAATTAAGTCATGCATGCGTAATGCAAAGATGCTACCAAATTATGAAGTCAAAAGAATTATATCAATTTGGAATAAGGTCTATGACTAAAGAAGAACATAACTTTGCAAATAAGCATACTGTGTTAGAAAAGTTTTCAGCAAATACTGTGCTTGAAGCAAAAGAAAAAATAAAAGATAAACCAGTATACATAACTATAGACCTTGATGTATTAGACCCCTCTATATTCTCTGGAACAGGCACTCCTGAACCGGGCGGATTAACATATAAAGAATTACAAAAAGCTATACTTGATATGAGAGGCTTAAATATAGTAGGTTTAGATGTTAATGAACTTTCTCCAGATTATGACCATAGCAAAGTATCAACTATAACAGCTTGTAAGGTGATAAGAGAATTATTAATGATAGTATAAATTTTTTAATAAGAGTATATGAATCAATATACTCTTATTAAACTTTTAAATTATTCTTAAACAAAACATTCTAAAAATTTAAATTTACTATAATTATTTACACACAATTCTAAACTTAGATAAAATAATAATAATCTTATAATAAATCTCTCAATTTTAAACCACAAATTATAAACACTAAAAAACTATAAATAAATCTGCTGCTAACTTTTTTATAATTTTTATTTCCAAAACTAATATTAATTTTTATTATATCATCATATTCTGTATTTTCATCAATATCTGCAGACATTGAAAATATATCATCATCATTTGAAGTGAATGTATATGTTATAGTCTCTCCAAACTTATCATTAGTATGCATTTCATATCTTTTAGCAAAATCTCTAAAAGCTCCGTAAGTTCCTTCTATGCTAGAGAATTTTTTTATTTCTTTTTGCAAGTTTTTCTTATCTAATTTTACTACTTTTAATTGTTCTAAAGGCTGTGATAATTTATAACGCTCAAACTGTTTTATCCATTTATCTATAATTTCATCACTCATCTCTACAGGGCTTGCTAAACCAACAAAACTATCATTATTAATTTTTATTTCTTTATCTTCAGAATCTATATACTTACCTTCTCCTAAATATCTAAAAGTAGCTATAATTTTTTTGTCTTTATCATAGAAATTCCATATTAAAGTTGAAGCAAATTTATTCATTAAAACATTATCAATAAAATATTCTCTAAATAAATCATAACTATATATTTCACCGTCTATTAATATAATGCTTAAAAGATAAGAATTAGCCCTCATAAACTTATTTATTTCTTTTTCTATGGATTTTATTTCTTCTTTTAATTCCTCATCAAATTTGTTAGGCATATTTTTTAATGTTTTATTATTTTTTATATCAAACAAACTTAAAGAATAATCATTATTTAAAATTAATTTATAATCTTTATTTAACTCTCTTTCTCCCTTAGAATTAAATTCAAAATCTGGCAAGCTCTTTAATTTAAACTCACTATAGCTAATATTCATTTGTTCAAGCACTTCATCAATTATTTTTAAAGCTTCTTTTTTAATATCACTTTTCTTTGTAGTTGTATATATTTCGTATAATAATTTAAGAGCGTATTTGCTTTCTATATTAAGTTTTATTAGTGAAAGAAAAAACATTGAATCGAATTTCAATTCATATATATCTTTTAAAGCTTCATCTCCTCCGTATATCCCATAAATCAAACAAGCAGCATCTCCCTTATTTTCTAAATAGAACTCTTTAATTTGCTTTATAAATGATTTTTTATCAAACAAGTTTACTATATCATCAATTCTTTTTAATCTTATAATATTTTTTAAAGACAAATATTCTGAATATATATATTTTATTACTTTAATATTAACTTCTCTTGATTTATCTTTTACAAGCACATGGCATTCTTTTATAAACTTAAGTCTTTTATCTTCTTTATAATTATTTTTTATATAATTTTCTGCATCATCTATATTTGTAAAATTATCTTCAGAGAGAGAAAGCTCTTCTTTAAAATTACTTTCTATTTTTTTTCTTAATCTTACAACTTTTTTATTTTTATCTTTAAGTATTAAATTATATACTTCTTTTGCATTATTATTTGTTATAGTGATACAATCTTCATCAGAACCATAAAAAGCCTTAACATATATTTTTAATCTTAAACCTAATCTTTCATAATCATCGCAAAAAGTGCCTATATTCTCTAAACTATCCAAGTTCCAATTTTCTAAAGACTCATAATGATTAAACACTGCCGCAAATCTAAATAGTCCTGCTATAGTAGTTACTTTTTGTGTGTCCCATTTATCAAGAGGCTGATTAAACTCTTTTGCTAAATAAAACAAGCAGTCCATATTTTCTACTTTGGAAACATTCCAGCTATTTAAAGGCTGATTAAATTTACGGCATGAAAAAAATGTATTTTCCATTGTTTCAACATTAGAAGTGTTCCATTTATCTAAAGGCTGATTGAACTTTTCGCATTCCCTAAACAAAGATTCCATATTTTTTACATTAGAAACGTCCCAATCATTAAGAGACTGATTAAAGCTATGGCAATAACGAAACGTATTTGATAAGTTTTCAACTTGAGAAATGTTCCAATTATTTAATGGCTGATTAAACTCCTTAGCCCAAGCAAACATATAAGACATATCTTGAACATTAGAAGTGTCCCATTTATCAAGAGCTTGATTAAATTTTTCACAATGCTGAAACATACCTCTCATATCTTTTACTTTAGAAGTCTTCCAATTATTTAAATCCTGATTAAACTCTTTCGCTCCAAAAAACATAAAAGCCATATCTTCAACATTTGAAACGTCCCATTTATCTAAAGGCTGATTAAAATTAGAACAATAAGTAAACATATTATTCATGTTTTTAACTTTAGATACATTCCAATTATTTAAATTAGGATTAAAATCTGTCATAGAATATTTTCCCATAAGATGATAATCCATATATGCAAACATCATCTCCATATTTGTAACATTAGAAACGTCCCAATCTTCTATGCCTTCAAAATCTTTTCTTTTACTTTTATAAAAAAGTTCACTCATATCTGTGATAAGACTTGTATCAATATCGTAGAGTTTTATATCGTTGTTGGTGAATACTAATTTTTTTAATTCTTTTTTTGTTGCTGGTTTATATTTTTTCATAATCTCATATCCTAATTACAAATTTAAATATATCACTAAATTAAATACTAAAAATTATTTATATATACTAAAAATTTTTCAGTTTGTAAATTTTTATGTTGTTCTTTTTCCCGCAGCAAAAAGAACCAAAAAGTGCAAATAAAACATAATACTCAACTATGTTGTATAACACAAATACTTATTTTAGTCGTAAAATAACTAGAGTGTGCGGTACCCAGGCAAATATTACAAATTATTTTTTAATTAAAATAAATCTGTCAATCTAAAATCATGAATCATCAATATTAATAAACTATAAATAAATCTTTTACTTGTTTTTTCTCCATTTTCAAAATAAATATTAATCTTTACTTTATCGCTGTAGCTTCTGTCAGCATTAACATCTGCAGTTATTAAAAAGCTATTTCCATCATCTGACTCAAATGAATATGACTTAATAACTTTATATCCTACAAAATCCGCATCCATATCGTATCTGCTTCCAAAATTCTTAAAAACAACATAGCTTATTTCCATATTTTGAAGCTTCTCTATTTCTTTTTGCAAATTATTTTTATCTAATTTTATAAGTGATAATTGTTCTAATGGCTGAGATAGTTCATAATCTTCAAGCTGCTTTCTCCATTTAGCTATAATTCCATCGTCCATTTCTACAGGGCTTGCTAAACCCACAAAACTATTATCATCAATTTTTATTTCTTCATCATCACAGTTTGAATAGCTTCCGTCTCCTGAATATCTAAAAGTCGTTAAGAACTTATAATCTTTGTCATATAGATTCCATATCAATGTTGATGCAAACTTATTCATCATTATATTATCAACAAAAACATCTTTATAAAAATCATAACTATATATTTTGCCATCTATTAACAAAACACTCAAAAGATGAGAAGTATTTTTTATAAAGTCAACTACTTCTTTTCTCAAACTTTTTATCTCTTCTTTTAACTGTTCAGGAAGGTTTTGAGGTGTCTTTTTAAGTTCTTTATTATTTTTTATGTCAAATAAAGTAAGGGTATAATCACTATTTAAAATTAATTTATAATCTTTATTTAAAAGCATCTCACCTTCAGAATTAAATAACAAATTTGAAGAAAATCTTAATTGAAACTCATTATAGTCAATATCCTTTCTCTTCATCACTTCCTCAACCAAATTATAAGCTTCATAACGAACTTCAGATTTTTTTGTGTTTGTATATATTTTGTATAATAACCTAAGTGCATATTTACTTTCAATATTTAATTTAATTATTAAAAGAGAAAGTTTTGTATCTTGTTCTTTTTTATATATATTATATAAAGCTTCATCTCCCCCATATATACAATAAATAATAGCAGCAGTTTCTTTATTAGTTTTATCATAAATATTTTTAATAAACTTTATGAATGATTCTTTATCAAGCAAATTAATTATATTGTCAATTTGTATCAATCTTTTAACATCTCTTTTAAGAAGCAAATATTCCAAGTATATATATTTTAAAACTTTATTGTCAACTTCTCTTGATTTATCTTTTATCAAAACCTTATAATCACTTATAAAGCTTACTTTCTTATCATCTTTTTTATTATAATTATTTTCAACATACTTTTCTGCTTCTTCTATAGTTTTGAAATTATAATTTTCTGTAACAGATGAAAGTTCTTCGCTAAACTCGCTTTCTAATCTCTTTTTAAATGACAAAACTTTTTTGTTTGTGTCTTTTGATATTGAATTATATACTTCTTTAACATTCTCTTTTGTGATATTTAAATAATCTTTATAAGAACCATAAAATGCCTGAAGATAAGCTTTAATTCTTAAAGGCAGTTCTTCATACCTGTTAAAACATAAATTACTCATTTCTGATACTTTATTTAAATCCCAGTTTGCTAATGAGTCAAAACTATTATAACCTTCAGCAAAATCAAATATTCCAAACATTGTTTTTAATTTTTTTGTATCCCATTTATCAAGCGGCTGATTAAAAGATTCAGTACTACGAAACATAGATTCCATAGTTTTCACATTGGAAACATTCCAACTATTTAAAGGCTGATTAAATTTAAAACATTCATTAAACATCCCCTCCATAGTTTTTACATTAGAAACGTCCCAATCATTAAGAGGCTGATTAAAATTAACACATGTACTAAACATATACCCCATATCTTCAACTTTACTAACATTCCAATTATTTATATTTTGATTAAACGCTTTAGCATAATTAAACATAGCCCTCATAGTTGTAACATTAGAAACGTCCCACTTCTCTAAAGGCTGATTAAAACTTTCCGCTGCCTGAAACATACCGCTCATATTTGTTACATTTGATACATTCCAAGTATTTAAAGGCTGATTGAATTTCTTACAATTATCAAACATTCTAAACATATCCTCAACATTAGAAACGTCCCATTTATCTAAAGGCTGATTAAAATCATGACAATAATAAAACATGAAACTCATATGCTTAACTTTAGATACATTCCAATTATTAAGATTATGATTAAACTTAGCTTTAGAACGGCTTTCAAAACTATCATAACTCATAAAAGCAAACATATATGACATATCTTCAACATTAGAAACGTCCCACTCTTCTATGCCTTCAAAATCTTTTCTTTCACTTTTATAAAAAAGCTCACTCATATCTGTTATAAGACTAGTATCTACATCATAGAGTTTTATTCCATCAGTATATACTAATTTTTCTAATTCTTCTTTTGTTGTTGGTTTATATTTTTTCATAAGTTCCTCCTAAACATTGTTCTATAATTTTATCATATATTAAAAATTTTGTGTTTTATCAAAAAATAAATATTTATTGTTTTTTTATTTGCACTTTTTATTCTTTGATGAAGTACGTACAGTGTAAGGCTGGAAAAGAACAATAAAAATCTATAAAATATTATCTTGATTATAATTTCTTATTTTTCTACATACCAAGAAGGCGGATTATTTCCTATAAGCGAATTTGAAAAAGCATATTCCATACTAACATTTTCTCCTAACTTCCAAGATTCTAAATCCTGATTGAAATTAATACAGTTATCAAATAAAAATGATATATATTTAATATTAGACATATTCCATTTGTCTAAAGGCTGATTGAAATTTGAAGCCCATTGAAACATTGAGGTTATAGATTCAACATTACTCATATTCCAATCATTTAAAGGCTGATTAAAACTTTTTGCATGCCTAAACATAGCATCTGCATATTTTAATTTGCTTATATTCCATTTAGAAATATCCTGATTAAAAGAATATGCACTTTCAAACATAAAGTTCATAATCTCTACATTACTAACATTCCAATTACTTAAATCATTATTAAAAATAATGCAATGTGAAAACATAAAATTCATATACTTCACATTAGAAACATTCCAATTATTAAGAGGCTGATTAAATCTAGCACATCTCTCAAACATATAAGCCATATCTTCTACTTTAGATACATTCCAATTTTCTATATTATGATTAAAATATACAGCTTCTTTAAACATACTATGCATATCTTCTACATTTGAAGTATCCCAAGTTTCTAGCCCATCAAATTTTTTAAGTTTTGAGTTCTGAAATAACCCTGACATATCTGTTATTAAACTAGTATCTATTTTAGAAAATTTAACTTTTTGTATTATTAATCTTAATAACTCAATCTTATCTTTAGGTTTATATTTTTCATCATCTTTTAATTCTATTTTTTTAGCTTTTTTATATTCTAATATAATATTCTCTTTATTTTCAATGAGTTCCTTTAATTCATCATAATAAGTATTCTCAAGTTTTTTAATAAAATCTTTAAGTTTATTATATTTAAGAACTTCTTTATACACTTCTTTTATATTGCAGTTTTCAAGCATACTTAAAAGTTTTTTTCTATTATTTCCTTTAGATATAAAATAAATATTTAATATAGACTTAATATCCTTAAAAGAAAAAGCATTTTCGAAAATATTATCAATAAAGCAAGCCTCATTAATGATCCAATTTTCTATAGATTTATTAAAACTTTCAGCACCGCTAAACATATATGAGATACTAATTGCACTAAAAACATTCCAATTATTGATATCCTGATTAAAACTTTTAGCTCCCTCAAACATACCTGACATATTAGTAACTTTTGAAACATTCCAATTATTAAGAGTCTGATTAAAACTTTCAGCTTCAAAAAACATAAACTCCATATCTTTTACATTAGAAACATCCCAGTCATTTAAAGGCTGATTAAATTTTTTGGCATTTGAAAACATACCTGACATATTAATGACTTTTGAAACATTCCAATTATTTATATTTGAATTAAAATTTATTGCCCACATAAACATTTCTGACATATCTGTAACATTAGAAGTATCCCAATTTTCTATGCCGTCAAAATTTTCTCTCTTGCTATTTAAAAATAAATATTTCATATCGGTAATTAAACTTGTATCAATATAGCCCAAATAAATACTTTCATCTTGTACTAATTTTTGCAATTCTTCTTTTGTTGTTGGTTTATATTTAGCCATAATTCCATTCTCCATTTATTTTATATAATATAGTAGATATTATATAAAATCACTATGTAAAAAATATTTTTTGAAAAAGAAAATTTTTAGATACTCTACAAAACACTTTTACTAATACATAAATAGAAATATATATATTCAAAATAAAACTAATAAACTATATTGACTAAAAAACTTATTTATGTTAATATAGATAAACTAATAATTGATAATATTTGGAGAGATGCCCGAGAGGCCGAAGGGAGCAGTTTGCTAAACTGTCGTAGGCAACCCCTACCGCGGGTTCGAATCCCGCTCTCTCCGCATTGGAAATAGCTGTGATAAAAAAAATATTATTACTTACTATATTCACTCTATCGCTTCTATATTCACAAGATACAAATGAAATCATTCAAACTAATACTACTCAATCAAATTATTTTAATATTCAAGAAGATACAATAATAAATAATACAAACGATGAACCTGCAATTCTTCAAGATATTAGAAACATAGAAAACAGAGCAAATGTTAGTACTACTTCTATGTTTATAAGGGCAATTATTGGTTTTATATTAACATTGGTTGGAATATATATTGTATTTATGTATTTGAAAAATAAAACTAAAAAAATATCTGGTTCTAACGAAATTATAAAAGTGTTGGCTACTACTGCCATAGCATCAAATAGATATGTTTCTATTATAGAGATAGCAAATGAAATGTATTTAATATCTGTATCTGACCATAACATAAACTTGCTTTCAAAAATAGAAGATAAAGAGATGAAAGATCAAATAAAAATGATGTATGTTAATTCTAAAGAAAACTCTGTAGAAGATAGCTTCAAAAATATATTAGACCAAACTCTAACAATATTTAAACAGCCAAAGATGAAAAAAGAAGATGCTCTAAAAACAACAGCAGATATAAGAGAGAAATTAAAATCCCTAAATGAAAACAATAATAAAGAATAATATATACCCACTATACCATTCTTGTTTTTTATACAAAATAATATATGATAAATATTAAATATCTTATTATAAAGGATTAAAGAATTATGAATAAAAATATAATGATGATTTTTTCATTGATTGTAATAGCTTTTACTATTTCTTGTAGTGATTCTTATGCTGCTATAAAATGGGAAAAAGATTTAGCTTCTGCTACAAAAAAAGCAAAAGACAAAGATTTGCCTATAATGATAGATGTATATACTGATTGGTGCAGTTGGTGTAAGGAATTAGATAAAAACACTTATGCCAACAAAGAAGTAATTGACGCTGCCAAAAAAATGGTATCTGTAAAACTTAATCCAGAAACATCTAAAGAGGGTGCTGATATAGCTCAGAAATATGGTGTTCAAGGTTATCCTACTATATTATTTATTAGCCATGACGGTTTTGTTTTAGAGAATGTCGGCGGATATGTGGAAGGTGAAAAGTTTGTTCCATACATGAAGAATGCTCAAGAGAAATTAAAAAAAATAAGAATAGTTCTTCAAAGCAAAGAGCCTAGTTTAGAAAAATTAGATTTATATATGGAATCTGGAAATGAAGAAGAATCTTCAAAAATATTCAATGCTTTATTAGAAAAAAATGCTATATCAAAAGAAGCTATGTCTAAATATATATTAGGCTTTGGTTTGATGAGAGCACAAAAAAATGATTATGATACAGCTAATTCTTATTTTGACAGAATTATAAAAGAATATCCAAACTCTCAAGAGGTTTATATAGCACATTATTATAAAGCAGTAACAATGGTGTTGGCAGGAGAAAAGGAAGAGCCTAAGAAATATTTAGAAAAATTATTGGACGACCCTAAAATACCAGAAGAGATGAAAGTACAATACAACACATTATTATCATATATAAACGAAAATTGATAAATTTAATAATCAAATAAAAAATAGAGGTATAGCAAAAACTATATCTCTTTTTTATTTTTAAATTAATTCATAATAACTTTCAAGAAAGTTCATGAATATTAACCGCCTCAAACTCTTTTAATACATCTCTTATAAAAACATCTTTCGTAAAAATAACTATAGGTATATTATAATCCTTTGAATATTCAACTATAAACTTAAGAGCTTCTAATATTCTGTTATTGTCAAAAGTGATAAAAGGGTCATCTAGTAAAATTAATCTGCCTTGCTTGTGTATTTTTGTAAGTATTGAAAGACGCATTGCTATATAAACGGCGTCCCTAGTAGCAGAAGATAAAAACTCAATATTTCTCTTTTCATTTTGCTTATCTAAAACCATTATTTTATTTTTATCAAAACCTGACATCGTTATTCCGTCATCATGAAGATTTTTGCCTGTAATATGATTATATAAAACTTTAGCCTCATTAGACAATGATTCAAACACATTATCATTTTTCTGATTTATATTGGATAAAATATCTTCAAGAAGCTGTAAGGCTTTTTTTCTTTTATTTATATTTATAGTTTCATCATCTAATTTA
Source organism: Brachyspira sp. SAP_772 (assembly GCF_009755885.1). Taxonomy (NCBI): domain Bacteria; kingdom Pseudomonadati; phylum Spirochaetota; class Spirochaetia; order Brachyspirales; family Brachyspiraceae; genus Brachyspira; species Brachyspira sp. SAP_772. The sequence goes on along the minus strand of NZ_VYIX01000001.1, from coordinate 35,276 downwards.
GACAAATCGCTCTCAAGATTAACTATAGTATTATGTATATTATCAAAATTATTAAGCTCTCCGCTTGTATATGATATTTCTTTTTCTATTTTATTTATATTTTCTTTTATTAACTCAATCTCTTTTTCTAAGCCTTTTAATTGATTTTCTAATCCTCTAAACTCAGCCTCATTAAAATCATCATAGCCTATGCTTTCTAATTCTTTTATAATCCTATTACAATCAGCCTCGAGCATATTAATATCTTTTAGAGAGTTTTTCTTAGCTTCCTGCATAAGTTTATTATAAAGCTCACTTGTCTCTTTATATAAAGCATCATAATCTCTTTTCATAGAATAGTAATGCTCTATATTTTTAGCATTGAGTTTGTTTAATAGATTTTCTAATTTTGAGTTTTCTTCTTCACAACTTTTTTTTACTGACTCTAACTCTTCTAAATATTTATCAATCTCTTCATTATCTTTACTGTTAATTATTAATTCTATTTTTGCCAATTCTTTATTTAATAAATCTCTCAAATAATTATAATCATTAATATCATTATTTATATCTAATTCTGGCAAAGTATCCAAAATATCTTTTATAATTTTTGTATTTGTATTTTCTTTTATAAACAAGAATGGCAAAGAAGGAAGTATTATAACAAGCCAAAATGCATTCTTAAAATAAACACTAAGAAGAATAGAGATAAATGCTACAATTAATATAAAAACAAATTTAGGAACTTTTTTATTTTTATTTACTACCTCATCTATTTTTTTTATTGCATTTTCTATTCTTATTTTTATGCTGTTATAATCAATAGATTTTCTCTCTTCTATATTTTTTTTAAGGCTCTCTATTTTTCCATTCAAATAAGACTCTTTATTTTTTAATTCATCAATATTATTTGTTATAGATTTTATTTCATTAGAATAATCATTTTGAAGTATTTTATTTTCACTTAAAAAATTATTCTTTTTATAAAAATTATTTATTAGAGAGAGTAAATCCAATTTATAATTTTTTAATTGTGCTTTCTTTTTTAAATCAAATGTCTTAAATATTTCATCATATTCTTTAATTTTATTTTTCATGAGATTAGCATTAAAATTAAGCTTATCATTTAATTCTTTTATCTTTTCTTTTTTAGAGCTTTCATTACTCATTTTATCATACAAAATATTTAATTCTTCTTTTATGTTATTTTTTTTATTTTCCATTAAATTAATCTGATATGGAATAGACGACTGAGCTCTTCCGTTATATTCCGCCCTAATTTCTGAAATCATCTTTCCTATATCAATGTCAGAAGAGAATAATTTTTTCTTTATTTCACTCTCCCACTCTTTTGAATCCTTTTTATTATCAGACATGTTAAATATTATTTCGCTTTGTCTTATAGCGTATAAATTATTATAAGAATCTGGGTGAAGTTTGATGCTATCATCAATTGCAGGCACACTCTCTACATCAATCTCATCACCGTACCTATTTTTTATCGTCTTTGAAAAACCTAAACTCTTTTTATTCTCAGAAAATAAATACATAAGTGAATCAAATATAGTAGTCTTTCCAGATTCATTTGCCCCATAAAATAAAGTAATAAAATCTGATATCTCAAAACTTTTATTTTTAAACTTTCCAAAATTATTTAGTTTCAAAAGCATAAACAAAACCCATTATTTTTTATTGTAAAGCATTATATATTTTCTCTATACCCAAACGTTTAGCAAGCTCTAATATTTCTAAATTATCTTTATTGTTAATATCAAACTCATAACTATTTACAACATCCAAAAACTCTTTAATTATTCTTTCATTGTAGGCATTCTCCAAAAAATATAATTGACTGTTTTTTAAATTAATATCTCTTACATTTTTTGAATATTTATTTATTATAGATTTTTTAGTTTTTTCAAGTTCATTTTCATCTTCTATAATGCCATAAATATTAATGTTTATAATATCATTTTTTTTCCAATTAACAGATAAACTATCTATCTTTGTTTCAATATCGTAACTATTACATTCATAAACTCTATACTCTCCAGCAGATTCTATACTAATATACTCTTTTTTTATTTTATTATTTTTTATCTCTAAGCCCAAACATCTTCTAACACCAATTTCTGCCTTGCTTCTTCTCCAAACTCTCGAAGAACCCGGATAAACTATTTCAATATTTTCTATTCTTGTATCCATCTGTTTATGAATATGCCCTACTATTGCTAAATCAACATTAGACTTTTTTATTATATCAATAGGGATACTTGCAGAATCCTCATTTTCTTCTATAGCCCATAAAGTACCCTCTACTATACCATGTGCTAAAAGTATTCTCTTTTCATTTTTAAGACTATCAACCAACTCTAAAAACTCATTGTTTACTGAATATTTATCATTATAAGGCAATGCAATTATATCCAAATCATCTATACTAAAAGTACTTATCTCTTCTAATACTGTAATATTGTTTGGGAAATTTAATTGGCTTAGGCTAATTCCTTTAGATTTTAAGTTTTCATGGTTACCTTTAAGAAGATATATTTTGTTTTCCTCTATTATATTTATAAACTCTTCTTTAAGCTCTTTCAAATCTTCAAATGTATCAAAAGTATCCCCAAGCAAAACTAAAGCATCATAATCTTTTGATATTTCTATTATTTCTCTAAGCACATTAAAAGAATATTCTCTCTCTGAAACGCTTAAATGCAAATCTGAAGCTATTAATAATTTTGGCATAATTTTTATTTTCTCTGAAGTATATATATTATTTTTTGTATTATAGATTATATATATTAATTAATCAAGAATTGAAATTTAATTATTATGGTAGTATTATAATGAGCATAATTTTTGTAATTTTATAAAATAAAGGCTTAAAGAATGGATAAAGAATACGCTAAACATCTAATGGGTATATACAAAGATAAAATACTTCATGAGAGAATGAAAAGAAGACTTGAATATTTCGAGAGAGTTTATAAGAGAGAAAATGATAAAAGGTTATTTGCTGAATTAGCCTTTTGTATATGCACTCCTCAGACAAAAGCAAGAAGCGGAGCTGCTGCTATAATAGACCTTTATAATCATAATTTACTTTTTAAGGGTTCTGAAGAGAGTATTGCTAATATATTAATAAAGCATGTACGTTTTCACAACATGAAAGCTAGAAATATAGTTCTTGCTAGGAAGTTATATTTTCCAAAAGAGAAATTTATATTGAGAGAGAGAATTGATGATGCTATAAAAAACGATTCTATTGTGAGTTTGAGAAATGAATTAGCAAAAGAAGTTAAAGGCTATGGGCTTAAAGAGGCTAGCCATTTTTTAAGGAATATTGGTTTTGGTCAAAAGATTGCTATACTTGACAGGCACATAATGAGGGTAATGAGCAAATTAGATATACTTCCAGAATCTATGACGCCAAAAACAAGCTTAACTAAAAATAATTATATGAGCTGTGAAGCGAATTTAGTAGAGTACTCAAAAAAAGAAAAAATACCAATGGAATATTTGGATTTCGTATTTTGGTATGATGCCACTAACGATATATTTAAATAATATTATTTACTGATTTATGAGAGCGTTCTTAGCATTAAATATTGATGAAAATATAAAAAATAAATACCATAATCTTTTACTAAAAAAGATAGATGATAATATAGCAGAAGTAAAATTTGTAAATAAAAACAAAATGCATATCACATTAGTTTTTTTTGAAAATATAAAAGAAAGCGATATAGAAAAAATAAAATCATCATTAGAAAAGACAAGCAATATAATAAAGCCTTTTAATATATTGTTTGAAAAACTATCATATTTCACAAATAAGTTTAATGATATAAATGTTTTGTTTGTAAAAGCAAATTGCAAAGAATTAGATGAGTATGTAAAGCATTTAAGAGATAATATTAATATAAAATATGACAAAAAAGATTTTAAATCGCATTTCACATTAGCAAGAGTAAAAAAGGTTTATGATAATGATAAATTAAAAGAGATAGTAAATAATATTAGTTTTGAAAAGAGCAGTTATTTAGCGAACTCTATCACACTTTATGAAAGCGACTTTGTTAATTACAGAGAAATATTCAAAGTAACGTTTTGAATATACTAAATATTTTTAATTTTTTTATTTGTGGTGGCTTTGCCCCCTGCGAAGCGTGCCCGGAGGGTACACACCCCCAGTTCTTTTGCTGCCGCAAAGAACCAAAAAGGCTGCATTTTATAAATCCTTATGTATAAACAAAATATAGATATTATCTTACATTCATTTATATATATTACTAAAATATAAGGTTAAATATTTGCGTTTTTTGCAACTTTTTTGAGCGACAAAAAAGTTGATATTACATTCATAAAAATAATATAGAAATTTATAAAATATAGCAATTTAAATATAAATTAACCAATATTAACTTCCGCAGTAGGCAAATCTATTAAACCGTATCTGCTGTCCACTGAACCAATACTCATAAATAATGTTAAATATCCCACACGTCCAATAAACATTAATGCTATCACTATAATTTTGCTCCACACAGAAAGCCCAGCAGTAATACCAAGTGAAAGCCCAACTGTAGATATAGCAGAAACAGTTTCAAATATTACTGGCATCATAGCTTTATGCCCGTCAATATAAAATATAAGCAATGCACCAAAAACAGATATAGCCATAGCTAAAGTAAATATGGCAATAGATTTATTAATAGCATCATCTTTAATCTTTCTTCCCTTTACAATAATAAAAGGCCTGTTTGTAATAGCCCTAATAATTGAAGCTATAAATACAAAAAAAGTAGTAGTCTTAACTCCTCCGCCTGTACTGCTTGGAGAAGCACCTATAAACATAAGAAATATTACAACGCCAATCGTAACGCTATTCATAGAATTATAAGCAATAGTCTCAAAACCAGCTGTTCTGGTACTTACACTTTGAAATATTGAAGCTAAAATCTTTTCTTTTAAAGGCATACCCTCTAAAGCATTAGAATATTCATTGAAAAATATAAATAAAGTTCCAAATAACAAAAGAAAAGCACTTGTAAACAAAATAATTATTGTCTGCACATCCATAACATATCTTTTACCTTTAATCTTGCTAATAATAGCAGTGTATATGCTTACAAATACAGGATAACCTATTCCTCCAAGCACTATTAAGAAACTCACAGTAATAGTCAAAAGAGCATTATCAGAAAACCTGTGAAGACTGTCGGTATATAAAGCAAATCCGGCATTACAAAATGCACTTATAGAGTGAAACAAAGAATAAAATATCCTCTCCCCTATTCTATTATTATCCATAACAGTAAAAAGCAATATTGCCCCAATTAACTCAACTAAAAAAGTAGCCAAGAATATAGCCTTTACAGTAGAGCGTATAATATCTTTATTTTTTGTGTTAAACATTTCAAGCGTTCTTATTCTGTCTTGCACGCTTCCTTTGTTAATAGAAAATAAAATTACTATTGCAGATATGGACATTATTCCAAGCCCGCCAATCTGTATTAATATTAATACAACAATCTGCCCAAAAAAAGTAAACTCTCTAGAAATATCTATTACACTTAACCCCGTGACGCAAACGGCACTAGTAGCAGTAAATAAAGCATCAATAAAAGGAAGCCTTCCGCTGGTTGTGCTCAATGGTAAATATAAAAGCAGTGCCCCTAATGTAATTATAAAAATAAAAGACGCTATAATCATCTGATAGAGAGTAAACTTTGAATAGGATAATCTAAGCCAATTTATTACTATTATTAAAAAAAACAGTATAGAACCCGCTATAGTCCATATAATTCTATTTGCATATATACCATAATATTTTCTGCTGAAGAAATTAAGAAGCAAAAGCCCTATAATCTGTATTATAGGAACTATTATATATAACTTCCTCGGTGCTATTCTTATTTGGTCTATCAAAATAATAATAAAACAAACTGTGATGATATTTATTATTTTATCATAATGATATATATAAAAATTATAAACTGTAATCTGCCTTACTTGCATCAAAAGAACAAATATTGCAAATATAGAGCCTGCTATTGCAATTAAATTTGAAAGCCTTCTTAAAATTTCATCTAATGATTGAAGTATAGACTTCTTTTTGTTACTAAATATATCATTCAAAATATTTTTTTTCATATAAATAATATCCTAACATATTATCTTATTTTAATATATTATATATTATAAGTAAATAGTGAAATTATTTTAAATGATATAAAAAACATCTTATTTCTTATTTATATATTAATTTTTTCCTTGAAAATATTTTTATATGTATTATAATAGCAAACTATAATTTTATTTTTAGTTAGGATTGGTATGATGGATAATTTAGATTCAATTCGAGAACTTTTTGAGCAAAATATATCAAATGCAAAAAACCAAATAGAAATAGACGAGATAAGGATTAATTTTTTAGGGCGTAAAGGTAAAATTACAGAACTTCTAAAGAACATGTCTTCTATAGAAAGTATTGAAGAGAAAAAAGAATTCGGTAAAAAGATAAATGAACTTAAATCTTATTGTGAAAACACATTAACAGAAAAGAAAACATTATTAGCAGACAAAGAATTTTTAGAATCTTTAGAAAGAAATAAAATAGATATAACAATGCCCGGAAGAAGACCAAAGGCAGCAAGTGTTAATTTACTCACTAAAGTAGAAGAAGAAATTGTAGGAATATTAACAGAAATAGGCTTTAGAGTTGTAGAAGGCAATGAAATAGAAGACGATTTTCACAATTTTGAAGCTTTAAACATACCATCTTATCACCCTGCAAGAGACAGTCATGATTCATTTTTTGTATCAAAAGAGTATGTATTAAGAACTCATACTTCTGGCATGCAAATAAGAACCATGATGGAAACAGAGCCTCCTATAGCAGTTGTTTCACCCGGTAAATGTGCTAGAAGAGATGCTATAGATTCAAAACACTCTCCTATATTTCATCAAGTAGAGGGACTTTTAGTTGATAAAAATGTAAGTTTTAATGATTTGAAAGGAATATTAGAATTATTCTGTAAGAAGATGTTTGGAGATAAGACTCAAATTAGATTAAGACCTGATTTCTTTCCTTTTGTAGAGCCGGGTGCTGATTTAAGTGCTACATGTGTTATATGTGGCGGTAAGGGATGTAAAACTTGCGGAGGAGAGGGCTGGCTTGAGCTTATGGGAGCTGGTATGATTCACCCTAATGTATTTAAGCATGTTGGTTATGATGCTAACAAATATACTGGTTTTGCTTTTGGTATGGGTATTGAAAGAGTTGCTATGATTAAATATGGCATTACAGACATTAGAATGTTTTATGATAATGATATAGATTTCTTAAAACAATGGTAAATTATTAGTTGAGGTTATTATAATTATGAGAATTCCTTTGAGTTGGTTAAAAGAATTTGTTAATTTAGATGGTTTAGATGTAGAGGAGATTGCTAGAAACATCACTCTCTCTGGAAGTGAGATTTCTTCTATAGAGACTACAGGCGGTGATATACCGGGCGTTATAATTGGTAAAGTTCTAACTGTACATAAACATCCCGATGCTGATAAATTAAGCGTATGTAAAGTTAATGTAGGTGATGATGTGCTTTCTATAGTATGCGGTGCTCCTAATGTGAAAGAAAATATATATGTTCCTGTAGCTATGATAGGAGCTAAACTTCCTAATGGACTTACTATAAAAAAAGCTTCTATAAGAGGTTTTGAAAGTAATGGAATGCTTTGCTCTAGAACAGAGTTAGGATACGAAGAAGTTGAAGGCGTTTACGGTATTTGGATATTAGATGACCATATAGAGAAATTAAACATAGAAGACAAAGACAGTATTTTAGGCAACTCACTTTCAACAATCGTAGGTTCTACAGATCATATATTTAATGTAGAAGTTACAGCAAATAGAGGAGATTTGGTTAGTATTATAGGTTTTGCCCGTGAATGTGCTTTAGTATTAAATAAAAGAGTAAGCATACCTTCTGTAAATACTTATGAAGCTACAGGCGGAAACATTGATATTACAGTAGAAAATCAAAACTCTTGCTATAAATATGTTGGAAGACTTATAAACAATATAACAGTTGGACCTTCTCCAGATTGGATGCAAAACAGACTTAAAAAATGCGGTATTAATCCTATAAACAATATAGTAGATATTACAAATTATGTTATGCTCGAATATGGTCAGCCTCTTCACGCTTATGACTTTGATAAGGTAAAAGACGGAAAAATTATAGTAAGAAATGCTAAAACTGGTGAGAAAGTTAAACTTTTAGACGGCAGAGAAGTAGACCTTACAGATGAAGTTTTGGTTATTGCTGATAGTGAAAAGCCTATAGGTGTAGCTGGTGTTATGGGAGGAGATGGCACTAAAATAGAAGATACTACTAAAAATATATTAATAGAAAGTGCATATTTTGACCATATAGCTGTAAAAAAATCCACTATAGCCATTAATACAAAAACTGATGCTTCATATAGATTTGAAAGAGAAATTGATCATACTCTCACTTTAGCAGCATTAAACAGAGCGGTTGATTTAATAGTGACGTTAGATAATAATTCTAAAATAGCATCAAGAGCTAAAGAAGTAAATGTAAAACAATTTGAAGCTACAAGAATAGTATTTGACTGCGGACTTGTAAAAAGATATTTAGGTCTTGATATGAGTAAAATGCAAATATCTTCTATATTTAAGAGATATGGCTTTAATGCATCTGCTTTGGGTGAAAACAATTTGAAAGTAGACATTCCTTTTTATAGACATGATCTTACAATAGCAGAAGACCTTATAGAAGAGATAGCTCGTGTTTATGGATATAACAACCTTGATTCTAATGTACCTCATATTAAATGCAACCCTATTAAAACAGATTATGCTGATATAAGTTTTGTTAAACATAGAATGGCTTCTTACGGGCTTTATGAAACTAAGCAGTATTCTCTTGGTGACAGTAAAATGTTTAAGAATATAGGTTTTAAAGATGAAGATCTTATTAGAGTTGTAAACCCTCTAACAAGCGAAATGGACGTTTTAAGACCTACTACATTAGTTTCACTTCTTAATAGCATTGCATACAATCAAAATCACAGACATAAAAATGGTGCTTTGTTTGAAGTTGGAAACATATTCTACAAAGAAAATGATAAGTTTGTAGAAGAGAAGCATTTATCTGCTGTAATGTTTGGGCTTTATCAAGAAAAATTATGGAATAAAGAATCAAGAGCTTATGACTTCTTTGATATGAGCGGTGTTGTAGAAGAGCTTCTTATAAGAGATTTAAAAAGTACTGATTACAACTTAATACCTAAGGAACATGATTGGTTTATACCTACTATGTCTGCTGATATAGTGATATTTGGTGAAAAAATAGGTATTATTGGCAGAATTCACCCTAAAATATTATCTCTATTCGATATTAACACTGAAGTTTATTTTACTGATATTAATATAAGATATGCCGTTGAGCTTATTAAAAAAAGAGTAAAAAAACAGCAATTAAAAGATATAGGCAAATATCCTGCTGTATTTAGAGATTTAGCATTAGTCTGCGATAGAAACATTGAGTTTAGTAAAGTAATAAAATCTATTTCTAAGTTTAATGATATTATACAAAATGTTGATGTAGTAGACAGATATGTTGGAGAGCAGGTAAAAGAAGGCAAACAATCTATAGCAATATCTATAACTTATTATGACCCTAACAAAACTTTAAGGGAAGAAGATATTAATGCTGTAGAGAGCTCTTTACTTGAAATGCTTAAAACAAGATTTAGTATAGAGTTGCGTTCATAAACAAATTGGAGATTGCTTATTATGAAATATGATGTTATATCTTGGGAAAGTATTGATGAGGCTATTGAGATTTTAGCTAAACAGATAGAAGAATCAAAAATAAAATATGAAGTAATTTATGGGCTTGCTCGCGGAGGATTAGTTCCTGCTGTTATGCTTTCACATAGATTAAAAGTGCCTATGGTTCTTAATATGGAAGAGGTATGGAGATTAAAAGTAAAAAACAAGTCTGCTTTAATTGTGGATGATATATCTGATACAGGTGAAACTTTAAAATATTTTGATGACCAGAAATTTGATATAGCTGCTTTATTTATTAGAGAGCATACTAGTAAGATAAGACCAAAATATATATACAAAAGTATAAATCATGATGATTGGTTGTTATTTCCATGGGAGACAAAATCTTCTAGCAAATAAAAAATTTTTATAAAACAGTTAAATATATTAAGCATTATTATTTAAATAATAATGCTTATTTTTTTATTTTCAGTAAAACATTTAATTTTAAAAGCATAAGAAATTAAAGATTAGTTTTACGATTCAAATAATAAAATATTATATACCCTACCACATAAATAAAAAATATATTTCCAAATACTAAATTTCTGCATCAAAACGCATGCAAAAATAAATATAATATTTTTTTAAATTTTAGCTATTGACATTATTTTTTAATTGTATTAATATTAGTTTCCAAATAAAAATGACAGACCTGTCATTTTTATTAACTCTATTTACATGAGGTGAAAGCAAAAAAACCAAAATGCCAAAAGTAGATGAAGAATATTTTGAGAATAAGAGAAAAATAATCTTAAATGCTGCTATGAGAGTTTTCCAAAGAAAGCCTGCTTATAGCGTTACAATGAAAGATATTGTTAATGAATCTGGATTGAGTCAAGGGGGTGTTTACAAATATTATTCAAATATAGAAGAAATTGTTGCGGCTTTACTTAATACTATTACTGTACCTGTACAGCCAAAAGAGCTTATAGATAAATATAGTAATGACCCCGAAAAGGCTATATTTGAATTATTTAGTGCTTTTAGAAAATTTTTCTTTGTAACAGCAAAAGAATTTGGAAAAATAATGTTTGAGTTGCAGCCTATGTTTTTCAACAATATGGAGAAATTAAAAATATTAAAAAAAAATATTAATAAAGATATTATATTAAATTATTGGTTTGGTGAATTATTAGTATTTATAGATAAAAAAATAGATGAAAAATATTTTACTCCTGTATTGAATGCAAAAGACATTTATATGCATATGATAGTTAGTGTTGGCGGAATTGGTAATGAATTAATATTAGACAAATATTATAACTTAGACAGAAAGCTTTATTTTTATAAGGGGGAAAAAAGAAAAGATAGAGATTTAGAAGTTAATTTAGATGCTTTAATTGACACATTATATAAAACATTATTACTTTTACTTGGAAGTAAAAATGTAAACAAGTATGGTTTTATAAATTAGAGAAAAGTTAATAAATAAAAAATTAGAGAAAAAGTTAGTAAATGAGTAGATTTATGGGTATAAGAAGGAGTATTAATGAGGATAAAATTATTATTATTAATATTATTTAGTATCAGTATGGTATATGGTCAAACTACTAATACATTAAGTTACGCCCAGTATATGGAAAATATTAGAGATTTGATACCAGAATTAAAGATAAATGCTGTAACAGAAACAAATGCTGAAATGAATTTGCTTAGTGCAAAATCCAGCGGAGATGTTAATCTATCTGCACAGCTTGGAGCAGTTGGTAAATATGGAAGTTTATCATCAGGATATACTGACCCAACTTTAAGTCCATCTATTGGTGCTACAGGTATTCAAGCAGGAATTGGTCTTGGAAGTTTAATACCATATACAGGTACAAAATGGTCTGTTAATTTAACACACAACTCTTTTCTCACAGGAGATTTAGTTTCACCTGATGGTACAACAGCAAAATTTCAAAATTATCAGCCATCATTAACATTAGAAGTAACTCAGCCTATTTTAAGAAACTTCTTCGGAGCATTAGACAGATACCCTATAAAAGATGCTGAATATGCCTTAAACATAGCAAAACTTCAAAGAAGATTAGATGATGCTAGCGTATTAGTAGCTTATCAAAAAATCTATTATCAATGGATAATGTATGAAAAGCTATTAGAATATTACAGAAATATGTACATCACAGCAAGAAGATTTGAAAATCAGATGAGAGACAGATACAACAGCGGTCTTATAGATAATGACTCTTATCAAAATGCAAGAACACAAACTATGCTTTATAGCGATTATTTTGCACAAAATAAAATTGCTTTAGATACACTATTAACAACAGTAAGCTTCTTCTTCCCTGTAACTAATCTTAAACCAGATCATACTACTTGGGATTCTTATTTAGATTTAGGAAGCAATATGACTATGGAGTCTGTTGCTTTTGCTGACAGTGTTAATGGACAGATTGCATATCAATCAAAAATTAGAGCGGAATATGCTTTATCTGCAATGAAAAACGGTACATTACCAAGTTTAGATATAGTAGGAAGTGTAAGCTTAAATGGTGTAAGTCCTAATACTTCTGGTTATTTTAATTCATTTGGAAGCATGACTAATGTTGATTTTTTTGCTGGTGTGCAATTCTCCTACCCTCTTGGAAACAGAGCTAATGAGGCACAATACAAAATGGCTGAAAACTCTTTATACGGAATAATAGCTCAATACGATATGCTTGAAAAAGATTATAACACACAACTACAAGGATATATTTATAAATTTGAAACCTATAAAAATTTAATGAATAGTAAAAGAGCACAAATCAGAGCAATTAACTCAAGAATAGCCACACAGCTTCAAAAACTTGATCAAGGACGTTTAGAAGTTGATGATTTGCTTACTTCAAGATTAGATTTAGTAGCAACGCAAACAGAGCTCTTAAACCTACAATATGAGTTTATTACAACCATATTTGATTATAGAGCATTACTTGCTATGGACTACTAAAAATTATTATTAAGCAAAAACAATAATAAAAGTTAATATCAAGGAGAATGACTAATATATGGAAAGAATTATAGTATTTTTTGCAAAGAAAACTATGCTTGTTAATATAATAGTAATGGCTATATTATTTGTAGGAGGCTATTACTATTTCAACTTACAAAAAGAATCAATCCCATCTACAGATTTAGATAAAATGCTTGTAGCAGTAACATACCCCGGTGCTACTCCGCTTGACGTAGAACAAAATGCTGTTATACCAATAGAAGAAGAATTACAAGCTATAGCTGGTATAGATGAATATGAAACAACAATAATTGAAAATGTTGCTATTATTATAATTACATTAGATGAAACTCTGCCAGACAGACAGCCTGTAAAAGATGAAGTATTTAGACAGATGCAAAACGTTCCAGATTTATCAGAAGATGTTGAAGAAGTTACAACTTATGACTTAAACCCTAATAAAAGGTCTATATACACATTAGCTGTTCACTTTAAAGAAGGTATGGAAGGAGATGAGAGAGAATTATTTGATGTAAGTCAGTGGCTTGAAAATGAACTTGTAAGGCTTGATGGTGTTGGAGAGGTAAGAATAGACGGAAGAACTGACCCAGAAATTAAAGTATATGTAGACCCTATAAAAATGCAGCAGAATTATATAGCTTTAAGTGATGTAGTTAATGCTCTTGCCGTAAGGAATGTTAGGGCTACAGGCGGAGATATGGAAGCCAACAACAAAGAGGAGACTGTTGTAACTTATGGAGAGTTTATCAATCCTTTAGAAGCAAGCAATACTGTTATACGTTCTACATTCAATGGACAAAAAGTTAGAATAAGTGATATAGGACGAGTTGTTGAAGGTTTTGAAGATAAAACTGTATATATGAGAGTAAACCAATCTCCCGGTTATGCTTTATCTGTTGTAAAAAATGAAAACGCTGACATTCTTAAAACTATTGAAACTGTAAATCAGTATTTAAAAGATAATGCTGACTTAATACCTGAAAATGTTCAAGTAACACCTATGGGTGATGACTCTAGAACAATTAAATCACTTTTGGATATAGTTACTTCCAACCTCATTCAAGGTTTTATTGTAATATTTATTACTTTAATTATATTTTTGGATTTCAAAAGTGCTATGTTTACAAGTTTGGGTATGATAATTACCATGTTCTCATGTTTTATATATATGCAAGTAACAGGAATAACATTCAATACTATGTCATTAGCAGCTATTATTACTGTACTTGGTATGATAGTAGACAACTCAATAGTAGTATCTGAAAATATATTTAATTTCAAAAATTCTGGATATAAAGGACTTGAAGCTACAAGACTTGCTGTAAGTGATGTTGTAATGCCAATGGTCGCTTCAACACTTACAACTGTTGCAGCATTTTTCCCTATGCTTACAATAAGCGGTATCATGGGTAAAATATTAAACCTTTTCCCAAAAATAGTTATATTTACTCTTGTTGTTAGTATGCTTCAGGCTACTTTACTCTTACCTAACCAATTACAAGACAAAGAAGATAAATATAAATCATACAAACCTAAAAAGAAAAGATTTAATTTCAAAAACCCTCTTGATTTTGACAAAGATGCTTTATTTGATAAAATGAAAATACCTTTTGGTGTTGCATTAGAAAAATTAATAAAAGTAAGATATATAGTAGTAGGAGCATTTGTTGTACTGCTTATAGCTTCAATATTTTTAGCACAAAGCAGTTTCAAAAACTTTGTACTTATTTATGACACAAGTGCAGACACTATAGTAATTAATATAGAAATGCCTATAGGTACAACTAAAGAAAATACAACAAAAGAAATTGCTAAAATTGAAGCTGCTGTTGCAAGAGTTGTAAAACCTGAAGAGCTTGTTGCTTTATATTCTCTTGTGGGTAAGCAAGTTGACCAAGAGGTTGTTTCTGAAGAGAAAGGAAATTTAGCGGGTATTATGGTTTATTTGGTTCCTGCAGCTCAAAGAGATAGAACTGCTGATGAACTTGTTGTATTAATTAATCAGGAATTAGATAAAACTGATGTAAGACAAACTGTTCCTATATTTAGTATGAATACAAAAGGAAGTATTGACCCGGGTGATCCTGTAGACATTAAAATAGTAGGTAACAAAACTGAACTTGCTAAAGAGGCAAAAGAAGAAATAAAAGCATTTTTGGCTACTGTTCCGGGTGTTATCAATATTGATGATGACGACAAAGTAGGTAAAGAAGAGTTAAGAATAATGCTTGATTATGATAAAATAGCAGAACTTGGTGTTGATGTTGCAACTGTAGCTAATGAAGCTAGAACAGCATACTATGGTACTGAAGCTACATATATACAAGAGCTTGAAAATAAATTAAATTTTAGAGTTGTATTTGATGATAAATTTACATATGATACACAATATCTTACTAATCTTTTAATACCTAATTCAAGCAGAAGACTACTTTATCTTCATAACTTAGCAACTATAGAACCAGCAGATGGACTTGCAACACTTATGCACTATAATGGTCAAAGAACAATAACTATTACAGCTGATATTGAATATGGTAAAAATACTTCTCAACAGGTTATGAATGCGGTTAGAGAAGAGTTTAAAGATTTCTCTAAAAAATATAGAGGATTAAAATTAGAGTTTGGTGGTGAGGCTAAAGAAACTGTAAAAGCATTAAAACAATTGGCTTTCAGTTTTGCTATGGCTTTCATATTCGTATATATTGTATTATTGCTTCAGTTAAACAGATTCATACAGCCTATTATGATAATGATAATTATTCCATTTGGTTTAATTGGGGTGCTTTTAGGATTTGCTATTCACAGAATGCCTTTATCATTCATGGGTGTTGTAGGTATTATTGGTTTGGCAGGTGTTGTTGTAAACAATGGTATTATACTTGTTGACCTCATTAACAAAATCATAGATGAAGGTGTTGAGGGTGGTAAAAAAGGAGTGGCTAAGGCTATTGTTGAAGGAGCTAAACAGCGTCTTCGTCCTGTATTCTTAACTACTGTTACTACTGTAGTTGGACTTTTACCTACTGTGTATGGTATAGGTGGTAGAGCTGATATTATTATTCCTATAGTTATGGCATTAGCTTATGGACTTTTATTTGCTTCTCTTCTTACACTCATATTCTTACCTTGTATGTTTATGATTATGTTTGACTTGAGATTAATAAAAATACCTGAAAGTAAAATCGAAGATACATCTACTATAATAACTAGTACAGGTAAATAAGCTTTTTCATATTTTTCTTACATTAAATAAGCCATTAGTAAAATAATGGCTTATTTTTTTATTTAACTATAAATATATTATTTTGACAATTTATAAGTTTTTATATATAATTTTATAAATATTATATTTTTAGGAAAAACAATGAGAATAGGATATGGATATGATTCACATATATTTCAAGAAAATCGTAAATTAATTTTAGCAGGAATAGAAATACCATATCATTTAGGATTAAAAGGTCATTCAGATGCCGATGCTGTAATACATGCTTTAATAGATTCTATATTTGGAGCATTAGCTTTAGGAGATATAGGAAGTCATTTTCCAGATAATGATGAAAACTATAAAGACATATCTTCTATGGAACTATTAAAACAAACAATCTCTATTATGAAAGAAAAAAATTATACTATATCAAACACTGATATTACTATCATCATAGAAAAACCAAAGATGAGAGATTTTATAGATTTAATGAGAGAGAATCTATCAAAGGCTCTTAATACTAGTATAGATAATATTTCTATTAAAGCTAAAACAAATGAAAAAATGGACGCTGTGGGCGAAGGTAAAGCCGTAGCTGTACATTGCGTAACATTATTAGAAAAAATATAAGAGATAAAATATGGGAACAAAAATTACAAACAAATATTTACTTGACTTAGTATCTAGAAGCTTTGCTTTAACTATACCGCTATTAGACAAAAATAAAAAATCTAAAGTGGAAGTGCAATATTTATTAGCAAGAATTATAGACACTATAGAAGATTCTATGCATAACACTAATGATAAAGAAACTTTAATAACAGGTTTTATAAATATATTAAAATCTTCAAGTTTAGAAAATGTTAAAAATCTTGATAATTTTAAGCATATAGTATTAGAAAAAACAATAAATGATAATGATAAAATATTGATAGAAAATATTGATTTAGTATTAAAGACATTTTTTAGTTTTGATTATCATATAAAAAATATGTCTATATCATATTTAAATGAAATGGGTTATGGAATGATATATTATCAGGACCATACTATAAATAATTTTGAAGATTTAAATGATTATTGTTATTATGTTGCGGGAACGGTTGGAGTATATTTAACAGAGCTTATTAGAGCTTTGGACAATTTATCACTTGACAGAGAAAAGGCAAAAAAGTTTGGAAGATTTCTTCAAAAAGTGAACATTATAAAAGACGTGAGAAATGATTTTAAAGAAAACAGAATATTTTGGCCTAAGAATTTATTTAATGATGATAATATAGGTTCATACTTTCAAGATGAAACTTATAGAGATAAATCTATAGAGGTTCTAAATAAGATGGTTGATAATGCCATGGACGATTTTGAAGATACAATAAAATATATAATGGAGATAGAAAAAAAGGCTGTTGGATATAGGCATTTTTGTTTGATAGCAGCATTGATGGCATATAAAACCTTAAAAATAATGTATAACAATTATAATGTGTTTTCTGGCGAGCCTATTAAAATACCAAAAAAAGAAACTATGGATATTGTTGCTAAAGCAAAGGCTAACTATTATACAAATAAAAAATTAGAAGACTTGATAGAAACTCATTTATCTGAGAAATATGAAAAAATAGTAAAAGAAGATAAATAATTAACTAAAATAATTAATATATGAATTATAGTTCTTTTTAAATTTTTATATTTTTGCTATAATTATAACAGAAAATAATTATAAGGAGTATAAAATGAAAAAAAGATACTTTATAATTCCTATTATAACTATTGCAATTTGTTTATTTATGGGATATTTAGCTGGAATATCTGTTAAAGCTGATAATTTCTCATGGTATAATTCTCTAAATAGATCTCCTCTAAACCCTCCAAATATAATATTTCCCATAGCTTGGAGTATATTATATATTTTAATGGGTATATCAATAGCAATTATAATTAATAAATATATAGATGAAAAAGATTTAGAAATAAAGAAAAATATTAAAAATTATATATTTCTTTTTATCGTTCAATTTATTTTAAATATGTTTTGGACTTATATATTCTTTGGTTTAAAAAGTCCGTTATTTGGTTTTATAGAAATAATAATTTTAGATATACTCATTATAATTACAATGATGAAATTTAAAACTATATCTAAAGCAGCAAGTTATATATTGATACCTTATATTTTATGGTGTTTATTTGCAAGCTACCTAACTTTTCATGTATTAATATTTAATTAAAAAACTACTGTAATATCAGCAAAATACTCCCTACTCGATATAGGATAGCCCTTTATAGTTTCATATTTTACATCTAGA
This sequence comes from Brachyspira sp. SAP_772, assembly GCF_009755885.1. Lineage (NCBI taxonomy): Bacteria > Pseudomonadati > Spirochaetota > Spirochaetia > Brachyspirales > Brachyspiraceae > Brachyspira > Brachyspira sp. SAP_772. Next base: position 16,944 of record NZ_VYIX01000001.1, on the reverse strand, counting down.
ATATTTTTTATTCCATATTTTAAAGAAACTGTCTTTTTATAATTAAAAGAAGATATCAAATCAAAAGTGGTATAAGATTTAGTCATATCACTTTTAGTAGTATTATTATAATCATCTCCTATATACTGAACATTAAACATCAAAGCATATTCATAATTTAAATTAATACCATAAACATATTCTACAGAAGTATTAAATTGATGCTTTGGAAGACCGGGAAGTGAATTATTATTAACACTTAAATTATATGTATTTTCTCCATAAAGATAAGAATAATTTCCCTTTAATCTAATACTCGAATTGATAGAAGCTAATGGTATATTAAAAGTAATGGTTGTTTTATTTCCTTGTGCCATTAAGTATTTATTATTTGTAATAGTTAAAGTATCTCTTTTGCTTGTTACAAAATACATGCTTTCTATTATTATAAAATCAACAGGTTTAAGTTTTACTCCAAAAGTTCCGCCTTGATATATATTCTGATTTTTTATATTATTTGTTTCATTTTGTCCGAGTAAACCAATATCTGTTTGCAAATCTAAAAAATATTTACCAGTAAAGCTTATCTCATCAATGGGTTTCAAATTAAAACTTACATCGCTTTTTAAATATGTTCTTAAATCTGCATTCTTACTCTTCCTTCCGCTAAAACCTTTCTCCTCTCCAGATGTATCTAATTTAAAATTGAGTGAATTATCATCTTTTTTTATTTTGTAATTCAACACATTTAAATTACCATAAGTTTTGCTTGAATTTGTTTCTATTTTTTTATAAGTTATTTTTTCATTTGTAAAGTCTAAAGAAACATTTTCTAATATGTTTTTATAAATCAATTCTTCACCCTGAGAATATCTGGAAGTAATTATATTATAAACTATATTTCCATCATAAATATTATATCTTATATCAATAGAATCTATATTATTTTTATCATACAAAAATAAATATATCTTCTTCTCTTCATTATTTAATCTTGTACCATTAATTATAAAAGCGGACTGAGAATATACTTTTTTATTTTTTATATTAATATTGCTAAACTCTTTTATAATCTCTGCTAGGTTTTTTGACTTAGAAGATTTAATGTCACTTTTTCTAATAATTAAATAACTATCAAAAAAATGATTAGTGTTTTCTTCTGTTATATTGTCAAAATTAGTATTCTCCTCTATATATGAAAACAAATTATAAGAAAGAATAACAATTATAATAAATATTAATAATAAAAATCTTCTCATATACATATATTATAAACTTATAAAAAAATTATCAACTGTAATTATATATAACAAAAAAATAGAATAATAATAAAATAAATCAAAAATTTAATTATAATAAAGAATTGTTTTTTTATACCGATATCATATAATAAGATATATGAAAAAATTAATTATATTATTTATAATTTTATCTATAAGTAATCTATACCCTAAAATAGATATGAAACGCTCAACCATAATAGAAAAAAAAGATTATGGATATATAGTTTATGCTGAAGATTATTATAGACTTTATTCGCTTCCTTCATATTATGCTGAATATGATTTGCTTAGAAATGTGGATTATTTAGAAAGAGCATTAAACGCACCATTTGATTTTGTAAATAGAGCATTAACTATAATAGAAACAGAAGAAGCTTATACTAAATATAAAGATCTTATGCATATGCAATTTAATTATCTAATCACTCAAAATTACATATATTTAGCAGGTCTTTACGATAAAGAAAATTATTATTTTTATAATTCGCAGTTTGATGAAGATATAAAAAAGAGCTTTGAATATGCTGTTTATTTTTATAATCTAGCTAAAGAAAGATGGATAATTACTAAGGAATTGGCTCAAAAAGTAATGAAAAACAAATCAAAGCTAGAAATGGATAATTTAATAGACAAAGCATACAAAATAGCACTTGGAGAAATAGATTATAATAAAACAGCAGATAGACAATTAAAGCATATAGAAGAAATATTAAATATGATGGAATAAATTATGGATAAATACTATGAAATAGAATTTGAAACCATAATAAGATCAAAGATAAAAATATATAATGATGATATTACTATAAAATGCCAAAACATGAATGGAATAGTTACTTATTTTGAAGGTAAAGCTATTGATATATTTATAGATGAAATAAAAAAGAATAATCTTTTACTAAAAAATTCAAAATTCTACACAAGTGTATTATTAGATAAAAAAGAAATCCCCAATAAAGAAAAATTTAATGCAGCTGAATATTTTTACCGTATTTATTTAAATTGTATACCCTATTCTAATAAACTAAAAGATGAAAATAATGAAACTTTAAATAAAATATGCAAAGAAAAATCTGAAGAACGTTTCTTATTTTTAGAGACAAATGTTGATAAATTAAAATCTATATTTAAATCTACAAAAAAAATAAATTTAGATACATTGTACTTAATAGATAGAACATTAAGCGATATAGGAATATTAATAAGAACTGATTTTATCAAATATATACAAGCTATAAAAAAATCTCTTGCTATAGGGAACAAAGTGGATAAAAAAGATATGTATATTTATCATATAATGAGCAGCATTGTTTCTTATTTAGAGCATAATCGAGTTTTTAATTATATTTTTGATAATGCTGATTTTCAAGATATTAATATGATATCACATAGCAATAGAACTGCTTTAATGATGATGGAGTTTATGCATTATTATAATAAAGAGTTTAAAAATAGATTAGGAAATAAATTAAGATTAGAATATAAAAATAAATATATAGATAAATATAAAAAAATAACATCACATTTTGGAAGCGATATACCAATAGATAATTTAGAAAGAGTATTTAAATTTGGAATAAGAAAGTTTAGCAGTACTGAAATAGTTAATTTTTCTATAGGAGCTTTATATCATGATATAGGTTTATTAAAAATATTTGATTCAGTACCTATGAATAATTTCCTAAAAGATACAGATAACAATCAAGACTTACATGCATTAAAAGGTTATAACTTTATAAAGAAAACTTTAAACTTTCAAGATGATGTATCATTATTAGTAGGACTTCATCATGATTATTATGGATATTCAAAAAATAATCTTATAAAACAATTTTTAAATAATAAATATCCAGATAATATATTGTCATTTGAAGCAGAAGATTTTATAAAAGGCGAAGTATATGCCTATGTGCCTTCAAAAATATTAGAAATAGCAGATATATTTGATGTATTAGTTTTTATGAACTCAAAGAAAAAAGAAAAAGTTGAAGATGTATTAATATATATAAAAGATAAACTAATGGCAGAAGAAATAAAATTAGACCCTATTATTTTGGATTTATTTATTGATTATCTATCTGAAACATATCAAATAAAATTAAATGTTACAAATTAAAGAAATCTTTTAGAAAAACACCTACACCATTATTTGTATATGTTATATGCTTATATAATATTATAAATTTACAAAAAAATTATCAACTGTAATTATATATAATAAAAAATGTAATAATAAAATAAATCAAAAATTTAATTGTAATAAAGAATTGTTTTTTTATAGCTATATCATATAATAGGAGTCATGAGGAAGTTAATTGTATTATTTATAATTTTATCTGTTAGCAATCTATCCTAAAATATATACGAAGTATTCTACCATAATATAAAAAATATTATGGCTATATAGTTTATGCTAAACTTTATTAGCTTCCTTTAGAAGAAATTTAAATATAATGGAATAAATTATGGATAATGAATACTATGAAATAGAATTTGAAACCATAATAAGAGCAAAGACCAAAATATATAATGATGACATTACTATAAAATGCCAAAATATGAATGGAATAGTTACTCATTTTGAAGGTAAGGCTATTGATATATTTATAGAAGAAATAAAGAATAATAATATTTTATTAAAAAACTCAAGATTTTACACAAATGTATTATTAGATGAAAAAGAAATATTTGAAAAAGAAATATTTAATGAAGCTGAATATTTTTATCATATTTATTTAAACTGTATACCTTATTCAAATAATTTAAAGAATAAAAACTTAAATACATTGAGAGAGATTTCCAAAGAAAAAAGTGATGAAAAATTTTTATTATTAGATGTTAAACTAAATAGATTAAAAGAACTTTTCAAATCAAATAAAAAACTCAATAATGAAATAGTTTTATTAATAGATCAAATATTAACAGATATAGGCATTCTTATTAGAACAGATTTTATTAAATATATAAAAAATATAGGAAATTCTACTGTTGAGAGTAATAAAATTAATGGAAAAGAGATGTATCTTTATCATATAATGAGGAATATAGTTTATTATTTGGAAAAAGAGTATATTTATAATTATATTTTTAATGCGTATAATGATTTACAAGATATTAACATGCTATCACATAGTAATAGAGTTTGTTTAATGATGATTGATTTTTTGCATTATTATAACAGAGAATTTGTGAAAGGATTAGGAAACAAATTAAGATTAGATTATAAAAATAAATATAGAGAAATATATAGAAAAGTTACTAGTAATTTTTACAGCGATATATCTACAGAAAATTTAGAAAATGTATTTAAACTAGGTATTAGAAAATTTACAGATTCAGAAATAATATATTTTGCTATAGGCTCATTATATCATGATATATCACTACTTAAAATATTTGATTCAGTACCTATGAATAACTTTCTAAGAGATACAGACAATAATCAAGACCTGCATGCATTAAAAGCTTATAACTTTATAAAGAAAACTTTAAAATTTAAAGATGATATTTCTTTATTGGTAGGACTTCATCATGATTATTATGGATATTCTTCAAACAGTTTGATAAATAAATTCTCAACTGAAAAAGATCAAGAACATATACTATCTTTTGAAGCAGAAGATATTATTAATGGTGAGGCATTAGCTTATGTACCTTCTAAAATATTAGAGATATTAGATACTTATGATGTATTAGTTTTTATGAATTCAAAGAAAAAAGAAAATTTAAAAGATGTATTAATTAACATGAGAGATAATCTTATAACCAATAAAATAAAATTAGACCCTATATTATTTAATTTATTTACAAATTTTTTGCATGAAGTTTCAGATATAAAATTAATTTCATTATCTATAGATTAAAGAAATCTTTTAAAAATACTCCTACACCATTATTATTATTGGTATCTGCTATATACTTAGCATTCTTTTTCACATTATCCTCAGCATTACCCATAGCAACACCAACACCTGCAAACTTAATCATCTCTAAATCATTATAATTATCTCCAAAAGCCATTACACTGTTTCTATCAATACCTTTCTTATCGCATAACCATTTCAAAGCATTAGCCTTATTTGTATTTTCTGAAAGTATCTCTAAAAAATGAGGCTCAGAGAAAGAAGTGTGAACTGTAAATAAATTATCAATTGTTTTTTGTATCTCTTCCAACATATCAGTTTCTCCGAGTATGACCATCTTTTGAACTTCAATATTATAATTAAAATTTTCTAAACCTATTATTTTATTTTTTTTATCAATTTTTTCTGTATGAGTTTGAAATTTAAAATTATCTTTTGCAACTATATATTCTTTTATAGAATATATAATTAATGAAGCATCTTTTATATATTTTTCTTTATAAAGATTTATTATTTTCTTTGCTATATCTTTTTTTAAAGGATTGCTAAAAATACAATTAAAATTATTATCAACAACCATAGCCCCATTGAATACTATAGATTCATTATTATTTTTTAATTCTTCATAAAAAAAATGCATAGCAGATATAGGTCTTCCTGTAGAAATTACAACATCAATTCCTCTATCTATCAATTTAGTTATAATATTTTTATTATAATCTGTTATTTTTTTATCTTCATTAAGAAGAGTACCATCTAAATCGGTAGCTATTAACTTTATATTGTTGTTCATAATTAAATAATTTCCTCCAAAAACTTTCCTAATCCATCATCTTCATTAGACAAAGCAACATAATCAGCTCTTTGTTTTAAAATATCCTCAGCATTCTCCATAGCAACCCCAATACCCGCAAACTCAATCATCTCTATATCATTATAATTATCTCCAAAAGCTATAACATTTTTTCTATCAATGCCCTTCTTATCGCATAACCATTTTAAAGCACTGCCCTTATTTATACCAGAAGCTAAAACCTCTAAAAAATTAGGATGCGAAAATGAAGTGTGAACATCAAGATTTTCTCTTATATAAGTTTCAAGATTAGAAAGCACATTGTTCTCACCAATAAATAGCATCTTACTAAAATTATAATTGTCAAGTAAATCGAATCCTATTACAACATCAGTAATATTTTCTTTTTTTGCATAATTTTTGAAATATATATCCTCTTGAGAAACTATATACTGATTGCCATTGTAAACATGCAAATAAACATCATAGCTTTTAGCAATATCCATTAAATACAATACATCATTTTCTTTAATAACTTCATTATATACAATATTTCCTTCACTATCAGTAATAACAGAACCATTACAAACTATAGAATAATTATTATTGTCTAAATATTTGTTGTATCTTTTAAGCCCATCAAAAGGTCTTCCGCTAGCTAATATAAGCTCTATACCATTATTAATGCAATCTTTTAATACATCTCTATTGTAATCGCTTATCTCACTATCATTATTAAGAAGTGTACCGTCTAAATCTGTGGCTATTAGTTTTATATTACGCATACTTTATATAATACCATAAAAAAAATCTAATTCAAGTATATTTTAGTTTTATTGAAAATATAAAAAAAAATTAATTTTTTATAAAAAAAACAAATTATATGTTGATTTCTACAAACGTTTGTATATACTATAAAGTATACAAACGTTTGTAGAATATATTTAATTTTAAGGAGTTTCTTATGTCAAAACAAAAAAATTGGAAAACTATATTTCCAGCAATATCAATACCATTAAATGATGATTATAGTATTAACGAGCCTGAATTAAGAAAATATGTTAAATGGTTAGCATCTTTTGATGAAATAAAAGGTTTAGTTTGTAACGGACACACAGGAGAAATAACTTCATTAAGAAGAAGCGAAAGAAAAAGAGTAGTAGAAATAGTAGCTGATGAGGTAGGAGATAAAGTTACTATTATATCAGGAATAAACTGTGAAAACACTATAGAATCTATAGAAATGGCTAAAGAGGTTAAAGAAGCTGGTGCTGATGGTATACTTTTAATGCCTCCTCATATGTGGTTAAGATTTGGAATGCACCCTAGAGCACCTTTTGAATACGTAAAAGATGTAGCAGAAGGAGCCGATATAGATATTATTATACACCTTTATCCTGCAACTACAAAAGCATTTTATCCTGTTGAAACTTTAATCGAAATGGCTAATAAGATAGAACATGTAAAATGTATAAAAATGGGTACAAGAGTAATGCCAAAATATGAACATGATATAAGAGAACTTAGAGAAAAAGCTCCTCATATATCTTTAATAACATGCCATGATGAAACTTTATTAAGTTCTATGTTCCCTGGAGTAGATGGTGCATTAATAGGATTTGCAGGCTGTATTCCAGAATTAATAACAGAAGCTTGGAAAGCAGTAAAAGCACAAAATTATGCAGAAATAAAAAAATACGATGATTTAATCTACCCTATTTCTCAAGCTATATATGGAGAGGGTCAACCTTCAGGTGAGGCTCATGCTAGATTAAAAGAGACTTTAGTACAAAGAGGAATATTTAAATCTGCTTTAATGAGAAGACCTGTACTACCTTTATGTCAGGAAGAAAAAGATATAATTAAAAATGCTTTGGCAAAAAGTAAAGTTCCAAATGTAACATTATAATAATTATAATATGCATAAAGCTCTGAAATTCCAACTATTTCAGAGCTTTAAGGGAGTGTGATTAAATGGATAATATTAATGATGTAAAATTACTTCCAATTAAAGAACTCTTAAAAAGAATAGGACCTAGTGCCATTATATCTACAGGTATTGTTATAGGACCCGGGGCAATTACTACAGCTGCTATGATAGGTGCAAAATATGGATATAAACTTATATGGCTTTTAATTCCAATTATATTTATGGGCTGTTCTTTCATACTTACAATATATAGAATTTCTACATTAACAGGTCTTCCTTCTTTACATGCAATTAGAAAATATTATGGAGCTTTTGCTTCGGGATTTGTAGGCTTTGCTACTTTTTTATCATGCATGTTTTTTACTATAGGAAACATCTCGGGTACTGGTACAGGGTTTAATCTTTTATTTAATTTAAATTGGAAATTAGGTTCTATTATAATGATATGTGTGATGGGATATTGCTATTTTTCTAGGAATGTTTATTCAAAAGTTGAAAAAGGAATAACATTATGCATATTAGGAATGGTAATATCATTCTACGTAACTTTAATAGGAAGCGGGGGACCAAATATAAAAGAAACTTTTTATGGAGTCACTCATTGGACATTGCCTGCTGGAAGTATGGCTATGGCTTTAGGTTTTATTAGTACCAATGCTTCTGTAAATACTGGCGTATACGGTACTTATCTTGGAAAAGAAAAGAAATGGAAAAAAGAAGATTTTTTTAATGGAGTGGTTTTAGTTGATACAATAGCACATATATTATTAATAGTACTAATTAGCGGAGCTATAATGGTTGTAGGTGCAATAGTGCTTTTCCCAGAAGGAAAAACAATAAAAGCCCCAGAACAATTAGCAGAACTTTTAATACCAATATTAGGAAATGCTTCAAAATATATTATGGGTATTGCTTTATTAGGGGGAGCTTTTTCTTCTTTACTTGGAAATACTCAAAGAAGTATAGTACTTCTAAATGCAGGTTTTAATAAGCCAGTAGAATTAGAAAATAAAATGGTAAAAATAGAATCTATGATTTTAATAATAGTATGCTCTATTATATGTTTTTTATATAATGGTTCTCCTGTGCAGCTTATATATTTAGCAAATGTTGCAACATCTGTAGCAACTCCTGTAGCGGGATTATTTATTGTATTATTAATATGGCGTAAGGATATAAACGAAGGCTATAAACAACCTATTATATTACAAATATGTATGACTATAAGTTATTTGTTTGCATTATTTATGACATTATATGCATTAAAAAATTCTTTTCCTCAATTTGCAAAATCCATACTAGACCTATTCTAATAATAAATAAAAAATATATAGGGGGTAATATTAACATACTCCCTATATATTTGACATATCAAAATTATATTATATACTTTATTCCGAATTATTTTATTAAAAAAAATTAGGAATAATATGAGTACGTTAAAAGATGTTGCTAAGCTAGCAAATGTTGATGTGAGTACTGTATCAAGAGCATTAAATGGAAAATCATACGTTCAGGAAGAAACTAAATTAAGAATATTAAATGCTGCTAAGCAACTTAATTATAGCCCAAATCTGTTAGCTAAAAATTTAAGAGAAGGAAAAAGTAAAACTATAGCTGTAATAGTTCCAAGCATATCTTTAAATATATTTGCAGATATAACATATTACATAGAAATAGAATGCAGAAAACTTGGTTATAACACCATAATATCAAATACTCAAGATGACCCTTCTATAGAAGCTAATTGTTTAAAACATTTAAGCAAAGGTTTTGTGGATGCAATAGCAATAGCTTCTTGCGGAAAAAATAAAAAATTAATAAAAGAAATACATAAAAGAGGAATACCAATAATTCAAATAATAAGGAAATATGATAATACCATATCTAGTGTAGCAGCAAATTATGAAACCATTGGTTATGATGGTACTAAATATTTAATCTCTAAAGGATGTAAAAATATTGGATTAATAAATGGGTCTAAAGATATAATACCATATAAAGAAAGATATGATGGATATAAGAAAGCAATAGCAGAAAATAATTATCAAGAAAATGTTGCAGAAATAACGGCTCTTGATTTTTTAGAAGGCAGTTATAATGCTGTTTATAATTTATTAGAAACAAACCCAAATATAGATGGAATATTAGTATCAACAGATATGCAAGGAATAGGAGTAATGAGGGCTTTAAAAAATAAAAAAATTAAAGTACCACAGCAAATAAAAATAATCAGTTTAACAGGCAATTATATAGGGGCTTGGCTTGAAACTGCAATAACTTCTGTAGAAATTCCTTCCAAAGAAGTAGGCAAAAAAATAGCAAACATAATCATTGAAAATATAAAAAATAAAAAAGATACTGCTAGCCACATAGTATTTGAACCGCATCTAATAGAAAGAGAAACTACTTAATATTTATTAAAATACTACTTATTTAATTAATAATAAAATATTATCTAAAATAATAATATTATTATCTTGCTCCTTTATCATAAGGCACTCCAGAAGCTTTAGGGGCTTGAGAGCTTTTAGAAGTAAATGAGAGTACAATTAAAGTAGCAATATAAGGTATCATTTTATAAATGCTGTTTGATATGGGCAAATTAGCAAGCAAAGGTATACCAGAATATGCTGAAGCAAGTGTTTTCATAAGCCCAAAGAAAAAAGCAGCATAAAGTATTTTAATAGGCTTCCATTGACCAAATATTAATACTGCCAAAGCCAAAAATCCATATCCTGCAACTGTAGCATTAAAGTTTGTAGAAGTAGGTATAATAAATACTAATCCTCCAAGTCCGCCCAAAGCACCTGAAATAGCAACACCAATATATCTTATTTTATAAACATTAATACCCACAGAATCAGCAGCTTGAGGATGCTCTCCGCAGCTTCTAAGCCTAAGGCCGAATCTTGTTTTATAAAGAACAAACCAAGATAAAGCAAGTATAACAAAGCCTATATAAGTTGTTATATAAGTATTTTTGAATAATAAATTGCCAATAACAGGAATACTTCCAAGTATAGGCACAGACTCTATTCTAAAATTATTAACAAAACTTATTTGCTGAACAGTTTGTATAGCTCTTGTAACATATATAGCAAAAGCAGGAGCAAATATATTTAAAGCAGTACCGCTAATAACTTGATCGGCACTCATATTAATAGCAGCATAAGCGTGAAAAAGAGAAAATATAATACCCGCTAAAGCAGATATAATCATAGCCAAAAATAATGTAACAACAGGAGGGAAATTTGGCCCAAGCCTGCTTATAAAAAATATTCCCGCGAAAGCACCTATTATCATTATTCCTTCAAGAGCAATATTAACAACCCCGCTCCTCTCAGAAAACATTCCCCCTAAAGCAACAAGTAAAAGAGGAATAGAAAAAAACATAGTCTGCTGTACTAAAAAATAAATTGTATCCATTGAAAACTCCTTTTTATTTGTCTTTTACTCATTGCATTTTTACTCATTAGCATTTGTCTCTCTATTTTTATTTACTTTTTTAGATATAAATCCAACAATAGATTTAAAAAGCAAAGCAAAAGCACTAAAATAAATGATAGAAGCAATAATCATCTCTATTATCTCAGGTGTAAAATCATAAACCTGCATATAAAATCCGCCAACAGTAATATGAGCAATGAAAAGCCCCGCAATCAAAATACCAATAGGATGAGAAAGACCAAGTAATGCAATAGGTATTCCCATAAAACCCTCTTCAGCAAGTACATCAATAACCTCAATATGCTTACCAATACCAGATAAATAAAGAAGTCCTCCGCCAAGCCCAGCTAAAGCACCAGCTATCACCATAGAAAGCACAATATTTCTCTTTTCATTAATTCCTGCATATCTGCTGGCATCTTTGTTTAATCCGCAAGCCTTAAGCTCGAAGCCAAATGTAGTTTTAGAAAGTATTATATAAGTTATAATAACAACAATAACAGCCACAAAAAAACCGCCATTAGCACTAGAGCCTCTAAATAATACATCTAACCCCATACCCGGTAATGTAGCAGAAGGAGGAATATTTTGCGATTGATTTTTAAGCATATCATAAACTGTTAATGTAACTAAATAATTAGTAAGATACATACCAATATAATTCATCATAATGCTTGAAATAACTTCATTAACATTAAACCTTGCTTTAAGAAGTCCGGGTAAATAAGCCCATAAACCGCCAGCTATAAAAGATGCAATTAAAGCGATAATCCAGTGAATAGCAGGAGGAAAGAATGTGCATTTAATTGCAACCAACACTGCAGCATAAGCCCCTATAATAAATTGACCGGGAGCTCCTATATTAAAAAGTCCATTTTTAAAAGCAAAACCAACAGAAAGCCCTGTGAGTATTAAAGGAGTAGCTGTATATATAACCTGACCTATACCCCTTGTGCCACCAGAAAAACCTCCAGAAAGTATAGTCATAAAAGCAGGAAAAGCTTCGCCCACATTACTTACAAGAAGTATTATAAGCCCTAAAAGTAAACCTATAATGATAGCAAGAAAAGATGAAAAGATATTTACAAAACCTTCTTTCTCTAAAACATTTGCTAATTTATCTTTTAAATTACTGCTCATTAAGCACTCCTTTTAGAACCAGCCATATATAAACCTAATTCATTTATAGTAATATCTTTATTATTTATCACATTAGCTACAATCTCACCTTCATATATAACAAGTATCCTATCACTCAAATTCATAACTTCATCAAGTTCTAATGATACAAGAAGTACCGCCTTTCCGCTGTCTCTCTGTGCTATTAACTCTTTATGTATATATTCAATAGCTCCAACATCCAATCCCCTAGTAGGCTGAACCGCTATAAGCAAATCAGGATTTCTGTCTATTTCTCTTGCCACTATTACCTTTTGCTGATTACCTCCAGACATGCTCCTTGCAAAAGTTTTAGCCCCTTCAGCACTTCTTATATCAAATCTTTTTATAAGTCCATTAGCATAATCTTCTATTTCTTTAAATTTCAAAAATCCATTTTTTTGGAATCTGTCAGTAAAATAAGTTTGCAGTATAGTGTTTTCAGCAAGCGTATAATCAAGTACAAGTCCATGTTTATGCCTATCTTCAGGAATATGCCCTATACCGCTTAATGTCTTTTTTCTTATAGATAAATTAGTAATATCCTTTCCATTCAAACTAACACTTCCGCTATACATATCCATAAGCCCTGTTAAAGCATATATAAGCTCAGTCTGACCATTTCCATCAATACCAGCAATACACACTATCTCTCCCGCACGTACATCAAAAGAAACATTCTTTACTATATTTTTTTCACTATGCGGAGATTTAACATTCAAATCCTTAACAGATAATATTACATCCTTTGGCTTAGCTTCTGTCTTTTCTACTACCAAAGCAACCTTCCTTCCAACCATCATCTCAGACATCTCTTCTTTTGTAGTAGTCTTAACATCAATAGTGCCAATATATTTTCCTTTGCGAAGCACTGAACATCTATCAGCAACTTCTTTTATTTCATTTAATTTATGAGTAATAAAGAGTATAGATTTACCTTCTTTTGTTAAAGATTTCATTATCTTCATAAGTTCTTCAATTTCATGAGGAGTAAGTACTGCGGTAGGCTCGTCAAAGATAAGTATTTCATTGTCTCTATAAAGCATTTTTAATATTTCAACTCTCTGCTGCATTCCAACAGTTAAATCACTAATAATAGCATCAGGATAAATTTCAAGCCCATAAGTCTTACTTAATTCCATAACCTTTTTTCTAGCATCATCTACTTGAAGCACACCATTTTTTACAGTTTCTACCCCAAGCATAATATTTTCTAAAGCAGTAAAATTATGAACAAGCTTGAAATGTTGATGCACCATACCAATACCTAAAGCATTTGCCGTATTAGGGTTATCAATATTAACTTCTTTTCCGTTAACCTTAATAATACCCTCTTCTTGCTTATAAAGTCCAAAAAGTACGCTCATAAGTGTAGATTTACCCGCACCATTTTCACCAAGCAAAGCATGTATTTCACCCTTTTTTAATTGTATGGTAATGTTATCATTAGCTACTATTCCCTTAAATCTCTTAGTAATGCCTAACATCTCAACTACATATTCCACAATACATCCCTCCTAAAATATAGGGATACCTAATCAAAAGGTATCCCTTTTATATAAAACAAATTTTTTACTGTATAAAATTAACTTGAACAATATTTAAAGGAAGTTTATTAACAGAATCAACATCAGTATCTTTAAGAAGTTTTATATTTCCAGCAACTAATTGCTGATATATAGCATCATAATTGTCTTTAGTAAAATTTTTAAATCTAGAAGTTTCCATAGGAAGACCTACACCATTAACTTTAGCATCAAGTACAACAGATTGTCCGCCAGGGAAATTGTCATTATAATAAGCATCTATAGCATCATAAACAGATCCTCCTAGCATCTTTATAGCAGAAGTAATAACAGTTGGAGATTCTGCACTCTGGTCAACATCAACCCCTATAACAAGACCATTATTTTGTTCAGCAGCAGCCATAGCTGAGTTTCCTGCACCACCCGCAGGAGCAAATATTACCTGTACTCCGCTTTGATACCAAGAAGTAGCAAGTGTTTGATTTTCTGGAGTAGGATTAAAGTTTCCAACATAAGTATAATTAATTCTCACTCTTCCTTTAGCTAATCCTAATTCTTGAGATGCATATTCAGCACCTTGTACAAAACCATAACCAAATCTTATAACAGCAGGTACAGCCATACCAGCCATAACACCTAAATTAGTATATCCCTCTTTTACTATAGCATAACCAGCTAAGAAACCAGCTTGCTCTTCTGCATAAAATACTGAATAAACATTGCTTTCTATTCTAAAATCAGTATAAGTACCATCTTGAGGAGTACCATCTAAAAGTATAAATTTAACATCAGGATGAGTATCTTGTGCTTTATATACTGCAGGTTCAAATAAATATCCAGGTGTAACTATAACTTTAGCCTTACCAGCAACAGCTAAATCTATAGCATTAACATATGCATCAGTAGACTTTTCTGAAGGCTGATAATATTTGTGAGAAATTTTGTTCTCTTCTGCATATTTTTTTAAACCTTCCCAAGACCCTTGGTTAAAAGATCTATCATCTATAGTACCAACATCAGTAATCAAAGCTAATTCATAACCCTTACCGCCGCTTCCGCAAGATAATATCAACGCTGAAATTAATAAACATAAAAGTTTCTTCATATTTTCTCCTATTTTTCTAGAATATTTATTGCTTAATTTTTATTAAAGCCAATTTTATTTTTTATCATTATCTATCAAAACTTTAATAGATTCTATAACCAAATCTATAGCCTCTTCTCCTGTGTAATTTTTTGGATCATCTATACCATTTTTTATTCTTTCTTGATTATGGAGCACAAGCATAGAAGCACCTGTTCTCACACCCTTAGAAGCTCCAACTGCAAAAAGTGCAGCAGACTCCATCTCTGAAGCCAAACATCCTGCCTTTATATATGATTCCCATTTATATAATAGCTCTTTATCAACTGCCATACTCTCTGGAGCATGCTGTGCATAAAAAGCATCTTTACATTGAACAATACCTGTATGAGTTTTTATATTGAGTTTTTTTGAAGCATCAATCATAGCATCTAATACATCTATATTTGGAACGCAAGGAAACTCATCTGGTATATAGTTTCTCATAGTACCACCAACCTTTATAGCACCATTAACTATTACAACATCACCTGGAAGTACATTCATATTCATTCCGCCGCAAGTGCCTACTCTTATAAAAGTATCAGCCCCCACCTTTATAAGCTCCTCTAATGCTATAGCTGTAGAAGGGCCTCCTATACCATGAGATGTAGTAGAAACTTTAACTCCATTTATATAACCAGTATAGGTAACATATTCTCTAAAATCTGCTACTAGTTTAGCATCATCAAACCTCTTTGCTATCTTTACGCATCTTTTAGGATCTCCGGGCATTATAACATATCTTCCAACATCGCCTTTTTTTAATTTTAAATGATGAACTAAATTCTCATCTTCTATAAAAAAAGGTTTTGGCAAAGCATTTTTTGTATTAGACATAAAATATATTACCCTCTCTTTTCTAATAATACTATAGCTTCTAATGCAGTTAAAATCATATTATCTATGTTTGAAGAATAGTTTAAATGCGTACCCATTCTCTCTATCATAGTGTTCTCTACAACATGCATAATTCCGCCAGCCCTCACATTTCTAATAGCTGCACAAGAAAAAAGCGCCGCACATTCCATCTCTGAAACTATAGCCCCGCATAATGTATAATATTTAAGATTATTTTCAAACCTCTCTCTAAAAAAAGAATTCTCTGGTTCTAACTCACCATAAAAACAATCTTTACTATGAACAACACCTATATGATAATTATAATTTTTTAACTTTGCCGCATCTCTTAAA
Source organism: Brachyspira sp. SAP_772 (assembly GCF_009755885.1). Lineage (NCBI taxonomy): Bacteria > Pseudomonadati > Spirochaetota > Spirochaetia > Brachyspirales > Brachyspiraceae > Brachyspira > Brachyspira sp. SAP_772. The sequence goes on along the minus strand of NZ_VYIX01000001.1, from coordinate 645 downwards.
GCAAACACTATATCTGTATTAGCAATAGCAGGATATTCAAAGGGTATATATTCTAAAGAAGTGCCCTCATCTTTTATAGCGGCCTGAGCAATAGCTAAATCTCCGGGCTTCACTTTTAAACTAAGCCCTCCGCCTGTGCCTACTCTTATAAAAGTATCAGCACCCACCTTTATAAGCTCTTCCATAGCTATAGAAGCAGAGGGACCTCCTATACCTGTTGAAGTTACACTTACAGGAATATTTTTATATTTGCCTGTAACTGTAACATATTCTCTATAGTCAGCTTTAAACTCTACATCTTCTAAAAAGCCTGCTATATACTCAACTCTTTTAGGATCTCCAGGAAGTAAAACATATCTTGCAACATCACCCTTTTTTAATTTTATATGATACTGCAATAACCCCTTATTAAAAGCTTCTTCATCATAGAATGCTTTAGGCTCTCTATATTCCATTTACAATAATCCTTGATTTTTTATTTTATTAAAGAAATTACTTTAAAGACTTCATTATAGTGACACCATTACTAGTACCTATTCTATTAGCACCAGCATTTATCATTTTTATGGCATCTTCATAAGTTTTTATTCCGCCTGAAGCTTTTACTCCTATTTTATCTCCAACTGTCTTTCTCATAAGCTCAAC